>NZ_CAMJFM010000015.1 GCF_946404925.1 uncultured Prevotella sp. | reverse complement strand
CTACAGCGTTTGAGTTCTGACCAGGAGTGTTCTCAGCTACTACGTTGTGAGCTGTAGCAGCAGCCAGATCGATGTTGTCGTAACCAGCACCTGCGCGTACCACAATCTTCAACTGCTTAGCAGCGTCCAGCACCTCAGCGTCAACCTTATCACTGCGGATAATCAGTGCGTCGGCATCCTTTACTGCGTCCAGCAGCTGAGCCTTCTCAGTATATTTCTCGAGCAGCACCAACTCATTGCCAGCTGCTTCAATCTCTGCCTTGATACCATTAACAGCAGCTGCTGCAAATGGCTTCTCTGTTGCAACTAATACTTTCATAGTTTTAATATTTTATTGCCTACGGATTTTACGGATTTTACAGATTTTTTCTTAGATTATTTCCTATTTCTTAAATTAATTCGTATAATCCGTATAATCCGTAGGTTATATTATTAATGTTTACTCTCGAACTCCTTCATGCAAGCTACCAGAGCGTTGCAGCCTTCGATGGTCTGAGCATTGTAGCAAGATGCACGGAAACCACCTACTGAGCGGTGACCCTTAACACCAACCATACCCTTTGATACTGCGAAGTCGAGGAAGTCCTTCTCAAGCTCCTTATACTCGTCAGCCATTACGAAGCAGAGGTTCATCAGTGAGCGATCCTCAGCCTTGGCTGTACCCTTGAACATCTTGTTGCGGTCAATCTCGCCGTAAACAATCTCGGCACGCTGCTGTGCCAGCTTGTCCATAGCTGCTACACCACCCTGCTTCTTAATCCAGCGCAGGTTCTCCAGAGCGCTGTAGATGGGCACTACAGGAGGAGTATTGAACATTGAACCCTTATCTACGTGTGTACGATAGTCGAGCATTGTTGGAATCTCGCGTGGAGCCTTACCCAGAGCGTCGTCCTTAACGATAACGATTGTTACACCAGCCATAGCCAGGTTCTTCTGAGCACCAGCGTAGATAGCGTCGTACTTAGCTACGTCAACAGGACGGCTGAAGATATCAGACGACATATCAGCAATCAGACGTACAGGAACGTCAAGATCCTTACGGATCTCAGTACCGTAGATAGTGTTATTTGTTGTGATGTGCAGATAGTCGGCATCTGCGGGAACTGTCCAATCCTTAGGGATGAAGGTATAGTTTGCGTCGGCCGAAGAAGCCACCTCTACTACCTCACCGAAAAGCTTAGCCTCCTTCATTGCCTTCTTAGCCCAAACACCAGTGTTCAGGTAAGCAGCCTTCTTAATCAGGAAGTTATAAGGAATCATACAGAACTCCAGACTGGCACCACCACCAAGGAAGATTACTGAGTAGCCCTCGGGCACCTCGAGTAGCTCTTTTACCAGAGCCACAGCCTCGTCTACTACAGGCTGGAAATCCTTTGCACGATGGCTGATCTCCATCAATGAGAGACCTGAGCCGTTGAAATCAAGACACTGCTGAGCGGTCTTCTCAATCACTTCGCGAGGAAGCATCGAGGGACCTGCGTTAAAGTTGTACTTCTTCATTTGATTGTTTATTTTTTAAATGGTTTATATACTCTTTTTATAATTGCGCTGCGAAATTACACTTTTTATTTCATTCCACCAAATATTTAAGCAGAAATTCACATAATTTCCCGTTTTTCTTTCATTTTGTCAACTCAACATATCACTTTTGCGCATCTTTTGATAGTTTCTTATACCTTATTATATATAATTGACGTTGCAAAGGTAATCAATAATTGGCACGAATTGCACGAATTAACACGAAAATATTCATTAATTCTTTAAAATTCGCGTAATTCGTGCCCTAAAATCTGTATCTTTGCAAACGTTATGGCACAAAAGTTACATCACATCATCATCAGCATGGCCTCAAACTTCAATCAGGAGGCCAATCTCGAGGCCGCCCGCACAGCATTAACGCAGCTGTTGGTAGAGGCCCACTTCACCTCCGCGATCTACACGGAGCCCATCAACTCGCTTCGCAGCGAGCCCTATCTCAATCAGCTCTGCAGCGGCACCACAGCCTTTGGCCCTAATCTGCTCAGCGAAGTGCTTAAGGAAACCGAGAAGCGCCAGGGCCGCACACATAATGAGGATGGCATCGTAACGCTCGACCTCGACCTCCTGCAGTACGACAACGAGCGATTTCACCTGCGCGATTGGGAGCGCCCTTATGTAAAGGATTTAATTAACGAATTATGAAAAAGATATTGATATTCAGCGCGTTACTTTTCTGCGCTAATCATATTTCAGCCCAGCGTTTCAGCGATTATTTCTGCGATCGCACGTTGCGCATCGACTACATCTTTGCTGGTAGCAGCACCTCTCAGAACATCTATGTCGACGAGCTTGTATCCATGCCCCGATGGTATGGCAAGCGCCAGCATCTGGCCGAAGTGCCGCTTAAGGGCAATGGTCAGATCATTGTGCGCACCACCGACACCCAGCAGGTCATCTATCGCAACTCGTTTTCAACGCTCTTCCAGGAGTGGCTGGCCACCGACGAGGCCAAGCACACTCAGAAGTCGTTCGAGAATGTGTTTCTGGTGCCCTATCCCAAACAGCCAGTAGATGTAACCGTCGAGCTCTACGACTATCACAATCGCATCAGTGCCACCACCACGCATCGCGTCGATCCTAAGGACATTCTGATTCGAAAGACCGATTCCATCGCCACCATGCCATATATCACCCTGCAGCAGGCGGCCGACACCAGCCGCTGCATACATATAGCCTATGTGGCCGAGGGATACCAGGCCGATGAGATGGCCCGATTCATCGACGATTGCAAGGTAGCGATGCAGTCGCTGTTTCAGCACGAGCCCTTCAAGCGTCTCAAGAGTCGCTTCAACATCGTGGCCGTGCAGTCACCCTCTGTCGACACAGGCACCAGCGAGCCCAACCAGGGCATTTGGAAGAACACCGTTCTTGGCTCACATTTCGACACATTCTATAGCAACCGCTACCTCACCACCCTGCATCTTAAGCGCCTGCACGACGTGTTGGCTGGCACACCTTACGAGCACATCATCGTGCTGGTAAACACCGATCGCTACGGTGGTGGCGGCATCTATAACTCCTACAACCTCACCTACGTCAATGGCCCCAGCTTCCGCCCTGTAGTGGTACATGAGTTTGGCCATTCCTTCGGAGGCCTGGCCGATGAGTACCCTTATGGCGACGACGATCCCATGTACTTTGCCGACACAGAGCCTTGGGAGCCCAATATCACCACAAAATGCGATTTCAACGGCAAATGGGAGAATCTGGTGCGCCAAGGAAAAGCCGGTTTCATCGAAGGCGGCGGATACCTCTCTAAGGGTGTTTGGCGAGGCTACGAAAACTGTCGTATGCGCACCAACGAGGAGCCCGAGTTCTGCATGGTATGCCAGCAGTGGCTCGAGCGATTAATCGATTTCTATACCAAATAAACATGGATTCAAGAATCACTGAAATAAAATCACTACAACAGCCTGGCATTGAGATATTTAGTTCGCTCACCGAAGCACAGCTACGCCAACGTCAGGATGCAGAAAACGGCCTTTTCATCGCCGAGAGTCCTAAGGTGATTCGTGTGGCTATGCAGGCTGGCTACCAGCCGCAGGCGCTGCTCTGCGAGCGTCGCCACATTGAGGGCGATGCAGCCGATATCATTGCAGCCTGTGGCGATATACCTATCTACTCGGGCGCGCGCGAATTACTGGCCCAACTCACGGGCTACACCCTCACCCGCGGCGTGCTCTGCGCCATGCGTCGCAAACCCGAACCCAAACTCGACGATGTTTTAAAAGATGCCCATAGAGTATGTGTGATCGATGCCGTTTGCGACACCACCAATATCGGTGCCATCTTCCGTAGTGCAGCTGCCCTTGGCATCGATGCCGTGCTGCTCACCCGCAGCAGCTGCGATCCACTCAACCGCCGTGCCATCCGCGTGTCGATGGGCACCATATTCCTTGTGCCTTGGACGTGGCTCGACTCTTACGCCGACCTCAAGGCCCTTGGCTTCCGCACAGCCGCCATGGCGCTAACCGATCAGTCTATCTCGCTCGACGATCCCGTGCTCAAACAGCAGTCCAAGCTTGCGTTTATCATGGGTACCGAGGGCGACGGGCTTCCGCACGAAACCATAAAAAATGCAGACTTTACAGTCCGCATTCCTATGTCGCATCAGGTCGATTCGCTTAATGTAGCTGCAGCCGCCGCCGTTGCCTTCTGGGAGCTTCGCAAGTAACTACTTCTTCTTTTTAGCATCCTCCCCCTCTCGAGGCAAGCGGTCTACGTATTTCATCTCCCTCATAATCCTCGACTGGCGTTTCAGCATATATCCCGAAGGATTCTTACTCGAGAACTTTCTGGGGTTAGGCAGCGTTGCCGCAATCAGCGCACACTGAGCTTTCGATAGGTTCTCGGCAGTGGTATTAAAGTGCTCCTCGGCCACAGCCTGCGCACCATATATACCCTCGCCCATCTCTATCGAGTTCAGATACACCTCCATAATTCTCTGTTTACTCCACATCATCTCTATCAGCGCCGTAAAGTACACCTCAAAGCCCTTGCGCACCCATGAGCGTCCTGGCCACAGAAATACGTTCTTGGCCGTTTGCTGCGATATGGTCGATGCGCCCAGCTTGCGCTTCTCAGGATGCTGTTTATTACGCTTTGCCGCATGTTCTATCGCCTGATAGTCAAAGCCGTGGTGCTGTAGGAATTTTGCATCCTCGCTGGCCATCACAGCCATGGGTAGCGATGGCGATATCTTCTCGATGGGCACCCAGGTGTGCTTCATTTTCAAGCTCTTACCCTCGCCTATCTGCTCCGCGCAGCGAATAAACATCAGTGGTGTAAAGTACACTGGCACAAATCGCAGTGCCACAACAGCAAGGATAGTGGAAGCAAAAAACGCCACCACTATCCATTTCACTATTTTCTTAATAATGTTCAAACCTCAAATCTCAAACCTCAAACCTCAATTACTTGTTTGCCTCAGCGTTAGCCTCCTTAATCATCTTCTCCGAAGCATACATGTAAACCTCCACGCGGCGGTTCTGCTTGCGACCCTCAGCTGTAGAGTTGTCGGCTACAGGATTTGTTGAACCCTGACCATCTACAGTCTTGATCTGTGATGAAGCAACACCCTGTGTCTTCAGGTAGCTAGAAACGCTCTGAGCACGCTTCTTCGACAGAGGATTGTTGATAGCATCAGTACCAGTGTTGTCGGTATGACCGAAGATGGCGATATCACAATCGCTGTTGTCCTTCAGTACAGTAGCAAACTGCTGCAGAGAGCTCTTCGACTCAGCATTCAGGTCGGCCTTGTTTGTAGCAAACAGGATACCAGAATCGAATGTCACCTTTACAGCCTCCAGTCCGTTAGCATCGGTGATAGTCTCTACCTGAGCATTCTTCACAGCCTCGGCCTGCTTCTTAGCTCTATCCATCTTGCTACCGATGATAGCGCCTGTACCAGCACCTACCACACCACCGATAGCAGCACCAACGGCAGTATTACCAGCTATTTTACCAATGATTGCACCCAGAGCAGCACCACCACCAGCACCGATTGCAGTACCCTTAGCAGTGTTACTTACGTTACAACCTACCAATACCAGTGCAGCACAAAGACCTGCAGCAATTGATTTCAAATTTTTCATAATTCTCTAATCTTTATTAATCGTTAAACGTATTATTTCTGAATGCAAAGATATAACTATTCTCCGAAACCACCAACATTTTTAAGCATTAATAAACAAAATTTTTCTTCTGTTATCCTTTGTCCGCACCGCGAAATGCACCCAGATAGCCCCGTAGCGATTACGTTCAATGAGCAGTTCGTCAAACTCCTGCTGCGATTCATCCGCGTAATCCATCAGGATCACCGCATAGCGAAGCGCCTGCTCCATACCGCTCACCCTTATATCACACGCGCAGCCCGTCATGTGATTGCTATTCGCATTCCCATGAATTGCCCTATTTAGTTGTGGGCTGCGATAGCCACTGTTGATTCTAATTGGTTCTTCCCCTACCCCATACTTTTGGTTGTATCGCTCTCTCAGCACCTCCAGCCACCCGCACAATCGCTTAAGGTTAGCAATCGCCTCATGACTTGGGATGTTATACACTTCGGGATGAGAATTACTCTTTGTCATCTCCCCCAGGGTAAAGTGAGGCGACAATTTCGCCCCACTGTTTAATTGAATTATTTCTTCCATAATCTCTTAATTCTAAATCCTAAATTCTTAATTACCTAATGCACTCGGCTCTGCCGCATTGCTTGCAATGAACCTGTGCACCTGCGCACCTGCGTTAACGCATCGTTCCTATCTTCTTATATATTGCTTTTGTTGTGCCGTTATCTTGGTATTCATCAATCTTCACAACAAGATGATCTTTTACCAAGCGCTTTACCCTTGAGCGGGCTGACGAATCATTATTCAGACCAAAACAACTCATAACATCATCAATCACGAACTCTTCAGGAAGTCGCTCAAAGGCTTCAATTGTCCTATCTTTACGATGCGCATTAACTGAAATCTCTCGTAGCTGGTCATCAAAGTACTTCTCAGCCATGCCGAGGAAGTAGTGACGCTGGCAAGCATACTGCATGTTAACAATGAGCTCAGCGAGTTTCCAATCCACCTCGTCCGTCTCGAATTCTCCGTGCCAGAATTCACCGTCTTGCTTCATCTTATCCCAATGGCGCATCACGATGAATGGTGCCGAAAAATTGATGGCATGATAAGCACAACGCTTCAGCAGCATCTCTTCTGCTTTTGAGTTGTTCTCCTCCGCATCAGCCATACGGCGTGCGGTCCAATCAAAGAGTTCATCCACGATCTTGCCAAAGGGAAGAACGCCCTTGGTTTTATCCAATTTCTTTGCCCACTCAGCTATGCGCTTGTCGCTCTCAACATCAAGCGTGCTTTCGCGAGTCAGCATCTGGAAATTGGTGGCGGGCAATGGGATACAGGTCAAGCGTGTTGGCAGACCCGAGCCAAAGTTACGGTCGTTAACTTTGTTCTTCAAGGCCAACGGCGTGCCTGTATAGACATAATTCCAAGTCACGATGAAGTTCTCAATCACAGAGTCCATATTGGTATAGAACTGTCCGTCCTCCTCGTTATGGAAAGCCTTTAGCTCCAATGTCTGCTTATCAATCCATGAGCCACCTTTCTGAATCGAGAGGGTGTTATCCAGCTCAGTATCAAAGGTGAGCATATGCAGCTGTAGTGGCTCACCATCCACCTCCTCTACGGCATTCACCATATCCTGTATGAATTGCGCGTTACTGGTTCGCGCGGGGTGGATGCGGATAGTTACCTTCGGCTTTTTAGGCTTCTCCTTATTAGCGCCCTTAGTCTTCATCTGCTCACGGTAAGCGTTGATGGCATCCTTGCCTACTCTATCAGCAGCTAAGATTGGTGCTGTAAGCAACTTGTAGAGGCGGGTAGCAAATGATTTTCCACTTGCAGGGTCACCTATTATCAGCGCAGAAGAATTCAAACGGCGTAACTCTTCAGGACGATGATAGAAACTATAACGACAACGCGTCATCAGCGTCATGGCGAAGGCACCACTAACCACCAGCGCAGCTGGATATTGATTGCGCTTCAAACCCTTGCAAGCATCCTGCAGTAGCGGGAAGTATGGGAACAGTTCCTCAATCTGTGCGCCCCACTCCCACAGCCATTCGTCAATCTCGCTGGCTGTTGGCGCTTCCACCTTCTTTGGATTAACCGCAGCAAGCACCTCTTGCATGGCTTTAGAGAGTCCCTTTGGCGGCTCTTTGCAAGCCGAATCTACTATGCGCTCAACCTCCAAATCATCCAAACCCAAACGAGGCATGACACTAAGCACCAGAGACTTGCTGTTATCGCAAATAGCCCTAAGACTAACGGCAAGTTGGTATAGCTTAACATTGCGCTCACCCTCTTGCGGAACTCCGCCGCTCTGCTTCCACCATTCGTTGATAATATCTTCATACGGTATACCCTTAAAAGTTTTTACTTCCACTTTCTCAGCATCCAGATTCCCGCTTTGCTCAGCAGCTTGTTGGCTTGTTTTGTTGGCCACAGTAGCAGCTTTATCATCACGACTATGACCAGCCCTATACTCAGCATTGTATTTCTCAGCAAATTCTTTGTTCTCATACGTAAATAATTCTTTGTCTAAGTATAAAATATCCGATTCTTTACAAATGAAACTCATTCTTGAAGAATCTTTACAACTCTCATCTACCTCAACATCGCCAAGCGTTTCAGCCATGGCGTGTTGATTAGCAATCAGGTTTCCCCAATCAAGGCGAGCCTTGAACACTATCTTCAAGCCCTTACCTGAAGGAGAAATGTAAATCAATAAGATTCCCAACTTCTTAAAGTCAAGTCCCTTTTCCATCCATCCCTGATAGAGTGTTAGAGGGTTTTCTATATGATCTATATCCATTACAACGAGGCCTGTAAGCTTTGTAGCAGCCTGCTTGCGCCATGCCCCCACTTTACCCTTGGGCGATTTGGTTTCATCAAAGGTTGACTGGAATATAAAGGCTGGCAACTTACGTTTAAGGGCCTGATCGCCCGTTTCACGAAACTTATCAATCTTCTCTGCCCACTCCGTAGCCCTGACGAGCGCATAGAACTGCGCTTCGTCAACGGGCTGGGTAGGATTACAAAAATTCTTCTGATAGCAAAATCCCATATATCTGAAAAATTAACTTATAAAATTCGGACTCGGCTTTGCCGCTTGGCTTGTCCAAGAAAATCCGTACAATCCGTAGGCCTTATAAGACCTGAAGATCGGTTATGTAGAACATATTTTCGTGGCGGTTCTGGCCGTTCTGGTCCTGCCAAGTGCGGTGTTTCCAAAAACCCTTAACGATGTAGGGTACATCCTGACGCAATACCGCATCGCGATTCTTGCTGGCGTATTCACCTATCATCTCGCCATAGAGTTCATCGCCTCCACGCTTCATTACTACTCCGCGACTCTTAAAATATTCAAAGCCACCACCTTGTTTCTGATACTGGCGCTCAGAGTATGCGCCCACCTCTTTAATCATTACTAATGTTTCCATTGATCTTAGTTATTAAAATTATACACGTTCTACAATCTCTCGGTTAAATATGGCCCCCTTAATGTCCTTAAACTCGCGGTCGAGAGCAGCCAGGATACGTGCTGCACCCATACGCTTGGGGAAACTCTCGTATACTTTAATCTTCTTTGGAGTCTCGGCTACGCGACCAAAGTCGGTTTCACCAATCACCTCCTCTTTAGGTTTCTGGTATCCTGGCTGTCGCGACAAGCGATTGTAGGCGTTGAACACAATACGCCCTGTGTTTTTGTCACGATGCAATGATCCCTCTATAAATTTGCCCTCAGCGAGGCCTACCAGAATTTCTTCTGGTACTTCAATATACTTTTTTACTGTCATAGTCGTAATGTTTATATGAGTCATGTGTCAACAGGAAAAGCGAAGTTTTAGTTTGAGCTCAATTACATCCGGATACTTTTCCTCACTCACCAAATTCGTTACGACTCGGGGTTAATATTACTTATAATGCTTTTCGTCGTAGTGATGCATATTTTTTACTGTCTCCAGGAACTTCTCGCTATCTACTTTCTCGCCCAGAAAGAAGTCCTCATAGCGATACTGCACATGGTCGTGCTTTACCCATCGCCACCCGTCGTCCCTTAATCTCTGGGTGAAAGCTTCTATCAGCTTGTCGGGGTCGTCTTCTACCTGCCACACGCTTCCGCGGAGGAATGCATAGCTCTGAGTAATAGCTATTACAGCCGCCAGCTGGCCCTCGATGGTAGGTTCTACCCTATCGTTAATCAGCGCAAAGATCTCTGCTGCAAGAATGTCGCCCTTTCGAGCTATCTCTCTTGACTTAGAATCTTTTCTAAATCTCAAGGTACTCCAGGAATAGAACTCCAGTACCTTGGTCACTACTTTTTTCCACTCTTTTTTGTACTTCTTAGATACCATCATCTCTTGACGCTTTAAAATCTTACATTTACCAATAATGCCTTCGCTGTCTCGTTTGCGGCGATGTCATCAGCCAGGCGGTCGAAATTCTCCTGTTCCATCATGTCCTTGCCATCGTCCATACGCTTCTCCCATAGAGCTACGCAGTCGTGCAGATTCTGGTCTACGTCGATGCCAAGTTTCTGCATGGCGCGCTTGTAGTGCGCTATTACCTTACTCACAGCCTGCAGTATGGCTATGGCTCCGCCAATTGTGGGTTCAGATGATAGTGCAGCATCGCTCATCTCGTTGTAGATGCGTACGCACTCTTCGATACCATGCACAATCTTTGGATCAGCAGCCGCCAACAACTCACGATCATGCTTCGACATTTTTCTCACTCCATTTTTCTTTCTCATAATTGTAAATAATTTAATTGTTAAACACTATAGATATTTATAATCTGTATAATCCGTACAATCCGTAGGTCTTTAAAAACATGTTCTTATGTCCTTATGTTCCATTAAGTACTCCTTGCGGATTTCACTTATATCTCTCAATGGCACGCGCTTCTTGAAGCAGCCACTATCCAGTTCGCGATTGCGAATATTCAGCACATAGTGCAGATACTCTTTGGTTTTGATCACCCCAAAGGGAGTGCCCGCGTTGCGCAGTTCTTCACGCATGCGCCAATGGCGGCAGGTATCGCAGCTGTCATAGCCTAATGTGCAATGGCGAACGCCAAATTCATCTATCTTCTTGTTAGCGCACGATGCACAGCATCGCTTCACCTTAATCCCCCTCTTGTTCTTTCTTATATCCATGTAACTTGTTTGTTAGTTGGTCCACCTTCTTCTGCAGTTCATTAATCTCCTTCTGCATTCGCTTCTCAGCACTTCCGTTGCCAATGGCTTTCAGCAAGGCATCGCGCCCGAACTTGGTTGTTGGGCTCTTGCGGCCTAACCCCGCATGCAGTATCAGCCCTTTGGCCAATTCCACTATATCGAAATACAGATAACTGTTACCGTCTACCACCAGCGTATATCCATTATTCAATGTCACCACGCAAACTCTAGTCTCAATCGGCTTTCTCGCCTTCATTTTCTTAGTCATCTTCATAACTTCTCACTTTCTCACCTTCTCACCTTCTCACTTTCTCACCTTCTAATTCAGCTCTCCCAGTTCAGCAGCAATCCACATATAGCACACATCCAGTACGCAATCCACCGAAGGGCATCCTGTAGTTTTAACCACCTTTTTCTTCACAAAGAGTTCCAGGTCGTCAGCTATCTCTTCCTGCATGTACTCATGGAATCCCATCAGCTGCTGTACTAGCATTTCCACCAGGTCGTCACTCAGTTTCTTGTTCAGCCCTCTTACGGTGTACTCAGCTCTCTGATTCATACTCTGGTATTCGCAGAGATTCTGCTCAACCACTCTTAGTTTTCTTGCTTTTCTTACTATAAACATAACTATTTTCTATTTTGTTAATAACTAATTTTGCATCGCCTCAGGGATGTCGTTTTTCCCTTTTGGCGATGCAAAGGTAGAGAGTATTTTTGTACCTAAAAAGGCTTTATTTCCTACTTTCCAATATCCATTCCAACATCATATTGATTTTCCAACATTCGTTCCAATCTGGCTCGTTTTTCCTTCAAAAAGGCACTCAGAAACTGCTTAAACACGTTCTTTCTTCTCAACGATTCGAACGTTGTAGGGTTATCAATAAAAGTCCAATCAGGATATTTTCCGCAGGTTCTACTTATTGTATTATATAAGGTAGACTTTCCGGGCAGGCCACATTCTACCAACTCGTTAAGATAGTCCAAGTACTCTTGTGGTGATACAAAGAACAGCTTTTTATCAACCAGCCCCTCGTTTATACCCATCATGATATAGGCGAAATCATATGCATAACGAATAGTCTTTCTTTCCACCATTTCTTTTATAGCCACGCCCATGCAATGGTCTATAACATCCTTGGTATCAATCAAAACACCTTCGCCCACCACCTCTATCTTATTACAAAGGCGCAGCATACCCATAAAAGGCTCAAAAGCCTCATCATCAAGATTCAAAACAATCTGTCTCATCATTTAATGCTTTTTAGAAGTTAAACTTTGAGATCAGAAAGGGCCCGATCTTCACTCGATTTCGGGGTGCAAAAGTAGGACTTAAAAGTGGAACCACCAAATAAAAAAATCGTTCATTTTTAGTCAAAAATATTTATGACCAAAAATGAACAATAGAGGACAAAATAATACAAAAAAAAATTATTTCAACGGCAAGATTTTAGCAACAATCTGTTCGAAGACACCAACCATTTTATCGAATACTTTATCATTAGGATTCCAGACATACCCATCACTCATATATCTATCAACACACGACACACTATTTCCTAACAAATCGCCGAATATATCCTGAAAAGTTGTTTTTGTTAGTTTGTTCATTGCCCCTGCCACATTAGCAGCTTTTAATGGCGCAATTATTGACAAAGGCTTTTTCTTTCCTTTCATAAAAAACAATACCCACTTTATTACTTCGTCAGCAACCGCGTATGATATCACAACAGATCTAAAGATTTCTTTGTCAACCTTTATCTCATTATAGTCATCGCCCGCGTATCCCAGCGCTATGCCATACAAATCTTCGTCCTTGGGAGCACCAGGAACAAATTTCCTCACTTTAACTTCCCAACCATATGCATTAGCCCTTTTACTTAAAGCATACTTCACAGCATTTGTTATTTGTTTATTCACAGTCTCCATGTCTGTGCGGGATAATTTCTCAATCCACAAATAGTTAGGTTTTGTCCTTGTGTCAATAAACACTCGCAGTTTCAAGTCATCAGCCATTCCAGTTACCTGCAGCAGAAACATACCATCCATTGGCATTTTGTCGTATTCGTAATCAAAACGAACTTTTGAATCTTTATCATACAACTCTAAATCGCATTTTGGGAAGTCGTCATCCATAATCTTGAACACGACTTCCTTAGCCGGTAAACAGCCTGTTTTCCATATTTCCAACTGTCCACCTTCAAGTATTAAACTATGATAGCAGAATGCCTTCATTAAATTATAATTTTCAAAAAATTGCCTGCAAAGTTAGCGTATTTTTTCGATTTACGCAAACCTTTGCAGCATAAAAACACAATAAAAAACGGTCCTAATTCATAGGACCGATTATCTCAAAAAACCTCTTACTACATAGTAGTAAGGCAGCATACACTTCCTACAAGATAGTAAGTGAAATTCTCTTGCCTAATCCTGAGAAGATACGAAAAAGAGTAGACAGCTGAACATCAACATGTCCATTTTCAATCTTAGAGATGTAGCTTTTCTTTGTGCCAATCTTTGCTGCCAGCTCCTCTTGAGTAAGCCCAGCCTGAAGTCTGTGTTCCTTCAAGCATTCTGCCAAACAAAACGCCTCTGCCTCAGCCTCAAAAGCATCTCTGCGGGCAGTTCCCTCCTTACCGTACTCCGCGTCAAGCAGTTCATCCAATGTTGTACTGGCCATAATGGCCTCTTTCTTTTTTACGTCCATATTACTTTTCCTCCTTGCTTTTAAAATACTCTTTCTTTATTGCTTCCGCACGTTTAATCTCTTTGGGTGGTGTTTTCTGAGTTTTCTTTTGAAAACCATGAAACAACACCACTATCGAACCTTTATCCAAACAGCAGAATATCCTATAGATATTGCTATTATACTCAACTCGTATCTCATAAATACCATCCGATCCTTCTATGAAACGGAAGAATTTTCGTGGGACTATGCGCTGTGTTTCAACAAGTCGCAATACGGAGTTTATCTTATCACGAACATCATCCGTCTGTTCTATATAGAATTCCTTATAATAGTTTTTAAATAACTTAATCGTTCTTACTTTTTCCATTTTAATGAAACAATTTCGCTGCAAAGTTAACTAATTTGTGAACATTCTCCAAATAAAATCGCATTTATTTGCGATTTTACCCACTTAAAATTCCAATTCTTTTCATTTTACTTATTCATTATAGGTTTTATTACTATCTTCTTCTACCCTATAAGTATACAGAAAAGCAGAAATGTTACACCCCAAAAGTGTTAAAAAGTTATAAGCCTCAAAACATACCAACTATTTATTGTACCTTTGCACCCAGAAAGCATCAAGAGCAGTCGCTACATACTAGCGGACTCGCCAACCGAGTAAAATAAAGGATACCACGGTGGCCAAGGTACGATGCGGATAGTATTAACATCAAAATTTATCCTTATGAAACAGAATAATTCAAGTTACAAGTATTATTTGGTTAGACTCTCGTCTACCCCAGTTTCTCAATTAGTAGAGTATTTCAACAACGAAGTAGGCTCACACGCCTGGATTTCCGAACGTGCCGCATTCAATGCCGCGCTCATCGATACCCTTATTCACAAAGGCGTTGATGTAACGGATATCTACGACGGCAAGAGTATTAGTTTTAAGTGCAAAGTCACCTACGATTCAACGAGCAAACGCCTCGTTCCTATCGCATAACAAACAGAAATCCGCCTCTGCAGTCTGCTCTTGCAAAGGCGGATATTCCTCTCTTTATTCTTCCGCAGCCATGGGTAAAGATGTTTCCTCTTCAGTTGGTTCGTACGATTTACGAACAGAATGATCCTGCAACCAAATATGGTTGAGTGTAAACGCGATAGAATCAAGCGTAGCCTCACGTTTCGACGGTTTTAGCTCGCACTCCCACACAGTAATACAATGCCACCCCATCGCCGCCAGTTTACGCTGTTCCTCCTTATCCCGTTCCTTATTCCTACGAATCTTCTCCACCCAGAACTCAGTGTTGCTCTTCGGAATCTTGCAACACTCACTATTCACTATTAGTTTTTCACTATTCACTTGTGGCGGCAACGCCACACCGTGCCCATGCCAAAAGCATCCATTCACAAATATACACGTTCGATACTTCCTCAACACGATATCCGGGTGCCCCGGTAGTCGTTTATGGTTCAATCGATAGCGGAATCCCCTGCTCCACAATCCACGTCGCACAATCATCTCAGGCTTCGTGTTCTTGCCACGAATCGCCGCCATATTCTTATGCCGTTGTTCAGGAGTAAGTTTATCCATTAAGCGCCGCGATTATTTCTTCGATCGAACAACAAACTCCATCAAATAGCTTGTACATCAGTTCCGGCTCTTGCTTCTCAGGGATATAAGCAATAACGCGTTTGCCCCTACCCGCAAACCAACCGGCCTCTGTATGAGCACTACGACCGCAAGGCAGAACTATAACGCAAGCATCGCAACTCTCAATAGCCTTTATATCATTCTTGAATTGGCGCTCGGCCAACGGGTGAGTCAACATATAGCGATAGCGATGTACAGTCCATTGCATGTATTCGGGATCGATATTACTCCACTTGAATCCAGGATCGCCCGATGGTGGATTGCGGAAGTCATACACGTTGAATTCCGCCTCGCGCAGCCTTTCCACCACCTCGGTATAATGCTCATTGCGCCAACTGCTGGCCACGTATATTTTATTTATCTTCTTAGGGGCTTTAACCTCCTGAACCACCTTCATTGCCTTTACTTGGTTTTTATGTTTATTCTTTTTGCCGCCTTTTAGCAATCTGAAAACAATATATATCACTGCACACCATACTGCCAGGAATATGATGCCATCCAATTTCATGAGCGAAAATCCCAAAACAGCAAAACACACCGCCAAGATTAGCAACCCAGACCCGCCTGCAATTATAAACGCAATTCTCCACATAACTTATAATTCTTTAATCAATAAGTCTACTACCACTTTATCAGCCGGAAGCCAATCATAAATCATCAAGATATTAATACCAATCATTCCATTTCTTTTCAAAGTATTAATCATCTCTTACTTCCAATTGGGGTAAAAATAATCTTAGTATACGATCTCTTGCCAATGCAAAATTTACATAATATTCGTTCTGAACCTTCAGTATCTCCAACTATATAACCTTCATAAAACGTATGCCCACATCGCGCACATTTAAACTCCGTCATAACTCGAGTATACCTATTCCTTCTAGGTCCTTGTACTTTTGGGGTAGTTGTTGTATTTGTTTTCTTTATGCGAGAAATAGGTTTCCAATTACTTCTATACGAAGATAGTAACTGTTTTAATAAAGCGTGTTGAGTACTTTTAGTATGATACATCAATACCGACTCCAATTTCTCATCTATCACAGAGTTTTTACTTCTAATGAGATCCATAAGTGCAAACAAGTCTTCTTTGGTTGAAAGAAGGCTATGTTTTTCTATGTATTTCATCAGTTTCATGACTTGATAACTTAAATTGAGTTATTACTATTTCAACACACACTTAAAAATGCCATAGGTGATATAGTTTTCTCCCTCAACCAACTCAATATCAGGGTATTCGCTATTTAATGACTGAAGTACGATCCTCGAATTCTGCAAGCCTTGATCTGTTTGTATCTTCTCGCTATGATATTTTTTTATTGTAAACTGACAATCGTAATCAGGATCAGTTCCCACTGCTTCTGTTAAAACTATACAATCATTTCTAGATCCACCTTTATACCATTCAAACACACACACGTCACCATTATTGATATAAGGTGCCATCGAGTTTCCTTTTGCATGAACAGCAAAGAATCTATCCTTATCTGGCGTAAAGCCATGGCCTGATGCATCAACCCATCCTTCGACTTCCGGTATTTCGTTGTCAGACAAAGCGCCGCAAGCGGCACGCATATTATAAAGAGGGATACAATTGGGCTTCATTTCGTGAAAAACCTTGATACAATTGGTATCATCACCAAAATCATCTACATAGAACTTATGTACCTCTCCTTCAACGCCATTAATTGTACCGTCACTATTTTTTGTGAATCTCATTGAAGTATAATCAATTCCCTCCAAATCGATAGTATATGTAATCTTTATAATATTTTTGGGGAACACATCATTTTTAAAAGAAGTTTCCACAATTTTTGGAAAATTCCCATCAATGATATATCTCCGCACCTCCAAAATGGTGAACTTAGTATCCCTGATGCTCATCCCCCTTGAATAACCCTTGTCTGCAAGTTGTTTCTCTAGCTGCAACCTATCGTAGCCATGTTTTTCTAGACTATCAGCCACGTCATTTATAGAAAAGCCAGAGAGAGACTTTTCCATTCGGAAGAAGAATAACTCCAACTTATTAGCTGCTTCCAATTGGTGACGACTTGATATAATAACGTGGGTCTCGGATTTTTTTATTGTCGATTTGACCTCATAGCTAGCAGATGCAGACTCAATATCATGTGTACCTGCTTCCGCAGCAGTCCATATGACAGAAGAATCATCCTTGTACAAAAAGTCAAGGGTGATGAGCTCTGCCAATTCATCATAGCAAGTCTTTTGGCTTTTGTGATCGCCTAGCAGTCCTATCCACTTATTCCACCATACAAGGGGATTTTCAACGATTCTATTTCTTATTTCCCCGTTAACACCTGGGGTAACAAAGAGCTCACACATGTTGGCAAACTCATTCCTGAACTCTTCGTCATAACAAGTCAGGAGCAAGCATTTTCTTCTTTCACCGTTCCATAACGTCACTTCCCTCGTGGAAATCGTGGCATTGACAGACTCTTCTAATATGTCCTTATCGCTGTCAAAGTCAAAAGCAACTCCATACTCTCCCTGATAGCGGAGGCAGTATGCAGGATACTCCTCAGGAACAGAGTCTAACATTCTCAATCCTTCATACAGAGTCGCGAAATGGCTTCTTATTTCTTCTATTATTCTCATACTGCAAAATATTTTATCAGATTAAACCTCAGCATTTAGATCCTCGAATAAAGCTCTTACATATCCATCTATGCCCCCCTCACACAGAGCAGGTTCCATAACCATCACGCGTGCAGTGTTTAGTTTCATTACAGAACGGAATAAGTCAGATGTGGAGCCCTCGCACCTTGCCACAGAATAGTATTCGACTATCTTGCGGTATAGTTTAACATTAAAGCCCTCGTTGCCAGGTCTTTCAACGATAGCCTCTATGGTGTCAGTGGAGAAATTCTGCGACTTAAGAATATCCCGCGTCTTATACATCTTAGTTGGTACAAGGCTGAGATAAATGTACCACCATATTGCCCTGAACCAATTACGGCGCGGCCTTAAATAGTAGTGGTCTAGATTATCGTAGTTCCATCGTCTAGCTACCAGATGAGGAGCGATGAGCACAGTCATGATTCGCCAAAAAGAGTCATCTGCAGCAAGTCTCATACTGAACCAATCCTGTTTGGCAAGATATTCATAAAGGGCTATACCCATCTCAACGTCTGTAAAATACTCCTTTCGCTCGCCTTCTACCTCCGGATAAAGTTTCTCGATATCCTCCCTTATTTGGGCATGACTTTTGCTCAGTGAAGGAAGTACTTCACCTTCTGATTCTATCCATTCCTTCATTGCGGAGGCTGCGTCCTCCTTCGTAAACTTACTAAACTGTATCATGATTCCTGCTTTTTCTTTTCAAATGCCTCCCTTATGCTACTGTTCACCGCTATCGGCGTGGACATATCCCATGAAAGCACATCTCTAAAATACCTCACGGCATCTGAAACACTACCGCTTTCAGGATTACTGAGGGATGCGAAATTGTCGTACGACCTTAGAGACTCTATTATCATCGTGATAGCCGAAGCCATCACCTCATTGGCCATCTGAGGATTGTATGCTTCATTCTTCTTATCAATGAACTTGAAGCTTGGATTGCAGCGATTGATGGTTATCGACACAACATCAGGATTGGAAAAGCTGTCGTATGACGGATCACTGAAGTTGCATGAAACCCTCCATAGTGCACCGCCCCTAACATCCTCATAGAATACAGGAAGCATAGAGCCATTGCCATCAAGTTGAATCGTTATACCCTCAATCTCGCCAAGCACGTATCCGGCTTGATTGATGAACAAAGTTTCATCATCTGTAGGATTGCCTGGCTTCTCAATATACAGTATTATGGAGAAATTCACCTCACCCCTGAGCGTACTCTTCTCAAACTTTTCTGAAATGTCAAGGTCCAAGTTTCTGTCTTTTGAGGTAAAAGAACCAATCTTCCTTGTTGCCTTTCTTGAAGAAGACTTAGAAGACCATTGGAATGCAAGGCCTAGCGTGGCATCATGACACGCCACAGCATTGCTGCCACTACCAAACAGCGAAGAGGGATCAGAGACTTGTATCTTCCTGTCAACGAGGAAACCGTAATTTTCATGAATCCACACGTCATCAGGATCATCTACAAAGAACAGGTAGTTCCTCACATCATCAGATTGGAGCCGTAGATTGTGCTTGTCCCCGTCCTCATCAAGAAAACTCAGCTTATATGGTTTTAGAACAAACACTCCATCAGAAGTGTCTCCGTTGTACATTGGATATAGTGAAATACAGTCGCCCATAATCAGAAAATATTAATAATTGGTAATGCCTTTCGCGAAGATATGCTTATGGTAATCTTCACTTCCATCTTGAACATGTGCGCCTCGTCGAATTCAAAGTTCAATAGGCATGGCACGGGGCTGCTGTCCTTCTGAAGCATCTCCGCCGTGAATCCAGTCTGTATATCCTTGTATGAGGACTTTGCGGATGTAAGCGGATAAATCTTTGAATTGCTCTTTCCGTCGATATTCTTGAAGGACACCTGTGCCTTCACTATCCCAAACGGAGCTGAAGCGCCCATGTCGTCCCACTCTGAAAGAGATATATTCTTACCGTCAGCAGCACTAACAAGAAGTTCTATGGAAAAACCTTTCCTTGCCTTCTCCGACTCGATGCAGTATGTAATAACTACCTCGTCAAACTTCAGGGATTGGGAAAGAATAGTGTATTTAAGCTTCTTGCTTGTCCTTGTAGTTCCTGTACCCGTGCTGCCTCCGCCTGAGGAGCCTCTCGGTGAAGCCTTTCTTCCAAAGTCCTCTGGAGGAAGAATCCACGAGAAGATCTTGCCCAACTCAGACATCTTCCTCTTGGACTCACCCTGGTCTCCTCTGACGAGAACGTTGTACAGAATCTTCGATACATTGCTCTTGATGTTCTTTATGAAAGAGTAATTCTCTCCGTTGAAAGTGCCGTCAACCCAAGACATGTGGTCATTGGGCTCCATTTTCCTGACATACTCTTCCAAATCATAATCGGTACCTGTAAGCCCATTGTATGAGTTGAGCACGAACATAGCCATCATAAAATGCTCACCGTCAGCAGAGTCAGGAACTCTATAGAGCCAATCACCAGACGTTTCATAGCTTACTACCATACCAGGCTTCCTGCAGAACCCAATGAGTGGGACATTAGTATCATTTTCCTCAAAGTCTGTATCGCAATAAATATATGGGACATAGCAGTTCTCAGGTGGTACTATTCCCAATAATTCTTTGTCAGCAAGCACATATGACAAAGCTCCGGCCTTCTTCTTTGCCAGTGGCCTATATCTGCCTAGAAGAACGTCTTCCGTTTTTACACCCTCATAATCCGTCAATATATCATTCAGAGCATCTTCCTTACATCCTGCTGCACGGTTGTAAAGGCCTTGTAGAATCCTGAAGCAGGGGACCATGTCCTCGGATTTGAGCTGTTTGCCCCCCACAAAAAACTTTAACGGGTTGCCGTGTTTGTACTTGTTGTTGTTTAGTCTTGCGAAATACCATCTCTGAACGGAAATCCTGAGAAAGTCATCCACAGACTTTAACCATACAGGCTCCAATTCCGAACCAGCTATCTCATATACAGACTTATTGTCATTTAGCAGAGCCTCCTCATCAATGAATGGGAGAATCACCATTGTGCCCGTCTCGGTTCCACTGTAGGGTTCCATATTGAAGATATCAAGGACTTCCTCTATCTCATCTTCATCATTCACGGGAAGTATTATATCATCGCCAAGCACTCCCCAATAGGCAATGCCCGTCTTGCTCATACCGTTCTCCGCAGCAGGAATGACACTGTCCTTCTGACGCTCATTCTCCACCATCATGGCGATAAGGCGTGACTCATATTTTCCCTTGCCTGTCGATATGCGGGAGTAGTAAATGACAAATCCCTTCACGCCAAGTCTGAAATAAAGAGACTTGCCGATGCCGCATGAACCTCCTGCACCTCGATCTGTCTGTTCATTGCCGATATCGAGTACCAACTTGAAGTAGTTGCCCGTATTCTGATCACCCATATCAGTAACATTGCCCTCAAGTCCGGTGGTGTTATAATCACGGAACGCAAGGAAGCGTGAAGGAATGTTGGGAAACCTCGGCTTTAGCATCTTCTCAAGACCCTCACACTGTGAAAAAAGGTCAGCCTTACAGAAATCACCAGTCACAAAATCCATCCTAACAGGGTCAGCGACACCCTTTGCTGCATCAAGACTATTCAGAACGGATTCCCTAACAAGAGAATCTAGTATCGGGGTGCCAGTATTTGCGAACTCCTTTAGGAGATGAGACCCCTTAGCGGGGAAAGGCGGAATATACGGTATAATTCGAATGTCCATTGTAAAACAGTTTAATTATCAACTCCATTATCAACATCGCCATCACCATCGAACGTGCCTCCGAAATACTTTTGCACATTGATTGCGACTGTATCAACATCGTTTGCTCTTTCATCACCTGGAACATTAATGCAGATACCTATGACATCTTCCGCTGCATTCAAGTCTTCACGGCTCACAGAACCTGCCCTAGCCTTCGACTCCTTGTCAATTATATATATAAGGAGCTGAGGAGTCTTTTCTGCGCCGACATCTATTCTGATGTCCTTAACATCCTTTGAGGCAGCATTGAGGATTCTCTGCTTCAGCTCATCATCCATGCCCTCAAGATCAATGTCTGCGAGACTATCAGTAGCAGTTCTCAGGGTTCCGATATTTAATATGCCCTCTATCTTGCCTTTAGTTTTTTGGTTACGAATTACCTTACCGACTTTAACCTCAGGGGACACATCCCAATTATTGTCATTAGGATTATTTGCGCCAGCTAATATCACGTTCCATTTTTTCAATTGTCTGTCAGGAGAAGAATTATTTACCCACTCAATGAAAGGCTTTATGTCATTGAACATTCCCAACCTTTTATTGAATATTAATTTTTCAAGGAACTTATCTATGCAGCCCTCAAAAGCCACATCTCTCCATACAACAGCTTGAGCAGAATGTGTGTTGCATTCTTTTCGAGGTTCTGGTTTCCCGAGTTCTTTGACAAATGATTCCGTCTTCTTAATATTCTCCTTCAGAATTTCAGAATCATTATCGAACATATATGTTTGTTTCATGCCGCCCCCAAATTCCCATGTAGCAGGTTCTGCGAGCTGCATCCTGTTAGAGGCTGTAATTCTAATGAAGCTTACCTTAGGAGAATTCTTCACCCTAACGCCGTAATCGGTAGGAGAAAGTCCCTGAACTTCCATAGTGTGGATTTCATCTCTTAGTTCCTGATCAAGCTCTGCAAGGAATTCAAACTGCTTGCGTGTTTTCGTTGTCAGCCACAAGCGCGGAATGAGTTCATATCCTCTACGGTACCCAAACCATCTCCCCATCTGCATGAGAGTGTCCGCCTGACCAACAGAACGAAGAAAATAGGTGCTAATAAGCCCCTCGATAGTTAGACCTCTCGACAGAGTCGCACCGCCAACCACAATGAAGGCAGGAGCATAGTCAAGCTCAGCCAACTGCTCATCGCTCGGATATGCAAGACGCACATAGTCGTCATCATTGGCATCCCTCCTTGCACAGTTATCAATACACAGATGAATATGCTTATGGTATACACGTTCATTTTCGTCCGATAGACTGATGTAGGACAGCCTCTGTCCTGCTATCAACAATTTCAGCTCGTCGAGCAACTCGTCGAATTCAGGGTAATCCCTAATGAAAGAATCATCCTGAGCATAATCCGGGTATTGTTCACGGAAAAGCTTCTTGCTAAATGCCTCTCTTTCCTTTTCCCATACAGCTTTGCACAGACTGATGATTTCGTTTTCATTTGTATTCTTTATCCATGAGGAAATCGCATTTGCCACGCCAGAGTGATGGGCAATCTTCTGACTTGTATGAACGAGCATGCTCACAGGCTTCTTGTAATTCCAAGTCCTCATACAGGCGACGCCGCACATGAACCAACATACAGCATCTCTCAGGCTGTCAGGTATCGAATCCGAGCTGCCCGCATGAATAGCCTTTATATCATTTATATCATCAGACTCTACCTCGCGTATTATATTCAGGCCCTCGAAATAGCAACTGTCACCAGCATTGTAACCGAATATCTGCTGAGGACCGAAGTATTCTCTCGAAACAGCTAGAGTGGAAACAAAGTCCTTAGGGAAGAGTGATTCCCTGTCTGCTTCATTAAGAACATTCGCATACGGAGTGGCAGTATATCCGATATAGTTCATAGCCTTAAACCTTCCTGGTGGAACAGTATCCTTGTCAGATTTTCCGTTGACAAGGTTTGTAATAAGTCGGTTTATCGTCTTCCTCTCTGCATCGTTTATAACATCTGCAGTATTAATTCCTGCCTGGTCTGCCTCGTCATCGATAACAATCACCCTCATCTTACCCTGTGAATTTGGGTCAGCCTGCAACCACTGCAGTAGGTCTTTAAGCCTCTTTCCATTTTTCAGGCAGACTGTGAAATATCTCTGATATGAACCATCCGAGAAATCCAAATCCTGGGCACGATCACCTGTTATCATCTTCTTCTTTAGATGTTCGAGTGAACGCCAGCGAAATGTACAACCCTCATTGTTCAAGTCCTTATACAATCTTCTCTGCGTCTGGCTCCTGAGAGACTCTATCGTTCCCGAGAGCACTATAAACATGTTATAGTGCCAATCTGCCGCCATTGCCATCAGTGCCGCCATATTCGCGGTTTTTCCGGACTGTACATTACCTATTACAAGGCCCTTACGGGCATCAGTATCTGATGTGTCAGCGCTGAGGTTTCTGAGCACCTTAAGCGTTGCATGAGATATTGCGTCAATTGACTCCTCAGCAAATCTGTTTGAACGTAAACGTTCAAGATAGCACTGCCATGCAGTACTTTCACCAGACGGACAGAAAACGGCATTGTTTTCGCTTGCTTTTGAATCCTGAATAGTAGCCTGACCTTGAAGGTAAAGAATCCTAGCTGTACTTTCCTCAGCATTCTTCATGAAAAGAACTAGCTCCTTCCATTCATTGACACCTTTTGTTTCATCAACTAATAATTCAGGCCACCCGTCATCCTCCATCCTGCCCTCAAGAAATAACTTCAGTCTGTCCAAAGAATTCTTGTTCGCAAGTAGAATGGAGTCCCACTCTTTGCTCAAACGTTCTCTCTGGTCTTTTATCCATTTTTTACATATGTCGTATTTCAAATCAGTTAAATCCATATCTGCACTAAACTATATTTAAGTATATGAAAGATTCATCAATAATGAGATGCCTTTTCTTACCGTCAAAGAAATCCTTTATTTTTTCATGCATCTGGGTTCCCGTTTTTGCAATGGAAAGCGAATACATATCATCACCTATTTCCCTTATTACAAGTATATCGCCCTCATGAACATTGTCATCCATGTACATGTGTTTGATGTTGTTACTAAACCTGCTGTCCTTTGATTTGAAGAACTTAATTGGGTATTCAAGACGGTTCACGTCGCCCTCCTTATAGAAGGTAATGCCTTCTTTTTTCCCCTTGAAAAAATCTGTAATGATGTTTTCTCTGATGCTCACCTCATGGGTAAGGTCGTGCGGAAATAGTTTTCGTAGATAGACATTCATAGTAACTTTATAGTTTTAAATTGGTCATGTTTTACTTAGATCTCCAATATTCAATTAGCGCCTGTTCTCTTGCTTCCACATCAGCAACCAACTCAGGTTTAAAGTGATTCGGATATCTCTTTTTCTCAATTAAAGTATCAAGTTCTGCAGTGGTATATCTTTTACCACCTGTCATTCTGTCAAGGACATCAAGATAATCCTTTCCCAATATTTCCCATTCTTTATCATCAAGCAAACCTTCTTCTGCTGCAATCTGTATAGTCCATTGTTCAGCAAATGCTCTTGCAATATTTGGGAATGTTTTACTTCTCCATTTCTGTCTCTCTTCCTTTGACTTTGTTTTAGTCAAACCATCTGAATACCATAACGGTTGTGATTTGCCACTCCCAAAATATATCCTAGCGCCGTGGTCATCAGTTGGCTTTGAGGGGTGAATCGGCCTCAAGTTTTTAATCCACAAACATGTATACTTAGAATATGGATCGCCAAACATATATGGTTGTACTGCTTGGTCTGGCTTTCTCCATCGAGAACTCATAATACCTACAGGATTCTCAATAGCAATACGTTTAACGTTTGCCTTTGCGAGGAACATGAAGAAGTTTGCACCATCCTCTTGGTCTTTTCTACGATTAGGGAAGCTAGGGTGTGGTCTTCTTTCTGATACAGGTTTATCCTTATCCTCTGGATGATATAACCATTTTGCACCACTTACAGCCAAAAAAGTACAAGGTGGGTGCCCGATCATAATATCCCAGTCTCCATCAATAATAGCTTGACTACCGTCTTGAAGAGTAAGATCTGTTTTATTGAGGACCGTAGTAACATCGTGATCAAAATGCCATTCTGGATGTGGCTCGGTTTTATCTGTACCAAAGATAGTACCACTACATTTAAACAGATCACAACTGTATGCATTATGACCTAATTTCCGAAATGCTCGGCAACAAGCCTGACTTTCTTCACACGCTATAAGAATGTTTAGTCGTCTTTTCATAGTTTTGTTTTTAGGACATCATACATTGCTTCCGCAATTCCCTTTGCAAACAATACCGGAACGGCATTTCCAATCATTTTATAACAGTAAGCATTTGATGCCACGAATCTGTAATCCATTGGAAATGATTGCAGTATAGCAGACTCACGTATTGTTATGGTTCTCAGCTGTTCAATGTCTGGATGGATAAACATGTAGCCATCCTTGTGCAAATGTGCAACTATAGTTGGTGACGGCTTATCCCATTCAAGATTACGATATTTAATATGATTAGAAGTATGACCTGTAATCTTCGTATAGAACTCCATTTTCTCCTGTTGGGAGAATTTATTCATATTATTAGCCAACCACTCTGTAAACATTTTTTGGTCACGTTCACCATGATAACGTGGAGTATGGAGATCGATTACATCACCTTCTCTCTGTTCATGAGAGACGTTACATCTTCCAACACGTATTACCTTGTCTTTGGGATACAACTTTGGCATATTGCCAATTGCATCCATCACGGTTTTATGTGGGGCTTTGCTCTTATGAGCTGTAAGACTATCATAAAACTCCTCAACATCAAATCCCGAATCGTGCTGAGTACCGATGATGATTACGCGATTACGCTTCTGCGGAACACCATAATCTTCCGCACAATAAACAGACTCCTTCAATCTGTCAGGAGTGCGAATATCATAGCCAATTGATTGAAATGCCTCGTAGATACGATTACGTACAGGCTTATCGCCTGGACAAGCACTTAACAGACCTGGAACATTCTCAAATACGAATGCTTTAGGTTTAAAAGCATCAACGATTTTCACGAAACTCTCAAACAGGTAGTTTCGATAATCGAATTTCATACCTGTTGGTGATTGTGCGCGACCAGCTATAGAGTAAGCTTGGCAAGGAGGACCACCAATAATCAGATCAACCGTCTCACCAACCAAACCTTTTAGTCCCCTTGCAACTATTTCGGGATGATTTTCTTTTTCATAGACAGCTTTAGTTTCATCCGTCCAATTACCAAAAATCAACTCTTCCGTTTTCTGAACATCAAACTTAATTACTCTTCTTCTAGCATCCTCCTCGCTGTGATTCCACTTGTCAACAAGGCGTTGACGTAGAGTGTTTATCATAGGAGTTTCCCATTCAACATGAGCAAGACCTTCATATTTCTCCGTTTGGAGGAATCCCTCAGAAAGTCCTCCACAACCAGCAAATAAATCAATGAAAGTATATTTCTTCTTTGTCATATCCTTGATTTCGGGGCATGAAAAAGCCCCCTTTTCGATTTTTTGAAAAGAGGGCGCGGAAGGGATCGAAGTGGAGCAAGGCTTAGCACGGCCAACACCAGACAACAACCATTCTGTCCACGCCCTCCGTTTTTTTTGAAGAGCGTGACATCCGTTGCCTTGTCTGACTGATGTGTTCGTGAAGTGCTAATTCTGCTCCAACAGCCTAATCAAGGATGTCGATACACATTAATCTTCTTTATGTTGTATTCACTATTCTATTCATTATTCATAATTGTTTTTAATCCAGGAAAAGCCAACTATTGGCAATGTCGGAAATCTTGTCGTTATCAGCTTCTGGGTTGCCATCATCACCAACACGAATCAAGTCCTTTACAGGATACGATTCATCACCTATGGTGAGAACCTGGTCCTCATCATAGCCTTGGTTGATACAGTCGTAGACCATATCCATTATGCGCATTTCGAGCGCATGTATATCTTGAATGCTACTCATAAATACTAATAACATCTTGCAGCAATCAGACTATATCTTCAGGTTTGATTACAGGTAACACTAAGAGACCTCAGGACACAAAAGAAGCGCAGACGATGGCTCTTCTCTTGAATCATGAGGTCCTCGGATGTACCTGTAACACTAGATATAAGTCATGCCTGCGCTATCACGCAGGCATCGGCTGACTTACTCAAAGTGTTACATCATTGAAATTTCCGAGGTTTCATGATTCTCTGAATAAATAGCTGATGCTATTAATTTACCCACTAAAGTCACACTGGCACCTCCACTGGGGCTACCACACTCTGTTTTAAGGAGTTAGGTTGTACTTTTAGTACAATCAGCCAGTGATCAATTGCAAAGATAGACATAATTTATGAATTACGCAAATAAAAAGGAGAAAAGTTTAGGATTGTGCAGAAAAAAGCCCTAATACTATATTGTATCAGGGCTATGGGATCGATTTTACTCTCTTCGTTAATACCTTAGGATTGCGTCTTACGTCCCAAATGTCAACTACATGAACAACATTTGTCTTTTTGCCGTTGTTTCTCCAAACTCTATGCGTGCGTTTTTCACATAGACCACAGTTTGAAAAGATTTTCTTATTTACTCCACCATATAAATCTTTGCACTGATTTTTACCCAGTAATCGTCGACCAGCTCTACATCTTCTATGCGACAGAAGAAGGCTTTGCCCGCATCCATCAGGCGAGAAATGATGAGGTTTAGTTCGCGGGGAACATAGCCTATACGTATCTTCTCGTAGTAGATGGCAATGGCATTCTTGTCGTGTTTGTTTTGGGGTTGGCGCTGCATGCGGAGCACAAGGCCCTTTTCAAGATGTGGGTAAACCTGATCTATCTTGTCGCAATGAGTGGTACCAGCCACAATGATATCGAGCAAGAATATCTCGCGACTGAAAGGCTGGAGGCTGTTGGGCAAGCGTGAGCCCATCATCTCGAGCAGCTCGGGGCTGATTTTAACTATCTGATTGTCCACGGCACTGGTCTTCTAAAATCACAATAATCTTTTCGAGTCTTTCCTTCTCGAGTATCAGATGGGCCTTCTGCACCAGCAGTTCTTCCTTGCGGGCAGCTACCCACTCAGCATCGTAGACCTTATCGCGATAGGTAAATGGGAAACTGCTTAATATCTGCTTGATCTCGTCTTGAATAGCAGCTATGCGCGCACGGAGTTTCGCGATGCGCTCTTCCCATACTTCGATGGTGTCATCGGATGCTGAGCCAGAGGGGATGCCGGCTTCGAGTTCTTGCTCGAGTTGGCGCAGCTTTTCTAGGTCGCGCTTAAAATAGGCCTCTTGCACCTTCAGAAAGAGATTACGCTCCCACTCGGTCTGATCAGGGTGAAGATCGGGGTGGAGCCTATGTACCAAGCGCTTATAGAGGGTTTTGAGTTCGAGTTTCTCGGCATCAGAGCGGTGTTCTTCTTCTTCCATCTCGTGGCGGATAAACTCGCGGGCTTGCTTAAGCTTCTCTTCCTCTTGTTTCAGCTTTTCGTCGATCTCTTCGACAATAAGCTTGAGTTTGATCTCCATACCGTCCCAATCGGGCTGTTCGCCCCTGTTGATACAGGCCTGCAGCATGTCGCGATATTGTCGAAGCTTAGCAACATCCTTCTGCAGCATAAGCATCTCGTACTGCAACTGGCCAACAGTCTCCATATACAGGGCTTCGAGACGAGGGCGCTCTACATCGAGGTCGTCGCGCTCTGTAACCAAGTCGGCATACTGCTTCTGTAACAGATCGTACTCTGCCTTCAACTGCTGCTTGCGCGGGCTGATGTCTATCTGGTTATTCACGGGCTATACGTTTTTAGTTATCTGATGCAAAGATAAGCATTATTTCTATAATTACAATGTAACTACCTTATTTTTTTCTGCATTTAACGCTATTTTATGCTTAATAATCTAAAACGGGCGATTTTAAGATTTGTAGACTAAAAAACGTAGGTTCACAGGGTCACAGGTTCACAGGGTCATCACCAGTTTTTGAAAAGTAGCAAAAAGGGGGAAGGGGGTATATTATATTTAATATATATCTATATTTATATATATTATAATATATATAAATATAGACTTCAAAGTACACATATATTTGCGAGAAGTGAACATAGCAGATGAACCTGCGAACCTGTGAACCTGCGGACCTGTGTGAATGTCGCGAAAACTCGCAAAATTGGCATATTCGCTTATTTTCGTGCACACAAAATGAGCCGTAATATCATCAACCATGAAATTACGTTTTTTTTGCCCAAAAATTACGGTTCTTTGGTATTAAAGTGGTAGACCAATTTTCTTAACATCATTTAACTAAAAGAATCAGGAATATATTTTTTAGGTATAAATAATTGTTGTACCTTTGCAGTGCAATTCCGGAAAAGCATTAAACATTAAACATTAACCATTAAAAATTACAAAACAACTATGGCAAAGATTTTTTATATGTTGAAGCAGAACAAGGTAACTAGTTCTAAGATTTATGGTAAGTGGTTCGCTCAGGGCAAGACCATCGAGACTCTGAACACCCGTAAGATGGCAAACCACATTGCAGAGCACGGCTCTATCTACACCCCCGACGTGGTGTTCGGTGTGCTGGAGAAGTTCCGCAGCTGTCTGCTGGAGATGCTCCTGGAGAGCAAGCGAGTAAAGATTGATGGTCTGGGTATATTCTTCACTACCCTCGAGAATGAAAAGGGCGGTGCAGCCAAGAAGGAGGACTTTAATCCTCAGAAGAACCTGAAGGCGCTGCATATCCGATTCCTGCCCGACCAGACTACCGAGACCAACATCTCGAGCCGCGAGTTTATCAAGAAGGCAGAGTTCGTAAATGCCGAGGCATTCGCAGGGCAGCTGGTGGAGGATGAGCCATCAGGAAACGGCGGCAATGACTCAGGTTCAGGTAGCGGAACCTCAAGCCAGACGGGCGGTGGCCTGCCAGAGGAGGGAGATTAAGCGCTTGGGGGCAAGGTCTGCTTGTTCAGACCACCCCTAGCCCCTCCTACCTTCTTGGACAAGCCAAGCGGCATAGCCGAGCGAGGAGGGGAAATTTACAAACCTTATTAATTTAATCGACCATGAGTAAGAGAGAAACCATTAAATTCATCGTACAGATCATAGCATCTGTTGCTACAGCCATCGTAACGGCACTTGGTGCCACGAGCTGTATGGGAGCCTAAGAATAGAGAATGAGCATTAACACCGCTCATTCTCTTATTATTTTATGGAGCTATTGAAATTAGGCTTATTACCCATTTACTTGCTGAACGTGGTGCCGTTGAATTTGAGGGTGTGGGTTTGGCGGGTGCCTGAACGCCAATCGTTGACGATGATGTCGCGACCTGTGCGAGGCAGCGAATAGCTGACGTTGTCGTACTCTTCTTTGAAGCCTGGAGGCGACACGAACTTCATTTTACGGGTGGCGTTGTCGTACTGGAAGAACACGATGCCATCGTACTGACCCATAGCGGGGAGACCATTGGTGTAGCTCCAAGTGCTGCAGGCAAAGAGCTTGTGTTTCTGGTCGGCACAGTTCCAGAAACACATCTCGATTCTAAACAGATGGTCGATGCCCTCTTCGGTATATCTGGACTCGTAGCAGGCAAAGCCGTTCTTGGCATCGAGCGCAAAGGTGACGCCCTCGTGCTGGGGCTTACCTGCACGATGACGCTGCCATGCATCGCGCAGACCATTGACATACTCATCGATGGTCTCTTCGCCATCTTCGCCATAGGTGGGCTGCAAATAGGCTGAAACGAAATCGGCAATGCCGGGCTTGGCGCCTTGGAACTTAACGGTGATGTAGCTCTGTGCTGATGCAAACAGGGTGAAGCACAGACTAAGGGTGAGGAATAGATAGCGTTTCATAAGCGTTTTAAGTTTTTAGATTGTTTATTAATTGATAGTTTTTTAATCGTCTTTGCGGTAGGCCTTCTCGCCTATGGTCTCCTGCGAGCCGATAGTCATCTGGCGCAGGTCGTAGTAAGAGCCGTTGTAGATGTTAAAATCGACATTGCCCTTGATGCCTGGCAGACGGCCCACATCGGTGTGCTGCCAGAACTTCCACGGGCCCTGATACTCGAGCGAGTCGACATAGTAATGGGCTATCCAGTAAGGATACTCGTCGAACACGGGATCGGACAGGTAGCGCGTCTTAAATTTAAAATAGGTATATATAATAGGTTTTACGCGATAGTGCTGCTCTACAAGGCGGAGCCACTTCAAAACAGATTTCTTGAACTCCTCGTCGGTCTGGTTCTTGGGCTTGTGCTCAACATCGAGCACGGGCGGAAGGTCGCCATTCTCAAGGTCGACGGTCTTGATGAAGTGATAGGCCTGCTGGTCGGCAGGTGTGTGAACGCTGTAGAAGTGATAAGCACCACGGGTAAAACCATTCTCGCGAGCCTGATAGAAGTTATCGCGGAAGTTACGGTCGGTCTGTGTGGCTCCCTCGGTGGCCTTGATCATAATGAAACGGATGGGACAATGGTCTATCTGACCGTTATCCTTGAGCTCGTCCCAATCGATGCGGCCCTGATGGTGGGAGATGTCGATGCCGTGGATCTCGTAGCCCTCGGGATAGCTGACGTCGCCATACAAAGCGCGCCAACGGAAGCCAAAGGGGCCTACAAAGAAATAGTAGAAGAAATATAAATAAACGCCCACGATAACCGCACCACCTACCCAATATGACCATGAAGGCAAGCGACGCAAAAGGCGTATAAAGAACCCCGGCTTACGACGGCCATGAGGACCATGGTAAGTGTGGGTAGTACCTACTCCCTTGCGGCGAACTACGTGACGTTTATTCAAACTCTAAAATTAATAAGGCACGAATTACGCGAATTTCCACGATTTAAATAATTATTTCGCGTTAATTCGTGAAATTCGTGCCTAATGATTATTTACTTGCTCTGCTCGAGGGCAAGTGTGCGGGTTGGCTGGTCGCATACCTCGGTTGGTCCCCAGTACTGGATTGGACCAGGATATACGTAAGCAGTCTCGCGGGCCCAACGATCGCGCTGTGCAGCGAAGGTCTTGAATGGAGCACCGTCGAGCTCAACAAGAGCCTTGCGGATAACAGGCTTCATCTCGCCGTTACGCTTCTCCATGTTCATCATCATAGTGATGGGCACACCACCAGCAATCCACTGCTCGGCAGGAGCTGTAGTGTTCTTAACGATAGCCATGTAGCCAGTCTTGCCGTTAGCGATGAGCTGAGCAGCGCTGGTACCCAGAGCGTAGCAGTAGTCGGCATCGAAGTTAGATGGAGCTGCGCAACGTCCCTCGTAACCGAAGAAGTGGTGCTGAGCAGCGAACTTACCCTTGAAGGTACCCTCCTTCTTCATGCGCTCCAGCTTCTGAGCTACCATAGTAGAGAGCAGCTTCTCGGTCTCGATGAGCGATACCTGTACGTTTCCGTGTGGGTCGCGGTCGAGAGCCAGCTGACGAGCAACACCTGTAGGCAGGCTGTTGAATACAGCGAGGTTCTCGTCGGTGAGGTGACTCTTAGCAAAGTCAATCTGCTCTGTGCGGCCCATATCCTTAACCTCAGGCAGAGCCAGAACGTCGTTGAGCTGAGCAATGAGCTTCTTGATAGCAGGGATGAACTCGATAACACCCTCAGGGATGATAACAGTACCGAAGTTGTTGCCATCGGCAGCACGCTGAGCTACAGCGTTAGCGATGTAAGCTACGATATCGTCGAGGCTCATAGCCTTCTGCTCGATCTCCTCAGATACGAGGCAGATGTTAGGCTGAGTCTGCAGAGCGCACTCAAGAGCGATGTGAGATGCTGAACGACCCATCACCTTGATGAAGTGCCAGTACTTACGGGCTGAGTTACAGTCGCGCTCGATGTTACCAATGAGCTCTGAGTAGGTCTTACAAGCTGTATCGAAACCGAATGAAGTCTCGATCTGATCGTTCTTCAGGTCGCCATCGATGGTCTTAGGACATCCGATAACCTGAACGCCATACTGCTTAGCTGCATAGTACTCGGCCAGAACGCAAGCGTTGGTATTTGAATCGTCACCACCGATGATAACGATAGCCTTGATGTCGAGCTGGCGGATAATCTCCAGACCCTTCTCGAACTGGTCTACCTTCTCGAGCTTGGTACGACCAGAACCGATCATATCGAAACCACCAGTGTTGCGATACTCGTCGATGATCTCCTTGGTGAGCTCCATATAGTTGTGATCTACCAGACCGCCAGGACCCAGGATGAAGCCGTAGAGACGGTTCTCGGGGTTGAGCTTCTTGATCTGGTCGAAAAGACCTGTAATCACATTGTGACCGCCAGGAGCCTGACCGCCTGAGAGGATGATACCTACGTTCATCTTAGTGTTGTTAGCCTCGGTAGCGGGCTCAAACTCTACGATAGGCATACCGTAAGTGTTAGGGAAGAGCTTCTTGATCTCCTCCTGGTCGCCAACGCTCTGAGTGGCGGCACCCTCCTTAACTTTTACTGCACCCTGAAGCGCCTTAGGCAACTTGGGCTGATAAGCGGCTCTCGCCAGCTGCAATGCACTTTTTTCCATAATACCTTTTTAATTTATAAAATTGAACTAATTGTTTTCTGAGGCGCAAAATTAGTGAATTTTTGTAAGAAATACGAAAGAAAACAATCAATTTTCGTCATTTTAATATTTTTTTTGGATGAAACACTTGTTATCTCAGATTTTTTTTCTAACTTTGCTTACTGAATATAACAAAACACCCCTGAATAAGGGTCTAAAAAATTTAAATGAGTATGATGAACAAGAGAAGTTTGAAGAAGGCGATTAACGCCGTTAGCGACCAGTTGTTTGCAAACGCAGTAGCAGTTTCACTGTATGGAAACAACCGTAATGCAGAAAATGATGAGGCACTGATTAATTCGATCATCACCATGCGTGAGGATTTCGTGAGCCGTATATCACACCCAGAACCAGGCATGAAGAAGCAGGCATACTACAAGGACCTGCGCGACAAGTTTATCTCACAGGCTCAGGAGATAGCCGACCAGATTAGCCTTTAATTGCCGATGCTGAGACAATTATGTAGCTGGCTGCTATACAAACGCTGGGGGTGGACAAAGAACATAACACAACCCCACCCCGAGAAGTATATCATCTGTCTGGCTCCGCACACCAGTAACTGGGACTTTGCGCTGGGACAATTGTATAGCCGTGCTGAGGGGATGAAGATTAACTTCCTGATGAAAAAGGAATGGTTCTTCTGGCCCCTCGGCCCCATCTTTAAGAGTATGGGAGGCATACCTGTTTATCGCCAGAAGAAGATGAGCATGACAGATGCGATGGCAGATACAGCCAAGCAGGTGGACGGGTTTAAGCTCTGCATCACCCCAGAAGGTACCCGAAAGAGAGTGGAAGAGTGGAAAAAAGGCTTCTACTTCATAGCTCTGAAAGCGGGTATACCTATCTTATTATATGGAGTGGACTATGAGCGCAAACTGATACAGTGCACCAAAACCATCATCCCAAGTGGCAACCTGGAGGAAGACATGAGGGAGATAAAGCTGTACTTCAAAGACTTCAAAGGCCGAAAGCCCGAGAACTTTGCAATAGGAGACATAGAATAATGAAACGACGTAGCGTGATAATACCTCTGGCCCTGTGCGCCTTGCTTACGGCAATGCCTGTAGACTCTGCTCGAAAGGTAAAGGTAAAAACACCGCCAGACCCCTACAAGACACTCAAAGATAAGATAGACAGATACTTCGTCAATTTCAAATCGGACGAACAGCGAATACGCGCAACTTTCCACCTGAAGACTCTGGTGGTAAACGACTCGTTACGCACTGTTGACATCAGCGCCAACAACAATCTGGGCGAGCAGCTGTTTAACGACGATATAGCGGAGACTATCTATCAGGAGGTGGGCGAACTGCTACCCGACTCGATTCAGGACTACGACCTGAAGATAACCACCAACGGATGGGATCTGCGACAGCTGGTGCCAAACCGACTGAGGGACGAGAAGGACAAAGCACGCACATGGGGACATACGGATTATCACGGACGTCCATGGGTGAAGAATGCATCGCAGCCCTACGAGATAACCGAAGGACTGCAGAACCGACATCTGGCACTCTGGTCAAGCCACGGCCGATACTTCAACGTGAAGGACAGCGTGTGGAAGTGGCAACGACCACCACTGTTCGGTACGCGCGAGGATCTGTTTACCCCAACCATCGTAACGCCTTACTTGATTCCGATGCTGCAAAACGCTGGTGCTGTGGTATTTACACCACGCGAGCGTGACTGGCAGCGGAACGAGTTTATAGTGGATAACGACACGCCCGAAAGCGGATACAGCGAGACTAACGGTAGCCACGCCTGGGAGCAGAGCAAGGTCATAGGATTCGGTCTGCATCCCGGACCATACACCGACTATGAGAATCCGTTTAACGAGGGAACAGCCCGTATGGCTGCCACCACCGATAACGTGAAGCGACAGAGCGAGATAGTATGGAAACCCGCCATCACCGAGAGCGGAAACTATGCCGTGTACGTGAGCTATCAGACATTAGGCAACAGCGTAGACGATGCCCATTACACCGTGTGGCATCAGGGTATGCCCACGGAGTTCCGCGTGAACCAGCAGATGGGCGAAAAGACCTGGGTGTACCTGGGTAACTTCTACTTTGACGAGGGTCAGAGTATGCGCAACTGCGTAACGCTATCGAACCTGAGCAAGCATCACCACGGTGTGGTAACGGCTGATGCTGTGCGCTTTGGCGGCGGTATGGGTAACATAGACCGCGGACGCGGCACCAGCGGACTGCCACGATGCCTGGAGGCAGCACGCTACTATGCACAGTGGGCAGGAATGCCCTACGAAGTGTACAGCACCAAGGATGGCGAGGACGACTATGGCGACGACATCAACGTGCGCAGCTATATGACCAACCATCTGGCTGGCGGTTCGGTATACGAACCCGACACCACAGGACTGAACGTGCCTATAGAACTATCATTAGCCATACACAGCGATGCCGGCTACACCAAGGATGGAAAGAGCCATACGGGTACGCTGGCCGTGTGCACCACCACAATGAACGACTCGATACTGGGCACGGGTATGACGCGTCTGGCATCGCGCGACCTTGCGGATGAGCTGCTATACTCTGTACCGGCTGACATCACCAAGAAATACGGTAACTGGCCCACACGCGAGCTGTACGACCGAAACTACTCGGAGACACGATGCCCCATGGTGCCAAGTGCCATACTGGAGACGATGAGTCACCAGAACTTTGCGGATATGAGAATGGGCCAAGACCCTAACTTCCGCTTTGACCTGGCACGCAGCATCTACAAGGCTGTACTGAGATACGTAAGCGCCATGCACCATAAGAAATATGTGGTACAGCCACTGGCTCCATGCCGTCTGAGTGCAGAACTATCAGGCAAGGGCGAGGCCAAGATAAGCTGGCGCCCCGTGTACGATGAATATGAGCCAACGGCCAAACCCACAGGCTACGTGCTGTATACAGCTACAGGCCGCAGCGGGTTCGACAACGGAACTTATATAAAAGGTGGCACAGAGACATCGATAACCATACCTATAGAGCGCGACAAAGTGTACAGCTTCCGTGTGACAGCTGTTAACGATGGTGGAGAAAGTTTCCCCAGCGAGGTGGTATCGGTATATGATGTGCCCGAGGCCCAGAAGACGGTGCTGGTGGTGAACGGATTTCATCGTCTGGCATCGCCCGCAGTGATAGATAACCAGGTGGCTCAGGGATTCGATATCGAAGAGGATGCTGGCGTGACCTACGGACGTACTGCAGGCTGGCTGGGATACCAGACTGGATTTGACAAGAACAAGATGGGAAGCGAGCGACGCGACGGACTGGGATTCACCAACGACTCGCTGATGGGACAGTTTATCGCTGGCAACGATTTCGACTACATCCGCACTCATGCCCAGGCCATCGCCACAGCTAGAAAATATCGCGTGGTGAGTTGCTCGTCTGACGCACTGGAGTATAACGATGTGCTGCCACAGAAGTACGAGATGATGGACCTGATACTGGGACTGCAGCGCAAGGACGGTTACTCGCTGGTGCCCTACCAGGTGATGACCCCAATCATGAAGGAGCACGTACGCCTGTTTGCCAAGAAAGGCGGCGCGCTGCTGGTGAGCGGAGCATACCTTGGCACCGATATGCAGGAGCCAGCTGAACGACGCTACTTAGAGGACATACTGAAGATAAAATACGAAGGTAGAGATCTGGACAGCCTGCAGCGCGACTCGATTCGCGGACTGGGCACGGAATTCACCTTCTATCGCCACCTGAACGAGCGCCACTATGCTGCACACCATCCAGAGATTCTGGAGCCTGTGTATCCAGCATTCTCGGCCATGAAGTATGCCGACGACTATAGTGCCTGCGTGGCCTATAGCGGCACCGACTATAAAGCAATAACAATGGGATTCCCACTTGAATGCATCAAGGACGAACCCAAGCGCAACAGCATTATGCGCGGATTGCTACAGTTTTTACTACAATCAAATTAAACACTTATAAAAACAACCAATTATGAAAATTCAATCTAATTCATCCGGAACAAGGACCATCGAAGTGAGCGAGGCTCATCTTCAGACTATTGACCAGTACCAGCTATTTCGCGATCTTATCGACTCAAACGGATATGTAGACGAGCAGGTACTTGACAAATTGAAGCTTAACATTCGCGGCTTGCTGGAGGGCGATGCAGGTAAGGATAAGAACCTGCTTGACTTATGCCTCGACGTGATCTATCACAAGAACATGAAGGCATTCGGACTGCAGCAGCTGGTGTTGTTGTACATCAACTGGAAAAATCAAGGTAACGACGGACTCGGCATGACCACAAGGGCTATACAAGGAACGCCGTTCAACTGATAACAGTTGAAAATTAAAAATTAAAAATTAAAAGTTGAGAGAGTATAGATTAACAGATTTTCTACCTACAACAAAGAAGGAGTTGGAGCTCCGGGGATGGGATTACGTGGATGTAATCCTGTTCTCGGGCGACGCTTATATAGACCACCCATCATTTGGGGCGGCAGTAATAGGACGTACACTTGAGGCAGCAGGCTATCGTGTGGCCATAGTGCCACAGCCAGACTGGCACGGGGATTATCGCGACTTTAAGAAGCTGGGCAAACCCAGGCTGTTTTTCGGAATAGCACCGGGATGCATGGACTCGATGGTGAACAAATATACGGCCAATCGCCGTTTGCGCTCGGAGGATGCATACAGTCCTGACGGGCGACACGACATGCGACCAGAGTACCCCACCATCGTATATACCAAGATTCTGAAGGAACTTTATCCTGATGTACCCGTGATACTGGGCGGCATCGAGGCTTCGCTGCGCAGAGTGAGCCACTACGACTACTGGCAGGACCAGCTGAAACCCTGCATACTGTGCGACTCGGGGGCTGACATGATAACCTACGGCATGGGCGAAAAAACCACTATCGAGATGGCTCGAAGACTGAGCGAAGGCCTGAAGATAACGGAGATTCGCGATGTGCCACAAACGGTGTATCTGTCGCGCAAGGAGGATATACCAGGAGGCATCACCGAGAACGACATTGTGCTGAACAGCCACGAGGAGTGCCTGCGCAACAAGCGCGCCCAGGCCGAGAACTTCCGTAATGTGGAAGAGCAATCGAACATGATGCACGCCAAGCGCATTGTGCAGGGCGTGGGCGGGCGATATGTCGTAGTGAATCCGCCCTACCCGCCTATGACTACAGAGGAGCTGGACGCATCGTTCGACCTGCCTTATACACGACTGCCTCACCCCAAGTACAAGGGTAAGCGTATACCTGCCTACGACATGATCAAATTCTCGGTGAACATCCATCGCGGATGCTTTGGCGGATGTGCCTTCTGCACCATCTCGGCCCATCAGGGAAAATTCATATCATGCAGATCGAAGGAGAGTATTCTGCGCGAGGTGAAGCAGGTGATAGAGATGCCCGACTTTAAGGGTAACCTGAGTGACCTGGGCGGACCATCGGCCAACATGTATGGCATGAGTGGACGAAACAAGAACGCCTGCGAGAAGTGTAAGCGCCCATCGTGCATACACCCGCAGATATGCCCTAATCTGAATACCGACCACTCAAAACTGCTGGACATATACCACGCGGTGGACGCCCTGCCTGGCATCAAGCACAGCTACATAGGTAGTGGTGTGCGCTACGACCTACTGCTGCATCGCAGTAAGGACGAGGCTTCGAACCAGGCTGCCATGCAGTACACACGCGAGCTGATAACACGCCACGTGAGCGGACGACTGAAAGTGGCACCTGAGCACACCAGCGAGCGTGTGCTGTACCTGATGCGCAAGCCATCGTTCAATCAGTTCTACGACTTTAAGCGCATATTTGATCGCATCAATCGCGAGGAGAACCTGCGACAGCAGATTATCCCCTACTTCATCTCATCGCACCCAGGATGCCATGAGGAAGATATGGCCGAGTTGGCTGTGCTGACCAAGAATCTGGACTTCCATCTGGAGCAGGTTCAGGACTTTACGCCAACGCCCATGACAAATGCCACCGAGACGTGGTATACGGGCTACGATCCCTATACACTGGAGCCCATATTCAGCGCCAAGACCCAGAAAGAGAAACTGGCCCAGAGGCAGTACTTCTTCTGGTACAAACCAGAGGAGCGCCGTGGTATTGAGCAGAGTCTGAGGAGGATTGGTCGCCCCGACCTGATATCGAAACTGTATAGCGGCATGCCGCCAATGGCATCAGGCGGGTATAAGCCCGCTGGAGGCTATAACGCAGGTAGTGGCAATAAGCCCAAATCATATAATCCAAACTTTAAGAATGAAAATAATAGAGCAAAGCATCATAGCGAAAAACCCCGCGAGGAAAAGCGAGGACGGGATCGTCATCACAGATGATTTCATAGCCGTTATCGATGGCAGCACATCAAAGACGCATCGACGCCATTGCCCACCCATGAGCAATGGCCGTTATGCGATGAAGTTGATAAGCCACTATATACGCAAGATGCCCGCCAACACATCGTGCCATCAGTTCTGCGTGGGCGCAACAAAAGCTATTCGCAAGCACTACTGGCTGCGATTCCCCGTAGAGCGCATGAAGGCACATCCTGAAGAGCGCTTATGTGCATCGGCCATCATCTACAGCCGACTGCGCAGAGAGGTATGGATGGTGGGCGACTGCCAGTGTATGATAGGTGGCGAGTACTTCGATAACCCCAAGCCCTACGAGCTGGAACTGGCCGAGATGCGTGTGAAGAAGGTGAACGAGCTACTGGCCGAGGGCATGACACAGCAGGAGCTGCTGCAGCCACACGACCCAGCACGCGAGGTGATGATACCCACCATGCTGGAGGTGATGCAGAACCAGAATGTGACGTATGCCGTGATAGACGGATTCCCCATACCCGAGGATAGAGTACGAGTGATACCTCTGGACTTCCAGAAATGGCAGATAGTATTTGCCAGCGATGGCTACCCCAAACTGGCTGACACGCTCGAGGAATCGGAGACGCTGCTTGACTTTCAGCGAAAAACAGATCCGCTGAACATAGGCGGATTCAAGGCCACTAAGGCTTTTGTTGAGGGCAACAATTCGTTCGACGATCGCTCGTATATCAGATTTGAAATATAGACACGATGGAGAAAATCATATTAGGTATTGACCCAGGAACCAACCTGATGGGATACGGACTGCTGAAGGTGGTGGACGGAAAAGCGCAGATGATGACGATGGGCGTGATTGATCTGCGAAAATTTCCTGATGCCTACCTGAAGTTAGGTCATATCTTTGAGCGTGTGACGAGCATTATCGATGGATTTCTGCCAGACGAGATGGCCATCGAGGCCCCATTCTTTGGCAAGAACGTACAGTCGATGCTGAAACTGGGCCGAGCTCAGGGCACTGCCATCGCTGCAGCTGTGCACCACGGAGTGCCCATACACGAATATGCGCCCATGAAGATCAAGATGGCGCTTACAGGAAACGGAAGCGCATCGAAGGAGCAGGTGGCTGGGATGCTACAACGACTGCTGAAAATACCCAACGACGAGATGGGCAAATATATGGACGCCACTGATGCTCTGGCCGCAGCCTACTGTCACTATCTGCAGATGGGCCGCCCCGAGAGCGACGTGAAGTACAGAGGTTGGAAAGATTTTGTGAATAAGAATCAGGAGAAGGTGAGAAAGTGAGAAGGTGAGAAAGTGAGAAGGTGAGAAAGTGAGAAAGTAAGAAGGTAAAAATAATGAAAACAATCGAACTAATTAATGCACTGACTAAGAAGCCAGAATGGAGTCTGGCAGAGCCATTAAACTTCAGCCTCGACGAAGGCGAGAGTATTGCCATTATTGGCAGAAACGGATCGGGCAAGAGTATGCTCGTGGATATGATAACTGGCAAACATCCGGTGTTCCCAGACAGCATAAGATATGCTTTCACCGAACCGTATAACAACTTGAAACACATCACGTTCCGCGACACATACGGAGGTGATAATGATCGCACCTACTTCCTGCAGCAGCGTTGGAATCAGACTGAGATAGACGAGGAAACACCTACCGTGGGCAGCAAGTTGGAAGAGGCTTTCTTGCTGGCTGGCGAGGACACGCCAGAGCGACGCGCCTTCCAGAGACATCTGTACGAGCTATTCAATCTCGAAGACCTGCTTGATAAATATATCATACTGTTGAGTAGTGGTGAGCTGCGCAAGTTCAAGTTGACTGCCAACCTGTTCAGCAACCCCAAAGTACTGATTATCGAAAATCCGTTTATTGGTCTGGATGCAGAGACAAGAGACCAGGTAAAAGACCTCCTGAAGACGCTAAGAGATGAACAAGGCATACAGCTGATACTGGTGCTGTCGAAGATGGACGAGGTGCCTGATTACATTGAGCGTGTAATCAAGATGGACCAGCTGCACTTTGTTTCGGATATCAAGGTGAAGACTGATTTCGACTTCGATCATTGTCCGCACGCCATCCAAGTGAAACAAGAGAATCCTGTGCCACCAATACCTCAGGAGGTAATCAGGTTTAACCACGTGACCATACGTTATGGCGAGCGCACTATTCTGAAGGACCTGAACTGGGTGGTGCTGAAGGGTGAACACTGGGCACTGAGCGGACAGAACGGAAGCGGAAAGTCTACCCTACTCTCGCTGGTGTGTGCAGACAACCCTCAGAGCTATGCTTGCGACATATCGCTATTCGGACACAAGCGCGGAACGGGCGAGAGTATCTGGGACATCAAGAAGCATATAGGCTACGTGTCGCCAGAGATGCATCGCAGCTACAAGCAGAACATACCTGCCATACAGATTGTGGCCAGCGGACTGAAGGATACAATAGGCTTATACTACAAGCCCACCAAAGAAGAGAAAAACTTGTGTATAGAGTGGATGAATGTGTTTGGCATCAAGCATCTGGCTGACAGGAAATTCCTCGAAATGTCGAGTGGCGAACAGCGACTGGTGCTGCTGGCACGTGCATTCGTCAAGTTCCCCGACTTGCTGATTCTCGACGAACCGCTGCATGGTCTGGATCTGTGCAATCGTAATCGGGTGAAGAAGATTGTGGATCGCTATATGTACGAGGATCCTAACCGCACGCTGATATACGTGACCCATTACGAAAATGAGTTACCGAACTGTATCGATAACTCATTATATCTGAAAAGAAACTAAATTCAGGATTTATTTCTCCATCAGGGCCGCTGTACGTACACGCGACAGCGTCTCGGGTGTCATCTGCAGATAGCTGGCGATGTAGACCAATGGCGCACGCAGCACCAGCTGTGGCTGATTCTTGACCAGCTTCTGGTATCTGTCTTGTGCACTCTCAAAGCGCAGCATATCAGCATGGTGCTGACTGAGAATGAGCGACTCTTCGAGAATCTTACGATACAGAATCTGGATGTTAACACTCTTCATGGCCACAGCCTCGAGATCGGCCTTAGGCATGGCAATGAGAATAGTAGGCTCGAGTGCCTTGATCTGCAACTGTGATGGAACCTCGTGGAACAGGCTCTCGATACACATCACAATGCTGTTCTCGGTAGCCATATACTCGGTTAACTCCTTATCGTTTTTAAAGTAGAACTGACGTACCAGTCCGCGTACCACCCAATAGATGTTGTTGCACACATCGCCTTCCTTAAGTATCAACTCGTTCTTAGCGAACTTCATTGGTACCAAGATGCTCTCCAGGAGGTCGAGTTCCTCGTGGGTCATTGTACTGTATCTGCGGGCCAATTCGCGGGCCACGTCACGGGTTGTTAAACTTACACTTGCCATAGATTATTGATTTGTTCTTAGTCCAACTTTAATACTGCGAGGAATGCCTTCTGTGGCACCTCAACGTTTCCAATCTGCTTCATGCGCTTCTTGCCTCGCTTCTGCTTTTCGAGCAGCTTACGCTTACGGCTCACATCACCACCATAACACTTGGCGGTTACGTCCTTACGCACCTGCTTAACTGTTTCGCGGGCGATGATCTTGGCACCAATGGCAGCCTGAATGGCGATATCGAACTGCTGACGAGGAATGAGCTCCTTCAGCTTCTCGCACATACGACGACCAAAGGTAACGGCATTGTCCTGATGAGTCAATGTAGACAGGGCATCAACAGGCTCACCATTCAACAGAATATCCAACTTGGCCAACTTAGACGGACGGAATCCTGCCAGATGATAATCGAATGAGGCATATCCCTTTGACACCGACTTCAGCTTATCGTAGAAGTCGATCACTATCTCGCCAAGAGGTAGCATGAAGTGCAACTCGATGCGGTTTCCGCTCACGTACTGCTGATCAATCAGTTCACCACGTTTGTCGAGACACAGCGTCATGATAGGTCCAATATAATCGGCTGCAGTAATGATAGATGCACGGATATATGGTTCCTCAATATGCTCAATCATGGTCTGATCAGGCAGTCCTGAAGGATTGTGCACCTCCTTCTCTTCACCCTGCTTGGTGTAGCACATATAACTAACGTTAGGCACGGTGGTAATCACATCCATATCGAACTCGCGATCCAGACGCTCCTGAACAATTTCCATGTGGAGCAAGCCAAGGAATCCACAACGGAATCCGAAGCCCAGAGCTACTGATGACTCAGGCATGAAGGTAAGCGAGGCATCGTTTAGCTGAAGTTTCTCGAGCGATGCACGCAGGTTCTCGTAATCCGTAGGATCGATGGGATACACACCAGCAAACACCATAGGTTTTACCTCCTGGAATCCCTCGATGGCTGCACTACAAGGATTGGCCACATGAGTGATAGTATCGCCCACCTTAACCTCCTTAGAGTTCTTAATACCACTGATGATATAGCCTACATCGCCAGTCTTGAGCTCATTACGTGGAATCATGTCCATCTTCAGCACGCCAATCTCATCAGCGTCGTACTCCATGCCTGTATTGAAGAACTTGACGTGATCGCCACTCTTGATAGAGCCATTGACGATCTTGAAGTAAGCAATGATGCCACGGAATGAGTTGAACACCGAGTCGAAGATAAGTGCCTGAAGTGGAGCCTTCTCGTCGCCCACTGGATGAGGAATCTTCTCAACCACAGCGTTCAGAATCTCCTCAACGCCCTCGCCAGTTTTACCAGAGGCGCGTATGATATCAGAACGATCGCAACCAATGAGGTCGATGATCTCGTCTTCTACCTCATCAGGCATCGCACTTGGCATGTCTATCTTATTGATAACAGGAATAATCTCCAGATTATGGTCGATGGCCATGTAGAGATTTGAGATGGTCTGAGCCTGAACACCCTGGGTGGCATCTACCACCAGCAGTGCGCCCTCGCAGGCAGCAATCGAACGCGACACCTCGTACGAGAAGTCAACGTGTCCTGGAGTGTCAATCAGGTTCAGAATATACTTCTCGCCCTGATAAGTATATTCCATCTGGATGGCGTGACTCTTGATGGTGATACCACGCTCACGCTCCAGATCCATATCGTCGAGCATCTGTCCCTCAGTAACCTGTATGGTCTTAGTATACTCTAGCAGACGGTCTGCCAGAGTAGATTTGCCATGGTCAATGTGGGCAATAATGCAGAAATTTCTTATATGATCCATTAATATATCTACGCTTTAAGGTGCAAAATTACAAAAAAAGTCTCGAAAATCGAATAATTTTGCTTTTTTTTGTATCTTTGCAAGCAAAAAATAGCATTCATTATGAAAAAGTATTGGATAATAGCAATATTTGCTCTTGTATTTACCGCTTGTCAGGAGAGTTTGGAAGACCGTTGTGAGCGCGATGCCAAAGAGTACACACGCAAGCACTGCCCCACGGCCATGGACGACTACACCATCATCGATTCGCTTACTTTTGAGCGCGCCACTCACACCATACATTATTATTATACATTGACAGGTGTGGCTGACGAGGAGAAGGTGATTGAGGAGATTGACGCAGTAAACACGCTCAAGAAATCGCTCAAGAATTCTACTAGCGTCAAGACCTATAAGGATAATAAGTATCGCTTTGCATACACCTACCGTTCAGGCAAGGATCCAAAGAAGATTCTATTAGATGTGGTTTTCACAGATAAAGATTACTAAAAAATAAATCCCCGCTTGTTGAAGGCGGGGATTCTATTATTTATTCAGCTACCTCTTCAGGTTTCATGTTTGTGTAAACTGTCTGAACATCATCGAAGTCCTCCAGTTTCTCAACCATCTTGTCGATGGTCTCACGCTGCTCAGCGGTAACCTCCTTCAGGTCGTTAGGAATACGGGTAAACTCAGCACCAGTAACCTCGAAACCATTCTCCTCAAGGTGCTTCTGGATAGCACCGAAGCTTGAAGGATCGCCATAGATGGTGATGCTGTTCTCCTCCTCGTCCTCATCGAACTCATCCTCAACGCCGTAATCGATCAGATCCAGAATCATCTCGTCCATATCCAGACCGTCCTTCTTCTTGAAGGTGAATACGCTCTTGTGGTCGAACAGGAAGCTCAGGCTGCCCTGAGTACCCAGGTTACCATTAAACTTGTTGAATACAGAACGAACGTCGCCAACGGTACGTGTGGTGTTGTCAGTCAGAGTCTCAACGAAGATGGCAATTCCGTGAGGGCCATATCCCTCGTAAGTTACCTCCTTGTAGTCGCTCTGGTCCTTACCCATTGCGTTCTTGATGGCACGCTCAATGTTATCCTTTGGCATGTTCTCGCGCTTAGCGTTGGCGATGATAGCACGCAGTGTAGGATTGTTCTCTGGCTCTGGACCACCAGCCTTAACGGCAATAGCGATCTGCTTACCAATCTTAGTAAATGTCTTGGCCATGTGGCCCCATCGCTTCAGCTTTGTAGCCTTACGATATTCAAATGCTCTTCCCATTGTTATATAATCTTTTAATGTTTAATCTTTAATTTTTAACGCAGCTCAGCGTTCAGCTGCTTTGTCAGCTGAGCGATAAGCTTAGTCATGATAGCATCAATCTGCTTGTCACCCATGGTCTTCTCCTCGTCCTGAAGGATGAAGTTAACGGCGTAGCTCTTCTTGCCTGCAGGCAGCTTATCGCCCTCATAAACGTCGAACAGTTCTACCTTCTTCAACAGCTTCTTCTCTGTCTGACGGGCAATCTGCTCAATCTGAGCAAACTCTACGCTGTTGTCAACCAGCAGAGCCAGGTCACGACTAACAGCTGGGAACTTAGGCACCTCAGTATATAGCACCTCGTTCTTCTTAATCACCTTCATCAGGGCTGTCCAGTTGAGCTCTGCATAGAATACGGGCGCATCGAGTCCGAACTGTTTTTGGAGCTTCTTGGTGATGATACCCATCTCAACGAGCTTCTTGCCGCCACGATTCTCGATAGTGAGACCAGATGAGAAGATATCGTTCTCGCTCTTCTTGTGAACAATCATACCTGGCTTAACACCAATACGACGCAGAATATTCTCAACATAGGCGCTCAGCTCGTAGAAACTGCTCTCCTCGTTGGCGTGAGCCCAAGACCCCTCAACACGCTTACCTGTAAGCCACAAGCCACAATGATACTGCTCCTTGTAAGCCTGCATAGGATCATCGAGATTCTCCTTCTCGGGATCGAATGTATATACATTACCAAACTCGAAGAAACGCAGGTTACCACGCTTGCGGTTCACGTTGTGCTGTACGCTCTCCAGTCCTCCGAACAGCAGTGTCTGGCGCATTACGTTCAAATCGGTACTCAGTGGGTTCATAATCTTTACGCAGTTCTCAGCGGGGTATGCGTTGTGACCCTCGTAGTAAGCACCCTTGGTGAGCGAGTTGTTCAGGATCTCGTTGAACCCCTCGCCTACCAGCTGCTCGCTAACCAGATTAGCCAGTTTGTGCTTCTGATCCTCATCGCCCTTGATAACAAGGCTACCCTTGAGCTGTGTAGGAATCTCTACATTATTATATCCGTAGATACGCAGGATATCCTCTACTACATCGCAAGGACGGGTCACGTCTACACGATAAGCAGGAACCTCCAGCTTCAATCCCTCAGCTGTCTCCTCGAGAACCTTCATCTCCAAACTCTCGCAGATGCTCTTGATTTTATCAACAGGGATGTCCTTACCTACCAGATCATGTACATATTTATATGTAAGGTCTACAACAGCATTCTGCATAGGCTCTGGATAAACATCGCAAATCTCCATGCTTACCTTACCGCCTGCCAGTTCCTTACAAAGGATAGCTGCCTGCTGCAGAGCGTAGATAGTGCCGTTTGGATCAACGCCACGCTCAAAGCGGAAGCTTGCATCAGTGCTCAGTCCATGACGACGAGCGCTCTTACGGATCCATGTTGGATGGAAGTAGGCACTCTCCAGAACAACGTTCTTGGTGGTCTCGTAAGTACCGCTACCCTTACCGCCAAACACACCAGCGATACACATTGGGTCCTCCTCGTTGCAGATAGCCAAGTCGCGATCGCTCAGCTTGTGCTCCTCGCCATCCAACGTCTGGAATGGTGTGCCATCAGGCATAGTCTTTACCACAATCTTGTGGCCCTTCACCATGTCTGCATCAAATGTGTGCAGAGGCTGTCCGTAAGCCATCATCACGTAGTTAGTGATATCTACGATGTTGTTAATGGGGCGCAGACCGATGGTGTTGAGTTTGGTCTTCAACCACTCTGGGCTCTCCTTCACCTCACAACCAGTTACGCTAACACAGGCATAACGCTTGCAGGCCTCGGTATTCTCAATCTTCACCTCGATGGGCAGATCGTGATTATCAACTGTAAACTTAGAGCAGTCAGGGCGATGCATCTTGGTCTCATAGCCATTGCTTTTGAGCCAAGCATACAGGTCGCGAGCTACACCCCAGTGACTCAGTCCATCAGCACGGTTAGCGGTGATGTCGACCTCAATCAGCCAGTCGCTCTCCAGGTGGTAGTATTCAGCCGCAGGCGTACCAACAACGGCATCCTCAGGCAGCACGATGATACCATCGTGGCTTGTACCAACGCCAATCTCATCTTCAGCGCAAATCATACCATTGCTCTCTACGCCACGAAGCTTCGACTTCTTGATGACGAACTCCTTATCACCATCGTAGAGCACACAGCCCAGATCAGCAACAATAACCTTCTGACCTGCGGCTACGTTAGGCGCACCACACACAATCTGTGATGGCTCCCCCTTGCCCAGGTCAACTGTTGTTACATGCAGATGGTCGCTATTGGGGTGAGCCTCGCAGGTAAGCACCTTACCTACGTACAGCCCCTTCAGTCCACCTTTAATACTCTGTACTTCTTCCAATGCGTCGACCTCAAGACCTGTTGATGTGAGTGCATCAGCTACCTGCTGAGCTGTCAGGTCGAAATCAACGTATTCCTTCAACCATTTGTAGGAAATATTCATTATACCAAATCTTTAGTAATTACTATCTTTGAAATTTCAGGGTGCAAAGGTAGTAAAAAAATGGTATATCTACAAATTTTTCCTGCAAAATCTACTCAATACACTTCATTAAAAAGTCTACAGCACCATTTATACCGAATTTTCGCACATCCAGACTGATGTCATAGTTGCGTGCATCGGTCCAGTCCTTGCCTGTAAATGTCTTAGTGTATAACTCACGACTGTAGTCATTGTCAACCACCATGGCAGCAGCATCTCTCAGGTCAAGGCCATACTTTTCGGCAATCCTGCGCTTACGACAATCCTCACTACTGTGGATAAAGATTTTCAGGGCATTCGGGTGATTCTCGAAGATGTGGAATCCACATCGACCAATAATCACACAACTTTCCTTTTCAGCAATCTGACGAATGGCGGTGCACTGTGCTTCAAACAACTCGTGCGATGTCTGATCCTGCTCAGCGCCATCGTACTCAGCCTTAGCCATGTAGTTGCGATAGAAATTGGTAAAATCGTCGCGCCACAATGGGTTACGCGTCTCGATTTTCTCCATCGCCTCTTCTACCACTTGATTTCTCTTGGCCACCTCGTTAAGTATCTGCTTATCAAGCAGCTTAACGTTCAATCTGCGTGCCAGTTCAGCGCCAATCTCATGACCGCCAGTACCGAACTGTCTGCTGATTGTGATTACAAATTGTTCCTCCCTATTCATATCGTTCCGTTTTTAGTTAATAGATTCTATTTGATGCTGCAAATATAAAAAAAAGATTTGGAATCTCCAAACCTTTTCTTTATAATTTTTACATTTTTACATTTTCTAATTTTTGCATTGTTCAATATACTGAGCAGCCGCTTCAGCGCATCGTTCGCCATCAACGCCAGCCGACACGATTCCGCCAGCATATCCTGCACCTTCGCCACAAGGGAAAAGTCCCTGAACGCTAACGTGTTGCAGCGTTTCTTTATCGCGAATTATACGCACAGGGCTACTGGTTCTAGTCTCAATGGCTATCATAACAGCCTCGTTAGTCAGAAAGCCGTGTGCACTCTTACCAAAGGCCTTGAATCCTTGCTGCAGTCTGTGCGATATCATCTTTGGCATCCAGAAGTGCAGCGGACTTGAAATCAATCCTGGAGCATACGATGATTTAGGCAGATCGTAACTCAGTTTGCCATTCACAAAGTCAACCATTCTCTGGGCGGGCGCAGTCTGCTTCATATTGCCCTGCTGCCAGCACATCTTCTCCAGTTGCTCCTGGAATCGCATCACCTTCAGAGCATCAGGCACAGGAGGCAAATCGTCTGATTGAGAAATAGTCAAATTGTCAAATGGTTGAATTTCAACCACCATACCGCTATTGCTCCACGCCGTGCCACGGCTGGCTGGACTCATACCATTAACCACAATCTGCTCTTTATCAGTAGCAGCAGGAATCACGAATCCTCCAGGGCACATACAGAACGAGTAAACACCTCGCCCGTCAACCTGTGTCACCATCGAGTATTCAGCAGCAGGCAGCCATCGTCCCCTACCTTGTTTATTATGGTACTGTATCTGGTCTATCAGCTGCGATGGATGCTCCAGTCTAACGCCTACAGCGATACCCTTAGCCTCGATCTCAATCTTAGCCTCCGCCAGATACCTATATACATCGCGCGCAGAGTGTCCCGTAGCCAGGATCACAGGACCGAAGAATTCGAGGTGAGAGGTGAGAGGTGAAAAGCTAGAGGTTACTTCTGCTTCCACTCCTATCACGCTTGTTTCTCCGCTACCAAGTATTCTCTCACCTCTCCCCCCTAGCTTCTCACCACTTAAAATGAATTTACTCATTTTAGTTTGAAAGTGCACTTCGCCACCACAACGGATAATGGTGTTACGCATGGCCTCAATAACCTTGGGCAGTCGGTCTGTACCTATGTGCGGATGCGCATCAGCCAGAATCGCCGTAGATGCACCATGCTGACAGAACACATTCAGTATCTTTTCGATGTTGCCACGCTTCTTAGAGCGAGTATAGAGTTTTCCGTCAGAGTAAGCACCAGCACCACCCTCGCCAAAACAGTAGTTACTTTCGCTGTCTACCTGCTGGGTTCTGCTGATGTTGGCCAGATCCTTCTTGCGATCGTGCACATTCTTGCCTCGCTCCAGCACTATAGGGCGATAACCCAGCTCTATCAGGCGCAACGCAGCAAACAGACCACCAGGACCCGCACCTACTACTATCACCTGCGGTTTACCCTCCACATTGGGGTACTCCGTATGCTGATAGACATCGTCGGTAGGCAGCTCGTTCACATACGTGCGTACCTTCAGATTAACATATATCTGTCGCTGTCGTGCATCAATACTGCGTTTCAGTATCCTCACGCCATTAATGGTCCTTACGTCCAGGCCGTCTTCATCAGCCAGATAGGCTTTCAGTCGGTCTTCCTGTGCAGCCACTTCGGGCGTTACTCTTATCTGGTATTCTTTAATCATTTACCTTATTCATTAATAAAGTTCTTCGTCGACATGTCATAATATAAGGCCTCGAGCTCCTGTAGAGTCAGGTTCTCTACCGAGTGCTCGATGACACGTATCAGCTCATCGCGTCGAAAATCATCCGATTGTCCAAATCTGTCAGTATATGCCATATCACTTAACGATTTGGTCGGTGGTCTTTCGGCTCTTGGGCTTCAACTCGTCAGCTGCATAGCCCAGAGGGATAATAACAGCAGGCTCTTCGTTCTCAGGCAGACCAAACAGCTCTTTATAGAGGTTCGAATCAAAGTTGCATACCCAGCAGGTGGCCAGACCTAGCTCAGTGGCAGCCAGACAAAGGTGCTCTACTGCGATGGCAATATCAATATCGCCATGATGCTTACCATCAAATCTCACCCACTCTTCATCATGCAGCACAGAGGCCACGATATACATCGGAGCCGTGTTGAGCCAGTCGCGACGATAGCACTGCAGCAGCTTGGCTTTATCCTCCTCGTTAGTTACGATGTGGAACATCCAGGGCTGCTTGTTTACTGCCGAGGGGGCCATACGTACACACTCCATGATGTAGTCCAGCTTTTCCTGTTCAACACTTGTAGGCTGATAGTTCCTACAGCTATATCTCGCTTTTACTAATTCCAGAAAGTTCATATTATTCTAAATAATTATAAATTCGGTGCAAAGATACCAATTATTTGCCAATTATTTCTATCTTTGCATATAAAATTTCATGAACAGGGTTAATAAGCGGACATATATAGCCATCGACCTGAAGAGTTTCTATGCTTCAGTAGAGTGTGTGGACAGGGGACTTGACCCTCTGACCACAAACCTTGTGGTGGCCGATGTTTCAAGAACCGAAAAGACCATCTGCCTGGCCGTATCACCAAGTCTGAAGGTTTACGGCATTGGCGGACGAGCTCGATTGTTTGAAGTGGTACAGCGCATGCGCGAGGTTAACTATCAGCGGCAGAATCAGGCACCCACGCACCGACTAACGGGCAAATCGGTATTCGACCACGAACTCAAAGCCCATCCTGATTGGGCGGTAGATTACATCGCAGCCCCGCCTCAGATGGCTCATTATTTAGAGGTGAGCAAGAAAGTATATAACATTTATGAGAAGTATATCGCCCCTGAAGATATCCATGTCTATTCGATCGATGAGGTGTTTATTGATGTCACCAACTATTTGGACACATACAAGATGACGGCTCACGAGCTGGCCATCACGATGATACGCGATGTGCTGAAACAAACGGGCATCACAGCTACAACTGGCATCGGCACCAATATGTATCTTTGCAAGGTTGCCATGGATATTGTGGCTAAGAAGATGCCTGCCGACAAGGACGGGGTGCGCATAGCTGAGCTCGATGAGATGTCGTACAGGCGCGAGCTTTGGAACTACACGCCGATTACCAAGTTCTGGCGTGTAGGCCAAGGCGTAGCCAATAAGCTGGCCATGTATGGCATCGACACAATGGGTAAACTGGCTCGCATGTCGGTGCAGAACGAAGAACTGCTATATAGCATGTTCGGCGTAAATGCCGAGTTGCTGATAGATCACGCTTGGGGCTGGGAGCCTTGTACCATTGCAGAGGTCAAGGCGTATCGACCAGAAACAAATTCCTTCAGCAGCGGACAGGTTCTGCAGGAGCCTTACGACTTCAGCAAAGCGCGTGTGGTAATCAAGGAGATGGCCGAAGGTGTGGCGCTTGATTTGGTAAAGAAACGACTTGTGACAGACCAGCTCATACTGACTGTGGGCTATGATGCCGAGAGCCTGACTCACCAAGAGATACGAGCCAAGTATCATGGCGATATTACTACCAACTACTATGGCAAGGCTGTGCCCAAGCATGCTCATGGCACACACAATTTCGATCATCCCACATCGTCATCGCGACAGATGATGAATGCGACAGCGGCGCTATTCGACAGATTGGTTAATCCCGATTTGCTTATCCGCAGACTTAACCTTACGATAAACCGTGTGGTGTCAGAGTCGGAAATGACATCTCAACACAAGGAACCTGTGCAGCTTGATTTGTTTACCGATTACGAGACTCTGGAGAAGCTAAAGCAGGAGGAACAGGCGCACCAGGCAAAGGAACGACGTATGCAGGAGGTACAATTGAAAATCAAACAGAAATTCGGTAAGAACGCCATCCTTCGCGGACTTAACTTCGAGGAGGGCGCCACAGCCAAGGAACGCAATTCACAGATAGGAGGACATAAGGCATGAATGATGCGCTAAACAAGATGTCTTACCCCTATTATTATTTATGAATTACGTGTACTTTTTTAAAATACGAAACGTAACGAGGCGTAGAACTGGATAGCTAGGATGTAGACGATGATGAGCGAGGCGCCCTGACGGATGCCATAAGTGAGGATGCTAAGAATTTCATCGCCTGATTTCTTATGGCCCGACATCATGCCGTAGACCACCGAGAACAACGTAACGCCAAAGCATACTATAGGCACCAGACTGCGACTGAATGCCGAAGGAAACAGACTGCCCTTGACAGATAGCAGTATGGCATGAGGCGTTAATGTGAGCAGACATATGACGATGGCATAGAGGACTAGGAAGAAGATGGCTACACGCAAGGCCAGACGATTGCGGAACGACGTCTCGCCCTTACCTGTAAACAGGCTGATTACCCCACTCTGCTGCAAGCTGCCACCGGCTATGAGCAATAACAACAGCCAGGCCAGCAAGGGGGTTGCCAGAATGTCGGAGAATCCGCCTACAAACCAGCGGATACCCTCGGACGACAACATAGAACGCACACCCTCAAGCCTCATGGCCGACAACAGCCACGACACAATGACCAGCACACACTGAGCCACCAGAAGTCCTACGCACAACCGGCTACTCTTCATCGGCCTCCAGGTTATCGATATCAAGCACTCTGAGCTCAAGCGCACGAACCACCAATCGGGTGGCATTAACGCCACTGGTACCCTCGGGGAAGAGCTTCTGTATCAATTCGTTCTGGCGTTTCTCCAGACTCTTAACACCAAACGGCATGCCACGCAATCCGGTAATCTGCTCCTTGGTATAACCTAAGGCCAGGTGGCGCAGGAATCGCTCGTCGTACTCATCGATCTCGTAGTTTACTACGGCCTCCTGCTTGACCAGTTCGCCACTAACGGCACGCTTAAAGCGCTCTACAATCTTCTCGAGAATAGGCTCGTTGAACACCAGCTGCTTGCCGTCCATCACGGCCGACACATCACGGCGTGTGAGCAGTTCGCCAGTCTTCAGGATGATACCATCGGCACCGGCATCAAGCACGTCGACCCACAGCTTCTCGTTCAGAATCTCGCCTGTAAAAATCAGCACCTTTACTTCGGGGTGATTCTGCTTGGTGTGGCGACATATCTCTACGCCAACGGTGGTAGAGCCACCAAGTCCCAAGTCGAGCAGCACCAAATCGGGTATCTGCTGCTTGAGCAATTTCCAGTAGGCCTGCTCGTTCTCGGCGGTGCCAATCACCTCGGCCTCGGGGATATCGTTCTTTACAATGCCCAACGTGCCTTTAAGCTCAAGGGGCACATCCTCTACTATTATTACTTTGAAATTTTCCATACGCTTGGTAGTGTTATAATCATAAATGTTGTGTTATCTTGTATAGTGGCATAGATGCCGCAACCACGACGGTTGGTAGCCTCGCCCAGGTCGCGCACTATCTGGCGGCAGAGCAGGTAAGGCAGATGATCTTTAGACGGTGTGAACAGCTCGGCCGCCTCGGCTTCAGATAGCTTCAGCACAGGCATAGGTACACGTACTTCTATATAGCCACCATCGCGCTTCTCGTAAGTAGGCTTCAGCTTCTCACCAGCCTGCTTGCGCAGAATATCGAACAGATAGCGCACAAGCGTTTCGTCGCCCAGGATGTCGTGGTGCAGCGGTTTGAGATGCAGACGCGTTCGCTCGGTCTGCTTGAGCGCTTGCTCGCTCAGCACGCCATAGAGTTCGCGATAATAGGTGGTAACCTCGCTCAACGATTCCATATCGCCACCATCGAGCAGTTGCTGTATGCGCGAGGGGTAATACATCGTTTCATGCTTGAGGGCCGAGAGACAGTTATCGAGCACGGCGTTCGACACGTGCAGATTGCTATCGTCGAGTTCGGCCTTGTGCAGCTCGTCGTCAAGCAGTTCAAGGTCGGTGAGTCGTTGCTGCTCGCGCACAAACCGCTCGTACAGACGATGGCGGTAATACAGCAGATAGTAAGCCGGAATGATCGAGAAGAACAGTAGGACTAACAGGATGATGGCTATCGTCTTGTTGGTTTGCGATTGCTGCATGGTGGCGCAATAGTCGCCCAGGTTGTCGTCGGCCGACATCTCCTTAAACAGCTGGGTGTAAATCTTGTTATTATAGCTGTACAGCTGCCACTGGTGCAGGGCCAATGCGGCTACGGCACTCTCATTGCGAATGTCGAGAATGATGTGATAGTTGGTCTTGACGCTATCGTGGAACCATTTGATCTCTGGGGCCATCAACGATGGATTACCTATCTGTCGCATCAGGTATCGGCCGCGTGGCTCTTGCTGCAGATAGTGCTTGTTGAGATAGTAACGGCACAAATCGGCAAAGTGCAGCGTCTTCTCGTATTCGCCGTTGATGTTGGCAAAATAGGCGCTATCGGAGTAGACTGATGCCCAGCCAAGAGCGTCATTAGGTGATGGTTTTAGGGTAATAGGTGATGGGTGATGGGTGGTGGCAGATACATGAGTGGCGGCTAATAAGCAAACACCTAACACCCAACAACCAACACCTCTAAGCGCTCCCTTAGGGAGTCTGAAGAACAACTTAGAGCCCTTGCCGACAGCACTGGTGGCACCTATCTGGCACACACCGAATATCTGACTGATTTTGCGATACTTCTCGATGATACCCTTACAGTTGAGCAATCCGAATCCATGGCCACCTTCAATCTTGTGGTCGAAGAGATGGTCGAGCTGTTCGTTGGTCATACCCATACCAGTATCCTGAACCGATATCTCTACGTGATCGCTGCATACCTGGGCCGATACGTCTACTCTACCACCCTTCTCGGTAAACTTACGGGCGTTGTCGGCTAGCGTGTTCAGCATAAACAGCGTCAGCACCTTATCGGCCTTCACCACAGCATCGGTAGGTTCAATGTTCAGCTCTACGCCCTTCATCTGGAACGACTTTTTACCCTTGGCTAGCACGTCAAACAGCGGCTGCAGCTGGAAGCTCTCTATATGCAGGCTCAGCTCGCCCTGGCGCAACTGTATCCAATAGGTCAGCACGTCGTTATACTCGTTAATCTGATTGATCAGTTCGCTGATGTAGGCCATTCGCTCCTCGCTGTTGTTATCGCCCAGACGATTCACCTCGTGTATCATGCGGTCGATGAACGGCGTGATGTTGCACACCAGCGACACCTTGGCACGTTGTTCTAAGTTCTTGCGCTCGTTGTTCTCAACCTGCAGCAGTTTGGCGGCCAGCTGCTCGCTCTTCTGCTCATACAGGTTGTCGGGCTCCTCGATCTTTGATTGTTTCTTGTTGAGGTAATTAAACAACCATACCGAGAACAGCAGCAATACCACAGCCACAACTACGGCTATCAGCATCAGGTTGAGCTGACTGACCGACTTTTCGTACTGATAGGCGCGCGCCTCCAGCTGACGATCCTGTCGGGTGGTTTCCTGCAGATCAAGGTACATATTACGGTTCTGGTCGCTCTGAGGTTTGTCGTCGATGGCGGCATAGGCCACACTCAGCTGCTCACGGATAGAAGCCACAAGGTCGGGGGCCTGATTAATGATGCTATCCGATAAAGCCTGCTCCAAATTATAGAGTGCCGACTGGTAATCGCCTATCTGACGGTAGCACGATGCCAGCGTACGGTAAGCACCGGCTATCTGATACACATCGCCATATTGCTCAAAGATGTTCAGCGCACTCTCGGCTAGCGATCCCGGCAGCATCTCATCGTCGATACCCAATGGGTTGATGAACTTCATCGCAGGCAGATTATCCTCCATCAGCTGTTGGCGGTACTCTGGGTCCATCAGGTGCTCGCTCAGCGCCTCGAGGGCCTGACCGGCAAAGAATGTGTAGCCCCCCTTGCGGGCCGTGAGGAAGCATCGCATCAGCTTATCAAACTCCTGCTGGTTAATCTCCTGCTGGGTGCCTTGCGTAAGAATGCCGCCAGCACCGATATTATAAAGGTAATTAAGGTATTGTGCGCTATCCTTCTGCACCTCGCTCTCGTCGATGGCCGATAGTGCTAAGATAGATTGCTGTTCCAGTCCTACATAATAATAGTAGGTAGAGTTGACAATGGCATATTCTGTTTCGGCGTAGAGCATCTGGCGCAGGTCGCGCTCAGTAAGTTGCCCTCTCTCCTCGTTTATTCGGCTTAATGTGCGTTTGGCCATCTCGCGATATTCGTGGAATTCGCGATTGCTGGAACGTCGCTGGCACAGTCGCATCTGCAGCACATAGCTAATGAGCTGTTGTATCTGATTATCAGTGGTTTCTACGGCTTCGTTCAATTGCTTTTCGGCATCAACATAGCGCATCCTGACGATGTTTACAAACGCCATATTGTTAAGTGCTTCGGCCTTACCTGCCGGATAATTATCGGCCAACTGGTAAGCCCGTTTGGCTATAATCTCGGTAGAATCGATGTTGCGATAATGATAGGCATAAGCTTTAGAATTCAGCTTGTCCACCGCTTGCCTATCAGGGTGTGAACAGGCTGAGATAAGTATGGTTATGAGGATGAGTAGTTGATATTTCATAAATGGAGTAATGTAAAGGAATGGAAAGGAAATAAAAGGGAAGTTATCGCTTCGCTCGGAAGTTTAAAGGACATATGTATCGTCCCTTTCACTTCCCTTTCACTTCCTTTAAAATCCCTTTAACTTCTAGCGGTAGCGATATAACCAAGAGCTTCGCGACACTTGTCGGTAACATACTGCCAGTCGCCGGCTTTTACCTTATCGCCAGGGAAGAGCTTTGAGCCCATACCTACGCAGTAAACACCAGCCTTGAACCACTTAGTAAGGTTCTCCTCCTCGGGAGCAACACCGCCAGTAACCATGATCTTAGACCAAGGCATTGGAGCCTTCAGGCCCTTCACCATGTTTGGTCCAACCACATCGCCAGGGAATACCTTTGTCAGGTCACAACCCAACTCCTGTGCCTTACCAATCTCGCTCACGGTCATGCAACCTGGGCAATATGGAACCAGACGGCGGTTACAAACCGGCGCAATCTCAGGGTTGAACAGAGGACCTACAACGAAACAAGCACCCAACTGCAGATACATGGCTGCTGTAGGAGCGTCGACTACCGAACCGATACCAAGAGCCAGTTCGGGGCACTCTTTATCGGCCCACTTTACAAGCTCACCGAAAACCTCCTGAGCAAAGTCACCACGATTAGTAAACTCGAATGCGCGCACACCACCATCATAGCAAGCCTTTACCACATTCTTACATGTCTCAATATCCTTATGATAGAAAACGGGCACCATACCGGTATCACCGATTTTCTTCATCACTGCCAATTTATCAAATTTTGCCATAATTGTCAATTGTGAATTGTTAATTATGAATTAAATTAGCGCTGAACGCGGCCGTTAGCGTTTCCACCTGCGAGTGCCTCAACCTCCTCAACTGAAACCAGGTTGAAGTCGCCATTGATGGTGTGCTTGAGGGCTGATGCAGCAACAGCAAACTCCAGAGCCTCGCCCTGAGTAGCCTTAGTGAGCAGACCATGAATCAAACCACCAGAGAATGAGTCGCCACCACCTACGCGGTCGATGATAGGATTGATCTCATAGCGCTTGCTCTGGTAGAACTCCTTACCATCGTAAATCAGAGCCTTCCAGCCGTTGAATGTAGCGCTGTAGCTCTCACGAAGTGTAGAAACCACATACTTGAAGCCAAACTCCTGCATCATCTGCTTGAAAATGCCCTCGTATCCGGCAGCATCAGTCTGTCCACCCTCAACATCAGCATCGGGTTTGAAACCTAAGCAGAGTTCTGCATCCTCCTCGTTTCCGATACAAACGTCAACGTATTTCATCAGTGGACGCATAATGCTGATTGCCTTCTCGCTAGTCCACAACTTCTTGCGGAAGTTCAGGTCTACAGATACGGTTACACCATGACGCTTAGCAGCCTCGCAAGCCAGTTTAGTCAGCTCGGCAGCCTTATCGCTAATGGCTGGTGTAATGCCGCTCCAGTGGAACCAGGCTGCTCCTTCCATAATCTTGTCGAAGTCAAAATCGGCAGGAGTTGCCTCGGCTATTGATGAGTGTGCACGGTCGTAAATAACCTTTGATGGACGCATTGAAGCACCGGTCTCAGCATAGTAAAGACCTACACGATCGCCACCGCGAGCCACAAACTCGGTGTTAACACCATAGCGGCGCAGAGCGTTGACTGCAATCTGTCCGATTTCGTGCTTAGGCAGCTTTGATACAAAGTAAGCCTCATGGCCATAGTTAGCCACGCTGATAGCTACATTAGCCTCACCACCGCCAGGAATGATGCGGAAACTTTCACTCTGAATGAAACGGTCGTTGCCCTGAGGCGAAAGGCGGAGCATAATCTCGCCCAAAGTTACAATTTTTGCCATTGCTTTGTTTGTTTTTTTGAATTTATTTCTTCTTTCTTTTGTTCGTTTGTGTGGCAAAGATACGATGATTTTTCGAGGTGAGCAAATTTTTACGCAATTTTCGGTCGAAAATCTTACGGAAACGATTTCGAAGCAATTATTTACGCTAGATGTTTGGTGAATCAAAAAAAAAGTGTACCTTTGCCAAAAATTTGTTAGTATTATGGCTAAGGAGAATATTACTATTAAGGATATTGCCGCTCGTGCGGGTGTGTCAACAGGTACTGTAGACCGTGTTCTGCATAACCGTCCAAACGTGTCGAAAGCAGCTCTCGAGAAGGTTAACAAAGCTCTCGAGGAGATGGATTACAGACCTAATATGTACGCCAGCGCGCTCGCGTATAATAAAGAATACACTTTCTATGTGGTACTGCCCAAACATGAGCAGGAGGCTTACTGGGACGAGATTGAGGAGGGTGCCATGGCCTGTCGTGAGTTCCGTCGCGACTTCGGCATCTCGCTCAAGTTCATCTATTACGAGCGTTTCAATCCACCAGCATTCACAAAAATGGCTCGCGAGCTGTTTACCGCCAAGATTGATGGTGTGATTCTGGTGCCATCAACACTTGAGCAGACTCAGCGATTCACCGAGAAACTGCTGGAGCGTAACATCCCTTACGTGCTGCTCGACTCGTATATGCCCGACTTGAAACCACTGTCGTTCTTTGGTCAGGACTCTTTTGCCAGCGGCTATTTTGCAGCCAAGATGCTGATGCTGATTGCAAACAAGGAAAAGGAGATAGCACTGATGAAGCAGACTCGTGATGGCATCGTGGGATCAAAGCAGCAGGCTAACCGTGAGACAGGTTTCCGTCATTATATGGTAGACCACTTCCCACAAATCAAGATTACTGAGGTAGACCTACCTCTGGATGAGGATCACAAGGATTACGATGGCATTCTGGAGAAGTTCTTCTCAACTCATCCACAGGTTCACCATTGTATAACATTCAACTCGAAGGCTCACATCGTGGGCGACTTCCTGTTCCGCAGTAATCGCCGCAACGTTCAGATTATGGGCTACGATATGGTGGCTAAGAACGAGGCCTGTGTGCGCAATGGTAGCATATCGTTCCTTATTGCGCAGCACGCTTACCAGCAGGGCTACGCCAGTGTTGACTGTCTGTTTAATGCCATCGTGATGAAGCGTGCCGTTAACCCCGTTAACTACATGCCTATTGAGATTCTGACTAAAGAGAACGTGGACTTTTATCGCAGAACAGCAATATAATTGATAATTGACAGTTGATAATAAATAATTAATAGGATAAACTATGCAAGCTACTTATTTAAAGATTAATCCGGCTGACTCGGTTGTAGTCTGCCTAGAGCCCAAGAAGAAGGGCGACATAATTAAGATTGATGGCCGCGCCATCACAGTTAATCAGGACACTCCAGCGGGGCACAAGGTGCTTATTAAGGATGTGGCCCAGAAGGAGGACATCATTAAGTATGGCTACCCTATCGGTCATGCCATGCAGGCGATGAAAGCTGGCGATTGGGTAAACGAGAACAACCTGAAGACCAACCTTTCTGGCACGCTCGAATACACATATAATCCTGTAAACGAGCCACTTAACATCAGCAAGCAGAATCGTACCTTTAAGGGTTACATTCGCAAGAATGGCGACGTTGGTATCCGCAACGAGATATGGGTTGTGCCCACTGTAGGCTGTGTCAACGGCATCGCCGAGCGTCTGGTTAATAAGCTTAAAGCCGAGGTTAATGGCGGCGTTGACAACATCTACGCCTGGCATCATAATTATGGATGCTCTCAGCTTAGCGAGGACCACGAGAACACCCGCAAAGTGTTGCGCGACATTTGTCTGCATCCCAATGCTGGTGCTGTACTGGTGCTCAGTCTGGGATGTGAGAACAACCAACCCGAGGAGTTTATGGCCATGCTTGGCGACTACGAGAAGGACCGCATCAAGCTGCTGGTAACACAGCGTGTAGACGATGAGATGGAGGCTGGCATGCAGATTCTGCATCAGCTCTACGACATAGCATCAAAGGATGTGCGCACAGATGTGCCCGTTAGCAAGCTACGTGTAGGCCTGAAGTGTGGTGGATCTGATGGCTTTAGTGGTATCACTGCCAATCCGCTTGTAGGAGAATTCAGCGACTGGTTGGTAGCTCAGGGCGGTACATCGGTATTGACTGAAGTTCCAGAGATGTTTGGTGCTGAGACCATTCTGATGAACCGTTGCACCAGCAAGGAGCTCTTCGAGCAAACCGTTTCGATGGTTAACAACTTCAAGAACTACTTCCTGAGTCACGGCGAACCCGTGGGCGAGAACCCAAGTCCTGGTAACAAGGCTGGCGGTATCTCAACCCTTGAGGATAAGGCCTTAGGTTGCACACAAAAGTGTGGTAAAGCACCTGTTAGCGGCGTGATGGAATATGGCGACCGCCTGCAGAATCCAGGTTTGAATCTGCTGTCGGCTCCGGGCAATGACCTAGTGGCTTCTACGGCACTTGCATCGTGCGGATGTCACTTGGTGCTGTTCACTACGGGGCGCGGCACGCCTTTCGGCACCTTTGTGCCCACCATGAAGATTGCCACCAATCCTGATCTGGCCCGTCGCAAGGCCAATTGGATCGATTTCTCGGCCGGCCAGCTCATTGAGGGCCGCACCATGCAGGAGCTTGTTCCCGAGTTCATTGATAAGGTTATGGCCTTAGCAAGCGGAGAACCCGCCAAGAACGAAATTAACGACTATCGTGAAATATCGATATTCAAAAACGGAGTAACATTATAAAGGTAAAAAAGTAAAAAAAAATAAAAAGTGAAAAAGGGTATCAAAGCATTATCGCCCATAATAGTATTCGTACTGTTCTATCTAGTCACCAGCATTATCGCCGGTGACTTTTATAAAATACCCATCACCGTAGCTTTTATGGTGTCCAGCATCTACGCCATCATCATCTTCCGCGACAGACCGCTGATGCATCGTATAAACAGCTACAGCCGTGGTGCGGCTACCGATCAGATGATGCTGATGATATGGATATTTGTGTTGGCAGGCGCCTTTGCCCACTCGGCCAAATCGATGGGCAGCATTGATGCCACCGTGAATCTGGCCCTCAGTCTGTTGCCCCCGCAGATGATATTTGCCGGCATGTTCCTGGCTGCCTGCTTCATCTCTATCAGCATTGGCACCAGTGTGGGTACTATTGCCGCCCTTACACCTATCGCTACAGGCTTGGCTCAAGAAACAGGCACCGATATAGCGCTGATGACTGCCATCATCGTGGGCGGATCATTCTTTGGCGATAACCTCTCGTTTATATCCGATACAACTATTATGGCCACACAGACACAGGGTTGCCGACTGAGCGACAAGTTCCGCGTCAACTCATTTCTAGTGTTCCCTGCGGCCATCATCATTCTGGTAGTCTACGTGTTTCTGGGTCAGGGTACTCATGCCCCGCAACACGTTGATGCGGTTGAGTGGGTGAAGGTCATCCCCTACCTCACCGTGCTCATCACAGCCATCTGTGGTATGAATGTAATGGCTGTACTCACACTGGGCATTGTGCTTTGCGGCATCATCGGATTGGCCACAGGTGGCTTTGCTGATGTGTACGGCTGGTTTGGTGCTATGGGCGAAGGTATCCTTTCAATGGGCGAGCTCATTATCGTTACCATGATGGCGGGCGGTATGCTCGAGCTGGTGAAACAGCATGGCGGTATTGACTTCATCATCCGCCAACTGACACGCCGTGTGAGCAGCAAACGTGGTGCAGAACTCAGCATCGCCACTCTGGTGAGCGTGGTAGACTTCTGCACCGCCAACAACACAGTTGCTATCCTTACCGTGGGCGATATAGCCAAGCAGATTGGCGACCGCTACGGCGTTGACAACAAGAAGTGTGCATCGATTCTTGACACCTTCTCGTGTACCGTTCAGGGGCTCATTCCTTACGGTGCGCAACTACTGATAGCAGCTGGACTGGCATCAGTCAATCCAGTGGCCATCGTGCCTTATCTCTACTACCCATTTGCATTGGGCATCGTGGCACTGCTCAGCATTCTGTTGCGTTATCCCAAACGTTACTCTTAAACAATCTGTACAACAATGAACATCATACAGCGAAACTTTTTCCGACTAATCAAATGCGGCGTGTATGGCACAGCCGAGGAACTTGAGCCCATGTCGATACACAAGTGGCAGAAGCTATACCAGATGGGCCAACTACACAATGTGAACCCATTTGTTTATCAGGGATTGCTTAAGTGCAAGGATCAGTTTACGCTCAAGCTACAACCCCAGCAGTGGCAACAATGGGAACTGGCCCATTTCCAGCAGATGCAGGATGCCGATGAAGAGGAACTGCTGCGTCCCTACAAGCTCACCAACCCACTACTGAATCGCCAGCTGCAGGCCATACTAGACGATGAACAGAGCGACATCAACACCCGCCGCATGCTCATCCAGATTATCCGCATAGCGCGCCACATTCTTAATTGGGGATTGCCCTTGCGCCTACTCATCGACCTTGGCGTAAACCTACGCGACAACACCGAGAAGGTAGACTATGAAACTCTTGGTGATTGGCTTACAAGCCTTAGATTTACACAAATGGCCCAGCTTGAAGGAGCGCTGCTGATAGAGCTTTTCGGATTCAAGCCTGAGGACATTCCATTTGCAGGAGGCGATGTTGACAAGAAGGCAAACATCGTGGCACGCGAATTAGCAGAATACACAAATAGTCATCAGGACTTCTTTTTTTCACAATCGCCCGACAGTATATTTGTACATGCCAGTGGTGGCAACGCGCTTATCAGTCACATACGCCGGTCAGCCCGCTACATGCGTTTCATCCCCAGCGAGGCACTCACAAATTTCTTTGCTTCATTTGCTCATTCGCTTACGCACATCGAAGAATGACACTTGCTTCTCCAATCGGCGTACGTGATTGAACTTGATATCTCTTAACCCATGATTGCCCATAAAACGGCTCTTATCAACATTGCCACGCACACCTACAATACGACCATGACTGGTGTATTGCCACATGGTGATATCGCGTCCATCAGCCAGTTCAGGCTCTTCATCGGTATACATCGCTATCATTAGTTTATAACCATCTATCTGGCCTATCAGATGGCGATTATAGAAATTGCGGAATGTGTATATCAGCGGTGACTGATGGTAGGCCTGCTCTACGAGATCGAGAAAGGCATGCAGAGAATCGCAGAACTCCTCGTTAGAAAGCCCCCCCGTGGTTTCTACATCGATCATAGGTATCAGGTCTTGCTCGCCTGGACGACACTGCATCATAAAATTCTCGAGTTGTGTGGTAACAGGCGTTTTGGGACGGAAGAAGTGATAACTGCCCACCTTCAATCCGTGGCGATGCGCCATTTCTATGTTTCGTTCGTACTGCGCATCGATACGGTCGCCACCCTCGGTAGCCTTCAGATACACGTAGGCCATTTTTGTATTCTCACCCACTGTCTCCCAAAACACTTCGCCCTGATAGTGACTCAGGTCGATACCATGTACATGATCGCATGTATCCTCGCACTGAAGAAATGGATCGTAAGTAGGATCGTTCAAGAATCGTGGATCACTGAGTTTTCCTGCGAAATCGTGTATAGTAGGTTTATAAGTACTTACCTGCTTTTTGCTCTTCTTTCCTTTCTTCTTAGCTACTCGCGTAGTGCGATGCTTCGAGTGGTTTTTATTATATTTTCTGCGTTGTGCATTTATGTCTGTAATGCCGGCAAAAAACATCACAATTGTCAACAATATATATAGTCTTCTCATCTGTTTTACCTATTTTAGGCTGCAAAAATACTAAAAATTATGAATTATCCATTATGAATTATGAATTATTTCGTAATTTTGCAGGCAAATATTGACTAATATGAATAGATTTTTAATCGCTATATTCACCATATTGCTGTTATCGGCCTGTAATAAGCACGAGGACCCAGCCCCCACACCAGAACCAACACCTACATTGGCTCAGCGCACGGTGCTTGTATACATGTCGGGCGAAAACAACCTCACCAAGGATAGTTCTTCCCCAGGTATTTCATATCTCGAAGACGATTATATTGAGATGCTCGAGGGCTCGTATAGTCTTAACAGCGATCAGCATCTCATTGCATTTATAGATAGCGTTGGTACCAACAATAAGCCACATATTGTTGAAATAGCAAACGGCAAAGCAACAAATGTATATCAATATGATAGTGAATTTTACGCGAGCGATCCGGATAAGCTTCTCGAAGTTTTCAAGTGGGTTATGAATCAGTATCCTGCACATGAGTATGGCTTAGTACTTTGGGGACACGCCACAGGTTGGGCTATAGCCACAGATAGTGTAGCAAATACAGCAGCTGCACGTACTGAGACGAGAGCTTACGGTCAGGATAAGGGCTGGGATATCACTGGCGGCACGGAGCATTGGATGAATATCACCCAGATGGCTCGTGCACTTGAGCAACTGCCGACCAAACTTAAGTACATCTTTGCCGACTGCTGCTGCATGTCGTGTGTAGAATGCGCATACGAGCTTCGAAACTGTGCCGAATGGTTTATGGGCTCACCAGCTGAGATTCCTGGCGAGGGCGCTCCTTACCATAAGATTGTGCCAAAGTTGTTTTTGACATCAAGCACATTCTATAAAGATATCTGCGATTGTTACTACGATTATTTCATCGATGCATATGTATCGACCGAGTATACCCAGTATAGCGATTTTGCTTATCTTAAAGGCTATAGCGTGCCGCTTAGCGCCTTCTGTCTAAGCAAGATGGAAGCTCTGGCCGAGTCCACCCGCCAGCTTATGAGCACCTTTATGCCAAAATACCCGGAACAGCTTGACTTAAACAAGCTACCATTCTACTTTGGTTATAGCAGCACTGCTGTGATGTATGACACCAAGGCAGTATTCCAGAAGTATGCACCTGCCAGTGATTACGCGAAATGGCTCACCACATATAATCAGGCCGTACCTTATCAGGCCATATCACGCCAATGGATGACCATTTACACCATCATATACAACCGATTCAGTACATTCCCCACAACCGATGATGTTTGGGGGTGCACCAGCATGTTCTTTCCTCAAGCCAACTATAGCACAAACAATTACCGCTACAATGATCGCATTAAGCAATTACAGTGGTACAATGCTGTAGATTGGCCAGCTTATGGATGGTAAACGTAGAATTATCTCTTATTTATGAGCAGATTTATTCTTTTTAAGTTCATAAATAAGAGATATTACAGAAACAACCACGCCGAGCAAACCGACGAGGAGCATAATCAAATCAAAATTTTCCTTTGCCCAAGAAGCCATAAAATCTTCCTACTTTATTGTTCGTGTATTACAATCTTGATTTTTGAGATACGATGTCCATCGAGAGCAGTAGGCTCGAAAGTGAAATTCTTGTAGTCGAGATGTTCGTGAAGTTCGGGGAAGTCACCTTTAATCTCTAGGAGTAATCCTGCGAGTGAATCAGCATCTCCCTCTACATCCTCGAAAATATCGTCGTCGATATCGAGAATCTTATAGAAATCACTTAACAAAGTTTTTCCCTCGAAAACGTAGGTATTGGCATTGACACGAGTATACGTTTTCTCTTCCTCGTCATACTCATCATTAATCTCACCAACTATCTCCTCAAGAATATCCTCAAGGGTGATAAGACCACTTGTACCACCAAACTCATCTACCACAATAGCAATATGCACCTTGTTAGCCTGAAACTCACGCAGAAGGTCATCAATCTTCTTTGTCTCAGGAACAAAGTAGGGCGGACGGATAAGTGACTGCCAACGGAATGAAGCTGGCTTAGAAATATGTGGCAGAAGGTCCTTAATATAAAGGATTCCACGAATATTGTCGATTGTATTCTGATAAACGGGAATACGTGAATAGTTATTCTCCACAATACACTTCAGTACTTCTGGGAAAGGCAATGAAAAATCGAGATCAACTACATCCTGACGTGAAGTCATCACCTCCTTAGCCGTCTCATCGCCAAAGCGAACTATACCTTCGAGCATATCTTTCTCATCTTTAAGTTCATCCTCGTCGGTAAGTTCAAGAGCCTGTTCAAGATCGTCAACAGAGAGTGCATGGTTCTCTTTCTGCACCACCTTCTCGGCAATGATTCCTGAACGAATAAGTACAGAAGATAGCGGATAAAATATTTTACGAAGAACCATAATACTGCCAGCCACATGACGACAGAATACGAGAGCTCGCTGCGCTGCATATACCTTAGGCATAATCTCACCAAAAAGGAGCAATAGGAAAGTAAGCAAAACAGTAATAACTATGAATTGCAACCAATATGCACCACCAAAATCAATGACATGGGCAAAGAAGTAGTTACAAAGCATAATGATAGTTACATTGACCAGATTATTGGTTATAAGTATAGTGGCCAATGTACGCTCAGAATCATCGCGCAGTTCACGGATTTTACGATCCGAATCGTATTTGTCTTCATCAAGTTCGTTTAAATCAGTTGGCGTTAGCGAAAAGAACGCTATCTCAGAACCAGAAGCGAAACCAGAGAAGACCAGCAGAATGCCTGCTATTATAATAGCAATCACGGCACCCAAAGAGGGCGCCATGATTGTAACTTCATTCAGTAGTGGTTGAAGATAATCCATTTTCTGATTTTGGTGAAAGCATTTCCATATTATCAGCCCAGATCTCAGTAGCATATCGTCGCTGACCTTGCTTATCATCATAGGTAGTATAACGGATACGACCTTCGATATACAACTTGTCGCCCTTATGTACGTACTTCTCTACGATCTCGGCTAACCTACGCCAAAGAATTACATTATGCCAGTCGGTATGATCGGGTACCTGAGTACCGTTCTGGAGTGTATAACCACGCTCAGTAGTAGCCAAACGGAGGCGAGCTACTGCTACACCCTGTTCTACATAACGAATCTCGGGTTCCTGGCCCACATTACCGATAAGCATTACCTTATTCATAATCGTTGCGTTTAGGAAATTTAAATATAATTATTTGCACTTACCAAGGTAACGGAACTTGAAGTTCTTTCCCTTTGGTGACGGGAACTGGCTACGATCGTCAACACGATCACGCAGATAATCAATCATACGCTCATAGCACTCAAGACCAGAGATAGCCTTGAGACGAGCAACAAACTGAGTATCGCGATACTGGAACTTGCCAGTGCCAGGAATTAGGAGTACACGCTTAAAGTCAACGATACCTTCGTACCAGCCATCATTGATCTCATTAAGACGCATAAGAGTTGGCGTGTTTTTAGAAGATGGTTGAGCAGCTGTACCTTCATGAACAGCTTTCTTATCCTTGAAATCCTGAAGTGTATTGGCATCAGTCTTGATAATAATGAAATACACACGTGGATGGACTTTGTAGCGCTTTGGATAGTAAATATCACTTGCAGCATACTCGCGGATATCTGCCTCGAGCAACGAATTCATCTCAATATCCTCAATAGAGCGTAAAAAATATATAGCCTCGTCGACACTATACACGAGGACTTCCTTATCAAAATATCTTAAATATAAATTCATTGTTTTTGTAAGTTTGAAAAAGATGTGGTTTCCTTAACAAAAAGAGCGGAAAACGGGACTCGGACCCGCGACCCCAACCTTGGCAAGGTTGT
>NZ_CAMJFM010000014.1 GCF_946404925.1 uncultured Prevotella sp. | reverse complement strand
CCTTGATGTATTCTATCATAACTTTCAATTTTGTATATATACATTATTTTAAACGTTGTTTCCTAATAATTTATTGTATTTCGAGTGCAATAAGTTGCAAATTATCACAAAATGAAAGTTTTTAGATAATTTTAGCCGTCAAAATGTTACGTAATTCATATAAAAGCATTACTTTTGCCACCGCAAACAACGAAAATTCAACAAAAGAAGAATAAAAATATGAAAAAAATCAGAGCCGCCGTAGTAGGTTACGGCAACATCGGTAAGTACGCTCTCGAGGCTCTCGAGACTGCTCCCGACTTTGAAGTAGCAGGTATCGTTCGTCGTAACGGTGCCGAGAACAAGCCCGCTGAACTAGCACAGTACGACGTTGTTAAGGACATCCGCGATCTCAAGGATGTCGATGTAGCCATCCTTGCCACCCCAACACGTAGCTGCGAGGAGTATGCCAATCAGATTCTGCCTTTGGGCATCAACACTGTCGATTCTTTCGATATCCACACCCAGATTCGTGGCTATCGCGAGCGTCTCATGAAGTTGAACAAGGAGACTGGTACCGTTAGCGTCATCGCAGCCGGATGGGATCCAGGTTCCGACTCTGTCGTACGCACCCTCATGCAGAGCCTTGCTCCAAAGGGTCTCAGCTATACCAACTTTGGTCCTGGTATGTCAATGGGCCACAGCGTATGCGTGCGTTCTAAGGAGGGTGTCAAGAATGCACTATCTATGACCATTCCTCTTGGCGAGGGCATCCATCGCCGCATGGTTTATGTAGAGCTCGAAAATGGTGCTAAGCTCGAAGAGGTTACTAAGGCTATCAAGGCCGATCCATACTTCGCCAGCGACGAGACTCACGTGTTCCAGGTAGAGAGCGTCGACGATGTTCGCGACATGGGTCACGGTGTTAATCTGGTACGCAAGGGTGTTAGCGGTAAGACTCAGAACCAGCGTCTTGAATTCAATATGAGTATCAATAACCCCGCCCTCACCGGTCAGGTTCTTGTTAATGTTGCTCGTGCATCTATGCGCCTTGAGCCAGGATGCTACACTATGATTGAGATTCCTGTAATCGATATGCTCCCTGGCGATCGTGCCGACCTCATCGAGCATCTTGTATGAATATAGCGATTTTCGTTTCTGGCAGCGGTACTAACTGCGAGAACCTGATAAAATATTTTGCTGGCTCCGAGCGTGTAAATTGCGCGCTCGTAGTCAGCAATAAGTTTGATGCCTACGCATTGGTTCGCGCCGAGAACCTTGGTGTTCCCACGGCTGTCGCCCCTAAGGCCGAGCTTAACAACCCCGATGTCATGATGCCTCTGCTTAAGAAGTATGGCATCGAGTTCATCGTTCTGGCCGGCTTCTTGCCTCTGGTTCCCAGCTTCTTGATCGATGCCTATCCCCATCGCATCATCAACATCCACCCCGCCCTCTTGCCAAAATATGGCGGCAAAGGCATGTGGGGCCATCATGTTCACGAGGCAGTGAAAGCAGCTGGCGAAACCGAGACCGGCATGACCGTCCACTGGGTAACCCCCGTATGCGATGCCGGTGAGATCATCGCCCAATACAAGGTAGCTCTCAGCCCCGACGACACAGCCGACGACATCGCCGAGAAAGAGCACCAATTAGAAATGAAATACTTCCCCAAAGTAGTCGAAGAAATATTGAAAACGCTGTAGTATATTCTACGGCGTTTTTCGTATTATTACCACGTTGGGAATAAAATGTTCCCTAGTTGGGAATGAAGTGTTCCCAAGTTGGGAATCAATTGTACCCTTACTGGGAACATTTTTGTCTTATTTTGATGCTATATGTTCGGCATTAAGAATACTTTTTCTAAAAGTTTGATATAAAAATCCCTCCATCTCTCAACAAATCTCTCGAAAAGCCCGTGTACAAAGGGTTTGATGGGCATGAGAGATTCTTAGAATCCCTCCCTAATCTCTCAAAAATCTCTCATACCAACCCTCCACCTATGCTATTATCCTGCTAAAAGAGAAGAGTGATTCTTGAGGGATTCCTGAGAGATTAGGGAGAGATTTTGATAATCTCCACTATCTCGGAAGTCCTTTATATAAAGGCTTTCCGAAAGATTTATTGAGAGATGAGAGAAAAACACACTATATCGACAATAATTTTGGCCTCTTCCTGGTGCTCTTAAGCGTTTTTTAGACACTAAAAAATTAGCTAAAATTAGCCAAAATGTATAAAATACACCTCTATATTTTATCCACTCTTTTGATGAGACATACCGAACGCAATAATCTGATAATGAGACGATTAACGAAAAAACGAACGTGAGACAATCCACTTTTCGAGCTGTGATGCGCGAGAGACGATATTTTTTATACTAATTTTGCGGCAGGAAAAAACCTAAGTGGGTACATTCTAACTTATAATTAACATTTAATAAAACCAAAGTATGAAGAAAAGCAGGTTTATGATGATGTTGCTGGCACTTATGGTGTCATTGACATCTTGGGCCCAGGGAATCTCGGGCACTGTGATTGACGACCAGGGCGAAGCCGTTATCGGCGCCTCGATCGTTGAAAAGGGCAATCCTCAGAACGGAGCAATTACCGACTTTGATGGTAAATTCACCATCAAGGTAAAGGAGGGTGCCACGATTGTAGTAAGTTACATTGGCTACGTAACTCAGGAACTGAAGGCCACAAACGGTATGCGCGTCACTCTGCGTGAGGATGCACAGACACTGCAGGACGTGGTGGTTATCGGTTACGGTGTGCAGAAGAAGAGTGTTGTTACAGCCTCTATCGCCAAGGTTAGCGCCGAGGATTTGGAGGGAAAGACTCGTCTGCGTGCTGACGATGCACTGAAAGGTCTGGCTGCTGGTGTAAACGTTACATCTGCATCAGGTCAGCCTGGAGCTCAATCAATGATTCGCGTGCGCGGTACAGGTACTATTAATGATACCAACCCGCTGTACATCATCGATGGTATGCCTGCCGACCAGTACGGTCTGGAGAGCGTTAACCCTAACGATATCGAGAGTATTGAGGTACTGAAGGATGCTGCATCAGGTGCTATCTACGGTGCTCGTGCTGCCAACGGTGTTATCCTGGTTACTACAAAGAAGGGTAAGATTGGTAAGGCTCAGATTAACTACAACTTCAGCTACGGCTGGCAGACTGCATGGAGAAAGCGCGACGTTACAAGCGCTACCGATTATGCTATCCTGCAGAACGAGAAGTATGTTAACGGTGGACAGGCTCCACTTTATGCTGATCCATACAATCTGATTGATGCTAACGGTAACAAGATTACCGGTTTTGGTACTAACTGGCAAGAGCTGCTGTTCAACGATAATGCTCCTGTAAGCCAGCACGACGTATCGGTTAGCGGTGCTACTGAGAAGGTTAACTACTACCTCTCACTGGGTTACTACACACAGGAGGGTATCGTAGGTGGTAACTACGGACAGAGTAACTACGACCGTCTTACCATCCGCTCAAACAACAACTACAATGTATTTGATGATTCAAAGGAGCGCACATTCCTGAACAAACTGGACATCAGCGCAAACCTTTCTTATATGCGTACACATAGCACAGGTATCGATGCTAACTCTACATGGGGTTCTCCATTGGGTTCAGCTCTGTATCTGGCTCCAACACTGCCTGTTACACTTACAGGTGCTGTTGCTCAGGACATGATTGACCGTTACAGTGCATACGACCTGTATCGCGATGCAAACGGCAATCCTTACACTATTCCTAACTATGTAGGCTCATACCAGGAGCAGAACAACCCAATCGCTATGATGCAGGGTAACCCGACCAAGTACTGGAGCCACAAGTTCATGCCTAAGTTCAGCATCGATCTGCAGATCTGGGACAACATTAAGTACCACTTCTCTTGGAGTGCTGAGCAGAGTTTCTGGGGCAACGAGGGTGCTACACTCTCTAAGTACTACCTCTCTGGTAACAACAACAGCGACCACACTCAGGCATCTGCCGAGAAAAGCAACAGCACACAGTGGCAGATTGAAAACACTATCACCTACGATAAGCAGTTCGGTAAGCACTCTATCGGTGTAGTTCTGGGTCAGAGCGCACTGAAGTATGAGGGTAGCTATGTAGGTGCATCTCACTGGAATCTTATTAACATCAACAAGCCATACGTTGACTATACAACTGGCGGTAGCATTGAGACAACAACCGACGCCGACGGCCACATCACAGGCGTAAAGAGTCTGGTTAGCGGTTGGGCTGGTGTAAACGTTGAGCATCGCCTGGCTTCACTCTTCGCTCGTCTGAGCTACAACTACGACGAGAAGTACATGTTCCAGGGAACCATCCGTCGTGACGGTTCAAGCCGTTTCGGTTCAAACCACAAGTACGGTATCTTCCCATCATTCTCAATCGGTTGGAATATCATGAACGAGAAGTTCATGGAGAGCACTCGCGATTGGCTCACAAACCTGAAGTTCCGCGCAAGCTGGGGTAAGAACGGTAACGAGAACATCGGTGACTTCCGCTACACCGTACTTACAACCACCGGTGGTACAAGTAACTACTACTTCGGTCGTCAGGCTGTGATGACTTACGGTTCTAAGGCTAACGGTCTTGCTAACGAGAACCTGAAGTGGGAGGAGAGCGAGCAGACTGACTTAGGTCTTGATTTCGGTTTCTGGAACAACAAGCTGACATTCACTGTTGACTACTATATCAAGAAGACCAACGGTATGCTTATGACCATGCCTATCCCATCGTACGTAGGTGAGACAAAGCCTATCGGTAACGTAGGTGACATGGAGAACAGCGGTATCGAGTTCGAGCTTGGATACAAGTGGAACATCGGCGATGCACACTTCGCAGTTAAGGGTAATGCATCTTATCTTAAGAACAAGCTGAAGAATCTGGGTAACGACACCGGTTTCCTGAACTATGGTATCTCACAGTTCAGCGATGGTGGTACACGTGCCGAGAACGGACAGCCTTTCCCATACTTCTATGGTTACAAGACTGCAGGCGTGCTGCAGAACAAGGCTGAGGCTGACGCCTACAACGCTAAGTACGGCACAACATCTGTTCCTGGCGACCTAATCTTCGTTGATACAAACGGCGACAGCGTTATCAACAGCGACGACCGTACTAAGATTGGTAAACCAACACCTGACTGGACTTACGGTCTGAACCTGAACGCTGATTGGAAGGGCTTCGACCTGAACGTATTCTTCCAGGGTGTCATCGGTGCCGACATCTTCGATGCTACATGGCGTCAGGATATCGCATCAGGTAACTACCCAACTTGGGTGCTGCAGCGCTGGACCGGCGAGGGCACATCTAACAAGATTCCTATGCTGAAACTGGGCGACTCTAAGAACTGGGTTTGCAGCGACATCTATGTACAGGACGGCAGCTACCTGCGCCTCAAGAATATCTCGCTGGGTTACACTCTGCCACGTCAGCTCACCAAGAAGGTAAACGTAGAGCGTTTCCGCATGTACGTACGTGCTGAGAACCTGTTTACTTGGACTAAGTACTGGGGCTTCGATCCTGAAATCGGTACCAGCAGCACATCAATGGGTGTAGACTACGGAGTTTATCCACAGGCTCGCATCTTTACTGTAGGTTTCAACCTCTCGCTGTAAAGTACAAAAATGTAAAAATTAAAAAATGCAACAATTAAAAAATTGAAGTATTATGAATACCAAGATATATAAAGTATTGTGCGCGGGAGTGGTAGCTGTATCGCTTACTGCTTGTAGCGACAACTTCCTGGAGGTACAGAATCCCACTGGAGAGCCCCTGGAGGAATATTATATGACCGATGAGCACTTGGCCGAGGCTTGTGTTTCAGCCTATGCTCCGCTGCACTGGCCCGACTGGGACGGATCAGCATACAACGACCTTACCTGCGATGCAGAGATTATGGGCGACGACTTCTGGGTTGGTGGTGCAAGCATCAGCGACAACCAGCACTGGCACAAGCTCTTCAACTTCGAGGGCGATGGTAACAATACACTGGGTACCCTTTGGGGCGACTTCTACAGTGGAATCAAGCGTTGTAACGACGTGATTAAATACTGCTCATGGGGTGGTGGTACCGAGAAGAACCGCACATCTTACGAGATGCAGGCACGTCTGCTCCGCGTGTACTATTATAATATTCTGTGGCACTACTACGGCAATGTTCCTTTCTATCTTGAGAACCTTACCGAGCCTTACACAGCCCCACAGATCACTGCCGATGAGATCTACGCACAGCTGCTGCCTGAACTCGAGGACATCATTGCCAGCAACGTGCTGCCAATGCGTTGGGAGACAGCCGAGAGCGGTCGCGTAAGTCAGGCTATGGCCTACATGCTCTATGCCGAGATGGTAATGTACCAGAACGACACAGCACGTTATCCTACAGCTCTTAACTACATGAAGCAGATTATTTCTGACAGTAACTACAGCCTGAATCCAGACTTCAAGGATCTGTTCGATGAGAGCGGTGAGTGGTGCGCTGAGAGCATTTTCGAGATTAACTACGAGGACGATAACGGTCAGCGCGACTGGGGCACACCTCTGCACGCTGGTGGTACAGTGTTCCCAACACTCTGCTCGCCTAATGGTTGGGCTGGTGGCGAAGGCTGGGACAGCGGTAACGACGGTTGGGGCTTCCTGCCAATGCGACTCGAGGCTTACAACATGTATGCCGAGAACGACAAGCGTCGCGACGTGACCTGCTGGGATGTTCGTGGCTACACCTACACCGAGCGTTATCAGGACACCCACATCTGGCACGGTAAGTATCGTCCACAGAGCGTAAACAATCAGGACTGCCCATCATCAAAGAACCTTAACTATAACAACAACAAGCGCATCTATCGTTATGCTGAGACTCTGCTTAACGCTGCTGAGCTGTTGCTGCAAACAGGTGGTAGCGCTGCCGAGGCTGCAGGCTACGTTAACGAGGTTCGCGAGCGTGCCGGACTGGCTGCACTCAACGGTGTAACTATCGACGACATCCTGAACGAGCGTCACCTGGAGTTCTGTGGTGAGGGTAAGCGTTACTTCGACCTGGTACGTGCCGAGGGTATCAGCGGTGCTACCGAGAAGGCTACCATCAAGCTTGTTCCCGATATCTACGGCTATCGTACAAACTCTTGGACACCAAGCAAGAAGCACATTCCTCTGTCACAGAGCGAGCTCGATGCTGACCCAACACTGGTGCAGAATAACTATTAAAATTAAACATTAATGATTAAACATTAAAAAGATTATGAAGAATCTGTTTAAATATACAATGGGTGTGCTGGTAGCAGGCGCGATGTTTACCGCCTGCTCGCCCGACAAGTTCGACGGCGCAGACCCCAACGGTATCCCCACGGTAAGCGGTGTTGACTTCAACATCAGCGTTGACCAGGAGACCAACCAGATGATTGCTACCTATACTCCACAGGCAGGCACATACCCAGTGTGGATTATCAATGGCAACACATATTCTACCCTGCAGGAGGTAGGTTATCAGAACCCCGAGGCAGGCACATACTCTATCGAGATGAAGCTTGGTAACCGCAATGGCTTCAGCCAGAGCTCTATCAGCAAGACCTTCACCTTCAACGAGACTAAGATTGACTACTCAGCCGATTTCCGTCGTCTGTGCGACAAGGAGTGGCGTATTGCTAACAAGGAAGTGGCTCACATGGGTTGCGGCCCTGCCGGAACAGCCGGTACTGAGTGGTGGGCTGCTCAGCCTAACGATAAGAAGGACTTCGGAGTTTACGATGACCGCATCACCTTCACAGCAACAACCCGCAAAGGCGGTGGCTATAGCTACAATGCTGGTGAGGATGGCAAGACATACGTAAACTATGGCACAGCCTTCAATACCGAGGGTGCAAGTGCCGACCTCGACGTTGCTCTTGGCAACCAGACTTCAACATGGAGCTTTGAGATTTACGATTGGGAAGATAGTGAGGGTACCGTTACCAAGCAGACCTACATCCAGTTGGGTGCTAACACGCTATTCCCATACATCTCAAGCGATGCTCAGTATGCCGATCCTAAGTTCCGTATCGAGAGCCTGACAGCTACTAAGCTGGTTCTGGTTTACGAGACTCCCGACCGCAGCATTGCATGGCGTTTCATCCTGACCAGTGCTCCCGACGAGCGTCTGGTAGAGGAGCAGGGTTTCGATGCTAACAGCGACTTCAACATGTGGAAGGGTATCGAACCAAATGCTACATTCTACTTCAACCCAGGTTGGGCTTCAGAGCGCACTGGCGAGATGGAGGCAGCATACGTAGGCGGTGTAAACGACTATACCGTTACTGTACCTGATGCTTGTGCCGACCGTTGGCAGGCTCAGTTCCACCTGCATACTAATCTTAACATCAATGCAGCTACCAACTACGACTTCTCGGTTATCTTCAATGCCGATAAGGATATCGATGGTGTTACCATCAAACTTACAGACGAGGCTGATGCCGATGCTATCATCGACGTTGACAACGTTAGTCTGAAGGCTGGACAGGATGTTGTATTCTGGAAGAGCGACCTGGCAGGTAAAGACCTCTCTAATGTTAAGCTGGTATTCGACTTCGGTCATGCTACCGAGGCTACAAAGATTAACATCAGCAGCGTAGTACTGAAGGATCACGCTAACGACGATGGTACAATCGTTTCGGGTGGCGGCGACAATCCTGATGCTCCAAAGATGGACTGGGACTACGAGAGTGGTGCTAACCTCTGGAAGGCTGTTGACGACGGCACTCTGTTCGACGCATTCGGATACTGGTTTGCAGACGACGGTTGGAGCCAGATTCCAAATAATGAGGCTACTCATAATGGCGACGCCTACGAGATTACTATTCCTGACGGCATCGGCGGTAGTCAGTGGCAGGGCCAGTTCCACATCGACACCAAGCTTACTGCAAGCGCTGCTAAGGCATACAACTTCTACTTTGTACTTGAGGCCGACAACGACTGTCCAGGCGTAACCGTTAAGCTCACCGACAGCGGCGACAGCAACTTCTTCTGCGAGGGTCGTCACGACGTGAAGGCCGACGAGCCATTCATCTTCAAGCTCGAGGGCGCTACACTTAAGGAAGGTATTGATGCATCAGCTATCCGTCTGTTCTTCGACTTCGGTGGTTCACCTGCCGGTACACACGTCAAGATCAGCAAGATCTACTTCGAGGAGGCTGTAGTGCTGAACTACGACGACGCCAGCAATCTGTGGAAGGGCGTTGACGATGGCTCAGTGGCAAGCACATTAGGTTACTGGTTTGCTAACGAGAGCTGGGGCGAGATTGCTCACCCAGAGTGCAAGCACAGCGGCGATACCTACGAGCTCACTATGCCAGCAGAGTTGGGTAGCCAGCAGTGGCAGGGTCAGTTCCACATTGACACCGAGCTCACAGCTAAGGCCAGCAAGCAGTACCACTTCCAGGTGGTTCTGGAGGCCGATAACGACTGCCCAGGCATCACCATCAAGCTGACCGATAGTGGTGATAGCAACTTCTTCTGCGAAGGTCGTCATGAGATCAAGGCTGATGAGCCATTTGTTTACACTCTGAAGAATGCAACCTTGAAGGAAGGCACCGATGCATCGGCCATCCGTCTGTTCTTCGACTTTGGAGGTACACCTGCAGGTACTAACGTAAAGATTAGTAAGATTATATTTAAAGAAGCTGAATAATTAATGAAACGTTACATGTTTAACACTCTATTGCTCTCGCTCACCATGGCCCTCACGGGCTGTGGTGGGGGTGGCGAAGACCCGCAGCCTGCGGTTCCCACAATCACCACTTCGGTAGAGACCATCAACGCACCTGCTGCTGGAGGCAGCTACACCATCAACGTTACCACCACAGGCAAAGAGTGGGGCGTATATGCCGATGGCGACTTTATCAAGACACAACCTCAGTATGCATCAAGCCAGGTGGCAGTAACCATCGACGAGAATCCAAATACCTCAGAGCGTACAGGTAGCGTAGTCATTATGTCGGGTACTGCCCGCAAGAACATCAGCGTAATCCAAGAGGCTGCTGCAAAACCAGCATACAATGCCCCCGATGGTTACACACTGGTATGGCAGGACGAGTTTGAAGGAACCAGCAACCAGCTGAATGCAGATGACTGGACCCACGAGGTGAAGAACGCCGGATGGGTGAATCACGAACTGCAGAACTACGTAAACCACAAAACCCCCGAGGGTGCTCTGGTTACTGAGGTTAAGAACGGAACACTGCGCATAACCGCACTCAAGGAGAACGGTAAGATCTACTCGGGTCGTGTGTATGCCAAGGTAAAGCAGGGTTGGACCTACGGCTACATCGAGGCCAGCATCAAGTTGCCAAAGGGTAAGGGCACATGGCCTGCCTTCTGGATGATGCCTGTAAACTTCAAGTCGTGGCCAGCCGATGGCGAGATTGATATCATGGAAGAGGTAGGCTATCACCCCGACTATGTATCGTCGAGTCTCCACGCAAACGCCCACGTACACTCTAACAACACCCAGGTGACTCACGAGATGAAGTGCGCGGGTGCAGAGGGCGAGTTTCACACCTATGCCATTCTGTGGACAGCCAAGAATATCACAACTTATGTTGATGGAAAAGTACAGCTTAGCTACGATAACAAAGGCCTTGGCCGCGACGACTGGCCCTACGACGATCCATTCTACGTGATCCTGAACCTTGCTTGGGGTGGCGACTGGGGTGGCGCTCAGGGTGTAGACGAGACCGCACTGCCATGTACCATGGAAGTAGACTATGTACGTGTATTCCAGAAAAAGTAAATTATGAAGAAATCATTCTTATATCTCATCGTGCTTTTACTCGCTGCCTGCACTGCAGGTGGCGGGCAAAAGGGCGCGAAGGGATTTGTAACCATCAGCGGTCACGACCTGATAAAGCCCAACGGCGAGAAACTGTTGATACAAGGCACCAATCTAGGCAACTGGTTGAACCCCGAGGGGTATATGTTCGGTTTCGGGCGCACCAACTCTGCCTGGATGATCGACCTGATGATGAAGGAGGCCGTGGGCCCCGACTTTACTGCCGAGTTCTGGCAGCAGTTCAAGGACAATTATGTGACTAAGGCCGACATCGACTTTATCGCACAGCAGGGTGCCAACACCATCCGCCTGCCCTTTAACTACAAGCTCTTTACCGACGAGGACTACATGGGACTCACCGGAAAGAAAGACGGCTACCAGCGCATCGACTCGGTTGTTAGCTGGTGCAAGGCCAACAACCTGTATCTGATACTTGACATGCACGACTGTCCAGGTGGACAGACTGGCGACAACATCGACGATAGTCACGGCTATCCCTGGCTGTTTGAGAGCGAAAAGAGTCAGGAACTGTTCTGCCGCATCTGGCGTGAGATAGCATTCCGCTATCGCAAGGAGACGACTATTCTCGGCTACGAGCTGATGAACGAGCCCATCGCGCACTATTTCGATAATCGCGATTCGCTCTATCAGCTGCTGCAGCCTCTATATAAGAAATGTGTAAAGGCCATACGCGATGTGGATCAGAACCACATCATTCTGCTGGGCGGTGCCCACTGGAACAGCTTCTTCTGGATGCTCAACGATGCTAGCTACGACGACAAGCTGATGTACACCTGTCATCGCTACGGCGGCCCTGCCACCAAGGAGGCCATCGCACACTACATCAACTTCCGCGACTCCATCAACCGCCCCATGTATATGGGCGAGTTCGGACACAACACCATGGAGTGGCAGCGCGACTTTGTGAACGTGCTGAAGCAGAACAACATAGGCTACACTTTCTGGCCCTACAAGAAGGTGGACAACTCGTGTATGATGGGCATTCAGCGCCCCGAGGGTTGGGACAGCATCGTGGTGAAATACTCCGAGACATCGCGCAATACCTATCAGGAGTGGCGCGAGGCTCGCCCCAACCAGAGCCAGTTCCGCCAGTTACTCAATGAGTTTGCCAAGAACTGCCGATTTGAAAACTGCAAACCTCAGACGGACTATATCCAGTCGATGGGGATGAAATAACTGAAGATTATAAATTTAAAGATTAAACATTAAATAATGAAGAAGTTAGTAATGTCAGCTATCCTGTTTGGCGCTACAGCCACTACCCAGGCACAGAGTCTGCCCGTGTATCTCGACGAGAGCAAACCAATCGAGCAGCGCATTGACGATGCACTGAGTCGTATGACACTCGACGAGAAGATTGCCGTTATCCACGCGCAGTCTAAGTTTTCAAGCCCTGGTGTAAAACGTCTGGGATTCCCCGATTTGTGGACTGACGACGGTCCTCACGGCGTTCGTCCCGATGTGCTGTGGGACGAGTGGGAACAGGCCGGACAGACTAACGACTCGTGTGTGGCTTTCCCCGCACTCACCTGTCTGGCTGCCACTTGGAATCCACAGCTGGCACGTCTGTATGGCGAGAGTCTGGCTGAGGAGGCCCTCTATCGTAATAAGAACGTGATGCTGGGCCCTGGTGTCAACATCTACCGCACACCACTGGGTGGCCGTAACTTCGAGTATATGGGCGAAGACCCCTGGCTGGCATCGCGCATGGTGGTGCCTTACGTTCAGGGACTGCAGTCAAAGGGTGTTGCTGCCTGTGTGAAGCACTACGCACTGAACAACGACGAGGAGTATCGTCATCAGGTAAACGTGGTGATCAGCGATCGCGCCCTGCACGAGATATATCTACCTGCCTTCAAGGCTGCTGTTCAGGAGGGTGGCGCATGGGCCATCATGGGTGCCTACAACCTGTATCAGGGTGTTCACAACTGCCACAACGCCACCATGCTCAACAAGATTCTGAAGAAGGATTGGGGCTTCGATGGCGTGGTGATCAGCGACTGGGGCGGCTGCCATGATACCGAAGAGGCTATCAAGAACGGCCTGGATCTGGAGTTTGGTTCGTGGACCGACGGCTTGACGATGGGTGCCACCAATGCTTACGACAATTACTATATGGCATTGCCCTATAAGAAACTGATTCAGGAGGGCAAATATACCACTAAGGAACTCGACGAGAAGGTTCGCCGCGTGCTGCGCTTGTTTTATCGCACTAACATGAAGCGCAACAAACCTTATGGTTTCCTCTGCTCTGAGAGTCACTATGAGGCAGCACTCAAGATTGCCCAAGAGGGCATTGTGCTGTTGAAGAATGAAAAAATGAAAGAATTAAACAATGAAAGTCTTCTACCACTTGATATAAATAAAACAAAGAAAGTACTGATTGTTGGCGAAAATGCCATAAAGATGATGACCGTAGGTGGAGGTTCTTCTTCGCTGAAAGCACAGAAGGAGATTCTCCCCCTCGACGGCATCAAGGCTCGTCTGGCTGGCGTGGATGTTAGCTACGCACGAGGCTACGTTGGCGATACCATTCAGAGTTACAATGGTGTGACTGTGGGCCGCTCGCTCTACGAAACCCGTACGCAGGCCGAGCTTACTGCCGAGGCTGTTGAGATGGCACGTCAGGCCGATGTGGTGATCTTTGTGGGCGGACTCAACAAGAGCGACCATCAGGACTGCGAGGGTCACGACCGTAAGTCTTACGACTTGCCTTACGCCCAGAACGAGGTTATCGAGGCTATCCTCAAGGTTAACCCACGTCTGGTGTATGTCAACATCTCAGGTAATGGTGCAGCCCTGCCTTGGATCAACAAGGTTCCCGCAGTGGTTCAGGCCTGGTTCATCGGTAGCGAGGCTGGCGAGGCTATCGCATCGGTTCTGGCTGGCGACGTTAACCCATCGGGCAAGCTGCCATTCACATGGTATGCATCGCTCGACCAGTGTGGCGCACACGCCACCAAGAGCTATCCTGGCACATGGCGCGAGGATTACAAGATTATCGACGAGGAGTACAAGGAGGGCATCTACGTGGGCTATCGCTACACCGATGCCAAGAAACTTAAGCCACTCTTCGCATTCGGTCACGGCCTGAGCTATACAACCTTTAAGGTTGGTAAGGCAACTGCCGACAAGCAGGAGATGACAGCCGAGGGAAAAATTTCCCTCAGCGTCCCAGTGACCAATACCGGCAAGGTGGCTGGTAGCGAGACTGTTCAGCTCTATATCTCGCCCAAGGACAGCAAGGTGGCTCGCCCAGTTAAGGAGCTCAAGGTCTTCCAGAAGGTATATCTGCAGCCAGGTGAGACACGTAACGTAACGCTTACCATCGGAGCCGATGCGCTGAGCTACTACGACGAAATGTCGGGAGAGTGGCGTGCCGATGCAGGCAAATATGAGGCACAGATTGGTACAGCATCCAACAAGCTCTCAACCAACTACACATTCAGACTAAAATAAGGTTTCATACTCATACATAACAATTGTTTTAGGTACATACATAGTTGATATTAGTTAGTAATTAGTAGTTCAAAAGATTGATTTACCAAGAATTACACGTAGTAAAGGAGCCTGCAGTGATGCCGGCTCCTTTTGATTTTTTCTGATAAAAAATTTGTTGTTTCATGTTTTTTTTATATATTTGCACCCGAAACAGCATAAAAATATAATGAAGAAAGGACTACTAATATCACTATTGATAATGTTGACCAGCACTGTGCTGGCCGACGGGAAAAAGAACTTGACCGACTACTGCAAGCAGATAGACGAGGCCATTGCGCACTCGGCTGACTACGTGGCTGTGCACGAAAAGAAGATAGGTGAGACGAAGCATGCGTTGAACATCGAGACGTCGGCCAAAGGAAAATACCAGTTAAATTTTCAGTTGTACGAACTATACAAGCCGTTTGTGAGCGACTCGGCCATGTATTTCCTCGGTAAGTGTATTGCGCTGGCCGACGGGCTTGGCGATACATCAGGCGCCATCAAGTGCCGATCGCTGATGGCCATCAGGTGCTCAAACATCGGTATGTATGATGAGGCTTTGAACATTCTCGACTCGATACAGCCTGTGGGTGTCGACACTCTGACGCTGGGCACATACTACGATGCATATAATAATGTATATAGTGAGCTGGCCTACTACACAAGGCTTGACATGATGAAACAGCGATACCAGGCCAAGGCCGACTACTACAAGAAACTGATGCTGCAGACGATGCCCGAGACCTATGAGTCGTGTTTCCTGCGACGGGAACAGGATGCTCAGGGCGAAGGCAAGTTAGACGTGGCAATGGCCATTAACAACAAGTGGATGAATACGGTAGAGAAGGGCTCGCATCCTTACGCCCTGGTGGCGCTGTACCGTTATATAGAATACAAACTGCAGGGCGACAGAGACCAGATGATGTACTGGCTGGTAGAGTCGGTGCTGGCCGACATCCATAATGCGGCGATGGATCAGGGGTCGATGTGGGAGCTGGCCAACGAGCTGATGCTGAGCGGTGAAATCGACAAGGCATCAGAATACATCAGTTTTACCAGCGACTGCGCCAACCGCTACGGATCGCGACAGAGAAACTGGCAGATAGCACCGCTGCTTACGCACATTGCCAAGAACTACAAAAGCCAGAGCGAGGCAACTACTACACAGTTGCGCATAATGCTGGTGGCTATCAGTGTGCTGCTGCTGTTGCTGCTGGGCGTGCTGATATTCCTGCATCGCCGCAATCGTCAGCTTAACATCGCCCGAATGGAACTGAAGGGTAAGAACACCGAACTGCATACCGCCAATCAGCAGTTAGCTGAGCAGACCGAAGAACTGTCAACGCTTAACTCTCAGCTCTCTACTCTCAATTCTCAACTCTCCGAGAGTAACCGGGTAAAAGAGGAGTACATCGGACGATTTATGAGCCTGTGTTCGCAGTATATCGACAAGCTTGACAACTATCGAAAGATGGTGAACAAGAAGATGAAGAACAAGGAACTGGAAGACTTGTTCCGCATGTCGAAATCGACCGAGTTGAAAGAGAAAGAACTGGAAGAGTTGTACCAGAACTTCGATTCAGTATTCCTGCACTTGTTCCCCAACTTTGTGAACGACTTTAATGCCCTGCTGCAGCCAGAAATGCAGGTGCATCCTAAGGAGGAGAACCGACTGACAACCGAAATAAGAATTTTCGCATTGATACGACTTGGCATCGAAGACTCATCGAAGATAGCCGAGTTTCTGCACTACTCTGTTAATACCATCTATAACTACCGAGCCCGCATTAAGAACGGCGCACTTGATAATCGCGAGAGCTTTGAGCGCAGGATTAAAGCACTTGGGAACATCCAATAGTTAAAAAAGTATTAACAAAAGATATTTTTATCGAATAATTGGCGGTTAAAATCTACTAACCGCCTAATATTCGTTTAAAAAATTTGGTGGATATCGACAAAGTTAGTATCTTTGCCGACGAAATCAATGATGATTAGGATGAAAAAAGGATTAGTTGTGTTGAGTATGATGATGCTGACTATTACGGCATCGGCACAAAAGAAATGGACTATGCAGGAATGCATAGACTATGCAATGGAAAATAACATTACTCTGCAGAAGTCAAAACTGCAGAAGCAGAGCGCTACCGAAGACCTGAAGGGGGCGAAGGGAGCACTACTGCCTACTATTAGTGCATCGACAAACCAGAGCTTGGGTTACCAGCCATGGAAAGATGCTGGCGTTGCTACCGTTACTAACGGAACCGTAAACACAAAGGTTGATAAGACATATTATAATGGTTCGTATGCAGTAAACGCACAATGGACTGTGTGGAACGGCGGTAAGAAAACCAACACCGTAAAGTTGAATCAGATAGCAGAAGACGAGGCTGAGTTGCAGACCAAGGAAACAGCCAACAGCATTCAGGAGCGTATAGCTCAGATATTCACTCAGATTTTGTATCTGGACGAGAGCGTGAGGGTGAACGAGCAGATGCTGGAGACCGCCAAGAAGAACGAGGAACGCGGACGCGAGATGATGAACGTGGGCAAGATGAGTAAGGCCGACTTGGCACAGTTGAGCGCACAGAGAGCTACCGACGAGTATAACATCGTGGAGACAAAGAGCCAGCTGCTGAGCTACAAACTGCAGCTGAAGCAGTTGCTGGAGATTACCGACGAGACCGAGTTTGACGTGGCAATCCCCGAGATTACCGATGCCATGGTGATGCAGGAGATACCATCGCTGCAGAATGTTTATGAGCAAGCGCTGATAACACGTCCAGAAATAGAACGTTCGAAGCTAGCCATAAAGAGCAGCGACGTGAACTTGAGCATTGCCAAGGCTGGCTGGATGCCAAGCATTAGCATGACGGGAAGTCTGGGCACAAGTACCAACTCGTTGAGTAGTAATGGTTGGGGCAAACAGATGAAGACTAATTTCGATGCGATGGCAGGTTTCTCTGTTAGTGTACCTATCTTTGATGGACGTTCTACCAAAACATCGGTGAACAAGGCTAAGATTCAGCAACAGTCGGCCCAACTTGACCTGCTTGACCAACAGAAAACACTATACTCTGATATTCAAGACTATTGGCTGAATGCACAGACCAACCAGCAGAAGTACAAGGCTGCCAGCGCTACTGTTGAGAGCGAGCAGCAAAGCTACAACCTGCTTTCAGAGCAGTTCCGTTTGGGACTGAAGAATATTGTAGAGCTGATGACGGGTAAGGACAATCTGCTGAGTGCGCAACAGAATCAGTTGCAGTCAAAGTATCAGACCATCTACAACCAGCAGATGCTGCATTTCTACGAGACCGGAGAGATGAGGAAGAATTAAGAATTGAGAATTAAGAGATATATGAAACAGATTGGAAAGAAAGGATGGATAGCGATAGCCGTAGTGGCCGTTATCGTGATTGTGGGCATAGTGAAATGCTCAGGAGGGAAAAAGGAAGAGAAGATCAGCTTCGACACCGCTAAAGTAATGAAGACAAACATCCAGACCAGCATTACTGCTACTGGAACCATCGAGCCAGTTACCAGCGTAACAGTTGGTACACAGGTAAGTGGTATCGTGAGTCATCTGTATGTTGACTACAACACCGTAGTTAAGAAGGGCCAGGTGATAGCAGAGTTGGATCGCACCAACCTGATTAGTGAGCTGAACACCGCCAAGGCTAACCTGAGTAGTGCACAGAGTTCGCTGAACTATCAGCTGTCTAATTATAATAGGTATAAGGAACTGCACGATAAGGGACTGGTAAGTGCCGATGAGTTTGAGAGCGCCCGCCTTCAGTATCTGCAGGCCAAGGAGCAGGTAAACACATCGCGCGAGAGCGTGCAGAAGGCACAGACCAACCTGGGCTACGCCACCATCACATCGCCTATCGACGGAGTCATTCTGTCGAAGTCGGTTGAGGAGGGACAGACCGTAGCTGCATCATTCAACACCCCAGAGCTCTTCGTGATTGCTCAGGACTTGACTAATATGCGTGTGATTGCCGATATCGACGAGGCCGACATTGGTGGCGTGAAGGAAGGTCAGCGCGTTAGCTTCACGGTCGATGCATTCCCCGATGACCACTTTGAGGGACAAGTAACACAGGTTCGTCAGCAAGCTACTACTGAGAGTAATGTGGTAACTTACGAGGTTGTGATTTCGGCACCCAACAACGACTTGAAATTGAAACCAGGATTGACAGCCAACGTTACTATCTATACGTTGGAGAAGAACGACGTACTGGCTGCTCCCGCCAAGGCTCTGCGCTTTATGCCTAACGATGCTCTGCTGCAGAAGGGCGAGACAATCGAGGACTGCGAGGCCGACCACAAAGTGTGGACCAAGGAGGGCAACGTGTTCAAGGCTCATAAGGTGGAGATTGGTACTAGCAACGGTATCATGACAGAGATTCTGAGTGGTATCAAGGAAGGAACCGAGATACTGACTGATTTCAATATCAGTGGTGGCACTGGCGAGGCTGACCAGCAGCAGGGTGGCAACCCATTCATGCCGCGTCCACGTAACAACAATAACAACAAAAGTAACAACAAGAGCGGAGGCAACGCCGCTCCCCCAGCACCCTAATGATCATGGCTGAAGATAATAGAAAAGTAGTCATCGAGCTGCAGAATGTGAAGCGATACTTCCAGGTGGGCAGTGAGACGGTGAAGGCTTTGAGGGGCGTTTCGTTCAAGATCTACGAGGGCGAGTTCGTTACCATCCAAGGCACATCGGGCTCTGGAAAGTCTACACTGCTTAACCAGCTGGGATGTCTGGATACACCCACCAGCGGCGAGTATCTGCTGGATGGCGTTGCCGTGCGCACTATGTCAAAGATACAGCGTGCCAAATTGCGTAACCGCAAGATCGGCTTTGTGTTCCAGAACTACAATCTGCTGGCCAAGACCACAGCGCTCGAGAATGTGGAGCTGCCACTGATGTACAATTCAGAGATATCGGCCAGTGAGCGCCGCCAGAAAGCCATGGAGGCTCTGAAAGCCGTGGGACTGGAAGACCGTATGTATCACAAGTCGAACCAGATGTCGGGAGGACAGATGCAGCGTGTAGCCATCGCCCGTGCGTTGGTTAACGACCCTGCTGTGCTGTTGGCCGACGAGGCAACAGGTAACCTCGATACCCGTACGTCGTTCGAAATGTTGGTACTGTTTCAGGAACTCTACAAGCAGGGGCACACGATTATATTTGTGACCCATAACCCTGAGATTGCCGAGTATTCGAGTCGAAATATTAATCTGCGTGATGGAAAGATTCGCGAGGATACTATCAATACAAATATCAAGTCGGCAGCAGAGGCTCTAGCCCTGTTGCCCGCACCAGTAGATGATTAAAATATGAACATACTGAATCTTTTTAAAGTAAGCCTAAAGGCTGTGGGCAACAACAAGATGCGCTCATTCCTATCGATGCTGGGTATCATCATCGGAGTGGCAGCGGTCATCATCATGATGTCCATCGGTCAGGGCTCAAAGGAGAGTATCCGCGCCGAGCTGTCGACAATGGGTACCAACCTGCTCACCATCCGTCCCGGTGCCGACATGCGTGGCGGTGTCCGTCAGGACCCATCGAGCATGCAGACACTGAAGATGGCCGACTACGAGCGTATCGTTCGCGAAAAGAAGTTCGTTACCAAGGTGTCGCCAGAGGTTACAGCCAGCGGACAAGCTATCTATGGTAACAACAATACCAATGCCTCGATGTATGGCGAGTCGATAGACTATCTGGACATCCGACTGTGGACCATAGAAGAAGGTGAGTGTTTTACCGAGGAAGACATCAAGAAGGCTGCCAAAGTATGTGTGGTTGGTGCTACCATCGTGAAAGAACTGTTTGGTGAGGGTGCCGAGTGTATCGGTAAGACCATTCGCTTTAAGAGCATCCCCATGCGTATAGTAGGTGTGCTCAAGGCCAAGGGTTACAACTCATGGGGCATGGACCAGGACAATGTTATTATCTGTCCTTATACCACTGTGATGAAGCGTATTGCTGCACAGACCTACTTCTCCAGCATCGTTTGTTCGGCTGTTACCGAGGAGTTGAGTGATGCTGCTATTGAGGAGCTGACCCAGATACTGCGTGACAACCACAAGTTGAAGGACGATGCCGATGATGACTTTACCATCCGTTCGCAAGCTGAGATGATGGAGACCATGTCGAGCACTATGGATACAGTGACTATCATCCTGGTGGTGGCAGCAGCTTTCTCACTATTGGTAGCCGGTATCGGTATTATGAACATTATGCTGGTGTCGGTAACCGAGCGCACCAAGGAAATAGGACTTCGTATGGCCGTAGGTGCAACAGGACCGGTTATCTCGTTGCAGTTCCTGATTGAGAGTGTGTTGATATCCGTAACGGGCGGACTGATTGGAGTGATGGTAGGCGTGGGCGCCAGCACGTTTGTGGCGTCATTCGGATTCCCATCGAGCGTACCCGCATGGAGTATTTACGTTTCGTTCCTGGTATGCGTGTTCATCGGTGTATTGTTCGGATATATCCCTGCACAGAAAGCAGCTAATATGGACCCAATAGAAGCTATCAGACATGAATAAAAAATTAGGATTTGCGTGCCACTTCCTGCTATGGGCTTATATGTTCCTTTCACCACTTACATTCTGGCGTGGGACGGGAATCAAGTTCGGACAGTACCTTATGTACTGCCTCGATCCGTTGTTCCTCATGATCGTGTTCTATCTAAATTATGTATATCTGGCCCCGAAGTTTTTCGTGTCCGGCAAGCATCGATACGATCTACTTATCAATCTGATACTGGTGTTCTCGCTAGGTATCATACTAAACTATTGGAAGGATTTTACAAATGTCATCTATCCTATTCCTGGAAGACATCTGGATGCGATCGACTACTTTTCGCGTACGTTGCGCGATAGTCTGAATCTGGCTATCTTTGCAGCAGGTTCTACTGCCTTGGCCTTGGCTCGCCGCTATGTCACTGCTGATAACGCACTGAAGGAGTCGGAGGCTGCGCGTGCCAAGAGTGAGTACCTAAACTTGCGCTCGCAGATTAATCCGCACTTCCTGCTCAATACGCTTAACAACATCTATGCGCTTACTACCATCGATCAGGAGCGCGCCCAGGATGCCATTCAGCAGTTGTCTAAGATGCTACGCCATATGCTCTATGACAATCAGGAACGAGAGGTGGCTCTGATCGACGAGGTACAGTTCCTCGAGAACTACATCAATCTGATGAAGATAAGACTATCGGGTAATGTAGATGTGACGTTTGTGCCACAGATAGGTAACCCATCGATGAAGATAGCACCGCTTATCTTTATTTCGCTTATCGAGAATGCATTCAAACATGGCATTAGTCCCACAGAGCATAGCTTTGTGCATATAAACATCGTGGCTATCTGCGATGAAATCACTTTTAGTATCGAGAATTCAAACCATCCCAAGACAAACCAGGACCGTAGTGGCCATGGTATCGGTCTGAGTCAGGTCCAGCGCCGGTTGGATCTGGCATATCCTGGTCATTACACCTGGGATAAAGGTGTATCAGAAGATGGAAGTATTTACACATCAACAATCCGCATAAAATTATGATCATTACTTGCGCTATTATCGACGATGAGCCCTTGGCAGCAGGTCTGCTTGAGAGCTATGCAAAGAAAACGCCTTATCTTAATCTGGCAGGTACCTACAGCAGTGCCGTTGAGGCAATGAAACATCTACGTGAAAACCCTGTGCAATTGTTGTTCCTCGACATTCAGATGCCAGAGTTGAGCGGTATCGAGTTTGCCAAGATTCTACCTAAGGAAACCAAGATTATCTTTACTACTGCATTCCCGCAGTATGCTATTGAGGGTTTCAGGGTTAATGCACTCGATTATCTGCTTAAACCGATATCATATAACGATTTCCTGAAAGCTACCGATAAGGCATTGGAGTGGTTCTCGGTTGCCCAGCGTCAGGATGTGTATCGTCGCGATCGCTTTATGTTTGTAAAGAGCGACTACAAGTTGCAACGTGTATGTCTGGATGATATCCTGTATGTTGAAGGCTTGAAGGATTATGTGCGTTTCTATCTGAAGAATGGTGAACAGGTTATGTCGCTCATGTCGATGAAAAAACTCGAGGAGTATTTGCCTAAGCCTGAATTCCTGCGCACTCATCGTTCGTTCATCGTTCACATGACCGAAACGCCATTGGTAGAGCGATTCCGTATCGTGTTCAACGGCGTGCAGATTCCTATTTCCGACAACTATAAGGAAGACGTTCAGAGGTACTTCGACGACCACACGCTGGTGTGATATTGCAAAATGTAGTTTGCAAAGGTAAAAAAGTAAAAGGGTAAAAAAGTAAAAAAGTGATAAAAACATCGATTGATTTGAAACTTTTACCTTCTTACTTTCTTACCTTTTTACTTTTTTTACTACCTTTGCAGGCGTTAAGATTGCAATTATTCATTTTAATTTATAAACAATATGGTTAATTACAAGGATTTAGGTCTCGTAAATACTCGCGAGATGTTCAAGAGAGCAGTAGCCGGTGGCTATGCTATCCCAGCTTTCAACTTCAACACTATGGAGCAGATGCAGGCTATCGTACAGGCTGCCGTTGAGACAAAGTCTCCAGTTATCATGCAGGTTTCTAAGGGCGCTCGCAACTATGCTAACGCTACTATCCTGCGCTACATGGCTGAGGGTGCTGTAGCTTATGCTAAGGAGCTCGGCTGTGAGCATCCTGAGATTGTTCTGCACCTTGACCACGGTGACACCTTCGAGCTCTGTAAGGATTGTATCGACATGGGCTTCTCTTCAGTGATGATCGACGGTTCTCACCTCCCCTACGAGGAGAACGTTGCTCTGGCTAAGAAGGTTGTTGAGTACGCTCATCAGTTCGACGTAACTGTAGAGGCTGAGCTTGGTGTACTTGCTGGTGTTGAGGACGAGGTTTCAGCTGCTGAGTCACACTACACAAAGCCTGAGGAGGTTATCGACTTCGCTACACGTACAGGTTGCGATTCTCTGGCTATCTCTATCGGTACTTCTCACGGTGCCCACAAGTTCACTCCAGAGCAGTGCACACTCGTTAACGGCGTGCTCGTTCCACCACCATTGGCATTCGACATCCTCGCTGAGATCGAGAAGAAGCTTCCTGGATTCCCCATCGTACTCCACGGTTCTTCTTCAGTTCCTATGGACGAAGTTAACACTATCAACAAGTTCGGTGGTAAGCTCGAGGCAGCAATCGGTATCCCCGAGGAGCAGCTCCGCAAGGCTTCTAAGAGCGCCGTATGTAAGATCAACATCGACTCAGACTCACGTCTGGCTATGACTGCTGCTATCCGTCAGCACCTGGCTGAGCATCCTGGAGACTTCGATCCTCGTCAGTATCTGAAGCCCGCTCGTGAGAACATGAAGAAGATGTACATCCACAAGATTGTGAACGTACTCGGTTCTGACGGTAAGCTCGCTCAGTGCTAATCGTTAATCGATTACAATAAATAAAGAATCCTCGCCAAATGGCGGGGATTTTTTCATGCTTTAATGTTTTAAAATGGCGTAACGATGTTGCAATTATTAATTTTTTGGGGTATAATGTGTACACTTTCACACTTTTTTTGTATATTTGCAAGCAATAAATCAAAACCTAACAATTACATAGCAAATGAACAAGAAAGTGCTGAGTGCGACTATCGCTGCTGCATGCTGCCTTACAATGGCAACATCGTGCACACATCAACCAGAAACGGCAAGCAATAAGTTTACCACCGTAGGCAACCCATATCTGCCCCTGTGGGAGCATATACCCGACGGCGAACCGTATGTGTTCGAGGATCCTGACCACCCAGGCAAGCAGCGCGTATATATATATGGTTCGCACGACGACTTGAAGACTGCATATTGCGGTCGCGACCAGGTAGTTTGGTCGGCTCCTGTCGAGGATCTGAGCAACTGGCGCTACGATGGAGTAATCCTTGTGGTAAACAAGAATGCCAAGGGCGAGCCATTCGACTCGGCTAAGACTGCCGATGTGCTGTATGCTCCTGATGTAACACTGGTAACCGACAGTAATGGCAAGAAGACATATTATCTTTTCCCCAACGACCAGACTGGCTATCGCAATGGTCTGATAGCAAAGAGCGATCGTCCTGATGGTCCATTTAGGGTGTGCAACTGGAAAGACGATGACCCTAATCAGGTTACTGGTATCTATGGTTTCGACCCCGCCGTGTTTGTTGACGACGATGGAAGGGTTTACGGCTATTGGGGCTTTGAGCACTCATACGCTGCCGAGATAGATCCTGCCACCATGTGTACAGTTAAGCCTGGCACACAGGTTGTCGACGGAATGATTTCTGGTAGAAACGAGCCAGGAATATTCAGCTTCTTCGAGGCATCAAGTATCCGTAAGATAAAGGATAAGTATGTGTTTATCTACAGCCGCTTCACCAAGGATGGTGAGTTTGGTCTGCCTACATCCAACTACACTCTGGCCTATTGTTATAGCGACAATCCTCTTGGCCCTTGGACCTACGGCGGAACCATTATCGACGCACGTGGTCGCGAGATTAACGAGAAGGGCGACACTATTGCATCGGGCGTAGTGGATGGCAACACTCATGGCTCTATCTGCGAGATCAACGGAAAGTGGTATGTGTTCTATCATCGCCAGACCGGCACCGACGAGTATGCTCGTCAGGCTATGGTTGCACCAATCGAGGTGAAGGTGCAGGAAGGCAAAGGCGGCAAGGTTGAGATCAGCGAGGGTGAGTATAACTCCGAGGGTTTTGCCACCGACGGACTTAACCCACTTGAGCGCCACTCTGCAGGTATCGCTTGCTGGCTTACCGGTCCAAAAGTTGCCGTACACGATTGGCCAAACAACATATTCTCTGGTTCGTACGTTGAGGTATCGTATGGCACCGACAGCAATTTTGACGAGCCTTACGACCTGAAGAACAATACCAACCGCGTTATCAACAATACCGATGGTTCTATCGTAGGTTACAAGTACTTCAACTTTACCGAGACAAGCGGCAAGGAGAATCTGCACATGAAGATTAGAGTTACTCCACAGGGTGTTGAGGGTAAGGTAGACGTTATGATCGACCGTCCTTGGGAGAGCCAGGGTGGAAAGCTTATCGGCTCGTTCCCTGTAACATCTCACATGGTGCAAAACTCTACCGACCTCACCGTCGACCTACCCGAGCTGGCACAGTACACTGGCAAGCATGCCATCTTCTTCAAGTTCTCGTCCGACACCAAGGATAAGTCGATATGCATACTCGAGGATTTTGAATTCAAATATTAATAGTTGCGGATGGAGATACAGCCGATAGCGCATTTTGAGTCGCCATTCACTACCAAGTTTGGTATACCCCGTCAGAGCGGACTTGTGCCCGATCTGACGGGGCGTATCGTGTTTGCTCCAGAGTATCGCCAGATGGATGCCGTGCGTGGTATCGACGGGTTCGACTATCTGTGGTTGGTATGGGAGTTCTCGGCCAATCGCGATGCCGAGAAGAGTCTCACCGTTCGCCCACCTCGACTTGGTGGCAACCAACGTATGGGCGTGTTTGCCACACGTTCGCCCTTCCGTCCCAACAATCTGGGCCTGTCGTGCGTAAAGTTCGACAGAGTAGAGAACGATCCTAAACTAGGTCCAGTAATCTATGTTCTTGGCGCCGACTTGATGGACGGCACACCTATCTACGATATCAAGCCCTACGTGGCCTATGCCGATGCTCATCCAGAGGCCCGTAGCGGGTTTGTGGATAACACAGAATGGCAACCCCTACAAGTGGAACTGCCAGACGATTTAGCCGCTAAAGTACCCGCCGACCATATAGAATCCCTAAAGGGCACCCTGGCTCAAGACCCCCGTCCACGCTATCATGACGATCCTAACCGCATCTACGGCATGCCATTCCTTAATCTGGACGTAAGATTCAAAGTCGCAGACAATGTGTTGACGGTTGTAGAAATAAAATAAAAAGTTTGGTATAAGCCTACATGCCTACACAAAATTGCTCAAAACCCGCATAAACACTAGGTTTTTTGAGTTTTCAAGCCTACATAAAGCCTACACTAAGCCTACACTGATCCTACACGATTCCTACACAAAAAGTAGCTTTTTGACATCTAGCGAGTAACTTATTAGGCTGTAGAAAGCCACTCCTAGCCTTGCGAAAAGATACTTTTTGTAATGTTTGTAATGATTAGTATTATGGGATGTTATAAAATTCTCTAGAGAATTTTCGGCTAAGTAGCGTGCAAAGGATTGTTAACTAGTTAGGAAACTATAAAATTCTCTAGAGAATTTCGTAACTTGTATTAAAGAAAAGGTTTGCTATACTAGGCAAAGCAATCGCTTAACTCCCTTATCAACTATAAAATGTGTAGGCTCAGTGTAGGCTTAGTGTAGGCTTGAAAATATGTAAATGGCTAAAATACAGCAAATTACACAAAAATCGTGTAGGCATGTAGGCAGTTTGCGAAATTTTTATTAGAAAAAAAATATTCAGCCAAAAGTTTGGTTCTTTCGTTTTTTATTACTATCTTCGCAGCCTATAAAACCTAAGACTATATGTATAAGGACTATTCAATCACCCGTAATCTGATGGCCGTTGTGGCGGCTGTAGTGATGTGTGCTATGCTGTCTGCATGTGGCGGTGGCATAGGTAAAGCAAGTAAAGACGTGATGAGCCGTAACGACTCGATAATATACGCCCTCTATGCTAAGGGTGAGTACGATCGTGCCGAGGCTGCCATAGACAGTATGGAGCAGTTGGGCGAGATTCCTGCATGGAGTGCCGCCTCCGTTCGTGCGGGAATATGTTATAATAGAGAGTACGATATGGTCAAGGCTACCGTGATACTTAAAGAATCCGTCGCTCGTCAGGATATGAAAACATCGCTCGACTCGATGCGTTATGCTGAGTGCCTGGTAAAATACGGCTATATTATACTGGGGCAAAACAAGATGGAAGAGCTTTTACGCATGCTAATGCCTACAATAGATCAACTGAAACAACAGGTGAATCATCCGGAATACGGCAAACGTTATACACAAGATTTGCTAAAATGTTATGACCAACTGATGTGCGCCCAGTATTTTCTGGGTATGAAGGAGGATACGAAAAAAACGTGTGAAGAGCTATTCCAGGGAGATATGGAACTGATGAGGCAGGATGGTAGCAGTCAGGTAAAATTACAAATTGCTGTAGATTTGGACCATATGGCGGAAATATTCCTCACATACAAGGACTATGCCGGAGCAGAAAAATACGTGAGATGTCTGGACTCGCTGGCTAACGAGATGATAAAAAGCCCAGACACGAACGAAACCTATAAAGATGAGTTCACAGCAATGCGTACTATGAGGCTCGCTAATTATGAATTAGGAATTGGTCATAGAGCTGAAGCAGATAAGCATATAGCTGAATATAGAAAAACTAACTGTTCGAAAAAAGCCGGTGGTCCTTTGGAAGTTGCAGGATACCTGCTGGAAGCCGGACGTTATGCTGAGGCTGCCGATATATTTCCTTACCTCTATAAGTATATGGCTGATGTCGGAACAGATTTCGATTTTAACTTAACACCACAGTTTTGCGAAATGTTCAAGGCTAACTATCTGGCTGGCCGACGCGACTCGGCACTGACTGTAGCTAAGTACGTGTTTGATCGGCTGGACTCGGTGGTAACAGCCGACCGCCAGAGCAACGCTACAGAGATGGCAACAGTGTATGAGACACAGAAAAAGGATGCCGAAATAGCCAAGCAGCAGATAGAACTGACACAGCAGAGAGTGTTAGGACTTATAATCGCCATCGTACTGCTGACGATGTTCTTCGTCATCTATACAATGTTCCGCCGTCGCGCTGCAAGGCGTATGGCCGAGATGAAGGCTGCACAGGAGCGCATTGAGAGTGAACTGCGCATTGCGCGCGACATACAGATGAGTATGGTGCCAAGCGTATTCCCAGAGCGCGAAGGTCTGGATATGTTTGCCCAGATGACACCAGCTAAGGAGGTTGGTGGCGATATGTATGGCTATGTGCTGTTAGGCGACAAACTCTACTTTGCCGTGGGCGACGTATCAGGAAAGGGAGTGCCCGCATCGCTCTTTATGGCCCAAGCCACACGCCTGTTCCGTACATTAGCGGCTCAGGGTATGATGCCTGCAGAGATATGCACACGAATGAACAATGCACTGAATGAGGATAATGAGCAGGGAATGTTTGTAACAATGTTCCTTGGACTGCTTGACCTGCAGACGGGGCATCTCAACTTCTGCAATGCAGGCCACAATCCTCCAATAATAGGTGGTGGCGACAATCAGGGCGACTTCCTTGAGATGCAGGCTAATGCACCTATCGGTCTGTTCCCTGACTTGGAGTACGAAGGTGAGGAGATTGACAGCGTAAAGGGGCGTGCTCTGTTTATCTACACCGACGGACTGAACGAGGCAGAGAACCCGCAGCAAGAGCAGTTTGGCGACGAGCGGTTGTTGAGCATACTGCGCAACAACCATTTTGACAGTTCACAGCAGGTTATCGAATCGCTGAAGGCAGAAATAGAAAATCATCGTAAGGGTGCCGAACCTAACGACGACCTTACGATGATGTGTATAAGAGTAAACTGATCAGTCTTCGTCGACGTGCTCTTCGCGGTGGACGGTCAGGCCGAAGCCGTAAAGGGCTACGGTGATGTAGCAGAGTAGCGGGATGATGAAAGGCACTACCATATCGGTGTCGTCGGCGATGATGCCTACCAACAGGAATCCGCATCCGCCTACTGGTGTCATCATAAGGATGCTGGATGCACTCTTGGTGAGCGAGCCCAGATTGCGAACGGCCAGCGAGAAGATGGTGGGGAACATAATTGCCTCGAAGAGGTAGTTGCCCAACAGTCCTATCATCGAAATACGACCAAAATTCATCAGTACCAGCATTATGCATGCCACACTTCCACAACCGCAGATAAGAAGCATCTTCTCTGCAGGAATCCATCGCATAATAAAGCTGCCACCAAAGCGGCCCACCATAAAGAATGCCAATGCACCAGTGAGCACCATCGATGCAGTGCGATCGTCCATCCAGCCCATGCCTGTAACATAGTTGATGAAGTAGCTGTTGATAGAGATCTCGGCTATCTCGTAGGCCAGCAGGGCGATGAGACCGTAGACGAAGAACTTGTGATGCCAGATGCGCATAAGTGGTTCGCGGCCATATTTTGCTTTTTCCTCGAGTCCGTCGTTATGCCTTATCTCTGGCAAGTCTACACGGGTGAAAATGCCTGCAATCACCAATACCACAAAACCAAGTATCACGTATGGTATCTCGACATTTCCGTCGCCGCCGAACAGGAACTGGCCAACGGCAAAAGTGGCAAACAGACAGCCCAGACCATTGAACGACTGCGAGAGGTTCAAGCGGCTGGATGCAGAGTTCTTGCTGCCAAGTTCGGTTACGTATGGATTGGCTGCAGTCTCGAGGAACACCAATCCCACGCTGATGATGAACAGCGCAAAGAGATAGGCATCGAATGTGCCAGCCTCGGTACATGGCACAAAGAGCCACGAGCCAAGTGCAAAGAGTATCAATCCGAAAACGATGCCACGACGATAGCCGAAGCGGTTGATAAACAATCCTGCGGGGATGGCCATCAGGAAGTAGCCCATATAGGTTGTTACCTGGATCAGCGACGATTGGGTGATCGAGATGTGCATCTCGTTCTGGAAGTGCTTGTTCAGCACGTCGAGGATAGCTCTGGCAAATCCCCAAAGAAAGAAGAGAGTTGTAATCAATATGAACGGCACCATGTAGTTGGCGCCGTTCACCTTAAATAGTCCGTTGTTATTTTTCACTTTTTATAATTACTTTTCTGTATCGATAAGTTTCCAAATGCCGGCAGCACATGCACCACCCACAAATGGACCTACGATGAATATCCAAAGATTAGCCAGCGCCGTGCCTCCCTGGAAGATGGCGGGAGCAATAGAACGGGCTGGGTTTACTGATGTTCCAGTGTAGCGGATACATACCAGGTGTACCAATATCAGCGATAGACCGATGGCCAGACCAGCAAAGTTGTTGGTGGCACCGTTTGTCTTAGCTGTAGCACCCAGCACTACGAGCACAAATACACAGGTAAAGATAATCTCGGCGAGCAGTCCGCCCAGAACACTTACGTTAACCTGCAGATCGTTGGCTCCTGTACCCTCAAGTCCGGGAACATTCTCGGTGAGTATGTAAAGCAGCAATGAGCCGATGAATGCACCAATCACCTGGAACAGCATGTACATACCACAATCCTTACCACTCATTCTGCCGCTCAGGAAGCAACCCAATGTGATGGCTGGATTGATGTGGCAACCGCTGATGCCGCCAATGGTATAAGCCATGGCTACCACCGAAAGTCCAAAGGCAAAAGCCGTACCTACCACAGCGGGAATGTTGTTTACAGGATCACAACCCAGACTAACGGCTACACCGCAGCCCATCAGTACAAGCACCATAGTGCCCACCATCTCTGCTAAATACTTTTTCATAATTCCTTAGTTTTAAATAATTGTTTGTTATTATGGTTTCTGCTTGCAAAGATACAAATAATTTCGTTTCGAGCAAATAAATTCGCATTATTTTTGTACTTTTGCACCATGATGGAATTATTTAAAGGCAAAAAAGTACTATATGTTCACGGCTTTGCGTCGTCAGGACAGTCGGGCACGGTCACCCGTATCCGCGAGGTTTTAACCCAGGCCACGGTTGTAGCCCCCGATCTGCCTATTCATCCCGAAGAGGCTATTATATTATTAAATAAGGTGTGCGCCGCCGAGAAGCCCGACCTGATTATCGGTACCTCCATGGGCGGCATGTATGCCGAGATGCTTCGGGGCTACGATCGTATTCTCGTTAACCCAGCACTACGCATGGGCGACACCATGAAGGATCACGGCATGATAGGTGCGCAGCACTTCCAGAATCCCCGTCAGGATGGTGTGCAGGATTTCATGGTTACCAAGACCTTAGTCAAGGAGTATAAGGATATTACCGACCGTTGTTTCGATGGTATCGATGCCGATGAGCAACGCCGCGTGTGGGGACTCTTCGGCGACGAGGATACCACCGTGAACACCTACGATCTGTTTCGCCAGCACTACTCTCAGGCCGTGCGATTCCATGGTGAACACCGCATGAACGACAACTCGTTCATGCACTCCGTAGTGCCTGTTATCCGATGGATAAGCGATAAGCAGGAGGGCCGTGAGCGCCCCATCGTCTATATCAGCACCCGTGCACTCATCGACCAGTATGGCAAGCCTCTCAGCTCTTCGCAGAAGGCCATCCGCCAACTGATAGAGACGTATCAGCTCTATTTTGTAGCACCGGCCCCCGTCGATGCCCAGCACTATGCCGATGTGAATGCATGGCTTTACGAGTACATCAATGTGCCGGCCTATGCACATACCATATTTACCAACCAGCCAAATCTGCTTTATGGCGACTATCTTATTGATACTCAGAAGGTTGATGGTATGACTACGTTGATAGAGTTCGGCTCGGATACGTTCAAGACGTGGGACGACATCATCCCTTACTTTGAGCGCTTAGGCGGACAATGATATATTTTAGCATAATTTAGAGGAAAGAATTTGGCGGTTACATAAAATCTTCATATTTTTGCAGTCGTAAGTTTTAACGACTATACTCTACAGATGAAATATATCGCCATACCTACTAACGAAACTCGCCAGCTTTCTTTTTATCTGGCGATGGAGGAATACGTGGCTCGTCATATCAGCGAGCCCGATTGCTTTTTTATGTGGCAGGTTGAGCCCAGCGTTATATTTGGTCGTAATCAGGTGCTCGAAAACGAGGTGAATGTGGCCTATTGTCGCCAGAACCACATCAAGATGTATCGTCGCAAGAGTGGTGGCGGTTGTGTTTATGCCGATATGGACAATCTGATGCTCTCGTATGTTAGCGATGGCCATCAGGTGGGTTTCACCTTCAATAAGTTTGTGCAGATGATTATGCTCGTGCTTCGCAAAATGGGCGTCGAGGCCACCAGCACTACTCATAACGACATTATGATTGGCGATCGCAAGGTGTGCGGAACGGCTTTCTATCAGTTGCCCGGTCGCAGCATCGTTCATAGCACTATGCTCTACGATACCAATATGCAGCACATGCTTAATGCCATTACCCCGAGTGCCGAGAAGCTTGAAAAGAAAGGCATCCAGAGCGTTCGGCAGCGCATCACGCTACTCAAGGATTATACCTCTTTATCGCTCCCTGAGGTCAAGGCGCTCATTCGCGAAACGCTCTGCGAAGGCGAACTAAGGTTAACCCCCGAGCAAGTAACCGAGATTGAGACATTAGAGCAGTCATACCTGAAACAAGAATTTATTCACTTAATACAATAACAATAAAACAACAATAATCTATGGCAATAAAACAAGAAATTTTTCAGAAAACCAAGCGCACTTGTCTCTACGACAAGCACCTCAAGCTTGGTGCTATGATGGTAGAGTTTGGCGGTTTCGACATGCCTTTGCTGTATCAAAGCAGCATTCTACAAGAGCACAAGGCCGTGCGCGAACATGTAGGATTGTTCGATGTGTCGCACATGGGCGAGGTAACGGTCAAGGGTAAGGATGCCGAGCGATATGTGCAGCACATCTTTACTAACGACATAGCCGGTGCCCCAGTTGGTAAGATATATTATGGCATGATGTGCTACGAAAATGGTGGCACGGTCGATGATCTGTTGGTATATAAGATGGGCGAGAACGACTTCTTCCTCGTCATCAATGCCGCCAACATCGATAAAGACTGGGCTTGGATGCAGCAGAAGGCCGAAGGCTTCGATATCGACCTCCAGAACCGTAGCGATTACTACGGCCAGATAGCCGTTCAGGGCCCCGAGGCCGAATTTACGGTAGAGAAGGTTTTAGGTTTGGAATGTAAGGAACTCACCTTTTACACTTGCAAAACTATTCTCTCACCTCTCACCTCTCACCTCTCACCTCAAGAGATTATCATCTCGCGCACCGGCTATACCGGCGAGGATGGATTCGAGATCTACGGTTCTCACCAGTATATCAACGAGTGCTGGGACAAGTTGATTGCTGCAGGTGTTCAGGCTTGCGGTCTGGGTTGTCGCGATACCCTCCGTTTCGAGGTGGGCTTACCACTTTATGGCGACGAGCTCACAGCCGATATCACACCAATCATGGCTGGGCTGGGCATGTTCGTCAAGCTCGACAAAGCCGAGTTCATCGGCAAGGAGGCTTTGGCTAAGCAGAAAGCTGAGGGTCCTGCCAAGAAGTTGGTTGGCATCGAACTCTTCGACAAGGCCATCCCCCGTCATGGCTATACCGTTCTTAATATGCAGGGCGAGCCTATCGGCGAGGTTACCACGGGCTATCATACTATCTCATCTGATAAGAGCGTGTGCATGGCGCTGGTAGATGCCGATTATTCTAAGCTCGACACCGAGGTGCAGATTCAGATCCGCAAGAAGGTGTTCCCCGGCAAGGTTGTTAAGAAACAGTTCTATAACAAGAGCTATAAGAAGTGAAAAGTGAATAATGGATAATTAAAAATAAAACTATGGCAAAAGTAATTGAAGGACTCTACTACTCAGAGTCGCACGAATTTGTAAGAGTAGAAGGTGATTTTGGTTTTGTTGGTATTACCGATTATGCTCAGAATGCATTAGGCAATGTGGTTTATGTCGATATGCCCGATGTTGACGACGAGGTTGAGGCTGGCGAAGAGTTTGGCGCTGTAGAGAGCGTGAAGGCTGCCAGCGATTTGTATTCGCCCGTAAGTGGCACCGTAGTCGAGGTCAACGAGGCACTCGACGATCAGCCCGAGCTTATCAACCAGGATGCTTTCGAGAACTGGATTATCAAGGTTCAACTCAGCGACAAGTCCGAGCTCGACAACCTCATGGACGCCGCCGCCTATACTGCTTTCTGCGAAAAATAATTATTTTGGCACGAATTACGCGAATTACGCGAATTATTATTGTTTCGATTATTATTTCGTGTTAATTCGTGAAATTCGTGCCTAAAAACGAAAACTATGGATTACAAATATTTTCCGCATACGGATGCCGATCTGCAGGCGATGATGGAGAAGGTGGGGGTGGATAACCTCGACGGTCTCTATGCCCAGATACCTGATAGCATCCGCTTTAAAGGCGACTACCAATTGCCTTTAGAGATGAGCGAGATGGAGGTGCGCCAGCTGTTCGAGAAGCTGGGCTCACAGAACCAGCAGCTCACCTGCTTCGCCGGCTATGGCGTTTACGATCACTACATGCCATCGGTGATACCAAGTCTGCTTCAGCGTTCAGAGTTCCTTACCAGCTACACACCGTATCAGGCAGAGATATCACAAGGCACACTCCACTATATCTTCGAGTATCAGAGCATGATGGCCGAGCTGACGGGCATGGACATCAGCAATGCCTCTATGTACGATGGAACTACCGCTTGTGCCGAGGCTATGATGATGGCTGTGGCTGCTGGTAAGAAAGTAAACAAGGTGCTGGTGTCTGAGGGGCTCAATCCCAACACCCGTAAGGTGCTCGACACCTACGCCCTCCACCAAGGCATCGAATTAGTTACCATCCCCCTAAAAGACGGCATCACCGACCTCTCACTTCTCACCTCTCACCTCTCATCTCTGAATGATGTTGCTGGCGTCATCGTTCAGCAGCCTAATGTTTATGGTATCGTCGAAGACTTTACAGGTTTTGCCGATGCATGCCATGAGCATAAGGCGCTATTCATCATGGATAGCATTGCTGCCGATATTGCTGTGCTTAAGACTCCTGGCGAGTGGGGCGCTGACATTGCCGTGGGCGATGGTCAGAGTCTTGGTATTCCCATGCTGTTTGGTGGTCCATACGTGGGCTATATGTGCTGCACTGAGAAACTCATCCGAAAGATGCCCGGTCGTATCGTGGGTATGACCCGCGATAATCGTGATCAGCGTGCCTTTGTGTTGACGCTTCAGGCTCGCGAGCAGCATATCCGCCGCCAGAAGGCCACATCCAATATCTGCTCTAACCAGAGTCTGATGGCGCTCTTTGTCACCATCTATCTCTCGTTGATGGGTAAGCAAGGTGTAAAAGAGGCTGCTCAGCTCTCTTATGCCGGCGCTCACTATCTCTGCGATCAGCTGCTTGCCACAGGTAAGTTCCATTTGGTATACGATAAACCTTTCTTCAACGAGTTCTTTGTAAAGTACGATGGCGATGTTGATGCTTTGCAGCAGCGATTCATCGAAGCAGGATTCCTGGGTGGTGTGAAGTATGCCAATGGCATCCTCTTTGCCGTAACCGAGAAGCGTACCAAGGAAGAAATTGATAACCTCGTTAAAATTGCAGCCCTATGAATAACCGACTATATGGAAATCTGATCTTTGAACTCTCAAAGGAGGGTCGCAAAGGCTACAGTCTGCCCAAAAACAATTATGGCAGTTACGAGATTCCTGCTTCTTTGCAGCGTGCTGAGGAGGCCAATCTTCCCGAGTGCGATGAGTTGACCGTGGTGCGCCACTATACCAATCTCTCAAATAATAACTTCGGTGTTGATACCGGTTTCTATCCTCTGGGTTCTTGTACCATGAAGTACAATCCCAAAATCAACGAGGAGATGGCTGCTCAGCCTCAGTTCCAGAATCTGCATCCAGAGCAACCACAGAATACCGTGATGGGTGCTTTAGCTTTGATATCGCTGTTAGAGAAATCGCTCTGCCAGCTAACTGGATTGGCCCACTTCACCTTCAAACCATACGCTGGTGCGCATGGTGAGTTGACGGGACTGATGACCATCGATAACTATCATCGCCAGCGTGGCGACGCTCAACGCAAAAAGGTGATAGTGCCCGATAGCGCCCATGGAACCAACCCTGCCTCAGCAGCAGTATGTGGCTTAGAGATTATCGAGGTTAAATCTAACGTTAATGGTCTGGTAGATATCGAGGACCTTGAGCGCTTGGTTAAAGAGCAGGGCTCTGAGATCGCCGCCATGATGATGACCAACCCTAATACCCTTGGTCTCTTCGAAACCAGCATCCCTGAGATTGCTAAACTCATCCACGACTGTGGCGGTTTGATGTATTACGATGGCGCTAACCTCAACCCGATGCTGGGTGCTTGTCGCCCTGGCGATATGGGCTTCGACGTGATGCACATCAACCTGCACAAGACGTTCTCAACGCCTCATGGCGGTGGCGGTCCTGGTGCTGGTCCAGTTGGTGTACGTGAGGGCTTGCAGGATTGCTTCCCCTTCGTGTCGCCCTATCATGGCAACTATGGTGTCATGATGCGTGCCTATGCCTATATCCTCTCGTTGGGTCGTGAGCATGTGAAGGAGGTTGGTCCTCTGGCTGTGCTCAATGCCAACTATATTAAGGAGTGCCTCAAGGATGTCTATGAGTTGCCTATTGATACCACTTGTTGTCACGAGTTTGTGTTCGATGGCTTGAAAGATAAGTCAACTGGTGTCACCACGATGGATGTGGCTAAGCGGCTGCTCGACTACGGCTATCATGCGCCTACCATCTACTTTCCGCTGCTGTTCCATGAGTCTCTGATGATTGAACCCACGGAAAACGAGAGCAAGGAGACACTCGATGGCTTTATCTCCGTGATGCGCAAGATAGCTGAGGAGGCCAAGACGGATCCAGATTTGGTGAAGTCGGCACCACACACCACGCCTATCGGTCGTGTAGATGATGTGCTGGCTGCCAAGCATCCTGTCACCACCTACCGCCAGTTTCAGGCCGAAAATGTTTAATGTTAAATTATTATTGTTTAATGTCTGAAGTAGATTTGATTATCATCGGTGCGGGCCCCGGTGGGTACCGCGCCGCTGAATATGCCGCAAAGCAAGGTCTCAAGGTAGTCATCTTCGAGGGTGCCGAGGTGGGCGGCACATGTCTCAACGTGGGCTGTATCCCCACCAAGACTTACATCCACTCTGCCACTTTCGCTGAGGCTCGTGAACGCATGGCGCAGGTAGTGCCCCAGCTCCGTGCAGGTGTAGAGTCCATCCTCTCGCATCCCAACATCACCTTGGTCCGCGAGAAAGCGCAGTTTGTTGACAGTCACACAGTCACATCTCTCACCTTCTCACCCTCTCACCCTCTCACCTCTAATAATATCATCATCGCTACTGGCTCTGAAACTAAATGGCTCCCCATCAAAGGCACTGATGATCCTCGTGTGGTCGATTCTACGGGCTTGCTCAACCTCGAAACCCTGCCCAAGCGCCTCGCCATTATTGGCGCAGGAGTCATCGGCATGGAGTTCGCCTCAGTGTTCAGTCGCTTTGGCTCCGAGGTAACGGTCATCGAGTATCTCAAGGAGTGTCTGCCCGCCCTCGATAGCGATATCGCCAAACGCTTGCGCAAAACGCTCGAGAAGCGCGGCATCACTTTCAAGATGAAGACTGCTGTCGAGGACATCGCTGATATCGATGCCGATGTCATCCTGATGGCTACAGGTCGCAAACCCCGTGTTCAATCCGATTTTGCCAATGCTGGCATAGAGTTCGATGAGCGTAAGGGTGTTCAGACTGATGAGAACTTTGAAACTACTGTTAAGGGAGTTTACGCTATTGGCGATGTAAACGGGCGTCAGATGCTGGCTCATGCTGCAGAGATGCAAGCCATCCGTGCTGTTAACCATATCATAGGTAAGCACGATGGCATAGATTTCAGTATCATGCCCGCCGCCATCTTCACCGAGCCCGAGGCTGCTTGCGTAGGTCCCACCGAAGATCAACTCAAGGAGCAAGGCATCGCTTACGAGTGCCGCAAGTCGTTCTGGCGTGCCAATGGCAAAGCCCTTGCCATGGGCGAAACCGAAGGCATGCTAAAACTATTCATTACCCCTCCTACAGGAGGGGATAGGGGAGGTCTCATTTTGGGCTGTCACGCCTATGGCGCCCACTCTGCCGACATCGTTCAAGAGGTCAGTGTGCTGATGTGCAGACACACCACCATCGCTGAACTCGCCGATATGGTACACATCCATCCCACACTCTCTGAAATCCTAAAGACCGCTGCAGAAGCTTAATCTGCAGCGGCCTTGTTACATCTTAACCATTTTGTAACAGCCTTTAATAGGTATAACTAATTAGTTTTTTGTATATTTGCAGCGTGAAATTATAAATGGATAACGAATGAAAATTGAAATTGTATTAAGATTATTAGGTTCGCTAGCTCTTCTCATTTTCGGAATGAAGATGATGAGCGAGGCGCTGCAGAAAATGGCAGGTTCTGGTTTACGCCATGCGCTGGCCAGAATGACATCCAACAGATTTAAAGGCATGCTCACCGGCGTGTTCGTCACGTGTGCGGTTCAGTCGTCATCGGCCACTACGGTCATGACGGTCTCGTTTGTGTCGGCCGGACTTCTAACCCTCGCCCAGGCCATCAGTATCATCATGGGAGCCAACATCGGCACCACGCTCACAGCGTGGATTATGTCGTTGGGCTATAATGTCGACTTGTCCAACGTAGTGTTCCCAGCGTTTATCGTGGGCATAGTACTCATCTATAAGCAACGCCACCGAGTGGTGGGCGATCTCTTGTTTGGTTTGGCGTTCCTATTCTGGTCGTTGGTCATGTTGAGCAATGTGGGGCGTAGTATGGACTTGGCACATAATGCCGATGTGGTGGCTTTCTTTGCGTCGTTCGATACGGGTAGCTATCTCACGATACTCGCTTTCCTTGGCGTTGGCACTTTAATCACTTGTATCGTGCAGTCATCGGCAGCTGTCATGGCTATCACTATCCTACTCTGCTCTACTGGCGTACTGCCCATTTACCTTGGAGTAGCACTGGTTATGGGCGAGAATATTGGTACCACGGCAACGGCAAATCTGGCAGCTTTAGGTTCTGGCATAGCAGCGCGGCGTGCAGCATTGGCTCATCTGCTGTTTAATGTGTTCGGTGTGATATGGGTGCTCCTGGTGTTCTATCCATTTGTCGATGTGGTGTGTGGCCTTGTGGGCTATGATCCTACTATCTCAGGCCAGACCGCACTTCTGCCCGTTGTGCTCGTTCTATTCCACACCTGCTTTAATGTGTTGAATACAGCCATCCTCTTGCCACTGGTTCCGCAGATGGAACGCGCGGTATGTCGGCTGCTGCCCGATAGTAAGGATAAGACCCGTGAGCCTGTTACTCTGCGCTATATCCAAGGCGGACTGATGGCCACTCCAGAAATATCTGTGATGGAGGCTCAGAAGGAAATCATCCATTTCGCCGAGCGCATGCAGCGCATGTTTGGCATGATGCGCAGTTTGCTTGATGAAAAGGATCATCGGGAGTTCGACCGTCAGTTTGCCCGCATCGCTAAGTACGAAGACATTGCCGACCACATGGAGATAGAGATAGGTAAGTATCTGGAGATGGTGAGCAACGAACGCCTATCCGACTATACGAAAGACAAGGTGCGCTCAATGCTCCGACAAATAGGCGAACTGGAGTCTATCGGCGATGCCTGTTTCAAGATGGCCCGCACCATCCAGCATCGCAAGGATAGCCGAGAAGACTTTACGCCTCTTCAGTATCAGCGACTGCACGAGATGCTGAGCTTGGCTAACGAAGCCCTAACGCAGATGATGGTTGTTATTGGTGGTCGACGCGAGGATCTTTCTACCGCTCCTTCTATGGAGATAGAGCGCGACATCAATACGCTTCGCGATGAGTTGAAGGCCGAGAGCATCAGCGATGTCGATGCCCATCATGCCACCTATGCCGTTACAGCCCTTTATATGGATGTAGTGGCCGATTGTGAGAAACTGGGCGATTACATCATCAACGTCGTAGAGGCGCGTCTTGGCAAACGCCACCTTGCCTTCAAAGGCTTGCAGGTAAATATGGACCACAAGTCGGTTATGGTCGATGGCACACCTGTGAGTCTTACACGTACCGAGTATGACCTGCTATGTGAACTGATGTCGGCTCATGGTGAGCTGCGCACCCGCCAACAACTCATGGATACCATCTGGGCAGGCACCATCGTTTCCGATCGCACCGTTGATGTCCACATCACCCGTCTCCGCAAGAAACTCGGCCCCTACGCCGACAACATCTGCAACCGCCCCGGCTTTGGCTATTTTTTCGATGATGAACACAAAGCACAGAACCAAAATAGCGAACAAAGAAAAAGAGGCCTGCTGCAGCAAGCCTCTTATGTAGAAAGTACCTGATGTGCAGGTTACTTCTTACTTCTATAGAACTTCTCGAGGGTACGGTAGGCGGTCTCCTTTTCGGGGCGGGCTACCTCTTTCGATTGTACGTCGAGAATCATGACGGGAGCAGCATCGAGGTTATCCTTGGTGATGGCGGTCCACTTGGGCAGACCCTCGCCGTTAGGATTGCCGGTCTTGCAGAAGTTGGCATAGTAAGAGAGGAATAGCTTTGAGATGTCGTAATCCTCCTTCTGCCAATCGTAATACTCGTTGGTATCGAGGGTACCCATAGCATACTCGATATCGGCTGAGTGAACGGCTCCCGGAGCAATGGCTGGCTGCTGGGCTGCGGCCTTCTTCTCCTCGGCAGTCTTTTCGCGCACACCACCTGCCAGCGCACCGGTCTTGTCGCCCATCTTGGCCGAAACCTGTGGACGTGGGTGCATGTAGTGATAGCGGTAAACAGGCTGACCTGAGGTGCGGGCATGGTAGTCGCACACCTTCCATGTGGGGAAGCCGGTGAAGAGGTCGGATGCCAGATCAAGTCCCTTCTGACTCAGCACGTCCTCGTCGGTAGTGATACCGTAGGCGTTGAAAATCTCATCGGTCATATAGCCGAACTGAGCCTTCATGGCGTTCTTGTAGTTCTGCAGCGTAGGAGCCTGACCGGCAAGGGCCTGCGAGGGATGCCCCTCGAGCGAGTTCCAACCTGCCAGCAGAGGCACCTTGGCCTGCTGTCCCTTTTCAAATACGGCATCGGCACTCTCGGTCATAAAGTAGCCATCGAGCACCACGCTGGCCATACCCTTTGGAGGCAGGATGGCCTGCAGCGAGTCGGCATTCATAGCCTTGGCATCGGCCAGACTGGCGATACCGGCACTCTTGAGCAATTCTGCACCGGCAGCATCGGCATCGGCCTGGGTTGAGGGCTGATAAGGCAGTACCTCAGCACCCGACGACAGCATGGCACCGGCAATGAGATTCTTAGACAGCGGTGAGCACATGAGCAGCGATACTGAGAACGAGCCAGCCGACTCGCCCACGATGGTAATACGGTTAGGATCGCCGCCAAAGGCCTCGATATTCTCCTTAACCCACTTGATGGCTGCCACCTGATCGAGGAAGCCGAAGTTGCCACTACCTTTATAATCGGAAGCTGCGGTGAGGTCAGGATGAGCAAAGAAACCGAAGATGCCCTCGCGATAGTTGGCTGTTACGCCGATGACGCCCTCCTTGGCAATTGAAGAGCCATCGTAGCGGGGCTCACTACCCGATCCTGCCATCAATCCACCACCGTTGAAGTAGATGAGCACGGGCAATGCATCGGCAGTAGTCTTGGCAGTAGTCCAGACGTTGAGATAGAGACAGTCCTCGCTGCGCGAAGGACCACGGAAAGCCATATCGCCGAAGATGTCGGGCTGCATGGGGTCGTTGCCAAACTGCTTGGCCTCGCGAACGCCCTCCCAACCCTCAACGGGCTGCGGAGCCTTCCAACGGAGATCGCCTACTGGTGCTTGAGCAAAAGGTACGCCCAGAAACTTCTTAACGCCACCTTCTTCAAAGCCCTCGAGTACACCGTACTGGGTCTTGACCTGAAGGCCAACTTCTGCTGCCTGCTTCTGCGTGCAAGCACTAAACACTGCGAGACAGCCTATGGCCAGCATCGCAAAGGGTCGGATAGTTTTTGTCATAAATAGATTGTATTTAATGTGGAATTACTTCTTTGCAGCACCGGCACCGATGACTTTCGAGATATCCATCATCATGCCGCCATTGCCGGTCATAATCTGAGGCATCTTGCCGTCCCACTTCTCGATCAAATCCTCCTGCACAATCATGGGCGAGAGGCTGGCAGCGATGGTGCGGTTGTAGTAAGCCTCAGCATCGGCCTTGATCTTCATGGCGCGGGCGTTACCCTCGGCCTTGGCTACAGCAATCTTAGCGTTGGCCTCAGCCTCCTTCACCTCGTTCTCGGCCTTCAAAGCACTCTGAATGGCGGTGTTCTTGGCATCGATCATAGAGAGCAGCGATGATGGAGGGGTGATCTTAGAGGTGAACTCCTCAACGAGGAAGCCCTCGCTCATCAGCGACTTCTCCAGACGGGCACGTACATCGCGCTCGAAGTTGGCACGGTTTGACATCAGCGAATCGCTGGTGTACTGGTTGGCACAGGTACGATAAGCCTCATAGATACACGTGCGGATGTAGCCCTCCTCGAGGTCCTTCACGCCTACACGATACTTGGTAAAGATGTCGCAGGCCTTATCGGGGTTGATGCGATAAGCTATGGTTGGGTCCATCTCGAAGAGCGAAGCATCCTTGGCATTCACCGAGAACGTCTCGTACTGCTTACGCTGGGTGAAGGTGGGATAAGTGAACACATTGGTGGTGATGGGGTTATAGAACACCCAACCCTTACAGGTGCCCTCTACTCCACCGTAGTCCTGCTCGTTGAGCGACCACTTGTGGAATCGGATACCTACCTCGCCCGAATCGACAACAGTGCAACAGGTGGCGAAGAGGATGAAGATGAGAGCTATGACGCCACCACCATACGCCAGAACGCGATAGTAGGGCTTAACAGAATCCATTTTGTTCATACATTAATTATTTAAGTGATTACTTTTCGAGTTTCTGCAGGTTGATCCACTGACTCTTGTGGCCCTTCTGCAACAGGCGGGCACGCTCTACCAGCATGAGACTAGGCAGATCGTTCAAGCTGCCGCTGGGCGACGAAGCATCGAGATAAGCCTTGCTGCCACCAGGCAGGATAACGCCAACCAGGAAGGTAGAGATTTTGCGGATAGATGGGAAGTTGTAAGGCAACATACCCAGGTCGCGAGTGCGCAGGATGACTGGGGTAGCGGTAACACCAACCTCGGCCAGCGACTGGATGAGCAGCAGGTTGATATCGGCATTAGAGCCCTCGCCCTTCTTGAGCGTCTCGGCAGGATCGGCTGGACTCAGGGCATACTTGCCATTCCACTTAACCTTACTCATTACCAACTTGCAAACAGCCTCAACACGCTGGCGCTGGAACTCCATCGATGGGATATCGCTGGCCTTAAGCTCGGCAGCCAGAGGGCTGTGGTTGCCCAGGCGCTTGCCCAGGTCGTCGCTATCAAGAATCATAGAGTCAACCTGATCCCAGGTCTTGGCATAGTCCATCATATTGCTGCCGCGAACGCTGTAGCGCTTCAGTTCGGTAGTGATACCGGCGCTGTAGTCGTTGACGTTCCACATGCCATCGAGCTTAGGAATAGCATTGAGATTGCGGCCCACACACACGTAGTGGTTGGTGTTGACAACAACGGGAGCTGCCAGCGGGTCGCTCTCCAATTTATAGCGCAGCATGCCTGTGGTACAGCTGCAAGAGAGGCGCTGAATGCCCTGTTCCTCGATGTTGAACAGCAGATAGTTAGGAATATTCATATCGAGTTTGGCATAAACCACGGGGATGTCGCACTGAGCATACCAGTCGCGCAGCTGCCAGAAGAGCTGGCTGTGGATGGTGTACTCGTACTCGATGACGGTGCCCACCTTGACGTTAGGTACGGTGAACTCGAGCTGATACGACGTTTCGTCGAGTTTGGTGGTCTTCATGTCGCTCTTCTTCATCGAGGTCTTAACCACCTTGCTACCCTCCTGATTGAAGGCTGTGGCCTTGATGTCAATCACCTCCTCGTCGGTATAGCTGCCTGCCGTATTATCGATCATAGAGCCAGGCATATCTTCGAGCACAGCACTGGTGGTGTTACCAAAAGTGAACTGCATACTCTTGAGCGAGAACTTAGAGGCACCAACACGATCGGCACCAGCCACATCTCTATTATAAGGTACTACCACCTTGGCAAAACGCTCGCCGCCGGGCTTGAGCACCTTGATACGACACTTTTCGTGATAATCTACCAGATAGCCGTTGAACTCGACGGTGTATTCTACATCTGTCAGTCGGCACAGCACCACTGCATCGGCCTCAGGATCAGCCACATAGGTGGTCATCTGCATTTCTTCCTTAGTGGGTTTGCCGAACTTCATGTTCACGTCGGCAGCGCTAGCTGTTGCAAATGGCAAAGCTAACAGAACAAATAGTTTGATAAGATTTAGTTTCATTTTGTAATCCTAATATGATTGATAACGGCTGCAAAAATACAAAAAATCCTTGAAAGCGAATGCTATTTGTGTTTTTTTTTGGTTTTTCGCATGTTTATTCGTATCTTTGCCCGCGAATATGGAAGCAGTAACTAAAATACCACAGGAGTGGAATAAATTCTACTTGAAGGACGTGTCGTTTGTAAACCTGATGACACGACGCATCTTCAACGTGCTGATAGTGGCCAACCCCTACGACGCATTCATGCTGGAGGACGATGGCCGTGTAGACGAGAAAATCTTCGACGAGTATATGGAGCTGGGTATGCGATACCCACCCACGTTTACACAGGTATCGACTACCGAAGAGGCAAACAAAGTACTGCATACCACCGACATCGACCTTGTGATATGTATGCCTGGTAATGCCGACAACGATGCCTTTACCGTAGCCCGCGAAATAAAGATTGAGCACCCAAACATCCCGTGCGTGGTGCTCACCCCGTTCTCGCACGGTATCACCAAGCGTATTCAGGACGAGGATATGTCGGTGTTCGACTACGTGTTCTGCTGGCTGGGCAACACCAACCTCATCATGTCGATAATCAAGCTGATTGAGGACAAGATGAACATTGAGCACGACATCAAGGAGGCTGGCGTGCAGATGATTATGCTGGTAGAGGATAACATCCGCTTCTACTCGAGCGTGCTGCCTAACCTATATAATTATATACTGGCACAGAGTAAGCGATTCAGTACCGAGGCACTGAACCCGCACGCTGCTGCCCAGCGCAAGCGAGGCCGCCCCAAGGTGGTGCTGGCCACAACCTACGAGGAGGCCATGCAGCTGTACGAGAAGTATCACGAGAACACGCTGGGCGTGATCAGTGACACCCGATTCCCCATGAAGGTACACGAGGGCCGGTTGAGCCACGTGGAAGAGGGCGACCCCGAGGCAGGACTGAAACTGCTACGCGAGATTCGCCGCCGCGATGAGTATGTGCCCCTAATACTGGATTCATCGGAGATAGCCAACAAGGCCAAGGCCGAGGCTGAGGGATTCCATTTCATCGACAAGAACTCGACCAAGATGAATGTTGACCTGCACCACCTGATGGAGGAGCACATGGGCTTTGGCGACTTTATCTTCCGCGACCCAAAAACCAAGGAAGAGGTAGCACGAGTAACATCGCTGAAGGAACTGCAGGACAACATCTTCAAGATACCTAACGACTCGATGCTGTATCACGTATCGCGCAACCACATGAGCCGTTGGCTCTGTGCCCGCGCCATCTTCCCTGTTTCGGCATTTCTGAAGCACGTAACATGGCACAAGCTGCAGGATGTGGATGCCCACCGACAGATTATCTTCGATGCCATCGTACAGTACCGCCGCATGAAGAACATCGGTGTGGTAGCTGTGTTCGACCGACTGAAGTTTGACCGCTACGCCCACTTTGCCCGCATCGGCGAAGGTTCGTTGGGAGGTAAAGGCCGTGGTCTGGCATTCCTCGACCAGGTCATCAAGCGCCACCCCGAGCTGAACCAGTTTGAGCAGGCACAGGTGTCGATACCAAAAACTGTGGTGCTGTGTACCGACTTCTTCGACGAGTTTATGGAGAAGAACAACCTGTGGGGCATAGCCTTAAGCGATGCCAGCGATGACGAGATACTGCAGCACTTTATGAGGGCTCAGCTGCCCGACTCGCTGATAGCCGACTTCTTTACCTTCTTCGATGCGGTGAAGAGTCCTATCGCCGTGCGCTCGAGCTCGCTGCTGGAGGATAGCCACTACCAGCCATTTGCAGGTATCTACTCTACCTACATGATACCTTACTTGAACGATAAGTACGAGATGCTGCGCATGCTGGCCTGCGCCATCAAGGGTGTTTATGCATCGGTTTACTACAAAGACTCGAAGGCATATATGCTGGCCACACAGAACGTGATTGACCAGGAGAAGATGGCGGTGATACTGCAGGAGGTGGTAGGCAAGCAGTATGGCGACCTGTACTACCCCAACTTCAGCGGAGTGCTGCGCTCGCTGAACTACTATCCCATCGGCGACGAGACTGCCGAAGAGGGTATAGCATCACTGGCCGTAGGACTTGGAAAATACATCGTAGACGGTGGACAGACGCTACGTGTATCGCCCTATCACCCCAAACAGGTGCTGCAGACATCGGAGATGGAGACAGCCCTGAGCGAGACGCAGACACGATTCTACGCGCTGGACATGGCCCACGTGGGCGACGACTTCAAGGTGGACGACGGATTCAATATAAAGAAGGTACGCGTAAAGCAGGCCGCAGAGGATGGAGCACTGACATATCTGGCATCGACCTACGACCCCACGGATAACATCATCCGCGACGGCATCTACGAGGGTGGCCGCAAGGTGATATCATTCTGCGGTGTACTGCAGCACGATGTTTTCCCGTTGCCAGAACTGCTACAGATGTCGCAGAAGCTGGGTGCCGAGGAGATGAAGCGCCCTGTGGAGATTGAGTTTGCCTGCAATCTTAACGACGACCGCACGGGTGAGTTCTACCTGCTGCAGATACGACCTATTGTTGATGCTAAACAGGTGCTCGACGAAGACTTGCAACAGATACCCGACAGCGACTGTCTGCTGCGCTCTAACAACTCGCTGGGACACGGCATATCAGAAGATGTGGTAGATGTGGTTTACGTGAAGACCGACGATGACTTTACTGCTGTAAACAACCCCACCATCGCCAACGAGATAGAAGAGATAAACCGCAAGTTCCTGCAGGAAGACAAGAACTACGTGCTGATAGGTCCTGGACGCTGGGGCTCGAGCGACTACTGGCTCGGTATTCCGGTTAAGTGGCCTCATATTTCGGCAGCCCGTGTGATTGTAGAGGTGGGACTGAAGAACTATCGTGTTGACCCATCGCAGGGCACCCACTTCTTCCAAAACCTCACCTCGTTCGGTGTGGGATACTTTACCATCAACACCTTTACCGGCGATGGTGTGTTCCAGAAGGAAGTGCTCGACCAGATGCCCGCCATCGAGGAGACGCAATACGTTCGCCACGTGCGCTTCGAGAAGCCGCTGAAGATCATGATGGACGGTAAGAAACAATCAGGTGTAGTACTACTATAGCATCGGGATTATGAATTGGAATGCCAAGAAAATATGGCCGCTACTGGTTATCACAGGTTTTGCTGTGGTATGCTTCTGCTTTTTCCTGCTATTCTATCCTTCGCATTTCTACTTTAAGGGGCAGAACCAGCTGTTCCTGATGTCGTGGCAGTATGTAAGTACGCTATTTGCTAAGCCGGCATGGGCAGCTTGTCTGGCAGGAGAGTTCCTGACTCAGTTTTATTATAACAATGTGGCAGGGGCTACAATCCTGACAGCATCGCTCATTGCCTTGTTCTGGCTGGCATATCAGGCTCTGGATAGTCTTAAACTCAACAATCAGATAGTATTGGCGGGAGCTTCTCTCGTAGTGCTGCACGAAGCATCGAGCCATCTGTTTTACGGCTACCAGCTGTCGTCTACATTCGCACTTATCGGCGGACTGCTGATGTATCTGATGCTACGCAGACTGATGACGCGCCGATGGCCTTGGGCCTTAGCAGTTCTACTGATTGGCACGCTGTTAGGTTACTGGCTGTTTGGCTATGGCGTATGGGCATTCCTGTTGCTATCGGCAGTCGTTATATGGCAGATTGCCATACCCGTGGCTGTGGCGTTTGCCGCCCTGCTGCCTTTAGCCAGAAGCCACTACAACCTCACCTACTCCGACCTGTGCCAGTATCCTGGTGTGGAGAGTCTGCACGCCCCCAACTTTCTGAAAGAAACCGACTTCCGTATGATGCGCAGTTACGAAACTGGCGACTGGGACGACGTGGTAGAGACGGCAGAGAACGACAAACTGTTGAACATTCTCACAGAGAAGGGAAGTGCCCAAAAGAAACTGATACCCGAAGCACAGGTATCATCAACCGTGCGCAGATTCCTGTATAATCTGGTTCAGTCACAAAGAGGCAATCTGCCTGATGTGCTACTGAACTATTATCCCAACTATCTGGGCACTTACACCAGTATGATAGGCACCAACCTGCCCATGATGATGTTTATGAACCTGCATGAGTTCTACTATGCCATCGGCGACATTTCGCGTGCAGAAAGAGGGGCATTCATGACGTGCGTATCAGTTCCCAGCAACCGCAACGCCTATACCATCAAGCGATTGGCAGAATGCGCACTCATCAAGAACGACCAGAAAGCAGCCAATAAATATCTGGGGCTGTTGCGCCAGACCATACAATATAGAGACTGGGCAGAGAATGCGCAGAACGATGAGCGCTACAAACTGAAAGCCAAGTTCATCAACAAGCAGGACAGCATATCGCCAAGCGAAGAGTCGTACTATATTCTGGCCCAACTGCTCAAATCGAACCCCGAGAACGAGGTGGCACTCGACTATCTGCTATGCAGCCTACTACTGAAGAAGGACATAGACGGCTTTAAGCGCGACTACGATACTTACTGTACTAATCGTCCCCGTATCAAAAAGCTCTACCAAGAAGCCCTGTGCATCTGGCTGATGAAACAGCAGGCTAGCGAAGATGAGTGGCATAAGTATATAAAAGACGAACAAGTGTTAAGCCGATTGGAGGAATACAAGGCTGGAGGAATAAGTCCACGCTTTGCCGACACCTACTGGTTCTACTTCGATGTGTTTAATCTTGAGGGCAATTAAGAACTTACACCTATGAATACATATATATACAATAAGGTTAAAGGACTGGTAAAAATTGTTTTACCTTTTTACCTTTTTACCCTTTTACCTTTAGCAACTGCTTGTACGCCTACCCCTCACGATGTGGAACAAAGCACCCAGGAGGCGGAGATATATCCCGACTACAAAGATGTGACTATCCCCGTGAACATTGCTCCAATGAACTTTGTGGTGCGTGGTGCCGAGGCCGTAGAAGTAAAGGCTGGCAACGTGACCATCAACAGCAACGGCGGTAACGTGGAGTTCGGCATGAGTGAGTGGCGCAAACTGCTGGCAGAGAACGAGGACATCGAGGTACAGGTTACAGCTCTGAAAAACGGCAAATGGACTGCATATAGAAAATTCAACTGGCATGTGGTGGGTGATAGCATCGACAGCTATCTGACCTATCGACTGATAGAGCCCGGCTACTCGATATGGAACCGATTGCAGATAAAACAGCGCTGCGTGGAGAACTTCGACGAGTACGCGCTGGCCGACTACAATCTGCAGGAGAACCGCTGCATGAACTGTCACACTCCGGGCAACCAGAATCCACAGCTATCGATGCTGTATGTGCGTGGCGAAGGCGGCGGAGCCATTCTGAACCAGAACGGACGACTGAGGAAACTGAACATCAGAACGCCCGACATGGTGCAGACATCGACTTACTTCCAGTTTTCACCATCAGGACGCTACATTGTTTTCTCGTGCAACGTGGTTGTGCCCGCGATTCAGGCCTCAGCACAGAAAAGACTGGAGGTTTACGATTCGGAATCGGACATCTACGTAGCCGACCTTGAGAAGAACATCATCATCCGTTCTGAACTACTGAGCGACACCGCACGACTGGAGACATTCCCCACATTCTCACCCGACGACAAATACATCTACTACTGCACATCGCCAAAAGTAGAACTGCCCGAGAACATAAAAGACGTGAAATACGCGCTGGCAAGGATACCGTTCGACGAGACTACAGGCACCATTGGCACACAGGTCGACACGCTGTTTACCGAACGAAGCGTTTGCCATCCAAGAGTATCGCCCGACGGAGAGAGGCTGCTATTCAGCGTGCAGGATTTCGGCACCTTCCCCATCTGGCATAAGGAGGCTGACCTGTGGATGATGAACCTGAAGACTGGCGCAATAGACAAGCTACAGGCGGTAAACTCTGACATGAGCGACACATACCACAGTTGGTCAAGCAATTCGCGCTGGTTTGTGTTTGCCTCGAAGCGCGACGACGGTCTGTATGGTAAGCCCTACTACTGCTATGTAGACAAGAACGGCAAAGCCCACAAGCCATTCTGTCTGCCGCAGAAGGATCCGACCTTCTATGACAACTATCTTAAATCGTTTAATGCTCCGGAAATGGCAAAGGGCAGAATACCATTTAACGCCGTAGACGTGGCAAACGCCATGAAACTATCAGCAGAGAAATTTGAATAAAAAATAGTAAAAGCAAAATAAATAATCAACAAGCAAATGGAGAAGAAATTGAAACAAGGCACGCTGTGCGTACAGGCCGGCTACAAGGCCAAGAACGGAGAACCAATTGAGTTGCCCATCATCCAGAGCACTACATTCAAGTACGATGACTCTGACGAGATGGCAAAGTTGTTTGATCTGGAGAAGGAGGGCTACTTCTACACCCGTCTGCAGAACCCTACCAACGACGCTGTGGCTGCCAAGATAGCTACACTCGAGGGCGGTGTGGGCGCAATGCTTACTTCAAGCGGCCAGGCTGCCAACTTCTACGCCATCTTCAACATCTGCCAGAGCGGCGACCACTTCGTAACCTCAAACGAGATTTACGGTGGAACATACAACCTCTTCGGCGTAACACTGAAGAAGCTTGGTATCGACTGCACTTTTGTATCGCCCGATGCCAGCGAGGAGGAGATTCAGAAAGCTTTCCGTCCTAACACCAAGGCGCTGTTTGGCGAGACCATCACAAACCCTGGCTGCGCCGTGCTCGACATCGAGAAGTTTGCCAAGATAGCACACAAGAATGGTGTGCCCCTAATTATCGACAACACCTTTGCCACACCAGTAAACTGTCGCCCATTCGAGTGGGGTGCCGACATTGTGACCCACTCTACCACAAAGTATATGGACGGTCTGGCCACTCAGGTAGGCGGATGCGTGGTTGATAGCGGCAACTTCGACTGGCTAAGCAATGCCGAGAAGTTCCCTGGACTCTGTACACCCGATGAATCATATCACGGACTGACATACGTAAAGGCCTTCGGCAAGATGGGCTATATGACCAAGTTGGTAGCCCAGCTGATGCGCGACCTTGGTAGTATACCTGCCCCACAGAACTCGTTCCTGCTGAACCTTGGACTGCAGACTCTGCATCTGCGTATGGCCCAGCACTGCAAGAATGCACAGAAAGTGGCCGAGTTCCTGAATGCTAACGAGAAAGTGGCTTGGGTTCACTATTGCGGTCTGCCTACAGACAAGTACTACGCTCTGGGACAGAAGTATCTGCCCAACGGAAGCTGCGGCGTCATTGCCTTTGGATTGAAAGGAACACGCGAGACAGCCATCAAATGGATGGACTCGTTGGAGATGATAAACATCGTGACTCACGTGGCCGATGCCCGCACCTGTGTGCTGCATCCAGCTAGCCACACTCACCGTCAGTTGAGCGAAGAGCAATTGCTTGAGGCAGGCATCGCACCCGACCTGATCCGCCTGAGCGTTGGTATCGAGGACGTTGATGATATACTGAACGACATCAAACAAGCTCTCGACAAAATCTAATCGAGGGTAAACGTCGAAACACATGGGGGTAAACGTCGAAAGTAATTTCACGTTTACCCCCATTCTTCATACCTTTGCATCGTCAAAAGGACGAAAAAGTATAAACAATAAAATAAAAAAGGTATGAAAAAGATCATCTTCACATTTGCAGCAATCTGCCTGATGGCAGTAGAGTCAATGGCCCAGACCACCGTTAAGGGCATACTGATGGACCAGACACTTGGCGAGAGCGAACCTTACGCCACAGTCCGCATCTTCTCGGCTAAGAAGAAGGACAAGCCAGTAGCCATGTTCCTGACCAACGAGAACGGACAGTTCCAGCAGGAAGTAAAGGGTAGTGGTGCTTACAACATCGTATTCAGCAGTGTGGGTAAGGAAGACCTGAGCCAGGATATCGAACTGGGCAAGGCAGGCACACTCGATCTTGGAACCATCTATATGAAGGAGAGCGAGACCATGCTGAAGGGTGTTGAGGTAGTAGCCCAGAAACCATTGGTAAAGATGGATGTTGACAAGATGAGCTACAACGTAGCCGAGGACGAGGATTCGAAGTCGAACACCGTTCTTGACATGCTGCGCAAAGTGCCTATGGTAACAGTTGACGGACAGGACAACATCACCGTAAACGGAAGCTCATCGTTCAAGGTTTACGTAGACGGAATGCCCAACGTAATGTTCTCGAGCAATCCATCGATGGTCTTCAAGAGCATGCCAGCCACTGCCGTTAAGAGCATCGAGGTGATGACCAACCCTGGTGCAAAATACGACGCAGAAGGTGCAGCTGGTGTACTGAATATCGTGATGAACAAGGTAGACGTGAACGGACAAGCTGCCACACAGAGCATGAACGGTATCAACGGAACTGTACGTGCATCGGCAGGCACCAAGCAGCTGGGCGGAAGCACATTCGTAAGCGGACAGCAGGGAAAACTGTCATTCAGCGCCAACGTGATGACAAGCTACAACAAGCCTGGCAACACCACCACTGAGATGGAGCAGTTGCAGAACAACGGCAACAGCCAGATACTGACATCGGAGAACGATGTGAAGACTCCTTTCACCATGGGAACCTTGACACTTGGCTATCAGATAGACCCCATGAGCAGTCTGAACCTCACAGCATCTATCAACTCGATGAATATGAAGAGTAACGGAACAACCCACACAACAATGGGTGGAAGCGCTTACGGCACAGGTTTCGACTACACGAGCACAACAAACATGAAGACCTCGCGCACATCATTTAGCGGAAGCATCGACTATCAGCATTTCTTCAACAAGGAGCGCACCCAGTCACTAGCTCTTACATACCAGCTTAACTATAGCCCGGCTACCACAGAAATGACAAACAACTTCGACAACACTTCTGCACTTATCGACCTGACAAGCCGTTTCTCTGACAACAAGGACAAGACCACCAACCACATATTCCAGCTTGACTACACCATGCCTTTGGCACAGGGACAGTCGCTGAACCTTGGAGGTAAACTGCAGTTGCACGATGCCACATCAGATTCAAAGTACTATCTGAAGGGCGTTTACGATCCAACTTCAAGTTCTGAATATGAGTACAAGAACTCTATTCTGGCTGGATATGGCGAATACGTGGGCAACTGGAACAAATTTGGACTAAAAGCTGGTCTGCGTTACGAGTACACTTGGCAGGATGTGGAATACCATCTGGGCAACGGCGATAACTTCAGCACCAGCTATGGAAGCCTGGTTCCAACAGCCAGCATGCAGTACAACCTCGGTATGGGCAGCAATCTCGGTCTGACCTATAACATGCGCATCTCTCGTCCTGGTATTTCTTACCTGAACCCATATGTGGACAAATCGAACCCAATAGCATTGTTATATGGCAATCCTGATCTGGATGTAGAGAAGGCTCACAACATCTCGCTGGTGTACAATGCCTTTACATCGAAGCTGATGGTAAACCTGAACCTGCATCACAACTTTGTAGACAATGCCATCTCGCAGTACAGCTTCTACGACAACAACAACCTGCTGAATACCACATACGGCAACGTCGTGAAGAGTCACCAGACAGGCCTGAACGGATATGTAAACTATCTGCTGACCAAGGACACCCGACTGTTCTTTAACGGAAGCCTGAACTACATCGACCTGCGCAGCGACGTGCTGGATGAGAGTAACAACGGATGGACAGCTAACATCATGGCAGGCATACAGCAGACGCTGCCTTGGAACCTGAAGCTGAGTGCATTTGCCATCACATCTACCAAGAGTTACACGCTGCAGGGATGGAACGGCGGTTTCAATCTGGTAACGGCAAGCCTCTCAAAGAGTCTGCTTAACGACAAACTGAATCTGAGCATCTCAGGTCAGCTGGGCCTGAACAAGGGCGGCAATTTGAACATCGAGACCTGCAGTCGCGGCAAGGACTTCACCTCTTATAATAATGTAAAGGTACCCATCTACGGTGTAACATTCACAGTAAGCTACAGCTTCGGTAACACCAAGATGGCAACCAAGCAGCACAAGAGCCGCGTACAGAACGACTTCATCGAGCAGCAGTCACAGGGCGAGATGTTGAACAGCATTGGATCAGAAACCAACTAAGTTTTAATGAATTAAGCGTTCTTTTTCAGAAAAAGAGCGCTTAATTCAAAACTTATTACTATATTTGCAAGCGTTATGAAGAAGATAGAGAAAAAAGACATTTGGTTATTACTAGCCCAAGTGGCAGTATGGTTAGTCATTATTTGCTCCATGCCACTAGCCACATATCTTAGTACGCAAGACGGTCACGCCACGCGTACTTCGTTCTTTGTAGTATGGGGACTGTTCCAGTCGCCTCTGGTCATTTATTTCCTTAACTTCTACGTGCTGGGGCCCTGCCTCTTCTTCAAACATCGTTACTGGTGGTTCACACTTCTCAATCTGGTATTGATTATCGGACTGAACTCACAGTTCTTTTATGTATTCTTTAATCGCAACAACATCCCCAACATGCCGGAGATGAGCCCAAATATGTGGATTGGTTTCTTCGGTGGATTCTTGATGTTCCTAGTATTGAACTGTATGGTGGCTGCCATCGCTATCGGTATTCGCCACTTTATCCGCACACGACAGATCAAGCAGCAGTTGAAGGAGGAGAAAGCCAAAAACACCGAGGCCGAACTGGCTTGGCTGAAGAATCAGATAAATCCACATTTCTTATTTAATACGCTTAACAACATTTCGAGTCTCTGTCAGATTGATGCCGATGCTGCTCAGGATGCCATTGCTCAACTGAGCGACCTGCTGCGCTATGCCATGTACGAGACCAACAAGAAGATGGTACCTATTGAGGGCGAGGTAGAGTTTATGCGTAACTATATATCGCTGATGAAACTGCGCTGCAACGAGAAGACCGAGGTTATAACATCGTTCGACGTCAAGCAGAACATGGAGATAGCGCCACTATTGTTTATTTCGTTGGTTGAGAATGCATTTAAGCATGGAGTAAGCAGCAACCGTCCATCGAAAATAGATATCAGACTGCTACAGAACGAGAACGAGCTGATATTCAACTGCGACAACACCAACTTCCCCAAAGACGATGCCGACCGCAGCGGATCCGGTATCGGACTTGAGAATACCCGTCGCCGTCTCGACCTGATGTACGCTGGCCGATACACTTGGAATCAGTCGCTCGAAGGAGACATCTATCACGTGAGGATTACATTAAACATTAAAGATTAAAAATTAAAGATTAAACATTAAATATGCCATTAACCTGCATTATTGTAGACGATGAACCACTGGCTGTAAAACTGATGGAGTCGTATGTGGCCAAGACGCCCGACCTGGAATTGCTGGGCAGTTTCACCGACTCAGTCGAGGCCATCAATGCCGTAAAGGAGCAGAAACCAAACCTGCTGTTTCTCGACATACAGATGCCCGACCTGAACGGAATGGAGTTGGCCCACATGATTCCTACTGAGACTCGAGTGATATTTACAACGGCTTTCAAGGAGTATGCCTTCGAAAGTTACGAAGTGAGTGCCCTCGACTTCCTGCTGAAGCCAATCCGCTATAATAAGTTTATGGTGGCAGTGGAAAAGGCTAAAGAGTGGTTTAACTCGAGAAACGAGGAAGGAGAAAGGAGGAAAGAGAATTGTTCTGCTGCATCGCTTTTCATCAGAGTAGACGGAGAACTGCGAAACATCACTATCGAGAACATCATCTATGTGAATGGCATGAAGGACTATGTGATGTTCTACTTGGATGGCGAGGCCAAGCCGCTAATTACTCACCTCACAATGAAAGCCGTTGAAGAAATGCTGCCGCCAGAGAAATTTCTGCGCGTGCATAGATCATATATTATTGCTGTCGACAAAATCAAAAAGGTAGACCGCAACGACTGTATCTACATCGGTAACGAGATAATTCACGTGCCCGATGGTTATCAAGAATCCTTCCATAATTTCCTGGGAACGCGCACAATTAACAAAATGTAACTTTGCAGCAAAAATTTTCGGGATTTTCCTTGGTTGGTATCGATAATTTTCCTACTTTTGCAGTATAATTAATAACAAATTGACACTTAGAACAATTTTAAGAAAATGGAAGTTGAGAAAATTATGCAAGCCTTGGAGCAGAAGCATCCAGGCGAAATGGAGTACTTACAGGCAGTAAGAGAGGTGTTGGACAGCATTAAGGATGTGTACAACCAGCACCCCGAGTTTGAGAAAGCCAAGATTATAGAGCGCATCGTGGAACCTGAGCGTATCACCACGTTCCGTGTGCCCTGGGTTGATGACAAGGGCGAGGTACAGGTAAACATCGGTTACCGTGTGCAGTTCAACAGCGCTATCGGCCCTTACAAAGGCGGACTGCGTTTCCACCCATCAGTAAACCTGAGCATCCTGAAGTTCCTCGGTTTCGAGCAGACATTCAAGAATGCACTTACCACTCTGCCTATGGGTGGCGGTAAGGGAGGTTCTGACTTTGCTCCCCGCGGCAAGAGCGACGCTGAGATTATGCGTTTCTGCCAGGCATTTATGTGCGAGCTTTACAAGGTAATCGGTCCCGACATGGACGTTCCCGCTGGTGATATCGGCGTAGGCGGACGTGAGATTGGTTATCTGTTCGGATACTACAAGAAGTTGACCAGCCAGTTCCATGGAGCAACCCTTACTGGTAAGGGTATGGAATGGGGCGGTAGCATTCTGCGCCCAGAGGCTACAGGTTATGGTGCACTCTACTTTGTACACCACATGCTAGAGACTCACGGACTCGACATTAAGGGCAAGACTGTTGCTCTGAGTGGTTTCGGTAATGTAGCATGGGGTGCAGCCAAGAAGGCAACCGAGATGGGTGCAAAGGTTATCACCATCTCTGGTCCTGATGGTTACATCTACGACCCAGCAGGTCTCGATGCCGAGAAGATCGACTACATGCTTGAGCTCCGCGCCAGTGGCAATGACGTATGTCAGCCATACGAGGAGGAGTTTGAGGGTTCTAAGTTCTTCGCTGGCAAGAAGCCTTGGGAGCAGAAGGCCGATATCTATCTGCCATGTGCTACCCAGAACGAGCTGAATGGCGCCGATGCCGACATGATTCTGGCTCAGAAGCCACTCTGCGTAGCCGAGGTATCTAACATGGGCTGCACAGCCGAGGCTGTTAACAAGTTCATCGCCGCAGGTCAGCTGTTTGCTCCTGGCAAGGCAGTTAATGCCGGTGGTGTAGCAACATCTGGTCTGGAGATGACCCAGAACTCGATGCGTATGGCTTGGACAGCCGAGGAGGTAGACCAGCGCCTGCACCAGATTATGCAGGGCATCCACGAGCAGTGCGTGAAGTATGGTAAGGAAGGCAACTACATCAACTATGTGAAGGGTGCCAACGTAGCCGGCTTCATGAAGGTCGCCAAGGCCATGCTCGCTCAGGGCATTGTATAACCCATCCCCCGTATTCCCCTCCTTCCAAGGAGGGGCTAGGGGTGGTCCAATTGATGATTAAAAGACTTTATATAACAGTTTTCACACTACTGATAAGCTTTACCACTCTGGCTCAACCCGAGAGTGGTAAGGCTTCATTTTATTCAAAAAGCTTCAGCGGACGCAAAACAGCAAGTGGCGAACGACTACATCACGACAGTCTTACATGTGCCCATCGCACCTACCCTTTCGGTACGTTGTTGCAAGTAACAAATCCAGCCAACGGCAAACAGGTTATCGTAAAGGTCACCGATCGTGGCCCATACGTTAGAGGCCGCGTCATAGACCTATCAGTAAGGGCTGCACAAGAGCTGGGAATCATAGCTCAAGGCATAGCGCCAGTGATTGTCGAGAAGTACGAGGAGTCAGTTATCCCGTATAAACCAGCAGAGTTCTTCAGCCAACCAGAGCTTGATCTAAGCACCAACGATGGCTCGCCCGCCAAGCCCATCTGGGTTGAACTAAGAGAACAGATGAAGAAAAAACAACAAGAAAAAAAGAAGCGATAGGTTCTGCCTATCGCTTACTTGTTTGAATCCTGAATTCCCTTGTTTGGGATGCTTGCTCTCTATTACCTTGGAAAACTCCTATGCGGAACACCGCTTCACCATCTCTCAGTCGATTGTCGGCCCTGATAAGCGCCGTGTAGCGTATGCCCTTACCAGGCTCGATGCTCTCAATCATCACATTATCCGAAACATCGATATGCTTGTTGCCAGTAACCTCGACCACCGATGGAGTGATACGATAAACGGGCTTGGTTGAGGTGTTGAATATCTCGAACACTACCCTCGCCTCTTCGCCTCGGCTCAGAATCTGGTCGCGACTGGTATCCATCAACATCGGGCGTCGGATCTCCAGCACCTCAAGGTTCCTATCATAATAGGTTCCTACAGATGGACGTTCAGCCTGTCTGCGCTCCATATTGTATTGATAACGCTCTTCCATCTTCTTCTGTTGAGCCTCATCAGCAGCCTGTCCGATAGCAGCACCTACCACGGCTCCACCAGCCATACCGATAAGCGTTCCAACATCGCTGCCTCGTGGACCTCCGGCTATACCACCGATAGCCGAACCAATAATCGATCCGAACCAGCCACCAGTAGTGGCACCAGCCTCGGCATAAGTACCACAGCTGCTAAACAGCAGCGCAGCACCAAGCGACAAAACAACTAACTTCTTCATAACCCTCAACTAATTATTTATTAATCACGTTGCAAAGATAAACAATTTCCTAGTTTAAAAGAAAAGGAATTCCCCCAAAACTTGGTAGGGGAATCCCTATTCCTTATCAGTACGCCGCCTAAAGTACTCGAGTACTCTGCCTAAAGTACTGCAGTACTCTATGCAAAGAACTGGGGGCTACCTCACTACAAACTTCTTACCGTTTGCAATGTAGATGCCCTTAGGCAGTCCCTTAGTCACATCCTCAGCCTTGCCCTGCTTAACAAGAGCTCCTGAGAGTGAGTATACCCTAACCACAGCATCGCTGTTAGTGCCGTTGTTCTTCTTCAGCATCACGTCGATGATACCAGTAGTATCTTCGTCGCCACCAATCAGACTACCCACGGTAAACATACGAGATGCAGAAACCTTAGCAGCAGCCGATGGATGAACCGAGTAAGCCTCGAACGGACGAACCTCGCGGAAGTTATTAACAAACAGCGATCCAGCAGGATAACCCTTATACTCCTGGTTAACATTCAGTGCAAATACCTCACTCGAAGCAGGAACACTCTGATAAGTAGGAACGAAGGTTACATCGTACTGCGACTTCTCAACAGGATTAGATACAGCAATCTTAATCTTATTAGTCTTATCTGCAGCACTGAAGGTAACATTACCTGCCTGGATATAATCATCGCCGTAAGCATCATCATTTGGCATACAGATCAGATAAGGTACATTTGCCTCGATACTATATGCGGCCGAGATATTATCCTGCTCGAGAGTATAGAGCCAGAATGGCTTTCGATTATCTCCACTATAAGTATTAACAAATGGTGTTAATGTACCATTCTTCTCGTGTTTGATACTCTGAACATTGAACGGCAGAACGATTGTTTCCCAACCACAACTTACACCCGTCTCTGTCTTTTGCTGGAAGTTGCGAGTATAAGTAATCGTATCGGTGGTAAATTCCACCGGACAATAGAAGTTATTATTACCTGTTGCATCAACAAGAGTAATCTTCTTGGTTGTACCGCCAACAATAACATTATTGATACCTGCAGGAATATCTGTTGTACCTTCCTTCAGATAAAGCAGCAAGTTAGGATTGTTAATATTGGCAAGCGCATCACTTGGCAGTGCCTTATCGGTATCCCAGTTAACTGCAGCCAGTTGCTGACATCCAGAGAATATTGCACTACCCACAGAAGCGACCTTTGCAGGAGCAACAAACGAAACAATACCAGTGTTGGCAAATGCGTTATCAGGAATATCCAACGACTCATTAGTTACACCAGCCAAGTTGAGGAACTTAAGCTTATTAAGTGTTCTAATCGTCTCAAACTCTGTTGAGTTAATTGGACCAACAACTGTCATTTTTTCAATACTGTCGGTACTGCACCACTTGATAGCCTCAGCCATCAGACCTTCTTTTGCCAACTTCAACGTATCGCCATTATACAGATATTCTATGGTATATTCTGCTGGCTCAGAATCGGTACGGAAGGTCTTTTCGGCAATCACCTTAACTGTACCAAGATCGGTAACAGGTATTGGGCCATCATAATAGCTGCTTGTCGTAAAGTTATCAGTAGAATAATACATATCTACATCTGCCTCAGGAGCTGTAGCGGTTATCGCACGTCCATCATAGCTCAAAGTAGGTTGCGCAAGAGGATCGCCATCCATTTCTACGATGTAATAGAAGTCAGACCAGCCATATTTGTTCTGATAAGACTCTTTTGTGCCTTTTGGAACATACAATGTGCCAGAACTATATGATCCCGAGAAAGCCCAATCCATATTAGTCATACTCTCAGGGGCTTTAATCTTTGAAACTATAGTCAGAAGATTATAGCATTCATTGAACGCCCCCCAGTAAATATTCTTAACACTGTTAGGAATCTCTACATATTGCAGATCCTGGCAATGATAGAAAGCATTGTTCCCAATAGTCGTTACACCATAAGGAATCTTTATTGAGTCCAACTTCTCACAATAATAGAATGAATTATTTGCAATAGAAGTGATACCCCTAGGAATTACCGTACTCTGGCAACCCAACATCAATGTATTCGTTGCTGTTTCGATAATAGCATTGCAATTGTTGCGAGAGTCATAAGTATGGTTATTTTCGTCAACGCGAATAGACTTTAGTGAAGAGCAACCCGAGAACACATTTTGCATGATCTCGGTAACACTACTCGGAATAACAACAGATGTGAGAGCACGGCAGTCACTAAATGAATTATTTTCGAGAGTTGTTACACTGTTAGGTATTGAGATTTCCATCAGATTAAGACAACCAGCAAAAGCATGTTGACCAATAACCTGTACATTATTAGGAATAACTGTACCTGGGCAGCCTCTCATCAAAGTATTCGTAGCCTTATCGATAAGAGCATTACAATTGTTACGCGAATCGTATGCACTATTGTTTGCATTAACCGAAATTGACTGAAGTCTTTCACAATATGCAAATGCACCTCTACCAATATAGGTGGTAGAAGCCGGAATCCTAACTTCGGTAATCTTTGTTCCCCAGTATGCACTAGTTCCGATACTCTTAATATTAGAAGGTACTGATATTGTATCTAGCACACTACAACTCTGGAATGCCTCATCGCCAATAGACGTTATAGTCTCTGGCAACTTTACAGATCTCAGGCTGTAGCATTCCCAAAAAGCTCTCTTTCCTATGGTTTCTACGCCTTCAGGTATTATTACAGAAGTCAAAGAAATATTCTGGAAAGCTTCATTACCAATTCCAACAACATTATAGCTCTCACCGTCAATAACAGCAGTAGCAGGGATCTCAAGAGTTCTTAGGTTTGAATAATCGCCAGCAACGAGTATAGCCTTCTTGGAGTCGGTCATATAAATGTAGTTAAACATGCCAGATATACCCTCCTTAGGATCTCCCTCAAAGATTCCGCCATCAAACATATTCCAACCAGCAAATGTCTCGTATGTAGACTTTGTACCAACTGGGACATATAACGTTGCTGGTGAGTTGCTAAACACTTGTACCTCATTTTCCCAATAATAATTAGTACAAAATACGCTTTCACTGATCTTGAAAGGAGTCTTAATACGACAAATTACTTTTGACAGGTTAGAGAATCCATAGAACGCATAGTTTCCAATACTATCAATAGTAGATGAAAGCTCCAATTTTTTTATACCATAACACCAATAGAAAGCATTCTGTCCTATTGTCTTCACGCCTTCTGGTATTACCAAACTAGAAAGATAATAACAATGATTAAATGCATTTTCGCCAATTGATCTCAATGTTGTAGGAAGGCTAACCGATTTCAGGTTATTACACCAATAGAACGCATTCTGACCAATGGTTTCTACTCCAGATTCAATAACCAAAGAATCAAGGTAATTACAGTTACTGAATACATAATTATCAATAGCCTTTACTATATAGCTAACACCATCGACTTCAATAGAACCAGGAATTGTAAGATTTGTCAACGAAGAATAATCACCAGATATTACTGTAGCTTCACCTTTACCCTCAACATACGAGTAGTTCAAAACGCCATAAGTTGTCTCTTTAACTTCACCTTCGAGAATATCAACGAACATATTCCACCCCTCTATTGCTTCATAAGCAGATTTCGTTCCTATGGGAACATAAAGAGTCGCGTTGGTTTTAACAAAAATTTGATTATTATTCTCATCCCAATTCCAACCTCTATTAAAGACGTTTTGACCAATTTCAAGAGGCTGCTGTATTCGAGAAACAACTGAACTCAAACCATAACATGAAGCAAATGCATATTCACCTAAGCTCGTCAAACTGGAAGGCAATACGACTTTACGCAAGCCATCACAATTACGGAAAGCATTCTCACCAATTGTATTTAAGGTAGAAGGCAGTTCCAAATACCTTATATTATAACACTCTTGGAATGCCCCCTTTTCTATTGTCTCGATACCAGATTCAATATAAAGTGAGTCTATATAATAATTATTATAGAAGGCTCCTCCTCCAATGGTTTTTACTGCATAATTAACATCATTAATTGGAACAGAACTAGGAATCGTGACTTTACGATGTTCAGAGAAATCACTACCGACAACAGTTGCTGTCTGAGTTGAACTGTTGTAAGAATAAATGATGCCATCAATTGTTTCTTCAGTCATCTCGCCTTCAACAATCTCAGCAAACATATTCCAGCCATCAATGGCCTCATAAGCAGACTTAGTTCCTTCTGGCACATACAATGTTGCAGAATTCTTTTCAAACACCTGCGTTCCACCACTCCAATAACTACTAGAACAGAAAACACTGCCATTTATATTAAAAGGTGTCTGAATATGAGATGTTACATATAACAAATTACCACAATTTGCAAATGCATAGTTTCCTAACGAGTCTATACTTGAAGGAATCTCAATTTTTCGTAGATTATTACAACTCTGGAAAGCACTATTGCCAATAGTCGTTAATGAAGAAGGCAACTGCACACTCTTCAAATTCCAACAACTTTGGAATGCACTTTGAGCAATGGTTTCAATACCTGATGAAACAATCAATGACGAAATTCTACCATTATCAATGAATGCACCAGCTCCAATAGACTTAACCTCGTAATCAACACCATTAATAGTAACAGAATTCTTTATAGTGACATTCTGATTATAATCAGAAAAGTTACTACCAATAACGACTGCAGTGAGGGTAGATTCTGAATAAGAATACGTAATATTGTCAATTTCTATTTCATTATAATCACCCTCAACAATATCAGCAAACATCGTCCAACCTTCAATTGCCTTGTAACTAGACGTTGAGCCTATCGGGACATACAACGTAGCAGACGAAGGTGTATAATCATACTTTTGAGTTTGACTATTCCAATTCTCATCAATTACAAAAACATTAGAACTGATATTGAAAGGAGTATTAATATGAGAGATAACAGCAGAGAGACTGCGTAAACCTCTAAAAGCGCCTCCACCAATATTGGTCAAAGTAGAAGGAAGTTCAAGGATCCTTAATCGGCTACACCAACCGAAAGCTGAAGAATCGATAGTCTTTACGCCTTCTGGAATTGTAATTGAAGTTAGTTGATTACAATCACTAAAAGCAGATTGACCAATAGTAGACAAAGATGAAGGTAAATTCACTGAATTCATATTATAACACGAACTAAATGCATTGGAACCAATGGTTTCAACACCATGTTCAATTGTTAATGACTTCAACATCCCATAGTTTCGGAATGCACCAGAACCTACACCTTTTACATTATAAGTCTCACCATTAATAACAACAGAAGAACGTATGATCAAATCTTCTAGATCAGAATTATCATAACCTATAACAGTAGCTATTCGCTCACTTGTGATATATGAATAAATCAACCCATCAGACAAAGTAATCTCCTGTGGTTCACCCTCATATATTCCTCCCGTAAACGTTGTCCATCCATCTAGAGCGAGATAAGCCGCTTTTGTACCCGTTGGTATATAAAGGGTAGCCCCACTCGGCGTTGGTGTATATACATTATCATCCCAAGACTCACTTGAACAAAATGCACCTTTCTCTATTGCAAAAGGAGTTGCAATATGAGACTTAACAATAGTCAGTCCACCTGTGGATCCAAAAGCTCGACCGCCGATCTCTGTCAAAGTAGAAGGAAGTTCTAAGGTCTTTATTCTACTACAATAGCAAAAGGCCTGACCTCCAATTTTACTAACACCCTCCGGAACAATCAAGTCCATCAAATTATAACAATCAAAAAAGGCAGAATAGCCAATACTTGACAAAGAAGATGGCAATGAGACTTCTTGAAGCTGACTACAATACAAAAAGGCGTAATCAGCAATAACCTCCAAGCCATTCTGAATAGTCAAGGAGGTAATACTAGAACGGCAGAAAGCGTATTCGCCAACCTTTGTAACACTATATGTTACTCCATTATTTCTCACGGTGGCAGGAATGACAACACTTCCTGTGTAAGAAGACTGGGTATCCCAACCATTCTTTTCTCCATCTAAAGTTACCTCAACCGTCTTGGCATCTGCATCTAGGATATTATAGTACAGACCTCCCGACTCAAAATCGTAGGCCGCTGCACGACCTGACGTCAGCAGCACTACGACTGATATAAATATAAAACGTAATCTATTCATAGCTCCGTTTATTTAATTATTTTCTTACCATCAATAATGTATAGTCCCTTTGGCAGACTGCGAAGAACCTCCTCGCGCTTACCCTGCTTGATGAGTGCTCCAGAAAGTGAGTAAACCTTCACAACACCATCAAGAGACTCTCCGCCATTCTTAAGCATCAGGTCATTAATGCCTGTTGCATCACCACCACCAAGACTTGATACTGGTATGCTGCGAGTCTTATTGCCAGAATGTACTGAGTATGCCTCGAATGGACGTACCTCACGCAGATTTGAGATGAAAGCAGAACCAATACGATTCTCGCCAACAACCTGACCTACATTCAGCGCGTAAACATCTGAAGAAGAAGCTACTCGCTGATAAGTTGGTACGAACTGACGATCGCCACTCGAAACGGTAGTACCATCAGATGTCGTGATCTTGACATTAGATGCACTGAACGTTACGCGTCCACCCAAGATGTAATCATCACCATATGCATCGTCGTTAGGCATACAAATCAGATAAGGCGTATTAGCTCTAATCTGCTCGGCCTTCTCCATGCCATTATCAGTCAACTCGTAGAGCCAGAATGGTCTCTCTGCACCCTCAACAGCCGAAGGCGTCAGTTCGCCCTTAGTCTCATGAGTAATCTTGCTGACCGTAAATGGAAGTGCCAAAGTCTCCCAACCCTGGGTCTGACCAAGCTCGGTCTTCTGCTGATAGTCATGAGTATAAGTGATGCGGCGAGCCAAGAACTCTTCTGGACATTTAAAGTTATTATTGCCAGCAGAGTCAACAAGTATAATATTGTTAGCTACGCCATTAACAACTACATTCCTCATAGCGTAAGGTATCATGGCCTGAGCCTTGGCATATACCAGCATATTAGGATTAGCCACATCAGTTACCACATCCTCTGGAAGTTCGATGGTAGAAGAGTTCCAAGTCAATGCGGCCAACTTGTCGCAACCCTTAAAGATACCACTACCAACACTGGTGAAGTTATATGGAGAAACGTACCACTCCAACTTCATGTCAGCAAATGCTCCGCTCGGGATTGCGTTACCATCTATCTTAGAAGCTGCCATATTAAGAATGGTCAACTTCGACAAGCCACGAATAGTAGCAAAGTCGTCATCGTTCAACTGACCATCGATATCAAGCATATCGATCTTATCTGTGCCACACCACTCAAATGCGTTCTTAAGCAAACCGCCTCTTGCTGTTCGAGCCGTTACACCATCGTAAACGTATGTGATCTCGTAACGGGCAGTATCTACGGTATAAGAACCAAATCGCTTAGATATAGCCTGAATAGTTCCCAGATTTGACAATGCTACAGTATCACTATACAATATCGTTGGCTCTGAGCCATCAGTAGAATAATAGATCTTAGCACGCTGAGCAGTATCATTCGTCATCACCAGATAACGGCCATTATACTCAATTGTTGGTTTGACAAGAATGTCACGCAACAATTCATCGTATGAATTGAAACGTCTCCAGCCTTCTACCCTCTTATATGCATCTATCTTACCCTTAGGAACCCAAAGAGTTGCCTGGTTATAAACATTGCTATAACTGTATCCAAATACAGATTCTCTAATATCCTTAGGCTCCTCAACATTAGATACCACATTCAACAAACTGTTACAACCATAGAAAGCCTCATCACCAAAATACTTCGTAGTCTTTGGGAATTCAACCATTTCAAGCTTCTCACAATTTCTAAATGCTCCTTCTGCAATAGAATCGAGGCCTTCAGGTAGAGTAACCTCTGTAAGATAACGACATGATGCGAAAGCATTATAGCCAATACTCTTAACAGTCTCTGGGAACTGAATCTTTGCTATCTGGCAGTTATTAAACGCTTGGGCTTCAATAGACTGCACGCCATCGGGGATAGTGGAGTTCTTACATCCCAAAAGCAATGCCTTAGTTTTACGTTCTATAATCACATTGCCACCAAGAGATTCATAAGTCTCATTACCATCTTCCACTTCTATTGACTCCAGATTATAACAACCTGACAATGCATTAGAGCCTATAGTCTTAACGCTAGCAGGAATCTTTATACCAGCCAAACGACGGCAATAGTTAAATGCAGAATTACCAATAGTTACCAATGTAGAAGGGAGCGAAAGCCTTGCCAATTGCTCACAGTTGCTAAATGCCTCCTGTGAGATAGTCTCTATGCCATCTGCAATTTCAACGGATGTAATCGATGTACTACTGAAAGCACGTCCGCCAATGGTGGTAACACGATATTCTGTACCCTCAGCAAGAATTGTTACTGGAATCGAAACTGTCTTGAGTTCAGAATAATTATCACCCTTAACAACTGTTGCAACTTTAGTACTTGTATTATAGGTATAAGCCAAACCGAGATATGTAATCTCCTTCAGTTCACCCTCATAAATATTCAAGAATACATTCCAGCCCTCAGTTCTCTTATATTGCTCTATTGTTCCCTCAGGAACATACAGATCTGCAGCGCAAACATATTCATATTGCTGCGTTTCAGAATTCCAGTTTTCACTTCCAAATACGTTCTTATCAATCTCGAAAGGACTTTGAATACGAGATATTACTGCTGTCAAACTACTATTATTTTTAAAAGCACAATTTGCTATACTTGTTAATGAAGAAGGAAGTACTATCTTTTGCAAATAATAACACTCGCCGAAGGCCCATTCGCCAACAGTTTGAAGGCCCTCTGGCAGTTCTAATTTCTTTATGTTATTGCAATTATAGAAAGCATTTTGGTCTATCTTTCTAAGCGAAGAAGGGAGAGTGCCGAAATCAGCACTTCCACACCACTGGAAAGCTTCTTTACCAATAGTCTCAATACCTTCGCTAATTGTTACATTCTGTAGTCTATACCTATCACGGAATGCGCCATTACCTATCTCCTTCACTTGATAAACAACTCCGTCAATAGTAACAGTTGCAGGAATTGTAATTGCAGTATAACTACTATAATCATCACTCGCAATTACTGTCGCAGTTTGGCTACTCATAAGGTAAGCATAATACAGACTATCTACAACAGCCTCTTTTATTTCTCCCTCATAAATTCCTGCGAACATATTCCAACCATCATACTTCTGATATTCGGCAGAAGTTCCTTCTGGAACATAGAGATTGGCATTTGATTTTCTGAATATTTGTTTAGAAGTGCCATCAGAATAATCCCAATCCCATCCACGACAGAACACACTCTGGCTAATCTCAAATGGATTCTGTATTCTTGACGTTACTGATGTCAAATTCTCAATATAAGCAAAAGCTTGTTCACCAATTCGTGTTATAGTTGAAGGGATTTCAATCTTCCTGATACTTGAACAACTGCCAAAAGCACTTCTACCAATACTATCTACACCTTCTGGAATAATTAACTCTATAAAATTATAATCGTTATTAAAAGCCTCATCGCCAATCGTTCTCAAAGATTTAGGAAGATTTACTGAGCGTAAAGAATAATTATACCTAAAGGCATTTTTCTCAATTATTTCAACGCCTTCATTTACAACCAAAGTATCAATATAACACTGTTGGAATGCAGCATTTCCAATCATTGTAACAGAATAGTTGGTGTTTCCTACAGGTACAACTCCTGGAATTTTGATGGTTCTAAGAGTCTCATCGGCTCTTCCTATAACCGTAGCGGTACCCTTGTTCTCGAAATAATTATAAATCAGACCCTCGTAGGCGATTTCTTTTGGTTCACCCTCTATTATTTCTGAGAAAACAATCCATCCCTCATACTGCTGATAAGCAGATGTGGTACCTTCTGGAACATACAATACAGCAGAAGATTTTTCTCCGTCATTTACAAATACATTAGTATTTATCTTAAAAGGAGTCTGAATCTTAGAAACTACTATCGTGAGATTATCACAACTATAGAAAGCTTGACTACCTATGCTGTCCAACGATGAAGGAAGTTCAATCCTCTTTATAGCATCACAATTATAGAACGCTTGATCAGCTATTGTTTTTAGAGTAGAAGGAAGTTCTATCTTCTTCAAATTCCAACAGTAATTGAAAGCGTCGTATCCTATTGTTTCTACTCCAGAAGCTATAATCAATGTATCAATATTACAATCTCTGAATGCGCCACGTGCAATAGCTTTAACACTATAATTAACACTACCTACAGGCAAAGTCGAAGGAATCGATATCTTACGCATTTCAGTATCAGCCCTACCAACAACGGTTGCTGTTCCCTTACCTTCAACATAGGTATAATTAAGACCTTCGTAAGTAGTCTCTTTCAATTCACCTTCAACAATCTCGGCAAACTTATTCCAACCTGTAGTTTGCTGATAAGTAGTCGCAGTTCCTATCGGAACATATAATGTAGCAGATGTACTAGAACGGAATACCGTCTCACTTATTGCGAAAGGATTCTGAATTTTGGAAACAATGGATGTTAGATTGCTGCAATAATTGAACGCATAATTACCAATACTGTCCAACGAAGAGGGAAGAGTTATCATCCTTAACCCATTATTCCAAGTTCCATTTTCGCTGAAAGCGTTCTCGCCTATTGTCTTAACACCCTCTGGAATTGTTATAGACTTCATATTATAACAATACTGGAAAGCATTTTTACCAATTGTTTCAATTCCTGATTGAATAATCAGAGTATCAATATTTGTACGATTCTGGAAGGCACCTGTGGCAATAGTTTTAACATTATAATTTACATCGCCAACAGGCAAAGTAGAAGGAATAATGACCTTACGTATATCTGTATCTGCCATTCCTACTACAGTAGCATTTCCATTACCTTCGACATAGATATAATTCAGACCATCGTAAGTAATTTCTTTCGGTTCGCCTTCAATAATATCGGCAAACATACCTTTCCAGCCTTCAGTTGCATCATACGAAGCCTTGGTTCCATCTGGAACATATAGAATTGCAGGAGAAGGTGTGTATGTATAAACCCAGTTGCCAGAGTTGTCGTAAGACCCGTTTGACCCAATGCCAAATACACTCTGACTTATGGTAAATGGAGTTTGAATTTTAGAGACCACAGCAGAAAGATTGTTGCAGGAGTAGAACGCATAATTTCCAATACTATCCAATGAAGAAGGAAGAACAATCTTCTTTAATCCGTTACTCCAAGTTCCATTTTCATTGAAAGCATATTCCCCAATTGTCTTAACCCCCTCAGGGAGCGTAATTGACTTCATACTACGACAATACTGGAAAGCATTTTTACCAATTGTTTCAATTCCAGATTGAATAATTAAAGTATCTATATTTGTACGATTCTGGAAGGCACCATTGCCAATCGTCTTAACACTATAATTAACATCACCAACAGGTAAAGTTGAAGGAATAACAACCTTACGTTTTTCAGTGTCTGCCATTCCAACTACAGTAGCAGTTCCCTTACCTTCGACATAGATATAATTCAGACCATCGTAAGTTATTTCTTTCGGTTCGCCTTCTATAATATCGGCAAACATACCCTTCCAGCCTTCAGTTGCATCATACGAAGTCTTTGTACCATTAGGAACATAAAGTGTGGCAGATGAAGGAGTGTATGTATTAACCCAGTTACCAGAGTTGTCGTAAGAGCCATAAGATCCCATAGCAAATACACTCTGACTTATAGTTAATGGAGTTTGAATTCGTGATACCACTATTGCAAGATTATCACAACTAAAGAAAGCCTGATTTCCGATACTATCCAACGATGAAGGAAGCTCAATTCTCTTTAAATTATAACAATCATAAAAAGCATTATCGCCGATTGTCTTAAGAGTTGAAGGTAGTTCAACTGCTTTAAGATTATAACAATAATTAAATGCATCTCTGCCTATCATCTCTACACCCGATGAAATAATCAACGTATCAATACCAATGCCCTGGAACGCATTTTTGGCAACATATACCACATTATAATTAACATTATCTACAGGCAATGTTGACGGAATCGTAATTTTGCGCATTTCGGAATCATCCCTTCCTACTACGATAGCATTATTACTACCAACTAAATAAATATATTTAAGGCCTTCGTAAGTAGTTTCCTTTGGTTCTCCGTCATAAACATTGTCAAACTTGTTCCAACCTGCAGTTTTTTGATATAAAGTCATAGTACCTGCCGGCACATATAAGGTTGCAGAAGTACAAGAACTAAAAACAGACTCACTTATCGCAAATGGAGTTTGAATTCGTGATACAACAGAAGATACGTTACCACATGAACCAAATACATTATCCCCAATACGAGTTATCGTAGATGGAATTTCCAAATTCTTAAGGTTATTACAATTACAGAAGGCATTACGTCCTATACTATCTAGTCCTTCTGGCAGAACAAGAGAGGTTATATATGCCCAAGTAAAGGCCTCATCACCTATAACCTTTAATGTTTTAGGAAGTACTAATTCGTTGATACCATCACTATCCCAAAACGCATATTCCTTAATAGTCTCGATTCCATCCTCAATAGTAACAGAGGTAAGGGGAATATCATTAAAGGCTCTAACACCAATTGACTTAACAGAATAAGTAACATCGCCATATGTTACAGAACCGGGAATAACAATATCACCTGAATAGCTATCGCCACCTGAACTTGTTACTTCCGCAGTCATGGTACTCTCATCAAGATTGTACCATAGACTTCCAATCTTTACCGCATCAGCAAAAGCTGCATACGGTAAGATGGATATTATGAATAATATAAACCATTTTCTCATAATCGATGTAGTTTTAGGTTAGACTACTTCTTTCTTCTACTCAGATTTGGTACAGGATTATCTCCGTCATCAGGTCTTACACCTGCTGTAGTGAATACAATATCAGCAATATTAACATCTCTACAATCGGACTTACCAACAGTATTCTCAATATAACCATATACATGGTACGTCGTCATCGACTTAAGACCAGTAGCCTTGAATGTCAGTTTGGTAATACCTCCCTCTGTATTAATAGCAGGATCCATTGGGGTTTGCTGACTTTCGCTATTTACCCAAATCTTGATACCATACTTCTCTACAGGGTACATTGACTCAAATGTAAACTGGAACTCAGCCTCATTCTTTGTTACGCTATTTTCAAGGAGAACAAATCCCGTGAGAACAGGAGGTGTAGCTGCAGCCTGAGTGAAGGTGACTGTCTGAGTTTTGATATCCTCAATACCAGAGGTAACAGTCAAGGTTACCTGACGTTCTCTGTTAACGTTGTTAGGCAGACAGGTCACTTCAACATCTTGTGAACCAGTTCCTTCTGTTATATCACAGAGGATATTACCATTATCATACTGTAACTTCCAATCAGCGTTACAGGTAATCTGAATGGTCTTCTTTTCACCAGTAGCAACAACGTCGAAATTAGTTGGTGATACCGAAAGTTCAATCTTTTTACCTTCCTGCTTGATTGCAAAAGATTTAGTCTTTGCACCGTTTTCAGCAGAGATCGTGATTATACCTTCACGAGGTACATCGGTCTGGATTTCGTCTGGGATTACATAAATAGTAGTACCCTGGGTAGTTGTGATTTCCTTGCCACCTTTAGTATTTCCTTCAGCATCGTAACAATGAATCCAGCTATCACTAGCAGTAATTTCCCAAGTAGTATTACAAGAGAAACTGAAGTTCTTGGGATCCTGGGGTGATGCCTCAAACTCGAGCGACTGACCATCGCCACCGGCAATTTCAAGGATAACATCGCTAAGAGACTGATTAACTACAAATTTCTGGTTAACGCCTCCCTTAGTGGTAATAGAAATAGTTGCCTCTCGTCCCTGACGGGTTGTATTAGCATCGGTGTGGATGGTTATCTGACCATCGCCAGTTCCCGACATAGGAGAAACTGTAAGGCCTGACCAACCACCTTCTATACTTACATCCCAGCCTACATCAGACTTAACACTAACAGCCTGTTCGGTTTGAGTAGCCGTCATCTGAACAGACTCCTCTACAGACAATTTTTCACCCTTTGGCTCTACACTTGTATCGGCATCTTCGATAGTACAAGCTGTCATCAACGCGGATACAGCTATGAAGAGAGCCACTTTTATATTAATGAATCTATTTGTTTTCATACTCTTTGCTTTTTTACTGTTATACCTATTATATTATTAGAAGTTAATCAGCAATCCGAAATTAGCTGTAAAACCGCCGGCGCTCACATTAGTAGCTGCGGCAATACGCTCATAGTCACCACCCTTCTTATTGGCAATGCCTAACTCGGGAGCTGCAAACAAATAGCAGTGCTGGAATGGAACCAACAACAACTTAACACCTATAGTAATACAAGTACAAGTGGCCTTGTCGCCATAATTAACAGAACCATCCTCAACAGTAGCCGACAGCTTATCGATAGAGAATCCAACCTGTGGTGTGATAGCAAACTTGTTCATCAGGTTGATCTGATAGCCATACTTAGCGGCCATTGATGACATCTTATATGATACGCCACTCTGATAGCGGGCGCCTTCGTTTGAGTTATACCAATAGGCGGTCTTACTCTTTGTAAGTCCGAGGGTATAACTGAGCTGGAGGTCGTTGTTATAAATAACGGCTCCAACGATACCAGTTGCACCAGCCAAGGTGCGGAGGGTATAAGCTCCACCGAAATAGAATGTGTTTGGCTTTACATACTTAATACGCTTAAGAGTTACAGTATCGGTTGTGGTCTCGTTACGAGTTACTGTGTACTCGTGGGTCTCAGAGAGATAACCATTACGAGAGATTTCAACCTGATAGGTTCCGATAGGAAGAATGTTTGCCTCCTGAAGCGTCAAATTGTGAGTACCATTATAAACCGCCGTAGCTGTTGCTGGACGGGTATAGATACTGAGATAACCAGTATGTGGTGTAGGCGGTGTAGCCTTAATCTCATTATTCTCTTGTGCCACTACTGTGAACGAAGACTTAACAGGATCGCAATCAGGAGCACGGGTTTCTACCTCATACACGCCCTCACGCAACTGAGTCTTCCAACTGCCAGTACCAACCATACGGCCATTGAAGTAAAGCTCAGCATTATTATCAACAGTAAGAAGTACATTACCGAAATGATCGCTCATATCACGCATATCAACAGTAATCACTTTATTGGTAGAATCGTTTGCCAGGATTACAAACTCCTCTATGCCCTCATAACGATCGTTAACAGCCTGGACCTTGTGGCGACCAAAGTTCATATACCTATTATATATAGGAGCCTGACCGGCGAACTCGCCATCGATAGTCAATTCTGATTTAGGCACAGAAGTCAAGATGGATACATAACGACCGGTACCGATATCGAGCAGCATCTCGTAAGTACGACCTCCCTGTACAGAAATGGGATAGTAGTAATCACGAAGCACACCGAAAGTCTGGTGAGAAATAGTTAACTTCTGGGCGCGACGTGGAACATAAAGCCAGATCTCGCCAGGTTTCTGCTCGGTACCTACGATACCAAGCGATCCTCCATCGAACATGAAACCCTGCTCAGGTGTTACAATCTTGATCAAGGCGGCGGTCTCACCGTTTTGATCTCGCTTCATCGTACCACGGGTGTTGGCAGTAAGGTCAGTGTCCAACAATTTAAAACTTACCACGTTTAATCCTTGCGCCAATGAAGGCAAGGAAGTAGCAAACAGCGCTGCTACAATAATAAATGCCAGTTTTCTCATATCGTTTTGTTTTAAGTTTTTAGACTTTTTATTCTCACGAACAAGGTATTATCGTGGCAAATATAAGAAATAATAACCAAAGTTCCAAACTTTTTAGCGAATTTTTTAAAATAAAAATAAAAAAAGTAGAGCCCGCATCATTGAGATGCGAGCTCTACCCATATATAAGAATTCGTGATTCTAACTATTACTCAGCCTTAGCCTCTTCTGCGGGAGCCTCTGTTGCAGGTGCTTCCTCAGCTTTTGCCTCCTCAGCTACAGGAGCCTCGGCAGCAGCCTCAGCCTTTGGAGCTGACTTGCGTGAACGACGGGTTGACTTCTTCTTGGTATCCTTTGCCATCTCTGGATCAAAGTCTACGAGCTCGATGAAGCAAACCTGTGCAGCGTCACCCTGACGAGTACCAAGCTTGATGATACGGGTGTATCCACCGGGACGATCGCCAACCTTCTCACTTACTGTAGAGAAGAGCTCCTTGATAGCGTCCTTGTTCTGAAGGTAGCTGAATACTACACGACGAGAGTTGGTAGAATCCTCCT
>NZ_CAMJFM010000013.1 GCF_946404925.1 uncultured Prevotella sp. | reverse complement strand
CGCTTCTTGTACTACTTCTGTCTATGTAAATCTTTCAAAGAACTCTTTCTTTTTTATTGCTTGTCAGGAGGTTTTCCTGATTTGCGGGTGCAAAGGTACGGCTTTTTTTTGAACTACCAAAACTTTTCCAAAGAAATTTTTGATTTTAGGGTGTTTTTTATGCACCTCTTGATATCAGTCAATCACGAAAACGCATACACCTTATTATATATTATATAGGAAGAGCGCCACAGTCCTCCGGCGGCAGGACGCCAATCCTCCGGCAGAAGGACAGCAATCCTCTTACGAGAGGATTGAAGAAAACGAGAAAATTTCTCAAAAAAGTTTTGGGGTTTAAAATAATTAAAGTAACTTTGCAGCACAAAACGAGACAAATTAATCTAAAGGAGAAATAAAAATGAAGAAAGTGTTTTTAGGTTTGGCTGCCTTTGCATGCTTGGCAATGGCAAGTTGCGGTAATATGAATCAGGTGTTGAGCGCCATGACTAATGGCACAGGTGTAGTGAATGCCATCTCGAGCGTTATCGGTCTGGACAAGGTGAAGGCTCAGAATCTGATTGGCTCATGGAAGTACTCGGCTCCAGGTTGTGCATTTACCAGCGAGAACCTGCTGGCCAAGGCCGGCGGTGAGGTGGCTGCGGTCCAGATTGAGGAGAAGCTGCTGCCCTACTATCAGCAAGTGAAGATATCTGAGAGCAATACTTTCATCACATTCAACGAAGACGGAACTTTCTCATCAAAGATAGCCGGCACCCCATTCAGCGGCAACTACACCTTCGACGAGGCCAGCCAAAAGATTACCCTGAAGGGCTTGCTACTGTCGGTGAACTGCTATGCCAAGAAGGAGATAAACGGCATCTCGATTCTGTTTGAGGCCAAGAAACTGCTGACCATGCTCCAGACGATGTCGGCCATGAGCGGCAACAAAGATCTGCAAACCATAGGCGATTTGAGCAAAAATTACGACGGCGTACGCGTTGGATTTGATATGAAACGGTAATTTTTGCAAATATATTCATAAATATTTGGTCGGTTGCGAAATTTTGTATAATTTTGCAACCGATTTCTGAATAAATATACTGAGATGAAAGTAAAGACCAACAGATTAGAAGCGCTGAGACTGATCATATCCAGTCAGCAGTTAGGAAGTCAGGACGAGTTGTTGAACGCCTTGCAGAAGGAGGGGTTCAAGTTGACGCAAGCCACACTGAGCCGTGACCTTAAGCAACTTAAGGTGGCCAAAGCTGCATCGATGAGTGGAAACTATGTATACGTATTGCCTAACGAGACGATGTACAAGCGAGTGAGCACGCCCAACAGCATCCGCGAGATGATGAGAGTGCCAGGCTTTATCAGCATCAACTTTTCGGGCAATATGGGTATCATCAGAACCCGTCCTGGTTATGCCAGTTCGATAGCATGGAATATAGACAACAGCGATATACCCGAGATTCTGGGAACCATCGCTGGCGACGACACCATATTTATTGTAATTAAGGAGGGTGTTAAGCATCAGGAGGTGATTGAAGCACTGAGTGATGTAGTGCCAAACATGAAGTAATTCACAATTCATAATTCACAGTTCATAATTAGAAATGGAAGAAGAAATTGAAGTCTTGGTAGCAGGACCAGAACACGAGAAATACGTGGACACCATTCTCGACACCATCGCCGAAGCTGCGAAGGTGCGCGGTACTGGTATCGCCAAGCGTACCCACGAGTACCTGGCCAAGAAGATGATGGAGGCCAAAGCTGTGATAGCTCTTACCAAAGAGGGCAAATTTGCAGGCTTCAGCTATATTGAGACGTGGGAGAATCAGCTATACGTCACAACATCGGGATTGATAGTACATCCTGACTTCAGAGGCAAGCACATTGCCAAGCGCATTAAGGATATGACCTTTACACTGGCCCGCACCCGCTGGCCACACGCCAAGATATTCTCGCTGACGAGTGGTGCTGCCGTGATGGCGATGAACACCGCGCTGGGATATCAGCCAGTAACCTTTGCCGATCTGACCGACGACGAGGCATTCTGGAAGGGATGCGAAGGATGCTGCAACGTGGATGTGCTGCATCGCACAGGTCGCAAATACTGCATCTGCACAGCTATGCTCTACGATCCAACCGAGCATCTGCCAGCAAAGATATCTGACGATGTGATGGAGAGGATACGCAAGATTGATGGAGAGGAGTAATTAAAGATTAAAGATTAAACGTTGAACTTTAAGATATAAAGATATGGCAAACAAGAAAGTAGTAGTCGCATTTTCAGGAGGACTCGACACCTCTTACACAGTAATGAAACTGACCCAGGACGGCTGGGATGTATATGCAGCTTGCGCCAACACTGGTGGTTTCAGCGACGAGCAGTTGAAGAAGAACGAGGAGAACGCCTTTAAGCTGGGAGCTAAGGCATACGTTACCCTCGACGTAACTCACGAGTATTACGAGAAGTCGCTGAAGTACATGATTTTCGGAAACGTTCTGCGTAATAACTGCTATCCTATTTCTGTATCGAGCGAGCGCATCTTCCAGGCCATCGCCATTGCCCGTTATGCCAAGGAGATTGGTGCTGATGCCATCGCACACGGATCAACAGGTGCCGGTAACGACCAGATCCGTTTCGACATGACCTTCCTGGTGATGGCTCCAGGCGTAGAGATTATCACTCTGACCCGCGATAAGAAGCTGACTCGTAAGGAGGAAGTTGACTATCTGAACGAGCATGGTTTCTTTGCCGACTTCACCAAACTGAAGTACTCGTACAACGTAGGTATCTGGGGAACCAGTATCTGTGGCGGCGAGCTGCTCGACCCCACACAGGGTCTGCCCGAGGAGGCTTATCTGAAGCACGTTACTGCTCCTGAGCAGGAGGCTACACTGAAGATTACCTTCGACAAGGGTGAGATTGTAGCTGTAAACGGCGAGAAGTTTGACGATAAGGTGAAGGCCATCCAGAAGATTGAGGAGATTGGCGCATCTTATGCCATCGGTCGCGATGCCAACGTAGGCGATACCATCATCGGCATCAAGGGCCGTGTAGGTTTCGAGGCAGCAGCTCCAAAGCTGATCATCGAGGCTCACCGATTGTTGGAGAAGTCGACCCTCTCAAAGTGGCAGCAGTACTGGAAGGACCAGGTGGCCAATTGGTACGGCATGTTCCTACACGAGAGTCAGTATCTGGAGCCAGTAATGCCCGATATCGAGGCTATGCTCACCAGCAGCCAGCGCAACGTGACAGGCACTGCCATTCTGAAGCTGCGTCCTTACGGATTCGAGACCGTTGGTATTGACTCTGCTAACGACCTGACCAAGAGCAAGCTTGGCGAATATGGTGAGACACAGACTGGTTGGACAGCCGACGAGGCCAAGGGATTCATCAAGGTATCGAGCACCCCTCTGCGTGTTTACTACGGTATCCATAAAGACGAGAAGAGATGATAAAAGTAGGAATATTAGGTGCAGCAGGATATACAGGCGGAGAGTTGATCCGTCTGCTGCTCAACCATCCTGAGGCCGAGATTGTGTTTGCCAACTCAGAGAGTAATGCAGGCAATCTGGTATCAGATGTGCACGAAGGTCTGATTGGCGATACCGATCTGAAGTTTACCGACGAGATGCCATTTGATAAGGTGGACGTGGTATTCTTCTGTTTCGGTCATGGCAAGAGCGAGGCTTTCCTCAAGGAGCACACCATCCCTGAAAACGTAAAGATAATCGATCTGGCTCAGGATTTCCGCATCAAGGGCAACCACGACTATGTGTACGGTCTGCCTGAAATCAACAAGGAAGAGATTATGAAGGCGCAGCATTTAGCCAATCCTGGCTGTTTCGCCACTTGTATTCAGGTAGCGTTGCTGCCAGCAGCCTATCTCAACCTGCTGAAAGAGGATGTCGCTGTTAATGCCATCACAGGTTCTACTGGCGCAGGTCAGAAGCCAGGTGCAACAACCCATTTCTCATGGCGCAACAACAACCTGAGCATCTACAAACCCTTCCAGCATCAGCACATCGCGGAGATTCGTCAGAGTCTGAAGCAGGTTCAGGGTTATCTTGATGCCGACATCGACTTCATCCCCTACCGTGGCGACTTCGCCCGCGGCATCTTCTGCACAGCAGTGATCAAGACGCCTGCACCAGTAGAGGATGTGATTGAGGCATACAAAGACTTCTATAAGGATGCAGCCTTTACCCACTATAGCGACAATCCAATAGACCTGAAGCAGGTGGTGAACACCAACAAGGCGTTGGTACATGTGGAGAAATACGGCAACAAACTGCTCGTCACCTCTGCTATTGACAATTTGCTGAAGGGCGCTGTAGGTCAGGCTGTACAAAACATGAATATTATGTTTGGCATCGATGAGACTGCCGGACTCAAACTGAAAGCATCAGCTTTCTAAATCAATAAGGAGGATACAATATGAAACTATTCGACGTATATCCACTCTTCGATGTTAACATCGTAAAGGGCAAAGGTTGTAAAGTGTGGGACGACAAAGGCCAGGAGTATCTCGACCTTTATGGTGGACATGCTGTAATCAGCATCGGTCACTCGCACCCCCATTATATTAGTAAGGTAACAGAGCAGCTCAACAAGATCGGTTTCTATTCAAACTCGATTATCAACAAGCTGCAGGTGGAGTTAGCCGAGCGTCTAGGCAAGATTTCGGGCTACGACGATTATCAGCTATTCCTGATCAACTCTGGTGCCGAGGCTAATGAGAACGCGCTGAAGCTGGCCTCGTTTAAGACTGGCAACACTCGCGTACTCTCGTGCGAGAGAGCTTTCCACGGACGTACTTCGCTAGCTGTTGAGGTGACCAATAATCCCAAGATTATTGCTCCCATCAACGATAACCACCACGTGCGCTACTTGCCTCTGAACGACCTGGAGCCATGGGTGCGCGAGCTGTCGAAAGGCGGCGTTGCAGCCGTTATCCTGGAGTGCATTCAGGGTGTGGGCGGCATACAGATGGCCACACCAGAGTTTGCTCAGGGTCTGGCTTACGCTTGTAAGCGTTATGGCGCCGTGCTCATCTGCGATGAGATACAGTGTGGATATGGTCGAAGCGGTAAGTTCTTTGCTCACCAGTGGTTGGGTATCAAGCCCGACATCATCACCGTGGCAAAGGGTATCGCCAACGGATTCCCCATGGGTGGCGTGCTGATCTCGCCTGATTTTGAACCAGTATACGGACAGCTGGGCACCACCTTCGGCGGTAACCATCTGGCTTGTGCAGCAGCACTGGCCACACTCGATGTATTCGAGGACGAAGGTCTGGTAGAGAACGCCCGCGTGGTAGGCGACTACCTGATGGAAGGCATCCGCAACATCGGTAGCTCGCACATCAAGGAGGTACGCGGTCGCGGACTGATGATAGGTATCGAGCTCGACATGCCACACAAGATGGTGCGCAAGCCACTCATCAAGCACGAGCATTGTTTCACCGGCTGTGCTGGTCAGGACATTCTGCGCCTATTGCCACCACTCTGTCTCACCAAGGCAGAGGCTGATGACTTTATAGAGCGACTGATTAGAGTACAACCCGAGGAGGAAGATTGAGGGAATTCATAATTCACAATTCATAATTTAGAATTAAGAGATGAAGATATCAGTAATAGGTGCAGGCGCTATGGGCGGCGCTACCGTAGAAGGATTGATAAAAGGCCAGCAGTTCAAGAACGAGGATATCACCGTTAGCGATCCATCGCAGGATGTGGTTGACAAGTTTGCCAAGATGGGCGTGAGCGTCACTACCGACAACAAGTTGGCTGCCGATACAGCTGACATTGTGTGTGTGGTAGTAAAGCCCTGGCTGGTAGAAAAGGTGCTGACCGACATCAAACCCGAGCTGGACCCCAAGAAGCAGTTGCTGATTGTGATTGCAGCAGGTATATCGTCAGAGAGCATCAAGGGCTGGTTGGGCGAGAAGTGCCCCCCACTCTTCCTGGCTATCCCCAATATCGCCATCGCCGAGATGGCCTCGATGACATTCGTTGTGCCCGTAGGTGCTTCGAAGGAGGATACCCAGAAGGTTATCAACATCTTCGATGAGATGGGTAACACTCTGATTACCGACGAGCAGCATCTGGCAGCAGGCACCACACTGGCCAGCTGCGGTATAGCCTACGCCATGCGCTACATACGTGCAGCAGCCGAGGGTGGCGTTGAGTTGGGATTCAAGGCCGACGACGCAAAGAAGATTGTGATGCAGACTATGAAGGGAGCCGTAGAGCTTCTGGAAGCCAGCGGCCTGCACCCCGAGGCAGCTATCGACCTGGTTACTACACCTGGCGGTGTTACTATCAAGGGCCTCAACGAGATGGAGCATGCAGGCTTCACCTCAGCCGTTATCCGCGGACTGAAGGCTGGACTGAAATAGAATTTTGAGGTGAGAGGTGAGAAGCTAGAGATATGACAAAGGAGATAAAGAATTCTTGGATGATGAGGGTGATGGTATTACTATTCACTATTCACTCTTCACTATTAACTATCTCGGCACAGGATAATGCCAATGCCCGACAGGCCAAGCGCGTGTTCAACACCGCGTGGAACCACATCTATGGCAAAGATGGTGTACGCTTTCATTATAAGATAGACATCCTGCACCTCTATAAGGAAGAAGGCACATCGTGGAACAAGGGCGACAAAGCCAAGTCGGAATACAAGGGTTCTAAGATGTGGAACAACGGCGATGTGAAATACATTCTCCGCGAGAAGAAGGGCATAGTAGAGATTCACGACCCGAAGGTGAACAAGAAGGACGAGAAGCTGCAGATGTTCAAGTTCGAGCCCGACAGCTACAACTACTCCATCGCCAAGGATCCCGAAGGACTGCTGGTAACCCTGGAGGCCAAGCCAGGTGCCAAGGTAAAGATGAAAAAGGTCATCGCCCTGCTCAATCAGGGCAACTACTACCCCAAAAAGCTCCGCATAAAAGTGAGCATCTTCTGGGCCACCATCACCTTCTCTGATTTCCAGGCTGGCAATATTGATGATAGCATCTTCGAATTCCCCAAGGAGAAATATGCAAATTATAAAATAGTAGACGAACGATAATTAATACAAACAAATATGGATGAGCAATTAAAGCAAATTGGCGAGCGCCTGCGTGGACTGCGCGACGTGCTCGACATCCCCGTAAGTGAGATGGCAGAAACGATCGGAATCAGTTCCGATAAGTACGAAAAGATAGAAAAAGGCGAGTTGGATATTACCATATCAAACCTGATGAAGATTGCCCATAAGTATGGCGTGAGTGCCGAAGAGCTGATGTTTGCCGAGGCACCCCACATGAAGTCGTACTTCGTGGTTCGCAAGGGGCAGGGCATGAGTGTAGAGCGCACTAAGGCCTACAAATATCAGAGCCTGGTGAGCGGTTTTGTAAACCACAATGCCGACGTGTTCATTGTGACCGTTGAACCCAAGCCCGGCGCACGTACCATCTACAAGAACACCCACCCCGGACAGGAGTTCAACCTGGTGCTTGAGGGCAAGATGGAACTCTTCATCGGTGGCAAGACCATCATACTTGATGAGGGCGACAGCATTTACTTCGACTCATCAAAGCCCCACGGCATGTTGGCCGTAGGCGACAAACCCGTTAAGTTTCTCGCATTTACAGTAGAGTAAGCGAATAGTGAACAGTGATTAGTGAATAGTAATATGATAGAGAGATTTTTAAAACAGACGAAGTTTACCTCGGTTGAGGATTACAATAAGAACCTGGAGTTCATCATCCCCGAGAACTTCAACTTTGCCTACGACGTGATGGATGCGTGGGCAGAGGAAGCGCCTGAAAAGTTAGCACTGCTCTGGACCAACGACCAGGGCGAAGAGATACGCGCCACCTACGCACAGTTGAAGGAGCAGAGTGATCAGGCAGCCTCATACCTCATGTCGCTTGGCATCGGTAAGGGCGATCCCGTGATGCTGATTCTGAAGCGCCGCTACGAGTGGTGGATCATCATGCTGGCCCTGTGTAAGATCGGCGCCATCGTGATTCCCGCTACCCACATGCTCACCAAGAAAGACATTATCTATCGTAACACCCGCGCCAGCGTGAAGGCTATCATCTGCGTGGACGATGCATACGTTACTGGTCAAATTCAGCTGGCTATGGCTGAGAGTCCATCGGTAAAACAGTATATCACCGTAACCGATCACGGCAAACCCATCCCAGAAGGTTTCCGCGATTGGCAGGCAGAGTGGAAGCAGGCACCTAAGTTTGTGCGTCCTGCCTTTGTCAACAACAACGAAGACACCATGATTATGTACTTCACTAGCGGTACCAGCGGTGAGCCAAAGATGGTGGCTCACGACTACCTCTATGCCATGGGACACCTCACCACAGGTTGCTTCTGGCATAACCTGCATGAGGGCAGTCTGCACCTCACCGTGGCTGATACAGGTTGGGGTAAAGCCGTTTGGGGTAAGTTCTACGGACAGTGGTTTGCCGGTGCAACAGTGTTCGTGTTCGACCACGAGAAATTCAATGCTGACACCCTGCTGCGCCAGATGGAGAAATACAAGGTAACCTCGTTCTGTGCACCTCCAACTATCTATCGCTTCATGATTCGCGAGGATCTGTCGAAGTACGACCTATCATCGCTGCAGTACTGCTGCACAGCCGGTGAGGCCCTGAACCCTGCCGTATTCGACAAGCTGAAGGAGCTGATAGGCCTCAACATCATGGAAGGCTTCGGACAGACCGAGACCACCATGACCCTGGGCACCTTCCCCTGGATGACACCAAAACCTGGTTCAATGGGTATCCCCAATGCCCAGTACAACATCGACCTGATTCGTGCCGATGGTACCCCATGCGAAGATGGTGAGAAGGGTGAGATCGTGGTTCGCGTGGGCGACAAGAAGCCCGTAGGACTCTTCAAGGGTTACTACCGCGACGAAGAGAAGACCCGCGAGGCTTGGCACGACGGACTCTATCACACTGGCGATATGGCTTGGCGCGATGAGGATGGTTACTATTGGTTCGAAGGTCGTATAGACGATGTGATCAAGAGTTCAGGTTATCGCATCGGTCCGTTCGAGGTAGAGAGTGCGCTGATGACTCACCCCGCCGTTGTAGAGTGTGCCATCACCGGTGTGCCCGATGAGGTGCGCGGTATGGTGGTAAAGGCTACCGTAGTGCTGGGTAAGGAATGGAAAGACAAGGCCGGCGACGACCTGGTGAAGGAGCTTCAGCAGCACGTCAAGAAGGTGACTGCCCCCTACAAATACCCACGCATCATCGAGTTCGTCGACGAGTTGCCAAAGACCATCAGCGGTAAGATCCGTCGCGTAGAGATTCGACAGAAAGACGCTGAGAAGTAATGGCAGCACATAATGAGCTAGGGAAATGGGGCGAAGACATAGCCTCAGAGTACCTAATACATAATGGCTATCAGATAGTAGAACGCGACTGGAAATCAGGCCGGCGCGATATCGACATCATAGCTACCGACGGCAACGAGGTTATCTTCGTTGAAGTCAAGACCCGCCGCAACTGTCTCTATGGAGACCCTGAAGAAGCAGTAGACTACCGCAAGCTGCAGAGTCTCCGTCTGGCCATCAACCACTACATAAAGAGTCACCGCATCAACAGCGATGTAAGGTTCGACATCATCTCGGTAGTAGGAACAATAGGTCAGAAGCCAAAGATTGATCACATAAAAGGAGTACCATTATATTAGAAGATGAAAAGAAGAATTGTTGTCAAAGTAGGATCAAACGTGCTGACACGCGATGACGGAAAGCTTGATGTCACCCGCATGTCGGCCCTCGTTGACCAGATAGCATGGTTGCGCAAGCAGGATATCGAGGTAATCCTCGTATCATCAGGAGCCGTGGCCTGTGGCCGACGCGAGCTCACCGTCGATCACTCACTCGATTCGGTTGAGCAGCGTCAGCTGTTCTCGGCCGTTGGTCAGGTAAAACTCGTTGGTCTGTACTACGATCTGTTCCGCGAGTTCGGTATCCACGTAGGTCAGGTTCTTACCATGAAGGAGAACTTCCGCCCCGGCGAGCAGTACCGCAACCAGCAGGCCTGTATGACGGTGATGCTAGAGAACGATGTGCTGCCTATCGTGAACGAGAACGACACGGTATCGGTTACCGAGCTGATGTTTACTGATAACGATGAGCTCTCAGGCCTCATCGCACAGATGATGAAAGCCGACTCACTCATCCTGTTGTCGAACATCGATGGCATCTACACCGGTCACCCCGACGATTCTTCTTCGGAGCTGATTCGCACAGTGGCGCCATGCACCGACCTCTCAAAGTATATCCAGACAGAGAAGAGCGCCTTCGGTCGCGGTGGTATGCACTCTAAGTACCACACTGCCAGCAACGTACAGAGTGCAGGCATCCACGTCATCATTGCCAACGGCACCCGCGATGACATCCTGATAGACCTCATCGAGAGGCCCGAATCAACACCTCACACTGAATTCTTAACATAGAAGATATATGCAACTGAAAGAGACATTCGAACGAGTTAAGCGTGCCAGCAAGGGTCTGGCCCTGCTTAGCGATGAGCAGCGCAACGAGATACTGCATGCCGTTGCCGATGCGATTGTTGGCAATAAGACCAGGATTCTGGATGCCAACGCGCAGGATCTGGCCAAGATGGATAAGGAGAACCCGCTGTACGACCGTCTGCAACTGACCGACAGTCGTCTGGAAGGTATCGCCTCCGACATGCGCAACGTGGCCACGCTGCCCTCACCCTTAGGACACATCACCAAGCAGAAAACGCTGACAAACGGTCTGCGTCTGTGCCGTGTATCGGTGCCATTTGGCGTCATTGGTATGATCTACGAGGCCCGTCCCAACGTAACGTTCGATGTCTTCTCGCTCTGTTTCAAGAGCGGTAACGCTTGTGTGCTGAAAGGTGGCAAGGATGCCGACTGCAGTAACCGTGAGGAGGTTGCACTTATTCACGAGATACTCGAGAAATATGGCGTTTCAAAGAATGTTGTTGCATTGCTGCCAGCCACTCACGAGGCTACCGCCGAGATGCTTAATGCCGTAGGCTATGTTGACCTCTGCATACCCCGTGGCGGCCGCAAGCTCATTGACTTTGTACGCGACACCGCCCGCATTCCCGTCATCGAGACAGGAGCAGGCGTGGTAAACACCTATTTCGACAAAGAGGGCGACCTTGAGATGGGTAAAGCCATCATAAACAACGCCAAGACCCGTCGTGTATCAGTCTGCAACGCACTTGACTGTCTGTTGGTTCATCAGTCAAGACTTGCCGACCTGCCAGAGCTGGTAAAGCCTATGCTTGAGCACAACCCACCCGTAACTATCTACGCCGACGAACAGGCCTATGCAGCCTTAAGCAACTCTCCACTGTCCACTGTTAACCGTCAACTCTTGCAGCATGCTACCGATGACAGTTTCGGCACAGAGTTCATGGACTACAAGCTCGCCATCAAGACCGTTGCATCGCTCGAGGAGGCTCTCGACCATATCGACGAGAACGGCTCTGGCCATAGCGAGGCTATCATCACCAGGAACGAACAGGCAGCCCGTAAGTTCCAGGCACATGTTGACGCAGCCTGCGTATATTGGAATGCGCCTACATCGTTCACCGATGGTGCCCAGTTCGGACTTGGTGCCGAGATAGGTATCTCTACCCAGAAACTTGGTCCACGTGGCCCTATGGCCCTCGAGGAAATCACCACCTATAAATGGCTCATTGAGGGTGAAGGACAAACACGTCCATAAAATAATATAGAATGAAAATCAAGCCTATAACAATCCTAATCTTCATCCTGCTCTGCATGCCTATAAAGATGCAGGCGCAGGAAAATGCCACAGCTGCTACCATCGAGCAGTTGGAAAAAGAAATGTACCAACTTTTCCCCACGCGTAACGTCGACAAGTTCATTGACGTTACCGAACGGCTGAAAGAGGCCACATTAAAGGCTGGCAATGAGGGGCTCTTCTACCGTGCATGGGCTAACCAGGCCTCCTTTGTATTTTCTAAGTCAGATCGCCAGAAGGGCATGGAAATAGCTAAGGCGATGAACGAGTATTCCAAGCAGCACGACAGTAAGCTTGGCATCTATTATTCGTCTATAACCAATGCCAACCAGTCAAGCTCGCTCAGGATGGAAGACGATGCTCTGAAACTCTATCTGAATGCCATCCAGTACAAGCAGAAGTATCTGCCCAAGATAAATGCAGCACCAGCCTATATCGGTGCTGCTAAGATCTATTATAACAGGCGACAGAAAGACAAGATTCTTGAAATGGCCACCAAGGCTCTGGCCGAGCCCAACATCATAGGTTCTAACATTGTGGATGCATGGAGTTATCGATGCATGGCCACAATGATTCCTGAAGGCGTCGACCACAAAGATGAGTTTAATCCTGTCTACGAGGAATGGAAAAAAGCTAAAGAGAAGTACAAATATAATACATCTCTTAGCACTCTCATAGAAATATACCATGCCCAGATAAACGGCGACTACAAGAAAATGCTGGAATTGGCAAAAGAGGTAAAAATACCTCAAGAGAGATATAGGTTTATGGCACATGCCTATGAATGGCTGGGCGATTGGAATAATGCGCTTGACTATTTCAAGAAATATAAGCTATTGAGCGATTCTCTTAACTCTGCCGAGACACGCAAACAGACAGCCGAGCACACCCTACAGCTCGATGTCATCCGTGCCGAGAATCAGACCAAAGAGCTGTTGCTGCACAACCAGTCGCTGAAACTGGCTCATGCACAGGACGAACTGGAGCAACGCCGACTGGAGGAAGAAGCACTCAACCTGACGCTAAAGAACCAAGAAATCGAGTTGAGTAATGCCTCCATCAAACTGAAAAACGACAGTCTGGACCGTCATGCACAGCAGTTGAAGTTGAGCGAATATCAGTCAAAACTCGAATTAGAGCAGAACAAGGAGAAGATAGAACGTATCACTCTATGGACAGCCGTCTGCGTGGGATTGCTCATCATCAGCTTCCTCAGCATTTACCTCTACCGCCGCAGCCGCCACATGAAGGATCTGACTGCAGCCTACGACAAATTGGAAACAGCCTACGAGCAGTTGGAACATACCACCGCTGCTAAAGAGCGTATTGAGAGCGAACTGCGTATTGCCCGCGAAATCCAGATGTCGATGGTACCGCACGAGTTCCCACAGCGCACCGACTTGGATATCTACGCGTCGATGACCCCTGCCAAGGAGGTTGGTGGCGACCTTTACGATTATCTGCTTGAAGACGAGATTTTGTATTTCTGTCTAGGTGATGTTTCAGGCAAGGGAGTACCTGCATCATTGTTTATGGCTCAGACCATCCGTCTGTTTCGTGCTCTGGCCAAGCAGCACCTCATGCCGGCAGCCATTGCCACACAACTTAACAATGATCTTACCGAGAAGAACGACAACGGCATGTTCGTTACCATGTTCATTGGTCAGCTCAATCTCATCACAGGGCAACTCCACTTCTGCAATGCCGGCCATAATCCTCCTGTAATCGGTGGTGATGAGCAACATGGTTCGTTCCTCGAGATGGAGCCCAATGCGCCAATAGGTCTGTGGCCGGAACTTGAATTCATTGGCGAGGAGATAGAATCCATTAAGAAACGTCCTCTCTTCATTTATTCCGATGGACTGAATGAAGCCGAGAACACGAAACAGGAACAGTTTGGCGATGACCACATGCTCAATATATTGAGGCATACAAAGTTCAAGGATGCCCGCCACGTAGTAGAGCTTATGGAAGCAGAAGTGAAGCGTCATCGTGATGGCGCAGAGCCAAGCGACGACATGACCATCATGTGCCTCAAAGCATTATAATAGTAATAAACAAAAGTATTAAGATATGAAGAGTTTTATAAACGTTGAAGACCTCGGTCCATTGGATAAGGCGATGGCCGAAGCATTTGAGATCAAGAACGATCGTTTCAAATATCAGCATCTTGGCAAGAACAAGACGCTCATGATGATATTCTTCAATAACTCTCTGCGCACACGCCTTTCTACCCAGAAGGCAGCCATGAACCTCGGCATGAATGTTATCGTGCTCGATGTTAATGCCGGTGCATGGAAGTTGGAGACCGAGCGTGGTGTCATCATGGATGGCGACAAGAGTGAGCACCTGCTCGAGGCTATCCCAGTTATGGGTTGCTACTGCGACCTTATCGGCGTTCGCAGCTTTGCCGGACTCACCGACCGCGAGTATGACTATGCCGAGACTGTGCTGCAGCAGTTCATCAAGTACTCAGGCCGCCCCGTCTTTGCTATGGAGACTGCTACCGTTCACCCGCTGCAGGCCTTTGCCGACCTTATCACCATAGAGGAGCATAAGGTAGTTGAGCGTCCAAAGGTAGTCCTCACATGGGCTCCCCACTGCCGTGCTTTACCTCAGGCAGTGCCTAACTCATTTGCCCAGTGGATGAATGCCGCTCCCGATGTGGATCTTGTGATAACACATCCTGAGGGCTACGAGCTCGATCCAAAGTTTGTAGGCAACGCTGTCGTAGAATACGACCAGAAGAAGGCTTTCGAAGGTGCCGACTTCATCTACGCCAAGAACTGGAGTAACCCAGGCGTTACCAATCCTGCCGACTACGGTAAGATTACCTGTAACGACCGCTCTTGGACTGTTGACACCGAGCACATGTCGTGGACAAACAATGGTAAGTTCATGCACTGTCTGCCCGTTCGCCGTAACCTCATCGTTACCGACGATGTCATTGAGAGCCCGAACTCACTTATTATCCCTGAGGCAGCAAACCGAGAAATCAGCTGTTCTGTGGTTATCAAGCGTATGCTTGAAAGCCTCTAACCGCACACAATCATTCACCATAAATGCCCCAGCGTCATCTGTGGCGCGGGGCATCCATTAACTAAAAAGAAAAAATGAAGAAGTTTCTATACCTTTTTACATCTATTGCCCTAACATTTCTCAGTAACAGCAAAGCTTATGCTGATTCTGATAACGTAGAACAAGAACTAGCCGCGAGCGTACAACAAGCGCAGGTATGTGGTAGCGATTCCGACTTCTACCATGCACATAAGTCATATCTTGATCACTTGGAACAGGGTCAAGCATGGGACAAGTACTACCGTGTATGGATGAACCGCGTTATCTACGACATTAATCACAAGCACTTCCATCGTGCCTATGTTGAGATTCATCGTATTACCGAGGACATCAGCGAACGTCATCAGGAGCAGTATCTGTTTATCCCCAACATGTGTCTGGGATTCTTCTTTAACGGTAGAAACCAACCCGAGATGGGCGAGAAGTATTTCCGTCGTGCCTTACGTCTCGTTGAGCACAACAAGGAGCCTGTATCTGTATTCAACTGCTATCTATCATTGTCACAAGTACTTAGCTTTAACAGACCGACCGAAGCAATGGCCTGCCTCGATAGTCTGCCCAAGCACATGCTTGAGAACCCGATGTACGACAGTGGTGTATTAGGCTATCGTTGTATCATCGCCAACAGATTGGGCGACTACCAGGCATTCAATAAATACTTTGCCCGCTATGACAGCATCCGCCAGAATAATCCTGCAGGGTTCAATCCTGCCAACCTGCAGCAAGTCATGGTATGTCATTATCTGATGAAGAACGACTACAACAAAGCACTGGCTTGGTGTGACTCTATTGATGTACCGATGATAGCCAACGAGTTGCGACTGGATATTTACGAGAAGATGGGCAGCTGGCAGAAGGCTTTCCGTGCCGGTGAGATAAAAGACAGTTTGCAGCAAGCCAATGAACGCGAAGTCTTTGAGGAGGATCTGATGGATATCACACATGGTATCGATATGCTTCAGGCCGAACAGGAGAAGGCTGAGCTCAGGCGCAAACAGCTGATGACCGTAGGCTTGATGGCCAGCATCATCATTGCGCTTCTGGTTGCCATGCTTATCTACCGCTATTTCAAGAATCTGCGATTGAAAGAGCAGTATCTGGAATTACAGGAGGCCCACCGCAGAACCGAGGCCGGACAGGCCATCCGCCGCGCCTTTGTAACAGCCATTCTCGAGAAGCTCAAATCACCCATCAGTTCGCTGCTTAACTATGCACGCATATTCAACGATCCTGAGTTCAAGCTTAAACCAGAGGAGCGCGGCAAGCGTTATCGCGATATTGTTGCAGCAGCCAAGAGCATCGAATCGTTGATGGATCCTGTTCTCGATTCTTATTCGCGCGGCGACTTAGGTATTACCGATGAGGAGAAGCGTGTTTGTCAGGATGCCCTCCGCTCGCCTCTGCAGACACTGATTGGTACAGCCGAGGTAATTATCGAAGCCGACGGCCAGCTGGAGCACGATGAGTATATGCAGCTGCGCTCAGCCATCTGTCGCGATGCCTACAATGTGGCTACTTCTACCCGTAAGCTGATACTGTTCAGTCTCTATGGCGACGCCTATCCTATCCCCATGAACTACGAGATTGGTCTTAATGAGATGGCACACACCATTATGAACAGCTACGACCTGCATTTCAAGACCCAGCCCAAGAACATCGAGTTTATAAGCGAGGTGCCTGACGATGTGAAGGTTAATACCAACATGCTACTGCAGGAGCTTATCAACTGTCTGCTCGACAACGTAGTAAAATATGCCACAGGCGATACCATACAGTTGAGTTGCCTCACTAATAGCGATGGAACCTACTCAATTGCAGTAAGCAACGAAGGTCCAACCATTCCTGCTGAGAATGCCGAGAGTATCTTTGTTCCGTTTGTTCGTCTGTCGCCTGATGAGCATACACTTGGCGTAGGTTTGCCATTGGCTCGATGCCTGGCTGCCTCAATGGGCTACACCCTCACACTCGACACCACTTATACACAAGGTGCAAGGTTTGTGGTCAAATTAAACTAAACAATAATCCCCGTTCAATCGAACGGGGATTATTGTATTTATTTGATGGCTGCAGCAATGATCTCCGCCATCTTCTTGGCTCCCTTTTCATCAGGATGGATACCATCGTCCAACATCTTATCACCTTCGTTTGCATAGAGAGTGTGCAGATCGATAATCTGTAAGCCATACTGCTTAGCTACCTCCTGCTGTATGGGGATAATCTCGTCGGTGATCACCTTGTCGTTGATATTCCAAGTTGACTTGAAAGCCGGGATTGGTGTACAGAGATAGATCTTCGGTCCAACAGGCTGAACGGCCTTCGCTTTCTTTCCCTTCTTCTTGCTTACAGGCTGAACCAAGTCTGGGCGCAGGGTAGTAATCATCTGCTGAAGATCCTTCTTGAAATCGGCACCATACTGCCAGTTCTCTGGCTTAGAATCGTTGGTTCCCAACTTGATGATAACCACATCAGGCTTGAATGCCAAGGCATCTCTCCAAGCCAGTTCGTTCATGTATGGGAAGTCACCCTTATTAAGCATAGTACGGGCGCTCACACCAAAGTTCTTCACCCAATAGCCATCGCCCAGCATAGTCTGCAACTGAGCGGGATAGCCGTACTTGGTACGCATGTCAATACCATGACCATCGGTAATGCTGTTGCCGATACAAGCCACACGTACCGCCTCCTGCTTAGGACTTGGGATAGACTTCAGCCAGTTACCAAGGTCGGTCAGCAACTGATCGTGATATTTGAACCAAGGTCCGAATCCGAAACCATGATCACCCGATGGGTAGATATACATGGTGCATTCATTGCCGGCATTACGCATAGCAGAGTAATACTGTACGCCATTGGTTACTACAGGCACCAGTCGGTCGTCGCTGGCACTGATGATGCAGGCTGGCGGCGTCAAGTGACTACGCACTGCGTTCTGAGTAGAGTACTGCCATACCAGTTTCTTATCCTTATGACCTTCCTCACCCAGGAAGTTGATGCACGACCACTTGTGCGATACGCGCTCATCCATCGAGATGACAGGATAGAAGAGGATAGTGAAATTAGGACGTACCTCGTATGGAGAGAGTGTCGAGATGACCGACGACAGATGTCCGCCTGCCGAGAATCCCATGATACCCACGTCGTTAGGATTGATATTCCACACCTTGGCTGAGTCACGCACGGTACGGAAGCCCTGCTCTACATCACCAACGGGAATAGTACGGTCGCCATTGGGCAGTCGGTAGTTCACCACGAAGTAGGCAATACCCTGCTTGTTCAGCCAGTCAGATGCCAGATAGCCCTCGTGCCCGTTTGAAAGCACCGAATAGCCACCTCCTGGCACGCCAACAATAGCTCTGCCTGAGGGTTTCTCTGGCAGGAAACAAACCATCTGAGCCTTTCCGTCATCGGTCAGGTTCAGGGTAAACTTCTTTGCGGTCTGGGCCTGCATAGTCATAGCAAGCATCAACAGACCAGTCATGAATAGTTTTCTGTTCATAGTTACACTTTATTTTATTTAGTTTTTATTGTTAATAAATGCCTCCACACGATCAGCCATATTCTGCCTGATATAAGGGTAGTAGAATCTTAGTTCCATATGATGATAGTTTCCCGGAATACCGATTACAGGCATCGGTTCATCATTCTTATAGCCACCTATCAACAGTAACTTGCTCTTCGGGTCGAGTCGTGCCGAGAGCGTATCATTCTGATGCTCCTTGTCGTAATACACAAACGACGCGCCTACCGTATCTGTTCGCCAGTTGATGGGATTAATACAGAACAGATTACCCGCACTTACCACTGGTATTTCGCACTCTGGCGTCTTTACCGAGTTAAAGCAAATCAACACCTTGGTATCGTTAGCCTTGCAAGCCGGGCGCAAATGTCGGCAACATGCCGTATCTTCCTTCGTAATCCTATAACCAATAAAATAGGCAGCCACCATGCGGTCGGCCACATCATCCGGCATACGTTTCATAATCTCCAACATAGCATGAGCTCCCTGACTAAAGCCTGCCAGTATAAAGGGGCGCCCCTGATTCAGATGTTTGATATAGTAATCCCAGCTCCGTACGCAATCCGACATGGCTAATGGCAAACGTGCAAGCGTTGCTTCGGTTGACGACCACGACTGTAGCGACACCTGACGGTAATAAGGCGAATAGTAATTCAGTTTGCCTGAATAAAATGAATCCACAGCATGCATCTCAATCTTCATCTGTCCACGCTGACCAGCATTGTAAGTGTCGGCAAAATGGCAGGTATCACTACCTATCATATGGTCGCCAGTTTCTGTAGAGATGATATAAAACAAATCGGCCTCACCCTGGCGGTTAACTATAAACCACTGGCAGGGATCATCGTAATGCGGTGATGGGGGAATTGGACCGATAACCGACTGACTATCACTATCCCACGAACCGAAGAATAGCGAAGCGCATACGCAAGAAAGTGCAACAAAAGCCGTTTTTAGTCTATTCGTACACATATAATTGACTAATTTGCGTGCAAAAATACAAATTTCAAGCGAAGTTAGCAAATAAATCGCAAAACTTTATGTAAATTTGCCGACGAAATAGCAAAAAGAACTAAAAGACATTATGATTTCATTTGAATGTGACTATAACAACGGGGCTCATCCAAAAGTATTGGAGAACCTGATTAAATACAACGATATCAAACCAACCCCTTATGGTTTCGACGAGTTTAGCGAACGTGCCAAAGAGCGCATCCGTGTAGCCTGCGGACTGCCCGATGCACAGATATTCTTCCTTACAGGCGGCACTCAGACTAACGCCACCACCATCGACTCGATGCTGTATCAGTACGAGGGCGTCATCTGTGTGGGTAGCGGTCATATCAACGTGCATGAAGCAGGTGCTGTAGAGTTTACTGAGCACAAGATTATCACCATCGCCGACAATAACGGTAAGATGGAGGCAAAGACACTCGACAAGTATCTGGACGACTACATGCACGATGGCAACAAGGATCATGCCGTACACCCAGGACTGGTTTACATCACCTTCCCCACCGAGTTCGGTACGCTCTATACTGCCAAGGAGCTCGACGACATCTATCAGGTGTGTCAACGCTATGAGATACCTCTTTACATAGATGGTGCGCGCTTAGGCTATGGATTGAAGGCCGAGGGCAACGATATTAGCCTGCCCTATCTGGCCCGTCACTGCGATGTATTCTACATCGGCGGAACAAAGATTGGGGCACTCTGCGGCGAGGCTGTGGTGTTTACCCATAACAACGCCCACAAGCATTTCTTCTCTATCCAGAAGCAGCACGGCGCCGTCATCGCCAAGGGAGCCTTGATAGGCTTGCAGTTCGATGCACTGTTTACCGATGAACTCTACTTCAAGCTCTCAGAACATGCCATCAAGATGGCCATGCGCATGAAGCAGATATTCCTCCATAAGGGATTCGAATTCTTTGTCGACTCGCCCACCAACCAGCAGTTTGTCATCATCGATAACGAGCAGGTAGACAAGCTCAGCCAGAAGATGCACTTCACCCACTTCGGTCAGACCGATAAGTATCACACCATCTGCCGTTTCGTTACCAGCTGGGCCACAACCGAAGAAGAGCTCGACGAGCTGGAAAAGATCTTAGGATGAAGACTATAGCAAAATACTGCCCAACGATAGCGATAGTGCTCTGGGGATTATGCTGTTTCAGCTTCTTCCAGTTCTGCTATCCCTACCACTTCTTTTTCCAGGAGCAGAACCAACTGTTCTTGTGGTCATGGGATTATGTTGCGGAGTATTTCAACAAAACAGGAGGATTAGCTCTTTTAATAGGCGATTTCCTTACTCAATTCTACTATTTCCTTTATATCGGCGCAACAATACTTACCATTTGTCTGCTGCTGATAGGAGTTCTGTTATATCACTCACTCTGTAAGTTCCGAACAAGTCGATGGTTTGCATTAGTACTCAGTCTGCTTGTTACAACTTTTCTGGCAGTATGCCATTTCAGCACCAGCTACAGACTTTCATCAACCATTTCGGTGTTAGGATGGATGTTGGTGTTATGGCTGATTGCTATGCTTTATACCAAGAACAAGAAGCGGGCTATCCTTGGTTTGGTTTGCATCTTGTTGCCTTCGTATCTGTTATTCGGGCTTCCACAGGTTAAGACCATACAGAAGCCTGACCTTATTCTGGAAAAGAACTTTGCTGTTGACTGCGAATACTATTTTGGTAATCACGAGAAAGTGATCAAGATGATAGAAGGTTCCGATAAATGGACTGACGAAATGATCTTCTTCTACAATCTTGTACAAGCCCAGCACGGACAGCTGCCCGATAATCTCCTCAAGTTCACCCCAACCATACTTGGCACTTTCTATCAGATAGGTCCTGATACCCCCATGCTCACCATCCGCAACATGAACGAGCTTTACTGGGCATTAGGAGATATGACCTTTACCGAAAGAGCCGCTATGATGACCAACGTTTTTTCGCACAACAACCGCAACGTGAGGATGATGAAACGACTGGCTGAATGTAACTTTGTGAGCGGCGACTCATTGGCTGCCGAGAAGTATCTGCGCATTCTCGACAAGACGCTGGTGTACGACAAATGGGCAGACATGGTACGAAAGAACGGAAAAAGCATCTATCGCCAGAAGATAGCTATGGTTAACCATCACGACACCATCACCATCTCAGACAATGCCCATTTCCTGATGATGCAACTGCTGGATGCCAATCCCGACAACACTACGGCCTTGGACTACATACTGTGTAGCGACCTTCTGCTGAAAGACATTACCAACTTTAAGCGCGACTACGACCGCTACTGCATGGATACCCAGAAGCCACGACTGAAGAAGCTTTACCAGGAGGCCCTTTGCATCTGGCTGGCTGGTAGCGATGCTACGCAGGAGGCATGGCAGCGTTATATACAAAGCAACGATGTATTACAACAGTTCATGCAATACAATGACCAGCGAGGTAATCCGCACTTTCAAGGAACTTACTGGTACTATTTCGACAAAATTAAAGCTCCGGAAATATGAGAATCATATCTATCATCTGTGTTGCTATTTTATTTTTATCTTCCTGCACACCATCGCCTCAAGATGTTGTAAAGCAAGACGAACTGCCCCCCATCTATCCTGACTACTGCGACGTAACCATCCCTCAGAACATAGCGCCACTGAATTTCCTGTTGCGTGCTGATTGCGAAGCTATTGAGGTAAAGGCGGGCGAGATATGCCTCAACGCCAGAGGCAACGAGGCCGTGTTCGATATGGATGAATGGAAAGAGCTGCTGAAACAGCATACCGGCGAGACACTCGATGTAACTGTCACCGCCCTTATCAACGGACAATGGAAGGAGTATAAGACTTTTAATTGGCAGATTGCGGCAGACAAGATTGATCCTTACATCACCTACCGACTAATAGAACCTGATTATGAGATTTGGAACAATGTCCAGATACAACAACGGTGTGTTGAGAACTTCGATATCAGCGCCATTGCCCATTACGAGAAGTTGGAAAACCGTTGCATGAACTGTCACACCTTTGCCAACCAAGACCCGAATCTTTCCATGATGTACGTACGCGGTCCTGGCGGTGGAGCCATCCTGAATAAGAATGGGCAACTTAGCAAGCTAAACATTCCCGGCAGTGTCTACTTCGGTTTTAGTCCTAGCGGACGCTACATCACCTACTCTACCCAGAAAATTATTCCTGCTTTCCATAGTCTGGCCAGCAAGCGTCTTGAGGTTTACGATGCTGCTTCAAATGTATTTGTAGCTGATATGCAGGAGCATCGTGTCATCTCGTCGCCCCTGCTGAGCGACAGTTTGAAGTTCGAGACCTTCCCCACATTCTCACCCGATGGCAAGTATATCTACTATTGTTCAGCCGACAGCGTGAGCCTGCCACAGGACATCAAACAACTGCAGTACAAACTGGTGCGCATTTCATTCAATGAGAAGACAGGAGAGATAGGCAACAAGGTAGACACACTGTTTGCAGGCCGAAGTGTTTGTCATCCACGTGTTTCACCCGATGGCAGGTTTATACTCTTCACCGTGGCCGACTATGGTACTTTCCCCATCTGGCATCCTGAGGCCGACCTGCAGATGATAAACCTGCAGACAGGCGCCATCGATACACTCACAATTGTTAATAGTCAGAAAAGTGACACCTATCATTCGTGGAGCAGTAACAGCCGATGGTTTGTCTTTGCATCGAAGCGCGACGATGGTCTTTACGGTAAGCCCTACTTCTGCTATATCGACAAGGACGGCAAGGCGCACAAGCCCTTCTGTCTGCCACAGAAATATCCCACATTCTACGACAATAACCTCAAGTCGTTTAATGCACCGGAACTTGGAAAAGGACAGGTTCCTTTCGATGTGGACGATGTAGCCAAAGCGATGAAGAAGGACGCAATACCTTTTAAATAATTAATGGCGGCTTGATGGCCGCCATTAATTATTTCACCTTTGTTTCAGTTCGTTTGTCTGATTCTATTTCTTTACCAGCCTGGTAAGCATCAAACTCAACCTTGGTCGTTGTGAAGTCGGGAACATTAAACGAGTAGATACTCTCGTTGTAATACTCCTTGGGATGACGCTGAGGCAGCATAAACGGTTTCGAGAAGTGTCCCTTTTCGTCGACACAGGCCAGATACAAGCGGGTGTAATAACCATCACCCCTGCGGCTGGTAAAAACCACCCAACGGCTGTTCAGACTCCAGTTATGGAAGCTGTCGGCCATATCGCTATTTATCTCCTTCAGCTCACGAGCCTCGCCCGTCTGCAAGTCAAGCAGCCACTGGTTGCTCTCGTTGTGCCAGATAGAGAAATACCCATAATCCAACAGCGTAAACATCATGTACTTACCATCGTACGATGGACGCGGCCAAGTGAGACTCTTCCCCATAGCTACGGCATTGAAGATGGTGTCGACCTTTTCGCCAAACTTACCCGTTTCCGGATCAAAGTCAATCTTGCAGAGGTTATACTTCTCGTCAGTAACATGTGCCGGGAACTCCTGCTGCTTACACGTCATATAATACAATGTACGGCCGTCGGGCGAAAAAACTGGCGAGTTCTCACTCCAGTCCTTAGTCTGCAACAGCGAGTCGGTCAGTATCTCGTGTGTCACCGGATTGTAGACAAACACATCACTCGACAGGTCCAGCACCTCAACACGTTTGGTAGATACCACGTGGAAACCCTGTCGGGTCTGGTTTGTTGAGAAAGCACAGTACTTGCCACTAGGATGCCAATATGGATAAACCATCGAGCCACCTAGCTGGTCGTTGCTGGCCTTAAGCCATTCGCGCTTACCATCCATCTGGAACATCGTAGCGCCGTGAGTACCACGCACATGGAACACAAAATTCTTAGGATCCTTCTGGTGCGCCGTATGACAGTTTACGCACTGCCCAGGCACCTGGGTATTCTCGATGATAGCATATTCATCAAAGGTTGACAGGTCACGCTGATACAGGCCCATGTGACTGAACACCTCATAACCAGGGGCAATACGACGATAAGTGAGTCCCCATTCATCGATACCATACTGGCTCACGTTCACCGTAAAGTCCTTATATTGTGTCCATGCTCCATCCTTTCTGGTGCAGACGGTAAAAATAAGCTGTCCGCCCTTGTTCTGTGCGGTCAACTCATGCCAGTCGGCAATATCAAAATCAGCCTCATCGCCCTGCACGTGCATCTCGCCACCCTTTGATCCTTTCACCACCACATCCATGCAGTCGATATCATCGGCAGCACAATTGAAGTTCAGCGGTGCGATTCCAGCAGGTATGGTTACACCTATGTAATCGGGATATATAGCAGGCAACTTATCCACCTTCGTCGGATTCTCTACAACCGATGTACAAGCTGCCATCAGCCAACACCCAACACCAATCACCCAATATCTAAAACACTTCATCATTTCACATCCATTAAATAGTTCCAAACAGTATTCCTGAATCGATAAAGCTCAGGCGAATTCCTATTGCTCGAATAAATACGCGCAAAGTCGTTCATCTCATTAAGTATCATCTGATTGACGATTCCCTGTGGCGGCATTTGTCCACGGCGCATAAATGCAAAGGCGATAGCCTCCTGGCAACTGCGGGGATTATACTGAACATGGTTTTGAACCACCTGGACATATGACATAAACCTTTCAATATCTCTGTCCATCAGCGGTAATATCAGCAGATATTGGGCTGCCATCATGTTCTGATTGTTATGCAGGAACAACTGCCCGCAGATATTATCAAGTTCTCCATCGCTAAAGAACAGATCCTTCTGCAGTTTATACTGACGTAACGTGCCAAACAACGGCTCGTCGTTGATAGCCTTCTCTTTACCCAACATAGCTATCATCCGCTGTGCCCATGGACGGTAAAAAATGGTTTTCTCCAGCATGCGCAGATACTTCTCGGCTATCTTGTACTGTCCGTTAATGATGTTCGTCTCAGCCAAGCGCTTCACCACGCGGGCACTCTTATTATAATTAGGTATAGCCTCCATGGCCTCAAAGGCCAGACGCTGGGCTGTATTGATCAGTCCCAGATGGAAATAGATCTCGCCTGTAAGCTGTGAGCTGGCGAAGTTGCGCTCAAACTTGGGGAACAAGCCTTGTGGCCCACGCTGATAAAACTCAAAAGCCCTGTCGCCCAACTGGTTGGTCATGGCCAAAGCCAGATTGGTAGCACTCACGCTCATAGGCAGGTCGGGGGCATGTTTCTCAGCCTTGGCTATAATGGCATTCCAATCCCGCACACGCACCAGATAGTCGTATTCTATCAGTTCGTATTTCTTCTTATCATAGCCCAGATCTACCAAACCGCCAAGAACCACCAGTACCAGCAGCACCTCGGCCACGTTTACCCACTGCTTTGCCTTGGGCAGTTTATTTGTCACATAAGCCAGCAGGGCGATAACCACAGGTATCGCCATGAGCAGATAAGGCAATGTTACCGGGAATCGGTAATAGCTGATGCCCAGCACCACACGCATCATGGGGTATGGCAGATAGTGCGCACTGAACAACATCAGCGCCAATGAGTAGAGCACACCCTGTACGGCAATCGACCACGGCGTCATCAGCAATGCCACCAACAGTACTAACGGTCCGACAAACCAATAAAGCACAGGGATGACGATCAACAGGACAAGCCACTTAACCCATTGGGCACATTTAGCGGTGCACTTGATCCACGCCAGCCCTGCGGCTATCGCCATCAACAGAGCCACCGCATAGGTCAGCATCACACTCTCATCGCCCATGGCATACCACAGCATCACGGCGGGTAGGAAGCTCAGCGCATAATGACTGTCAGAGCGCATCAGGCGCCAAGTGAGTCGCTGCAGCAGCATAAACAGCACAGCAATGATCAGTGCGCCAAGGGCCACACCATTATAGAACTGCACCAGAAACTCGGCGACATATCTGGCCAGTCCGCCAGGCTCGGCGATACGGCTAAGGAAGTAGTCATCGTCGAACATGAACAGCTGCAACTGCTCCTGGTAGGTGAGCGCAAACGGGTAGCGGTGCCACCAGAACAGGAACACCCATAGGCCGAACACCAGCGTCAACAGCAGCTGTGCATGCGCCTGCAAGAAATTACTCAGCGATTTCTTCATTTGTATCTGCATCGAAAGTCTTGATGGTGCCATCGGGCATCTTACGTTTATAGGTCAGCGGGAAGATTTCCTTCAGGAAGTCGTGAAGCGCGCCCTCCTTCATGTTCTCAGCCAACTGACGCGAATATCTCTTATATGACAGATGGTACTCACGGCCCTCTTGCTCTATCTTAGCAGCCTGTTCCATCATACCTCTCCCTCGCAGCATTCCTACCGTGCGGTTATAGGTAGCATACTCTTGACCGTGCTTCTCGGTGGCCTCTTTCCATGCCTGTAGCGAATCGTTTTGACGAGTACCTCCGGCAGAACTGATGGAGTCGATCGTCACATGAACGTGGCCTGGTTCACCAACAATCAGCAGCGGCTGGAGTCCCATGCGGTAGTGATAGTCTACCAGAATCTGGTACATCTGCATCGTGTCTTTGGTGAAGTCCTTGGTAAAGTGGAACTTACCATTGGTAATCTCCATCGAATCGACATACTCTGCTGTCTTGGGGCCGTTTATCGGTACCAGGAAGATGCGCTTACCTTCATACTGTTCGCCCTTTACCACGCCCTCTACATAGCACTTGCCGTCATTCATCTGGCAGCTGTAAAACATCGTAGCAGCTACCACAGCCATAAAACATAATAGAATCTTTTTCATTATTATTTGATTTTTACTTTTTCTCGTTTGTTATCAAACACCTGACGATAAGCCTCGTGCGCATCCAGCTCCACCTTGGTCTTAGTGAAGTCAGGACAGTTATAGGCATCCATCATCTCCGTATAGAACTTGCGGGGATTACGCTGAGGCAACAGGAATGGTTTTGATACGCGCCCATTGTCATCGATACACGCCAGATAGAGTTTGGTATACATACCGTCCTCGCGCTTGCTGCTGAACACGAACCAATGGCTGTTCTCACTCCAGTTGTGGAAACTCTCACACTGCTGGCTGTTAACCTCCTTGAGCTCACGGTGCTCTCCGGTCTTCAGGTCCATCAGCCACAAATCGGCATCATCCTGACTCACCGGGAAGTTACCGCGACTGCTCACACAGTACATCAGCCAACGACCATCGTACGACGGACGGGCCAACACATAACTCTTATCTGTAGACGGACCATTCAACAGGGTATCAACCACCTCGCCAAAGCGTCCTTCTTCTGCATCAAAGGCGATACGACACAGTGAGCATTTCACCTTTTCATATTCAGCAGGCACTCTGCAGGGCCTCGATGAGCTGTAATACAACCACTTGCCATCGGCCGAGAAAGCCGGAAATATCTCCAAGTCGTCCGTCATCAGCAACGGCGACAGTATCAGTTCGTTAGTACGTGTATCCAACACTTCAACATCACTGAACTTATGATACACTTCTATGCGCTGTCTAGTACCAGTAAAGAAGCTCTGATGCACTGAGTTTACGGCCATAGCCACATAGTCGCCCTGAGGGTGCCAGTAACTATAAGATCCGGCAGCCTTAGTCGAGTCGGTTTTGGTTTCCACCCATATCTGCTTACCGTCCTTCTGTATCAGGGTTCCGCCCCCCTCACCTCGCATCTGCAAGGTAATACGGTTGGGGTTAGTTCGATTGGCTGTGTGACAATTGAAGCATCGCCCTGGCACTACCGTCTCGGTCAGGATAGCATGCTCCTCAAAGCTGTGTATGTCGCGCTGGTAAATGCCAATATCGCCACCCACCTCATAGCCGGGCTTAATACGGCGATAGGTCAATCCCCAGTCATCAAGGCTGTAGGCACTTACTGCGATGGTAAACTCACGGTATTGCGTCCAGTTACCATCCTTCTCTACACAGACGGTTACTGTCAGTTCGCCGCCCTTATTCTGCGCCGTCAGCTGGTGCCAGTCATCCACATCAAAGTCAGCCCACCGACCATTAGTATGCAACTCGCCCCCTTTCGAACCTCTCACCACCACATCCATGCAGTCGATATCGTCAGTGGCAAAGTTAAAGTTCAGGGGCGCGATACCAACCGGAACCGTCACATCCGTATAGTCAGGATATATCTTAGGCAACTCATCCACCTTTGTGACATGCTCAGGTACCGAGGTGCACGAGGCCAGCATCAACACCGCGATGCACAGGCACAGGGAGAGTCGTTTGATTGCCTTTATCATTTCCTGCTCCTTTCTGTCATTTGTTTCACATACTTGGCGTAAGGAGAATCGGGCACACGGCCTTGCATCTGGATACAACGCACCACATCCTGATAGCCCAACGGCATCTGGCGATAACCGCCATACTGCTGCACTATGCCCATATTATGCTGGAAGGCGGGAATGTTACCCTTCAACAGCAACTGCGCCACAAAATAATCCAAAGCCATCTTATTCTGCTGATTGTTCATAAAAAGCAGGCCGAACATCTTGTCTATCTCCTCATAACTATACAGGAAGTTCTCCTGATATCTCAGCTTGCGCAACTTTCCATACACAGGGTGCGCGTTCACCCAGTCATCGTTCAGTTTCACCTCCTCAGCCCACGAACGATAGAAAAGGCTCTTCTTCAGCAGCTCCAATTGTTTAACGGCCGTCTTATAATGTCCATTAACCAACATACACTCAGCTATGCGTTTGGTGCATCGTCCGCTCTTACGGCCATCCAGTATAGACTCCTGAGTGTCAAACATATATCGCTGGGCCGAATTGACCATACCTAAACGCCAGAAGGCTTCGGCCGATGGAAGCATCGAAGTCAGGTCGCGTGTGCGAGGCATAATGAGTGCATCCTCACCACTTTGATAGAAATCGAACATACGATCGGCCAGGAGGCGTTTTTGCGCCAAAGCCAGGTTCACACAGTTCGACCAGAATGGTGTGCGCACCTGATACTCAGCTGCCCGTTTCACAATCTCATCCCAACGTTCGTTCCTTACCAGATAATCTTGGCGTATCAGTTCGTACATTTCCTTATCATACCCGCTGAGTTGCGGAAAATGCAAGGGTATGCGATAATAGTTCAATCCCGTAAGCACCTGCTGCAGAGGCCACTGGGGCAATAGCCACGCATAAGCCACCAACTGCACAGTAAACAGCCAGCCTGCCGTCCAAAAGTGTTTCCATCCCAGCTGCAGCACGCGTACCAATATATATACCCACACCACAGGACCTATCAGCCAATAAGCCACGGGCAGCACCGCCACATCGGCCCATGTAAAACTGCCGGGCATCACACAAGCCAGCGCCAGCGCCAGCACAATGGCCACAGGCAGCGATAACAACACATTGATATCACCCATGAGCCACCACAACAGCAATACGGGCACCATGCTAAGCCACCACCACCTTTTGGGCAGCAAGTGGGCTGTTACCAGCTGTAATGCAACAAACAGCAAAGCCAGCAGCAATGCACCAAGCCATTCTATATAGTAGAACTGAACGATAAACTCGCCCAACCAGCCTGCCAATCCGCCAGGAATAGTCACATGTTCTGCAAAGTAATCGCCTGTCCACAAAAACAACTGATACTGTTCCTGATACGACAAAGCATGGGGATAGGCAATAAACCAGAATAAAAAGATACCGACACCAACCAGTGCCGACATCATTATAGTTCCGTATTTAGTTATTACCTTATTCATAAACGCCGCAAAATTACCATAAAATTCTGAGTAAACAAAGTTTTTTCTCAATTTATACCATCTAAAACATATTTTTCACTATCTTTGTAGCCGATTTAAGCAATAAAGTATTACCAACCAATAAAACATCAAAATGAAAAAAACTATTTTTGCAGCGCTGGCGGCCGTTATGCTTGCTATCCCCGCCAACTGTTTCGCAACCAAACTCCTTGGAGTTAAAGTGATTGACAAAGATTACCTGATGGTTCATTTTCGCGACGGCGAAGTGCACTATCGCGACAACGGCACAGGCCCAAGCGCCTATCTGGGTCACTCGTTCTCAGAAGGCGATGACACGCTGTTGGTTTTCGGCGAGCGACTAAAGGTAGCCGACATTCAGAAGGCTGCCGGATGGCTCATCAGCTCTAAGGACGACAAGACCTTCGGCTCAGCACAGCCCGTGGCCGTATGGCGTAAGTCAAAACCAATGAATACCGACAACACCCTTACCAGCGAACTCGACCATTGGCTGTTCCTACAGCTGCCCAAGTCGCTGCGCCAGGGTTGTACTTATACCGTCACCATTCCCCAAGGTGTGGGTTCCGATAAGTCGCAGGCCTCAGTACGCTTCGACATCTGGAATACCCAGTCGGAGGCTGTCCACGTCAACATCATCGGCTATTCGCCTTACGAGTCGGTACACGCTGCCGACCTTTACCAGTGGCTGGGCGATGGTGGTCAGCGTGACTACAAATCACTCGAGGGCAAAGGTGTATGGCTTTACAATGTCAATACCAAGAAAAAGCAGAAGGTAAGCACCGTCAAGTTCTGGCAGCCAGCCTCAGCTTCTAAGGAGGAGGCCGGTGGCAAGGCCCTCATCGGCACCGATGTGTGGAACATCGACTTCAAGGCTGCTAAGCCCGGCTGCTACCGATTGGTAGTAGAGGATGTGGGCTGCAGCATGGACTTCCAGATTAACAACGACATCTACTACGAGCCCTACCGCTACTCGGTTCGCGGTTATTACTATATGCGTCTGGGCGAGCCTATCGACCCTGCACACGTCAACCCCATCCCACGTCAACCTCAGTTCATTCCTGAGACCGATCCTAAGGGATTCACCGTCTATAAGACCGACTTCCAGCCTTGGAGTCCCGGCTGGCGTGAACTGCACACCGATGTGTGGGATGAGCCCCACTTCAAGCAGCTCAAGCAGAGCATCTTCTGGCAGCACCGTCTGCCCGGCAACCCTGTCAACACCGAGGTAAAAGGTGGTCACTCTGATGCCTTCGACTGGGACCGCCATCTGGCTCACGTCAGCAACATCTATGATATGTTGCTGCCTTATATCCTCACAGGTGGTAAGCTGAACGACGATGCCCTGGGCATCCGCGAGAGCGGCAACGGCATCCCCGACCTCATCGATGAGGCCCGCAACGAGGTCGACTTCTTCCTTTCTATCCGCGATGGCGAGGCTTACTCACAGGGTGTCACCAATCCATGTGCCGACTGGAGTGTGATGTTCCAGGCCGGCTGCACCACCATGGCCGCTTGGGCTAACGCAGCCAACTGCGCCATCATCGCCGAGGCCTTCCGCCTGAATAAGAACGATTCATTGCGCCAGTACTATACCGATGAAGCCATCAAGGCTTTCCGTTTTGCCTCTAAGCAAGAGAATCAGCAGCTCGACGACCTACAGGATGTAGGCTCGATGCAGATGCGTGGCCGCGACTTCCGCCAGATGGCCGCTGCCTTCCTCTATAACCTCACTGGCGATGAGGCATGGGAGAAGATCTTTGCCGAGGAGAGTATGATTAAGGATAGCAAGTCGCAGCTCTTCAGCAAGGGCCGCCACGGATTCTTCGGTGTTGGTGTGATGCATGAGGAGGGTAAGCAACTCGTTCCTTTCTGCCAGTATTGGGCAGCTGCTGCTTACCTCACCTGTCCGCAGCCCCGCCACTATGGCGAGCTCTATCAGAATCTCAAGGTTTGTGTCAATGCACAGGCTAAGGAATATAACTATGGTCATGTAACCAACCGCCCATCGCGCCGCGCTGCTAACGACAGCCGTTGGCAGACCTCACAAAACCTGCAGCTGGTTATGCTGGCCCACTATATTGCCGACAAGGCCCAGCGCAAGCAGTTGGAGCATATCATGTACACCGAGGCAGGTTGGGCCATGGGCCGCAACCCTGGTAACATCGTAGAGATGACCGGTCTTGGCGAGCGTCATATCACCGATGTCTATACCACCGGTCGTAACGATGGCACCCCCGAGAGCCATCCAGGTCAGACACCATTCAATGGCACCGAGACCTGGTCGCCCGGCCATAACGGAGGCGATGCTCGCATCCTGCTCAACCAGATGTATCCTTCATGGACTGATGGCGGTTGGCCCCGTCAGGAGTCATACTTCAACCAGCGCTACTTCTGGGTTAACGGCGAGTTCACTCCCCGCGAAACCATGCGCGGCAAGATGGCCCTGCTGGCTTACCTCTACGCAATCAGATAAAAAAATAAGGCGCTACTCATCACGAGCGGCGCCTTAAAATGGTTCTATAACCAACTATTACATAGTTTAAAACCAACTATTACATACTAACATATTCTTGTTTTGAAATCGCCCCGTAGTTGTTTTTTTTGACTACGGGGCAATTGATATGATATATCAAAATCTCAAGCCAACCAATTACTTAGCCTTGAACTGCCAGAAGGTTGCTTCACCCCAGTTGCCGAGACCACCGAAGTCGCCACCATCAGGATATACAAGAGTCATCTTGTTGCCCGACAGATAAACCATCTCGAAAGTTGTTGGCATGTTACCACCAGAGTTGATCTCGTATGGGAACAGGATGGTACCAGCTGTGGTATTCAGGTTAGCCACCTTCCAATCGCACTTAACACTCTCGTCGATCTCGAATGTACCAGTGTTGATAACTGAGCCATCGCCAGCATGACGGGTGATGACACCATCAGGAGTCAGGGTCATGTAAGCATTCATGCTCTCATCGCCGTGGGCAGCACCATCGTTGGTGTGGTTGAGCTGGCCCATGAATTCAGCCTCGCTGGTTACGCCCCACCATTTACCTGAAGCAACAGCATTGGCACCTGCACCACCGCAGTAACCCATGTTACCCCAGACAACACCATCAGGAGCCTCAGTATTCCATGTCCAAGACTTACCGTTGTCATAGCCATAGGCCATACCCTTCACGTCGCTATTGCTGCAGAAGTGCCAGAAGGTAGCCTCGCCCCAGTTGCCGAGTGATCCGTAGTCGCCTCCGTCAGGATAAACAAGGGTCATCTTATCAGAAGTGAGATAGCAGATCTCGTAAGTGCCAGGCACGTTACCATTAGAGTTGATCTCGTATGGCCACAGGATTGCATCGGTAACAAGTGTACCAACCTTCCACTCGCCATTAGGATTGTAGTCCTTAATCTCGTAAGAACCCTCGCGAATGATACCACCATCGGCATTGTACGACTTGATGAGTCCGTCCTCGGTAAATACCATGTAAGCGTTGAGGTCGCCATCGCCATTGTTCACACCGTTATGAGTGTGCTGGAGCTGCTGGTTGAACTCATCAGTAGAGGTGACACCCCACCACTGACCGTTACCTGAGATACCAACGTCGGAACCTGCACCACCGCAGTAACCCATGTTACCCCAAACAGCACCTGTGATAGAGGGATCCCAAGTCCAGGTTTTCTTGCCATAATCATTCGAAGCGATGAGACGTATCTCGGGATTAAGCTCGGCAGCAACCTGCACAGTGAATTCCTTTGATGCTACAACCTCATCAAGGTTAGCATTGATATACTTGAAATAAACAGTCTGAACAGGATCTGATCCACGTGAAGGTACGAAGTTGAACACGCCACCAGCAGCTCCGCTGGCGAGCTTAAACTCAGAACCATCAGCCTTTACGTAGTAGATAAAGACACTTGAGGCATTTGGAATGTTATATTTAATCCAGTTACCATCAGCGGCAGGAGTTGTGCATGCCTCATCAGCATACTGCGAGAATGTTGCACCATCAAGCAGATTTGCTGAGGTATAGTTGTCGATATCCATGCTGCCTTTTTCCTTAATAGGATCACAGGCCGTGAGCATGCCCAGCGCAACTGCGAACAATAATATTGATTTTTTCATATTGCTATTTCTCTTAAAATCTAAATTATTAACTCTTAATTAATAGATAGGTGTACCAGACATACTCCAAGATGTTCCGTCATACCAACCCTTGTTCTGGCTCAAGATAGATGGGTCAGCAACAATACTGATCTGTGCGGGAGGCTTTGGCAGGAAGCCATCGGTATCTGCATAGCGCTGAGACCAACTGCTACCGCCAACACCCTTACCATGATACATCTTAGTCCATGTGCCACAGTAGTTTACACGAGTACCATCCTGTTTCTGCAATGCTACAGCAGCCTCACAAGAGCTACCACCATCCTTACCTGACCAGCGACGCAGGTCGTTGAAACGGAGGCCCTCACCAGCGAGCTCGAAACGACGCTCATTCTTAATGTTCTGCCAAGAATAGGTTGTAGCTGGCAGACCTGCACGAGCACGCACCTTGTTCATCTGATCGGCAGTACCAGTAAGCTCAGAGTGCATCAGCATAACGTCAGCAAGACGAAGCAGAACTATGTCTGAGAAGTGGTCGCCCTGGAATGAGTTACCATTAGGAGCTGGTGTATCAGTATTCAACAGACGCCATACGCCCCACCAAGAATAGTGGTCACCACCAGTACCGCCAGCATATTCTTCCTTATCCTTTACAACAGTCTCATTAGACTTCTTAGATGTTACGCACATCCATTTCTTATTGTAATAACCAGCATCCTCTGAACAAGATGTTGTGAAGTAGTAAGCTGACAACTCATTTGGAGCATCAAGGATAGTAGCTTTCTTACGTGGGTCAGAATCAGGCCATTCGTCCCACAGATTGGCATTGATAGTACCCTGACCCCAACCCTGTCCGAATGGGAAGGTTTCAGCACCACCATTACTATTACTATTCTCATCAGCATCACAACGGAGACCAGTATAAAGTTCAACCTGATTACAGAATCCCATACCGATGGTTCCATTCCATGAGTTAGCGTTCATATACTGAACCTGGAACATTTCCTCTTCATTACCATTGCCAGACCAAACCTTACCAGCAGCCTTAAGATCGGCTACATAATTGTAGTCCTGAATAGTCAGTTCGTTGGTGTACTGCCAAAGCAGACGGAAATCCTCAACCAACTTATAGCCACCATTGTTGATAGCATCCTCGAGGAAAGCTACTACCTGAGCCTTGCTCAGAGAAGAACCAGCACCTTCCTGATCGAAGCCTTCGAAAGAAACGTCGGCAAGATTTGCATTAGCCAGCTCACCAGCCTTCTTATAGAAACCCTGATAGAACATGTAAGCACGAGCCAGCATACCTTCGGCAGCACCCTTTGTAGCATGACCATCGCCACGAGTAGTGGCACCATGAGACATTAGGTTAGCAGCACTGGTGAAGTCAGCCAGAATATGTGGCATAATCACATCCTCAGCACTCTGCTGTGGACATGGATCGGGAGCAGCAATTGCCCAATATGCAGGAATATCACCCCAGAACTGAACGCCCCAGAGATAGAACAGTCCACGCATAAAGTAAGCCTCACCCAGCATCTGATTACGTGAAGACTCCTGACCAGTCCAGTCAAATGCATCAACACCATAGATTACAGCACTGGCACGAGAAATACCAACATAAACATTCTTCCATGCATTATCATAGAGAGTCTCCTTATTAGTCATCAAGTGACCAACTGCATGTGCCTCAACGTCACCAGTACCACCAGCACCATTAGCATCGTCAGACATGATGTAGTTTACAAACCAAGGAGTTTCCAGTGGAGAAGTACTCATCTGGTTCATTACACCATACAGGGCAGCCAACTGCTTATTCAAGTCACTTGGCGTAGCAGGATAGTTCTCATTCGTAGCTCCTGTATAATTTGAGGAATCGAGGAAATCCTCACACGAGGTAAGTCCTACTGCGAAGAGAACCGCGATTGCCATTACATATATCTTTTTCATATTCTTATATACCTTATTAATATTACATTAGAACTTAATGCTTGCACCAACAATGAATGTACGTGCAGTTGGATAAAGACCTACGTCGATACCGCGAGCCCAAGAATCCTTACCACCAGATGATCCGATTTCAGGATCTACACCAGTGTAACCAGTGAAGGTATAGAGATTCTGAGCCTGTACATAGAGGCGGAGCTGACTGAATGGAGAACCCTTCCACAGCTTAGAGAAGTCGTATCCAAGAGTAATATTCTGGATCTTAAAGTAGTCAGCATTCTGCATATAGCGAGTAGATACCCACTGATCATTGATAGAACCTACAGTAAGGCGAGGCTTAGTATTGCTTGTGCCCTCTCCATGCCAACGTTCAAAGTCTGATACCGTATAGTTTCCATAAGGACTTGCCAATAGAGCAGTACGATAGCACTGCATAACCTGCTGTCCGAAAGCACCAGAACCAGTAACACCGAAGTCGAGTCCCTTCCACTCAAAGCCAAGGCTTACACCGAGGTTGAGATCAGGATGTGGGTTACCAATCTCATGACGGTCTTCAGAGAGCGAAATCTGACCGTCGCCGTTCCAATCGTCCCAGATACAGTCACCAGGAACAGCACCAGGAAGCACAGCCTTACCAGCAGCAATAGCCTCATCTATCTGAGCCTGATTCTGCCAAATGCCACTATATGACATACCAGAGAAGTATCCAATGGGGTGACCTACCTCTACGCGAGAAACCCATGAAGAGTTCTCGAATATAGCCTTGTCCTGACCATTGATGTAACCAGCATTGTTCTCCAGACGAGTTACCTCGTTCTTATTGGTTGCCAGGTTTACATTTGCATGATAAGAGAAGTCCTTACCAATCTGGTCGCGCCAAGAAAGTGCGAGCTCAAAACCTGTATTCTTTACATCACCAGCATTTACATATGCAGGCTCCTCATAACCAAGCACAGCATTCATTGGAGCCTGTACCAGCCAGTCCTTAGTCTTCTTTACATACCAGTCGAAGTTTACACCAAGCTTACCGCTGATGAAACGAGCATCGAAACCAATATTGGTCTGTTCTGATGTTTCCCATGTTACATCCGGATTAGGAACATTTCCTGCATAAGCACCTGTTTGATATACATTACGATTAACAGTGTTGCTCATATCACTAGAGAACTTGTAACCATAGTCAGCATAGTCTGTTGGAGAGAAGCGGATGTTTGACAGGTAGTAGAAATTACCAATGTTACAGTTACCGTTCTGTCCCCAAGAGGCACGGATCTTAAAGAAGTCCAGCCAACTGCGGGTGCCCTCCATGAATTTCTCGTTGGTGATAACCCAACCAGCAGAGAATGAGGGGAAGTAACCCCAGCGCTTACCGCGTGCGAAGTTTGAAGACCCATCGGCACGGAAGATCGCTGTTGCCATGTATTTCTCATCATAGTTCCAGTTTACACGTCCAAAGAACGAAGCGATGCTACCCTGCTGAGGATTGTCATAACCACCATGACCTGTAAGATACTGAGTTTCATAGTTGGCAGGAATGTTATAATCCCAACCATTGAGAACCAAAGTATTCAGATTTGTACCATCAACCTCAAAGCTCATATTCATTCCAGTACTCCAGTCTGAACGCTCGAGTGACTGACCAATCAAAATATCAATAGTATTCTTACCAAGCTTTGGCAGAATATAAGAAAGTGTATTCTCAATAGTGAAACTGCTACTCTGGCCCTGACTCATACTCAAAGTATAAGAACCGCTGGCAGATGTAGAACTTGAAGAATAAGGCAGACCTACCTGACGATAGTTGTTTGAACTATAGCCAGTATTGAATTGTCCACGATACTTCAGGTTCTTAATTGGCTCCACTATCCAGAAAATAGTTGCACCCACGCCAAAGTCACGGCTGTTGTTCAGAGAGCCGAAACCTCCGTTAAGGAAGTGGTTCAATGGGTTGCCGTAAATCATATCGCTATAGCCCAGGTGATTGTTAGCATAACTTGTCAGATTGCCCTCAGCGTCATAAGGCTCAACCAGTGGAGAGGCAATATATGCAGCCTGCATCACATTCCAATAACCATTACTCTCAGCAAGCGTATGGCTATTGTGATACCAGTAAGAAACATTCTCACCTATAGTCAACAGGTCGTGCTCCTCGCCCAAGAGATCCTTACCTCTCAGCACAACATGCTCAGAGTTGATACGGCCACCATAGCGGCGATAAGAAGAAGCATTGCTTCCACCCATAATACCCTGGTTAGAGCTATAGTTCAAAGACATTGAGAACTTAGAACGATCAGTACCACCATTCAGAGTTACAGCGTGGCTGAACTGAAGGGCGTTCTTATTCTCATACTCTTTAAACCAATCAGTACCAGTCCAACCACCATTCACCTTGTCAAGGATAGCCTGAGGAACAAGGCTTGACCAGTTGGTTGCTGTTCCGTAAGTATTAAAGTTGGTCTCGTTGATAATCTGCATATACTGTTGCGCATTAACCATACCAGGAACTTTGTAAGCATTAGAAACACCTACAAATCCATCATACTGCACTTGTATCTTACCTGATTTACCCTGCTTAGTAGTAACAAGAATTACACCATTAGCAGCACGGGCACCATAGATAGCAGCCGAAGCAGCATCCTTCAGAACATCGATGCTCTCAATATCGTTAGGGTTCAATCCATTAAGGCCATTATCCGCTGTACCTGCATTGATACCATCGATAATCAGCAGAGGAGAGCTATCACCAATAGTACCCATACCACGAATATTTACCTTAAAACCTTGTCCTGGCTGAGCAGAACTCTGAGTAATGTTCACACCAGGGGTAGATGCCTGCATAGCAGTCAGAGCGTTAGTAGTATTCAGTTTGGCGATATCCTCACCCTTAACCTGAACAGTAGCACCGGTGACCAGCTTTTTCTTCTGAGTACCGTAACCTACTACTACAACTTCCTCAAGTACGGCATCGTCTTCCTTCAAAGTAATGTTGAAGCTTGACTGATTACCAACCTTGATTTCCTGAGTCTCATAACCGACGTACGAAATAACAATCGTAGCACCGGGGGTGACATTAAGAGAAAAGTGTCCGTCGAAATCGGTAATAACACCATTACCGGACTTTCCTTTTTCAATCACGCTAGCACCGATAACGGGGCCTGAAGCATCGACTACAGTACCTGTAATCTTTTTCGTTGCCTGCTGAACCTCCTGGGGAGCTCCTGCGGCATTAGCGGTTGAAGAGTATCCAAGACCAAACAAAGCCATGGCACTCATCAGCAGCGCTGTCTTTCTAAAATTACGATTCATACTTAAGTATTTAACTGATTAATTGGTTTGTAATATACACTGTTTTAGTTTTTTAGAGGATACAAACAGACTCCTCCGTTTTCACGTCTTATATTTATATAGGTACGCGAAACTTCTTGTTAGGATGAATTGTTTTGGGTCATAAGTTCGTTTCATTTGAGTTATATAGTTATAGTTGAAATTGAATTCATAGATTCTAATTCGGGGGCAAAGATAAACAAAAAAAATAAAATAAAAAACAATTTATGTTGATAAATACTGATACTATTTTGCCAAAATCTAGTTTTTAGCACATCAAGTACGTAAAATGAGCAAAATCGTACCATAAAAGATTTGGACATATTAGCAATTATGCGTATTTTTGCAAACGAATTATCAATCTAAAGCATAAAACTTCAATATATGAAACGGATTATATCAATCGTGTGTGCTACACTGTGGACGGGCTTCGCAGCAGCACAAATCCAGACCAACGCAGGCGTGCAGTACCTGCAGTGTATGCAAAAAGACATGTCGACCGATTTCTACGACTTGTCGAATACCTACTTTTTTGCCGACTCGCTGGTGAGCTTCAACGCAGCCAAGGGCGAGGGACTGGTACAATGGAAACGCTACAGGATGTCGCCACGACAGGCATTCAACCTGAACGGTTACTGGCCCGTAAGACTGCAGCAGCTGGACTTTCCAGATGCTGCCTACGACAACGACCCAAACCTGAAGATCAAGATTGAGTTCATCACCCCCAGAACCGCCCGTATCCGCATGCTGACCACCCCTGTGGAGCCGAATAATACCGACCAGGAGGACGTGATGTTCTGCGACGGATTCAAGGCCAAAGGCAACGGACAGATGTGGCGCACCACACAAAGCAGCGACGCCATCAGATACACATCAGACTTTGGCAGTATAGAGATCAAAAAGTATCCTTGGCGAATAGTAATCAAGGATGCCAACGGCAAGGTGCTGACACAGACACGCCACATTATCGACAACGACTCGAGTCAGGTAAAGCTGCAGCCATTCTCGTTCATCAAGCGCGGATCGGACAACTCGCGTAGCATCAACCCCGTGCTGACACTGGCACCGGGCGAGCGCATCTATGGTTGCGGCGAATCGTTCACCTCTCTTAATAAGGTAGGACAGAAGGTGCATCTGAGTGTGACCGACCCACAAGGCCCCGAGACCGACGGACAATATAAGCCCGTGCCATTCTTCTTCTCGAATCGCGGCTATGGTATCTTCATGCACACATCTGCCCCTGTGACCTGCGACTTCGGCGCATCATACATCGGTGCCGACCGTCTGTTTATGGCCGATGAACAAATGGACTTCTTTGTGTTTCTGGGCGAGCCTAAGGACATCCTGTACGAATACACCGAGATTACCGGCAAGTCGCCCCTGCCTCCACTGTGGAGCTTTGGCACATGGATGAGCCGCATCACCTATTTCTCGCAGCAGGAAGGTCTGGAGATAGCCCGCCAACTGAGAGCCAACCGCATACCTGCCGACGTGATACACTTTGACACAGGATGGTTTGGTGTTGACTGGCAGTGCGACTACCAGTTTGCCAAGGATCGTTTCGAGAATCCCGTAAAGATGCTGAAGCAACTGGCCAAGGACGGTTTCCACACTTGTCTGTGGCAGCTGCCATACTTCACCCCGAAGAACCGATTCTTCAACGAGATTATCGACAAAGGGCTGCACGTGAAGAATGCTGCCGGCGGCATGCCTGTGGAGGATGCAATACTCGACTTCTCGAACCCTGAGACCGTCAGCTGGTATCAGCAGAAGATAGAGGGCCTGATGAAACAAGGTGTGTCGACCATCAAGTGCGACTTTGGCGAGGCTGCACCTTACAATGGTTTCTATCACAGCGGCAAGGGAGGACTATATGAGCACAACCTGTATCCACTGCGTTACAACAAAGCCCTGTGGGAGGTTGTGGAGCGCAACCATCCCGGCGAAGGCATCATCTGGGCCCGCTCGGCATGGGCTGGCAGTCAGCGTTACGCCCTGCACTGGGGCGGCGATGCTGCCACCACCAACACCGGCATGCTAGGCGACCTACGTGGCGGACTGAGTTTTGGACTGAGCGGATTCTCGTTCTGGAGTCACGACATGGGCGGATTCGTGACAGCATCGCCCGAGGATATCTATCGCCGCTGGCTGCCATTCGGATTCCTGAGCAGTCACACCCGTGCCCACGGTGCACCGCCCACAGAACCATGGCTGATATCAGAATCGTTTACCGACGCCTTCCGCGAGTGTGCCGAGATGAAGTACAAACTGATGCCATACATCTGGGAGCAGGCCAAGGAGTGTTCAAAACTGGGACTGCCTATGGTGCGTGCCCTATTGGTAGAGTTCCCGCACGACCAGGGTGCATGGTATGTGGAAGATGAGTATATGTTCGGATCGAAGATGCTGGTGGCACCGCTGCTGGAGAGTGGCAACAGCCGCAACGTGTATCTGCCAAAGGGTAAGTGGATCGACTATCAGACAGGCAAGGTTTATGAGGGCGGTTATCAGACTATTGAGGCAGGCAAGATACCCGCCATCATACTGGTAAAGGATGGCAGCGTGATACCACACGCACCATTAGCCCAGCGCACAGACCAGATAGAGTGGAATGCGGTGGTGAACAAGGAATACAAAGCTAATTAATGGACACAGTGCTTGGCAACCACCTCACCATCGTAGGAGTTGATGCTGATTCGAACTGAATCGGCATCAATTTGTTCTGTAGGGATACTCATGTAGATCTGAGTAGAGTAATGCTCGGGCACGTTAGCCTGGTCGTGATGCATGATGATATGGCGGATTTTCTTGTTGTCGGGATGCGTGATGATAGTGTCGGTGACGAAGCCCAACGACTGGATGGCTGAAGTATCATTGGTAACACCTGTCTTAATCAGAATGCTGACGTTAAGATAGCGGCCGTTCTTACTCATCCAAGTGCTCTCGAACGTAACAGGATCGGTGACTAGGGGCACCTCGAACTCAGGAAGAGGATGCACCGTGAGACAGGGCACCTCGCCTATCGACAACACCTCGGCCTTGTTTTCCACCTTATTATAATATAGGCGGCAACGATAGGTAGTGTCGGGCTCATCTGCCCACGATGCTGTAACGGGAGCAGTAAGGTCAAGCTCATCGCCATCGTCGGTAACAATCCTGGTTATCTGCCTGTTGCTATTTACAAAGGCCTCAGCAAAATCGCCACGCAGATAGGAATATTCACCCTCACCCTTCTCGTACGAATCGCGAGTACATGAGGAGAGAAGTAAGAGGGTGAGGAGGTGAGGAAGTGAGAAAGTGAGAAGGGGCAGCAGAATCATCTGCCACCAACATCTTATCTTGTATGTATCCGTCATTCTCATAATCTCACCTTTTCACTTTCTCACTCTCTCACCTTCAAAAAGTTTCTAACGGGGTTGGCATACATAGTTAGCATACGCTCGCGAAGGAACGCCTCGTCCTTGTTGGGAATCTGAATCTTAGCCATCTGACCAGCCAGATATTGCTCAAAACGTTTCTTGTCGGCATCAGTGTAATGAGCAGCATTGGCATTATCACCGTTCAACTCATCAAGGGCTATGTAGTTGCAAGGATAGAGTTCGTAGCCGCGATGTATCTCGCGATCCATACGCTCTGCAAGCGCCTTAAACCACTCTGTCTTAGGCAACTCAGACAGTTCATCAATCCAAGTATTGATAGGTGCTGCAGGGCGATATACCACCCGACCCTTATAGCCGAAGATACCCGTTTTCATGTTGTCGAGATCATCCTGCTTGCTCTTCTTGAAGGCAGGGTTATCTCGCTTCTGCTGGAACTCCTGTGCCTTGAGATAATCGCAAGGATCGAACTCGTAGCTGATAGTGAGCGGTACGATGTTCAACTCTTTAAGGTCGCCACCCATAGCCAGCATCTTGAGCACAGCATCCTGCGTGTGATCGCTTGAATCCTTGGCTCGGCCCTCGCGCTGCGCAATCCAGATATTCTCGCGCTTAGTGGAAACAGCATAGTGGATGTAACGGCTCATCAGCTGCGATGCTGCCAACGTTTCGCGAAGCGAAAGACCACGGCGCACGGTGAACGCCTTGTTCATGCGAACCAGACGCTTGATCCATGGATAGATGAGCAGGTTATCGCCAATACCTATCTCAACGGTAGTAGGATAGCCGGCATCTATGAGCAAAACATCGAGAAACGCAGAATCGAGCACGATATCTCTATGATTGCTCACAAAGGTATAGCGCTCGCTCTTATCGTATGGAGCGATCGAAGAGTCGATGATTTTACAGCCATCGGTATGCTTGCGCATGATGTATTTCACTACTGGCTTCATGAATCGCTTCTGGAAGTCAAGTGGTGTTTTTACGCCGGTAAATGCCAGACGTAGCAATCCATTGCGCAATGACTTTGGCAGCCAAGGTGCAAAGCTCTTCAGCACCAACTGGAACTGGCGATCGGCAAGAAGCTCATCGAAAGCCAGTTTCATCTCCCCGGCCTCATAAGGCCTAATCGCATCAAACTCCGCTCTCTCGGTATTCATAATTGTCAATTATCAATTGAATTGATTCTCAACTATTTCAGTCAGTACATCTGTCATTGAGAGGCCTGCAGCCTTAACCTGCTGTGGAATGAAGCTGGTGGCAGTCATACCAGGTGTGGTGTTCACCTCGAGCATCGAAATCTTGCCCTCCTTCGAGATGATATAATCGATACGGATGATACCATTGCAGTGCAGGATGTCGTAGATATGAGAGGTGATTTGACGAACACGCTCGGTAACATCCTCGGGCAAACGGGCTGGTGTAATCTCCTGAACCTGACCGTTGTACTTGGCATCGTAATCGAAGAACTCATTGGTGGTAACAACCTCTGTAGCAGGCAGAACAACCGACTTCTCCTTGGTCTTATAAACACCTATAGAAATCTCGGTTCCCTCCAGGAATGCCTCTACCATAATCTCAGGACTCTCGAGCATAGCCTTGCGGATGGCAGGAGCCAACTGATCCTTGTTCTTAACCTTTGATACGCCGAACGAAGAACCATCGGCAGCAGGTTTTACGAAACAAGGCATACCAATACGCTCCTCAATCTCATCATCGCCTACAAGCTCCTCGTAGCCCTTACGAATCAGCAGTGAGTCGGCCACGCAAACGCCATAGCCACGCAGATACTGGTTCAGCACGAACTTATCGAAAGTCATAGCCTCAACCAGCACACCACTAGTGCTATATGGCAGACCAATCAGATCGAAGTAGCCCTGCAGCAGACCATTCTCGCCCGGTGTGCCATGAATGGTGATATATGCATAGTCGAACAACTTAGCCTCGCCGTTCTCGATAAACGAGAAGTCGTTCTTATCGATTTTGGCTGTAGTGCCATCGGGCAGTTCCACGTGCCAGTCCTGACCCTTTACGTCAACAATATACACATTGTAGCGCTCCTTATCGAAGAAGGAGTAAAGTCCCTGTGCCGAGCGCAGAGAAACATCATGTTCTGATGAATCGCCACCACACACGATGGCAATAGTTCTCTTCAAATTTTCCATTGTTTTATCTCTTAATTCTAAATTCTCAATTCTTAAACTTTATATAGTTTCGCCATTTATCAATCAGGGCTGTCATATCCTCGGGCCACTCTGACGTAAAGTCCATCTGCTGGCCTGTAGTGGGATGCACAAAGCCCAGCGTCTTGGCATGCAGCACCTGACGCGGACAGAGCTTGAAGCAGTTCTGTATGTAAGCCTTATAGCTGGCCGTACGCTCGCCCCTGAGCAGTTCGGTGCCACCATAGCGTTCATCGGAAAACAGCGGATGACCTATGTGCTTCATGTGAGCACGTATCTGGTGGGTACGTCCTGTCTCGAGGATACACTCTACCAATGTTACATATCCGTATCGTTCCATCACTCTGTAGTGGGTAACAGCAGGCTTACCTATCTCAGAGTCAGGTGGAAAGACTTCCATACGCAGGCGATCCTTAGGATCGCGACCGATATTGCCCTCAATCCTACCCTCGTCTTCCACAAAGTTTCCCCACACCAAAGCGTTATAACTGCGATGAGTGGTTTTGTTGAAGAACTGCTTGCCCAGCGATGTCTTGGCATCGGGAGTCTTAGCCACAACAAGTAGTCCGCTGGTATCCTTATCTATACGATGAACCAATCCCACCTCAGGGTCGTTAGGATCATAGCTGGCCAGATCCTTCAGGTGCCACGCGATGGCGTTTACCAATGTGCCATTGAAGTTTCCACAACCAGGATGAACCACCATACCTGCAGGTTTGTTAATCACCATCAGGTCGTCGTCCTCGTAAACCACCTCAAGTGGAATATCCTCGGGCTCAATCGTTGTATCGTAATGCGGACGATCGAGCATGAGCGTAACGATATCGCCCGGGCGAACCTTGTAATTACTCTTAACAGGTTTGTCGTTAACATGTATGAAACCGGCATCCGCAGCCTTCTGGATACGGTTACGACTGGAGTGTGGCTGATGCTCGGACAGGTACTTGTCGATGCGTATCGGCACCTGTCCTTTATCAACCTCCATACGGAAGTGCTCGTACAGCAGTTCTTCCTGCTCCTCGAAATCGGTATCGTTCGTCATTCCTTTACCTCCTCAAAATCGTCGACCTCGCTGTTGCTGCCTTCCATCTGTGACTCTGGCTCAACAATGCCAATCTCCTCGTCCATACCATACTGACCGCTGCCAATGAGCAGTGTAAGAGGCTGTTCGATAGAAACACGCTCGCCTACAGAAACCTTGCGACCATTACACGAAATGCCATACACCCAATCCTTCTCGCCTGTTACATACTGAGGTGGCAACACCTTGAATCCCAGTGACACAAGCTTAGCCTCAGCCTCGCGATAGCTACAGTTATCAACCACATCGGGGATAGACAACGTTGGCGAGTTTGAAGAATTAATCGTTACATATATTGTATGGCCCGACTTAACCGTAAGTCCTGCACTGGGATTCTGAGTCAACACACAATCAGAAGGCAGGCGTTTGTTGTAACCCGAATCAGTAACAACAATAATCAGCCCATTCTCCTCAAGCATAGCCCTGGCCTTGTCAATATCCATACCCTCGATGTTAGGAACCTTTATACTCTCACCATGATGGGTATACCAATCGAGTCCGTAGTTTACACCTACCAGCAGAGCAAAGATAACCAGTACCATGGCTATCAGGTTTCCAATCAGAAACTTGCTGCAGAACTTACCGAAGAATTCCTTTGTTTTCATCTTAACTTCACTTTTCGGACGCAAAGTTATATAAAAAAACAGAAAGAAGCAAAGATTTCGCTCTACTTCTTTCTATTTTAACTCATTTTCTAAGTTCCCGTCCGAATTACTTTCCGTGATTCTCATCAGAAACTGTCAACTTCTTACGGCCCTTGGCACGACGAGCAGCCAGAACTCGACGACCGTTCTTGGTGGCCATTCTCTCACGGAAGCCGTGCTTGTTTACACGACGACGATTGTGTGGCTGAAATGTTCTCTTCATTGTTATATACTTATTTAATTTTGTTATTTATTTACCGATTTGGGGTGCAAAAGTACTCATTTCTTTTGAATTACGCAAATTTTATACGATTTTTAGCTAAACTTTTTATGTTTTTTTCCAAAAAAGCAGTACCTTTGCACCCGAAAACGATATAAAAGTAACATTTTAAAGGTTTATGATTAATTCACAAGACATTAAAAAAGGCACCGCCATTCGCATGGACGGTGGCATTTGGGTGTGCATCGATTTCCAGCACCGCAAGCCAGGTAAGGGTAACACCATCATGATTATCAAGGTTAAGAACGTATCAGACGGTCGCGTACTTGAGCGTCGCTTCAACATCGGTGAGAAGCTCGAGGACGTTATCATCGAGCGTCGTCCTTACCAGTATCTCTATGAGGACCAATCAGGTCGTATCTTCATGAATCAGGAGACTTTCGAGCAGATCCCCATCGACAACGAGCTCGTAATCGGTCATGAGTACATGAAGGAGAGCGATATCGTGGAGGTTGTTTCTGATACTACCGACGGTACTATCCTTTACGCCGAGATGCCTGTCAAGACCATTCTCCGCGTTACTCACTCTGAGCCTGGTGTAAAGGGCGACACCGCTACAAACACCCTGAAGCCTGCTACACTTGAGACTGGTGTTGAGGTTCGCGTTCCTCTGTTCATCAACGAGGGCGACCTGATTCAGGTTGACACCCGCGACGGTTCTTACCTGCAGAGAGTGAAGGAGTAATTCCTTGATTGATCATTGAAGATTGAACATTGAAATATTCGATCATTGTCCCCGTCTACAACCGTCCCGATGAAGTGGACGAATTACTCGAAAGCCTGACACTCCAGACTCTTAAGGATTTCGAAGTAATTATTGTGGAAGACGGATCTATAAAACCATGCAAGGATGTTTGCGATAAATACGCAAGCATCCTTGATTTGCATTATTACGCCAAGGAGAACAGTGGTCCCGGCCAAAGCCGCAACTATGGAGCCGAACGCTCTAACGGCGAATGGCTGATCATACTCGACAGCGACGTAGTACTGCCCAAGGGCTATCTGGAAGCAGTTGAGAAGTCTCTCACCTCTCACCTCTTACCTCTCCCCTCTATAGCAGCATGGGGCGGTCCTGATGCTGCACATCCGTCGTTCACTCCGGTACAGAAAGCCATCAGCTATTCGATGACCTCGTTCTTTACCACAGGTGGCATCAGAGGTGGAAAGGCCAAACTCGACAAGTTCTATCCACGTTCGTTCAACATGGGTATACGCCGTGATGTGTATCTGCAGCTTGAAGGATTCACAAAGATGCGCTTTGGCGAGGATATCGATTTCTCGTATCGTATCGTCGAGGCAGGCTATATGCCACGTCTTTTCCCTAATGCCTGGGTTTGGCACAAACGTCGCACAGACTTCCGCAAGTTCTTCCGTCAGGTTTACAACAGCGGTATCGCCCGTATCAATCTCGAAAAGCGTCACCCAGGCACCATGAAACTTGTTCATCTGCTACCCACAGTCTTTACTTTGGGCGTAATCGGGCTGCTACTCATCGCGCTTTTCTTCCCCCTCGCGTGCGTACCTATTATATTATATAGCGCAATTATCTGCATTGATTCCAGCATCAAGAACAAAAGTCTTTGGGTAGGATTACTCAGCATCCCCGCCGCCTTTGTCCAACTGATGGGCTACGGATTCGGCTTCATAGAGTCATGGTGGAAACGCTGCATTCTGAAACAAGACGAATTCACCGCTTTTGAAAAGAACTTCTACAAATGAGCGACAAACTGAACATAAATCAGTGGGCCGAAGAGGATCGTCCTCGCGAGAAGATGGCTTCGCTGGGTGCTGAGGCACTGAGCAGCGCTGAGCTATTGGCGATACTGATTGGATCAGGCTCAACCAAGGAGAGTGCGGTAGATTTGATGAAACGCATTCTTAACGAATGCAACAACAGCCTGAACACACTCGGCAAGAAGTCCATACACGACCTATGTCAGTATAATGGCGTAGGACCAGCTAAGGCCATCACCATTCTAGCTGCCTGCGAACTGGGTAAACGCAGACAGATGGAATCGCCCGAAGAGCGACCAGACCTTGGCACAGCAACACTGATATATAATCACATGCATCCAGTGATGCAAGACCTGGACGTAGAAGAGTTCTGGGCATTAATGCTCAATCAGAACCATCGTCTTATCAGGAAAGTACGCATATCACATGGCGGCATCACAGCCACTGCAGTCGACATCCGCATTATCATGCGTGAGGCACTGCTATGCAACGCCACACAACTGGCAGTATGCCACAATCATCCATCGGGCAAGCTCACACCAAGTAAGCAAGATCAAGACCTGACCCGAAGCATCATGCAGGCCTGTCATACGATGGACATCCGCTTTATGGATCACGTCATCGTTACCGATGGGCACTACTACAGCTATCACGAAGAAGGAAAATGCTAACAAACAAAACATATACATTATGACACAAGAAGAGAAGACTCAGATAGAAGAGAGAATCGTGGATGTACTCAAGACCGTTTACGATCCTGAGATACCAGTAAACATCTACGATTTGGGAATGATTTACAAGATAGATGTCAAGGAGGATTATAACGTTGACCTTGATATGACCTTTACAGCGCCCAACTGCCCTGCAGCCGACTACATTCTCGAGGATGTGCGCACCAAGGTTGAGAGCGTAGAAGGCATCAAAGGTTCGAACGTTAACCTGGTTTTCGAACCTGCTTGGGATCAATCAATGATGAGCGAAGAAGCCCGTGTAGAACTTGGATTCGACTAATATGAAGAACGTATACTTTTTATCAGACGCCCATCTTGGGTCGTTGGCTATACCGCACCAGAGGATGCAGGAGCGACGACTGGTTCGTTTTCTGGACAGTATCAAGGAGAAGGCTGCCGCCATCTATCTGCTTGGCGACATGTTCGACTTCTGGTACGAATATAAATTTGTAGTACCCAAAGGCTACACCCGATTCTTAGGTAAGTTATCGGAGCTCACCGACATGGGCGTAGAGGTGCACTACTTTACAGGCAACCACGACATCTGGGCCTACGAATATCTTGAAAAGGAGTGCGGTGTGATACTACACAAGAAACCCGAGACCACTGAAATCTATGGCAAGATGTTTTATCTGGCCCACGGTGATGGACTGGGCGACCCTAACAAAAGCTTCAAGCTGATTAAGAGCATATTCCACAACAAAGCATGCCAGTGGGCCTTTTCGGCCTTACATCCACGTTGGGGCATGTGGTTCGGTCTGAACTGGGCCAAGCACAGTCGCCTGAAACGTCCTAACGGTGAGGAGCCAGCCTATATGGGCGAGAACCGCGAACATTTAGTGCTGTACACCAAGAAGTATATACAATATCACTCCAACGTAGACTACTTTATCTATGGTCATCGCCACATCGAGGTTGACCTACAACTCACCAAAAAAGCCCGCATGATTATCCTTGGCGATTGGATTACGCAATTCTCATACATCGTCTACGATGGCGAGCACCTGCTGCTCTCGCAATATATCGAAGGAGAAAGTAAGCCATAAAAGCATAGGTTTTACACCACGAAACCATAGCTTTCGCACCTCAAAACCATAGCTTTCATAACGTCAAAGCTATGGTTTTGTTACGTTTTGTCTTTTATAATATGTCGTATCCTGCAATGCAGCCCAGCGCTGTTCGTACTCCTGTTCCTGAGCACGCACCTTCTTCAAGGCTTGTTTGCGTCGTTGACGGGCTTCAATCTTCGGTCCTACAGTAACATCATATAGCCATGCCATTATGGCCAGAACATTAGGACCGGTAGTGAGCACTTGCGGCAGCTGCGGCTGCGATGGAGTTGTAGGTCGGAAAATATCAGCCATATGTTTCTTCATTTTGTTTTCTCCATATACCACCACCTCATCGATAGCGTGTAAGGCCGGTATAAGATATATGGTATCGCCCTTCACTTCATCGTACAATACGTATCGGCGCTGGAACTTGGGATGACAGAAGTCTATGCGTTTAAAACTATCTGGTACTTCTATCTGACCGTGCCAGGGAGTACGAATCTCTGGTCCGTTGTCAATACGCACCTTCACATCGCGCTGTGGAGTCTTAGATTCCAGACTGGCCACAACCAACTTTCGTTGGGCTCTTGCCACAACGCAACATAAAATCAACATCGCTATGAGATACAGCCGATTCATCATTTAGTCTTTTCAATACGGCTGCAAATGTAATACTTTTCTGCATATCTAACCAAAATGGAGTATTATAATATCTTACAGATATAAAAATTAATGTAACATTAAGTCTTTTTGAATTAAAATATGTATCTTTGCAGCGAAGTTAACAGAAATTTTGACCAACATGAAGGGAAAGAAGATAGTAACATTCGGCGAGCTGTTGCTCAGGTTCTCGAAACCCGGACAACTGCGACTCACTCAGGGCGACCTGTTTACCAGCAAGTATGGTGGTAGCGAGGCTAACGTGGCAGTATCACTGGCCACACAGGGCGAAGACGTGACCTACATCACCCGACTGCCCGACACGCCAGTAGGACATGCCGGAGCCATGAATCTGGCTCAACTTGGTGTTGACACCGGCAAAGTGATTTATGGCGGACAACGCATCGGCACCTATTACTTTGAACCTGCAGCAGGTATGCGTCCTGCAAAAGTCATTTACGACCGTTCTGGTTCGGCTTACTACGATCTTAAGCCTGGCATGATTCCCTGGCACGATATACTTAAAGATTGTGCATACTTCCACGTATCAGGTATCACTGCAGCCATTTCAGCTCAAGCTGCCGAGGCAACATTCGAGGCTCTCGACATTGCAGACGAGCTAGGTGTTACCGTTTGTTTCGACATCAACTACCGAAAGAATCTGTGGAAATACGAGGGCGCACAGCCACGCGAGACACTGAGCCGCATGCTATCACGCTGCGACATGATGTTTGGTGACGCTATCGAATTTGAATGGTTATCACAACACAAGCAGCCCCCATTCACAGCTACCGACTCCAACTTTGAGATGCAGATGAAAGAGTATGGTGAGTGGTTTGATGAGTTGCACGCACAATATCCGCGACTGAAACACTGGATGATGGGCATGCGTAATATCGTTAGTTCTAAACACCACACACTGACAGGTCTGCTTTGGACTGAAGGAAAACTGCTGCAATCACCCATCATTGACATTCCTGATGTGATAGACCCTGTAGGTGTGGGCGATGCATTCATGGGAGGATGGCTGCACGCCATCAGTATCTTCCCCAACGACATGCAGAAGCAGCTGAACTACTCGTTGGCAGCTGCTGCGCTGAAGAATACCATTCCCGGCGACTTCAACCTATCGACCGAAGATGAGATTCTGGACGTGATGGAAGGACATTATAATATATCGACACTCTACAAGACTATTGGATAAAATAAATCCCGCTCGGTATTGAGCGGGATTTTTAGATTATATAGAAGATGCTTACAGCAGATTCATTGTATCAGTAGCTATCATCAGCTCCTCATCGGTTGGGATAACTACAACCTTGACCTTTGAATCGTCGGCTGAGATGATAGCCTCTTCGCCACGAATGTTGTTCTTCTGCTCGTCGAACTTAACGCCCAGGAACTCAAGACCCTCGCATACTGCAGAACGCATTGAAACCTGGTTCTCGCCAACACCAGCAGTGAATACGATAACGTCTACGCCACCCATTGCAGCTGCATAAGCACCAATATACTTCTTAATACGATAGAAGTACATCTGCTGAGCCAATACGGCACGGGGCTCACCAGCCTTGGCAGCGTTCTCTACATCGCGCATATCGCTTGAGCCACCAGTGATACCAGCTACACCACTCTTCTTATTGAGCAGGTTGCTCATGCCATCGGCATCCAGACCCAGTTTCTTCTCAAGGAATGTAACTGCACCACCATCGATATCACCAGAACGGGTTCCCATAACAAGTCCCTCAAGTGGGGTAAGACCCATAGAGGTATCGATACACTTACCATCTAGAACAGCAGCGATAGAACCACCATTACCGATGTGGCAGGTAATCATCTTTGTACCCTCGGCCTTCATGCCCAAGAACTCAAGTGCACGGGCAGAAACGTAGCGGTGAGATGTGCCATGGAAACCATAACGACGTACACCATACTGCTCATAGAGCTCGTAAGGAATAGCGTACATATAAGCCTTAGCAGGCATTGTCTGGTGGAAAGCAGTATCGAATACACCTACCTGAGGCAGACCAGGCATCAGTTCCTTTACGGCATTTACACCCTTCAGGTTAGCTGGGTTGTGCAGCGGAGCCAAGTCAGAGCACTCCTCGAAGGTCTTGAGAACCTCATCGGTCAGGATAACCGACTTATTAAACTTCTCGCCGCCATGCACCATACGGTGACCAACTGCATCAATCTCATCAAGACTCTTAATCACACCAATCTCGGGATCGGTAAGCAGAGAGAAGATGAACTTAACACCCTCGGTATGCTCAGGGATATCGTGCATAATCTGCTTCTTCTCGCCATTGGCCAGCTTTACCTTTACAAAGGCATTGTCCAAACCTACGCGCTCGGCACCACCACTAGTCATCACACTCTTGTCGTCCATATTGTACAGAGCGTACTTAATTGACGACGAACCACAATTCAATACAAGGATTTTCATGTTTAATGTTTAATCTTAAAGTTTAATGTATTACTTCTTGGCGTCCATAGCCTGACAAGCGGTAATGGCAATCATATAATAGATGTCATCAATAGAGCAACCACGAGACAGATCGTTTACAGGACGAGCGATACCCTGCAGAACAGGACCGATAGCGATAGCATCGCCCAAACGCTGAACCATCTTATATCCGATGTTACCAACCTCGAGGTTAGGGAATACCAGCACGTTAGCCTTACCAGCGATATCAGAACCAGGAGCCTTTTTGGCACCTACTGATGGAACCAGAGCAGCATCAGCCTGCAGCTCACCATCAATCTTCAGTGTAGGATCGAGTTCCTTAGCCAGACGAGTAGCCTCGACAACCTTATCAACTACCTCATGCTTAGCGCTACCCTTAGTAGAGAAGCTGAGCATAGCTACGCGAGGATCCTTGAAGCCGGCCACGGCCTTTGCCATCTGAGCGGTGCATACAGCAATCTGTGAAAGCTGATTTGCATCTGGCATTGGTGTTACAGCTACGTCGGCAACTACGAGTACACCATCCTCACCATACTGCTTCTGCTTAGAGATGAGCAGCAGACCACCGCTTACGCAAGTGATACCAGGCTGGCACTTGATAATCTGCAGAGCAGGACGCAATGTATCGCCAGTAGTAGAGAGAGCACCACTGATCTGACCATCGGCACCCTCAGTCTTAATAATCATACATCCCAGATACAGAGGATTCTTAATGAGTTTGCGAGCCTCCTCGATAGTCATACCCTTTGACTTGCGGATTTCAGCCAACTTCTCAGCCAGCTCCTCGCTCTTGTCATAATTATCAGGGTCGATAAGAGTGGCCTTACCAATGTTTGTCAGGCCCTTCTCCTTAGCCAGAGCCTCAACCTTAGCGGGATTACCAATCAGAATGATGTCTGCAAGGTCGTCAGCCAAAGCCTTATCGGCTGCACACAGAGTACGCTCCTCTTCTGCTTCAGGGAGCACGATGCGCTGCTTGTTACTCTTAGCACGCGCTACAATTTGACTTAATAGATCCATAATTTGTTTGATATTATAATGTTAATACTATTTTCCTTTTTATTCCAACTCCTTTGTCAGGATACTCTCCAGTTCCTCAGCCGAAAGTCGCAAGTTGAACTGGCCGTTCACTGCAACCGAAATGGCGCCGGTCTCCTCTGAAACCACAACAGCTACGGCATCACTCTCCTGCGAAATACCCATGGCTGCACGATGTCGGAGTCCTAACTCTTTGGGGATATCCATATCGTGGCTAACAGGCAGAATACAACCAGCAGCCCTGATGCGCTTCTTAGAGATAATCATAGCTCCATCATGAAGAGGAGAATTCTTGAAGAATATGTTTTCTATCAATCGCTGATTGATATTCGAATCAATCTGATCGCCAGTTATAGCTATCTCGTCAAGTGGCATAGTACGCTCTATAACGATAAGCGCTCCCACCTTGCCACGACTCATATTCATCGATGCCATAACAATAGGCATGATTGTCTCCTTCAGCGCCTTCTTGCTTTCTTCATCATCGTGTTTAGATGTGAACAGGCGCACAAAAGCCCTCATACGTCTATGAGCTCCTACGTTATAAAGGAACCTGCGTATTTCATCCTGGAAAAGTACGATGAGTGCTATAACACCCACACTAACCAACTTATCCAAGATAGAGCCCAACAGACGCATCTCAAGAATCTGCGACACAAACAGCCAAGTAATCACGAACACCAGAATGCCAATAAACACATTCAGTGAACGTGACTCGCGCATAAGCCTGTAGATGTAGTAGAGTATCATCGCTACAAGCAGTATGTCGACAAAATCCTTGATTCCGAATTCGAAGAACATCCGATTTTATTATTTGACTATTTTCCCATTTAAGGAATTCACTATATTAATACACTCCACTGCTTGTTTCACATCGTGAACGCGCAGAATGTGTGCACCCTTCATCAACGATATTGTATTAAGTACCGTTGTACCATTAAGAGACTCTTCGGGAGTGATTCCCATCAGTTTATATATCATCGACTTGCGTGATATACCCACCAACAACGGCAGTTCCATCACATGCAAGTGCTCCATACAGTTCATTATCTCATAATTCTGCTCCAGAGTCTTTCCAAATCCAAAGCCAGGATCTAATATGATGTCGCAAGCCCCAAAATCGCGCAACTGCTGAACCTGACGAGCAAACGACATAAGCATTTGCTTTAGCGTGGGTTGTGTAGACATTAATATATAAGGTACGCGTAGGCGCGACACCATTCTGTACATAGTCTCGTTACCCTCGCTAACATCGTTTATGATATCGGCACCAAACTCCTCAACAGTCATTCGGGCCACATCTGTACGGAATGTATCTATAGATATAATAGCATCAGGCAACTCACGACGGATAATGCTCAAGCCAAAGCGCAAACGTTCCATCTCCTCAGCTTCAGATACCTTAGTGCCTCCAGGACGAGTTGAATAACCGCCCACATCTATCATACTTGCGCCTTCGTCTACTATCTGGCGACAACGCTTAACAATTGCATCCTCAGTCTGCACCCTACTCCCTGCATAAAAAGAGTCGGGCGTAACGTTTAAGATACCCATCACCTGAGGGGTGCTGAGATCCATCAATTTACCTTTGATATTAATAGTATAGCTCATTTCGCCCACAAAGATACAAAAAAAATAGGAATTAGGAATCAATAAATTAGATTTTTCACTATCTTTGCACCAAAATTCACGAAGTTTATGGATATTAAGGAACTATACAAGCTATATCAGCAACGCCAGTGCATCACAACCGATAGTCGTGACTGCCCTGAAGGAAGCATCTTTCTTGCATTAAAAGGCGAGTCGTTTAATGGTAATAAATTTGCCCTGCAAGCCCTCGAAAAGGGATGCAGTTATGCAATCGTAGACGAAGACGTAGCCAACGACCCACGCATCATAAAAGTAGAGAACTGCCTACAGACTTTTAAGGATCTGGCCCGTGAACATCGCCGTCAATTCGACATTCCTGTTATCGGCATCACCGGTACTAATGGCAAGACTACAACTAAAGAACTCATAGCCGCCGTGCTCTCACAAAAGTTCAACGTGCTCTATACACAAGGTAACTTCAACAACGATGTTGGTGTGCCCAAAACTCTGTTCCGCCTTAACAAGGAGCACGAGATTGCAGTCATAGAGATGGGAGCCAGCCATCCTGGCGACATCAAGACTCTGGCAGAAACAGCAGAGCCTACTTGCGGACTGATTACCAATGTAGGTCGTGCCCATCTTCAGGGTTTCGGTTCCTTTGAGGGTGTCATCAAGACCAAGTGCGAGCTATACGATTTCCTGCGCAGCCGCGAAGACAGTCTTATCTTCATCAATGCCGACAACGAGTATCTGATGGACCAGATAAGTGAGGATGAAGACATCTGGATGTCGCCCTACTCTACCGACCCTGAGAATCAGTACTCATGCATCTCGGGCGAGATTATAGAGTGTAATCCATTCCTGAAGTTCCGCTGGCGTGAACCGTTGATGATACTCGAAGAAGAAGGTCGCAGCACAAAATGGCATAAGGTCCAGACCAAGCTTATTGGTTCATACAACATCGACAACCTGCTTGCAGCCATCGCCGTAGGTATCAACTTCGGTGTAGACCGCAAGAAGATTTGTGCCGCACTCGAGGAATACGAGCCATCAAACAATCGCAGTCAGATGACTGTTACCGAGAAGAACCACCTTATAGTAGATGCCTATAATGCTAATCCATCGTCGATGCAGGCCGCACTTGAAAACTTCAAGTTTATGCAGGCCGAGCATAAGATGGTAATCCTTGGTGCCATGCGAGAGCTTGGTAAGGTTTCAGCCGAAGAGCACCAGCATGTGGTTGACTACCTGAAAGCTACTGATGTAGAGACCGTTTGGTTGGTAGGCGAGGAATTTAATGATGCCAAGTGCGACTATCGCAAGTTTAAGGACGTTGAGGAGGTTAAAGCCGCTATCGCAGCAGAGAAACCCGAAGGTCATTATATACTTATCAAGGGTTCTAACAGCACCAAATTATATCAGTTGCCTGAACTGCTTTGAGAGGGTGAGAAAGTGAGGAAGTGAGCACTCAGAAATATTCTATAGTATTCTTTCTGCTGATACTGATAACGGGCTGTAATAAGCAGAATACTCAAGACAATAATCTTGAGGTATGTAATAGTGTTTACTACTGGCGCACCGACCTCAGACTCGATTCAACAGAAAAGGCTTTTCTTTATCAATACCATATTAACAAGGTATATTGTCGCTATTTCGATGTAGTGATGACCGAGGATGCCAAAGAGCCATCGCCCAATGCTACCATCACATTCTCAGACACTCTGCCTGATGGCATTGAAATAATCCCCACAATCTACATCACCGAGGATTGTATGCATAAGTCATACAAAGGTTTGGCCAAGAAGATTGTAGATCGCATCCTACAGATGAATGAGACAAACGACGTCAAGAATGTACGCGAGATACAGATAGACTGCGACTACACATCTAAGAGCCGCCCCACATACTATAAGTTCTTGGAAGAAATAAACGTTCATCTATCCGCAGTCCACTACAAACTCTCTACAACCATAAGGTTGCATCAGCTATCGATGCCTGCACCTCCCGTTGACTATGGAGTGCTAATGGTTTATAATACCGGTGACCCTCGTAAGTGGGAAGAGCGTAACCCCATACTCGACTATCGCGATGTATACCCATATCTAAGTCGACTCGACAAGTATGCACTACCACTTGCCACAGCCTACCCTGTATACCAGTGGATCAGGAATATACAAAATGTAAGGGTAGAACATACCGTTGAAGCCGAGGAAATTCTGAAAGTAAAACATGCGATGGAGAAAGAGCGCCCCAGTCTGAGCCGCTCAATCATCACATACCACTTAGAAACAGATAATATTAACAGATACAAACCAGAGACCTATGAAGAAATTTATCGTCATTAGCCTATTGACCGTCCTCTCGCTACCATCATTCGCGTGTGCATGGGGCGAGCCAGAAAACCCGTACCTGTTCAGCATGTACGTACAGGACAATTTCAAAACCCGTGTAGAACGCATCTGCAACGACAACTGGAAAGCCTACCTCGGCTCGACCGAAGAGTATTTCTGGTTCAATGCTGATGATGTTATTAAAGCAGCCAGACAAAAAGGCGATGCTCTAATGGTAAGTTATGTGCAGAACCTTAAGAAGTATCTGGACTGTGTAAGTGTAGAACAAAGCAAGCAGTACGAGTGGAACTACCCCACCAAGCAAGAAATAGCAAACCAGCAACGCAATCTGCAGGCTGTACGTACATATGCCTTTGGCAAGATTAAGACTAAACTACGTTCACAGCATGCATTGCTCTATATGCGTTGTAATATGATGATGGGACGTCATCAGGACAACATCAACTTCTGGCAACAGACCGCTAGTCAATTCATCGAGACCGTCTACAAGGACATGATGAAGAACATCTACGCTGGTGCACTTTACAAGATGGGCCGCGAGGCAGAGGCTGGCCAGATGTTTGCCGAGATGGACGATTACGAGAGTCTTATGACAATCTATTACAAGAAGCGGTCGTATCTTGCCATCAGTCAACACTACAAGCAGAACCCTAACTCAAAAGTACTGCCATTCCTGCTTCAGGACTTTGTGAATAATGCCCAGGAGGCTGTAGATTACAACAGCGACGGCTACTATGGCGGTAAGCTCTTCATCCGCAACATCAACCAGCAGGAGTCATGGCAGATGCAGCAGTTCTGCGAGTTGGTAGTTCGTGAAGGCAAAACCGAAACGCCCATCATGTGGAAATGCGCCAAAGCATGGCTTGAATATCTGGGTGGCAAGAAGCAGGAGGCTATTAAGGATATCGATGCTGCGATGACACTTGAAGGCACCGACCGAATGAAGGACAATGCCCGTGTACTCAAGCTCTACATCACAGCTTCAACAGCAAAGCCAAGCGACAAGTTCGATAACTATCTGGCTGAAGAACTCACATGGCTCAAAGGAAAGAATGACTATTTCTTCACAGAAGCATTGAGGCGTACTATGAATCAGGCTATCGTTCCCCACTATCAGAACAAGCCCGAACAGCAGCTGGCACTTTTGAACATCACACATAACTACGGCTACGATCTTCGCATAGACACCATGAGTGTTGACCGCCTTGAGAAATTCTATTTCTACACCAAAACTCCAGGAACAAAATCATTCGATAAGTTCCTGAAGAGCCAGATTCAAGCCAACGATTCAGCCCTCATCGAACTCATCGGAACCAAGTATATGCGTATTGCCCAGTGGGATAGAGCCATACAGTGGCTAAAGGACATACCCGTAAGCTACTACAACGAGCATCGCACCACTGAATACTTATATTATTCACGCATGCGCAGCTACGAGGTTGAGCCTTGGATTAAGCGACAGTGGTTAGACAGCAGCAAGGCATGGGAAACAAAGCTCAAGTGGTATAAGAATATCAAGCTCGACTTCTGTAAAGAGATGCAGATGATGGAGAGCTCACTCAACCTGCTCAGAGGCAAGGCTCTGGAACAGCGTTGCTACAATCTGGCTGTACGCTATGCCCAAGCCAGCATCAAGGGCGATTGCTGGTGGCTGCTTCACGAGGCCAAGAGTGTTTATGATACCATTCGCGTCAACGAGGTTGACTTTGGAGCTAAGGCTGCAGAACTACTGCAGAAGGCCGCTGCCACCAATGATACCGATTTGAAGATAAAGTCACTCTTCGCCATGGGATACCAAGAACTATATACAACAACATCAAAGGGCATACTCTGGACCAATAATGTATGGGACGAGCAGACTTCTGATTACGTCAGGAAGTATTACCGCCAGTCACCTCAGTTCCGTGCATTCCAAGGTTTATTCGATATTGTAGATGGCGCAACTAAAGAGCCCGTGTATGTTAGCAAGTGCGATGAGTTCCTGCAATTCAGGAAATACTATCGTCAGCATAAAAAATAAAAAAATACCCAATCCCTGCACGTATTTCAAAAAAATGCCGTAACTTTGCAGCCGATTTCACAATCGCACCAGCAAAATCGGGATGTAGCGCAGTTGGTAGCGCACTACGTTCGGGACGTAGGGGTCGGGCGTTCGAGTCGCCTCATCCCGACTTTTGAAAACCTGACATCAAATAGGTGGTTGCATAGTCAACCACTTATTTTGCATAAATAGAAAGAAATCCTATCGATTTTCGCATTTTTTGCGTTTTTCTTTGGATATTCCGTTAGAAATGAATAAATTTGCACCCCGAAAGTTAGTATTTAAACAAAACATTATGGCAGAAACATTGGAAGTGAAGGAGCTTGACCAAGTGGTCGTACGCTTCTCAGGTGATTCCGGCGACGGTATGCAGCTCGCAGGAAACATCTTCTCTACGGTCAGTGCCACCGTTGGTAACGGCATTTCTACGTTCCCCGACTATCCCGCCGATATCCGCGCCCCGCAAGGTTCGCTTACTGGTGTGTCTGGTTTCCAGGTACACATCGGTGCAGGCAAGGTCTACACCCCAGGTGACAAGTGCGACGTTCTGGTTGCTATGAACGCTGCAGCACTTAAGACTCAGTATCGTTATGCTAAGCCAGGTGCCACCATCATCATCGACACCGACTCGTTTGGTCCTAAGGATCTAGAGAAGGCACAGTTCGCTACCGAGGATTACCTCGGTGAGATGGGTATCGACCCCGACCGTGTCATCCAGTGCCCACTCACCACTATGGTTAAGGATTGTCTGGCTGACTCAGGCATGGACAACAAGGCCATGCTGAAGTGCCGCAACATGTTCGCTCTCGGATTGGTATGTTGGCTCTTCGATCGCGACCTGAATCTGGTAGGTAACTTCCTGAAAGAGAAGTTTGCCAAGAAGCCTGCTATCGCCGAGGCTAATATCAAGGTGATTCAAGCTGGTTGGGACTACGGACACAACACTCACTCTAGTGCCATCAATGTTTATCGCGTAGAAACTAAGGAGAAGACTCCTGGACGCTATATGGATATCACCGGTAACAAAGCTACTGCTTACGGCTTCATCGCTGCAGCTGAGAAAGCAGGTCTGCGTCTCTACCTGGGTTCATATCCTATCACTCCTGCAACCGATGTACTTCATGAGCTCTCTAAGCACAAGTCTTGCGGTGTTATCACCGTTCAGTGCGAGGACGAGATCAGCGGTTGTGCTTCAGCACTCGGTGCTTCGTTTGCCGGTGCACTCGGCGTTACCTCTACCTCTGGTCCTGGTGTATGTCTGAAGAGTGAGGCCATGAACCTCGCTGTCATTATGGAGCTTCCTCTGGTTGTTCTCGACGTACAGCGTGGTGGTCCTGCTACTGGTCTGCCAACCAAGTCAGAGCAGACCGACCTGCTGCAGGCACTTTTCGGACGTAATGGTGAGAGCCCAATGCCAGTAATGGCAGCAACTAGTCCTGCCGACTGCTTCGATGCTGCTTATCAGGCTGCAAAGATTGCCCTCGAGCACATGACTCCTGTTGTATTGCTCACCGATGCATATATCGCTAATGGTTCTGGTGCCTTCAAGTTGCCAGAGATGGCTAAGCTCGATGCTATCAATCCTCCTTACGTTCCAGAGGAGCTAAAAGGTAAGTGGACTCCATATATGCGTGCTGAGAACGGCACCCGCTACTGGGCTGTTCCTGGCCGTGAGGGCTTCGCACACATCCTCGGCGGACTTGAGAAGGACTCTGAGACAGGTGCTATCTCTACTAACCCAGAGAACCACGACCTGATGACTCGTCTGCGTCAGCAGAAGATTGATAATATTCAGGTGCCCGACCTCGACGTAGACGGCGACGTACAGGATGCCGACCTGCTCATCGTTGGCTTCGGTTCTACCTATGGTCATCTGCACTCTGCCATGGACGAGCTTCGTGCTAAGGGCTACAAGGTAGCTCAGGCTCAGTTCAAGTATCTTAACCCACTGCCCAAAAACACAAATGATGTACTGAAGAAGTACAAGAAGGTTGTTGTAGCCGAGCAGAACATGGGTCAGCTGGCAGCCTACCTCCGCATGAAGGTGGATGGCTTCGTACCTTACCAGTTCAATCAGGTAAAGGGTCAGCCATTCGTTGTAGAAGAATTAGTCAACGCATTCGAGGACATTTTAAAGAAGTAAAGTAGATTATGGAATATACAGCACAAGATTTTAAGAAAGGCCAGCCTCGTTGGTGCCCTGGTTGTGGCGACCACTTTTTCCTGGCTTCACTCCATAAGGCTATGGCCGAGATTGGCGTAGCTCCTGAGAACGTAGCAGTTATCAGCGGTATCGGCTGCTCAAGCCGTCTGCCTCACTACATGGCTACCTACGGTATGAACACCATCCACGGTCGTGCTGCTGCCATCGCTACAGGTGCAAAGGTTGCTAACCCCGACCTCACAGTATGGCAGGTGTCTGGCGACGGCGACGGACTGGCTATTGGTGGTAACCACTTCATCCATGCCAACCGTCGTAACATCGACCTCAATATGATTCTGCTCAACAACCGTATCTATGGTCTTACCAAGGGACAGTACTCTCCTACCTCACCACGCGGATTCGTATCTAAGTCAAGTCCTTACGGCACAGTAGAGGATCCATTCCGCCCTGCCGAGCTTTGCTTTGGCGCACGCGGTCATTTCTTTGCACGCTGCGTGGCTACCGATGCCAAGGGAACTGTTGAGGTTCTGAAGGCTGCTTACGAGCACAAGGGTGCCAGCGTTACCGAGGTTCTGCAGAACTGCGTTATCTTCAACGACCACTGCCACGATGTTGTTTATAACAACGAGGGACGTAAGAAGAACGCCATTTACGTAAAGCACGGCGAAAAACTCGTATTTGGTGAGAACAATGAGTTCGGACTCGTTCAGCAGGGCTTTGGCCTGAAGATTGTTGAGATTGGCAAGGACGGTTACACCATCGACGATGTACTCGTTCACGATGCTCACTGCGAGGACAACACTCTTCAGCTCAAGCTTGCTATGATGACACCTGAGGATGGATTCCCCATCGCCCTCGGTGTAATCCGTGACGTTGAGGCTCCTACATACAACGATGCTGTTCACGCACAGCTCGCTGAGGTATCAGCTCAGAAGAAGTATCACAACTTCGAAGAGTTGCTTGAGACCAACGATATTTGGGAGGTAAAATAACCTCCAAATTACCCACGAGTTTGTAAACTCCACATATCAATCATCCCTATGGCAAATTGCTATAGGGATGATTTTGTGTTAATATACACTCATTATCAGAATTTTTCTAAAACTCTTAAATCTAAATTCTTAATTTATTATTATCTTTGCGCACGATTTTTGAGCTTAAAACCAAGTATTAAATAATAACTTTATAACAATATGTTTCACATTTACGAAGGATTTAATCTTGTTGAGACGTATCACAAAATGCGTCATCAGCGTAAATACCATCCTGCCGATGGTACAAAGCGTGCTATCAAGATAGCTTTGGTAGCACTCGTTACTTTACTACTTTGGAATATGCCAGCCGAGTGGTACGGCATCCAGAACTTAACCGTTATCCAGCAGCGTGTCATCGCTATCTTTGCTTTTGCTACACTGATGTGGATTCTCGAGATTGTATCATCTTGGGCCACGTCAATCGCAATCATCGTATTGATGCTTCTCTTCTGTTCGGATAGTGGTATTCTGCCGATGAGAAACCCTGAAGAAGTAGGTCAGCTTTTGTCTCACAAGGCAATCATGGCTTCGTTTGCCGATCCTATCATCATGCTGTTCATCGGTGGATTTGTATTGGCTATTGCAGCTACCAAAACAGGTCTAGATGCTCAGCTGGCTAAGGTTCTGCTGAAGCCATTCGGCACACGTAGTGAGATGGTGCTTCTGGGCTTCCTGCTCATCACCGGTCTGTTCTCTATGTTCGTGTCAAATACCGCCACAGCAGCCATGATGCTCACCTTCCTGACGCCAGTATTCCGTCAGCTTCCCCCCGAGGGAAAAGGTCGTGTTGCATTGGCCATGTCTATCCCTGTAGCCGCTAACCTCGGAGGTATGGGTACACCTATCGGTACACCTCCAAACACTATCGCCCTGAAGTATCTGAACGATCCTGAGGGTCTGAATATGTGTCTCGGATTCGGTCAGTGGATGATGTTCATGTTCCCACTCGTTATCCTGCTGTTGTTCATCAGCTGGCGTCTGCTGCTTAAGTTCTTCCCATTCACACAGAAGAACATCGAGCTGAACATTGAGGGCGGCATGCAGAAGGGCTCACAGTCAACTATAGTTATCATTACATTCATAGCCACTGTAGCTCTCTGGCTTACCGACCAGGTAACTGGCATCAACGCCAACACCGTAGCTATGATTCCATTCTGCGTATTTGCCCTTACGGGTGTTATCACCAAGCGCGACCTTGAGCAGATCAACTGGAGTGTTATCTGGATGGTAGCCGGTGGTTTTGCACTGGGTACTGGTCTTAATGCTTCTGGTCTGGCAGCTAATGCCGTAGAGAGCATTCCTTTCGGCGAGTTCTCGCCACTGCTCATCCTGATAATCGGTGGTGCCATCTGCTACCTGCTCAGTAACTTCATCTCTAACTCAGCTACTGCAGCATTGCTGATGCCTATCCTGGCCATCGTATGTGGTGCTATGGGCGATAAGCTGGCTCCAATCGGCGGTACACCTACAGTGCTAATCGGTGTAGCCATTGCAGCTTCAAGCGCTATGATTCTGCCTATCTCTACCCCACCAAATGCACTGTCTTTTGCTACAGGTTATGTTAAGCAGAACGATATGGCCAAGATTGGTATTATCATGGGTATCATCTCGATAGCATTAGGTTTCGGTCTGGTATACCTCATGGGAACACTTCATCTCATCTAAATAATTAAGCCCTCCCGGTTGGGAGGGCTTTTTAGTTTTATAACTTCTCGCCGTAGCATAAGTCGCCACAGTCACCAAATCCCGGAACGATGTATTTATGCTCGTTCATTCCTGGATCTATGGCAGCACACCAGATTGTGCTATCATCTGGCAGCACACTCTTAACAACCTCAAGTCCTTCAGGTACTGCAATCACACAGGCAATGTGTATCTTCTTTGGTTTACCTGTTTTCATTAGCGCCTCGATACTCGCTGCCATCGAGCCGCCTGTAGCCAGCATCGGATCCACAATCACGAGAGTCTTTCCCTTGGCACTTGGAGCAGCCAGATACTCAGTATGCACACCTACCTCGGTATGTTCACGATTAGTGTACATTCTGTAGGCCGATACAAAAGCGTTGTCGGCATGATCAAACACGTTAATGAATCCCTCGTGGAATGGCAATCCTGCCCTAAGCACTGTAGCAATCAGCAGATCCTCCTTGGGCAACGGGATTTCAAGCGTACCTAACGGGGTTGTAACAGTCTTTGGACGATACTCTAAAGTTTTTGACAACTCATAGGCCATCATCTCGCCCACACGCTTAATGTTATGACGGAACAACAGACGGTTTTTCTGGTAGTTCTTGTCTCTCAGTTCCGACATGTACAGATTAATAACCGAATTGGTTTTGCTAAAATCTACAACTTCAATCATATTGGTCATTTTAATTGTTTGGGTGCAAAGATAATAAAAAAACGGGGTATGTCCAAATAACATACCCCGATTTTTTAGATTTTAGTATTATTTGAATTTGTAAGGAAGGTCGCCCTTAGCCCAATTGGTACCATCACCCCATCCAGGATTCTGCTCAAGTACACCCTCTGAAAGTGTTACCTGATCCTCTGGAATCTTGAAGAAGCCACCACCAGTCTCCTTATAACGCTGCATAAAGTCGTTAGTGAAGGCATAAGTACCCTCGATACCCTGATTCAGGATATGGTTACCTACCTGGTTCTTCACCTTCTCCTGTACATCACCCCAACGGCGCAGGTCATTCCAGCGCAGAGCCTCGAAGCAAAGCTCGTAACGACGCTCCTTCTTCAGACTTGTCAGGCTGTAAGGAATATCGCCCAGACCAGCACGCTGACGAACAGCATTCAGTCCGTTCTTACCATTGTAGATCACCTTACCGTCTGAGAGCTCTGCATGCATCAGCAGCACGTCGGCAAAGCGCAGCCATACCAGCGACTGAGTCAAACCGGTCTGACGGTTATTCTCACTACCATAGTAGTAAGCATAGCTCAGGTAACGACCAGAGTGATCCTCGTTGTAAGCCTCGCAACCGATGTACTTCTTAGCCAGCAGATTGGTATTTTCAACCTCCTTAGCCTTATCGCCCTTGTAGTTAGGGATTTCGACAGCACGGTCGCAGATAGAACCTACACGACGATAGTCACCCTCATAGTCTGGATCCTCAGCCCAGTCAGTCCACAGTTTTTCACAAACAGGACCGTTAGAGTAACCCTGAACGGAGAATGGGAAGGCATCGGCAGTAGTCTTACGCAGGCCGTAGAACTCTACGATACGGTTATGACGAAGCTGTGAATCCTCACTCCATCCAGCCTTGTTCGACATCTTGATGGCAAACATGCTTTCCTTGTTCTCATCGGTCTCCCAGTTCAAACCGTTATCCAAGTCGTATTGATAATCCTTAGCTGTATATGGGTTTGTGTATGGCCATAGATTACGCTGATCGGATACCAGTCCGAAACCACTGTTCTGGATACAATCCTCGAGCCAGGTAACAACCTGCGACTTAGAGATTGATCCACCCTCAGCCAGAGGCAGTTCGCTCTTGTTATAGAAACCGGTATAGAACAGCCAAACGCGAGCCATCATGCCCTCGGCAGCCCACTTCGATACACGTCCCTCACCAAAGTCAGGGAACTTAGTAGATGGACCAATCTCGATGGCATTCTTCAAGTCGGATGCAATCTGAGCATAAACCTCGTCGGCAGTAGCTCTTGGCAGATTCTGTGGCTCAGTGCTCAGCACCAAGGGCACACCATTAAACACCTGAGCCAGGTTGAAGTAATACCATGCACGAAGGAAGTATGTTTCGCACATCAACTGTTTCTTAGTTGTCTCCGAACCCCAGTTTGTCACCTTGTCAAAAGACTCAAGTGCATTGTTGGCACGGTTGATACCTGCATAGCGCTGTTTCCACAGAGGTTTCATCCAGTCTACATAGGCATTCATCAGTCGGTCAACACCCTGAGCACCGATGTTACTCTGGCTACCGCCACCCAGACGGTCGTCAGATGCGATATCGAAAATGAAGAAAGGATCTTCCTCAGGATCGGCCAGATTTCTATTCATAACGGCATAGATACCATTCACCATCTGGTAGGCATCAGTCTCGTTCACAGGGAAGTTCGACGTATCCTTCATTGTGAGGTTGTCTGTGTCCAGGAAATCATCACAGGCCGCAAAGAGCATCACACAGAATAGCGAAGCTATGATATATTTGATTTTCTTTTCCATAATGTTCATTAATTAAAAGTTGATGTTTAGACCCACCTGCCAGCTACGTGCTGAGGGATAATAACCACAGTCGATACCAGAAGCCCAGCTTGCGCCATTGCCAAAGCCCACTTCAGGATCCATTCCTGAATAACCTGTAAAGGTAAAGAAATTGCTGAGCGATACATAGAGGCGGCACTTCTGTACTGGAAGCTTAGAGTAGAGTTTCTTGAAGTCGTAGCCTAATGAGATGCGTGAAATCTTGAAGAAGTCGGCATCCTCAATCCATACACGTGATATCTCCGACATATTGGCTGTCTTACCGTCAGAGAAACGTGGATAGCGGTTAGTACTACCCTCACCAGTCCAGTACTTGGTGTATACATCAGTACAATAGTTATCATCTGGATGGTCGGAGAACTGACGATAGCTCTTAGCCACCTGCTGACCGAATGAACCATAACCATTCAGAGCAAAGTCGAAGCCCTTATACGACAGGTTGATGTTCAAGCCCAAGGTAAAGTCTGGGTTAGGATCACCAATCATGGTTTTATCGTCATCACCCTTATCAATCTTACCATTGCCGTTCACATCCTTAAACATCACGTCACCAGGCTGCAATGACTCACCCTGCAGAGAGTTTGCCTTGTCGCCACTACAGTTGCGGTCCAGGTATTCCTGCAGCTGCTTCTCGTTCTGGATGATACCTTCCATCTCGTAGCCCCAGAAGTAACCGATAGGATAACCCACCTGAATACGATACAACTCAGCGGTGTTCTGTGCGATAGCGTTAGAACCACCGTGGATGATACCCTCAGAGTTAGCCAGACGTGTAACCTCATTCTTGTTGTGCGAGAAGTTTACTGAGGCACTGTATCTGAAGTCCTTACCGATCTTGTCGTTCCAGCCCAGCTGAATCTCATAACCCTTGTTCTCGATATCACCTCCGTTCACGTAAGGAGCATTAGTTCCATACGACAGTAGCATTGGGGCGCGTACCAACCAGTCCTTAGTGGTCTTCTTATACCAGTCGAAGGCCAGGCTCAGACGGTTGTTCAAGAAACGTGCATCGAATCCAAAGTCAAGTTGCTCAGATGTTTCCCACTTCACATCCTCGTTAGGCAGGATGTTAGGATATGCACCCAGAGCTGGGTTATCCTTGTTATTGAAGTAATAAGGATCATCGAGTGCTATGGTAGCCAGATACTGGAAACTTGAGATGTTACAGTTACCATTCTGTCCCCAGCTGGCACGAATCTTAAAGAAGTCCATCCAAGCCTTTGTGCTCTCCATAAACTTTTCGTTCGACATAACCCAACCAGCAGATACTGATGGGAAGTAACCCCAGCGATGACCGCGTGCAAAGTTCGACGAACCATCGGCACGAAGTACCAACGACAACAGATAAGTTTCATCGTAGTTATAGTTAACACGACCGAAGAAAGACGACAGAGCGCCCTGAGCTTCTGGGCTACCGCCTATACTTGTCAACGAAGGATCAACAACATTGGCATTAGCGATATAAGCATGATCAAATGAACCTGGGAACAGCGAGTTAGAGTTAGTAACGCTTACGCCATTACCATAACCCCACTTTTCAATTGACTGTCCAAGCAGTACATCAATGTTATGCTTATCAAAAGCCTTAACCCAGTTCAGTGTATTTTCCAGCGACCAGCGTACAGAATACGATTGGTTCTGACTTACGTCGTCGTTAGGATTCGACTTTTTTGTACTCAGCTCGTATACAGGAACGTAGCTACGACCCTCTCTGTGGCGATACAGCCAACCGGCACTGGCACGATAGGTCAGGTCCTTGATGGGCGAGAACTCCAGGAAGAAGTTCGACTGCAGAAGGTATACCTTAGTATATCCGTAACCATTATCGTACTTCATTTGTGCCAATGGGTTTGCCATCTCAGCACTAAAGTCCCATCCGTCGGCCTGTATGTCTTTGTACTCGTAGTATCCACCCTCGTCGTTATAGGCAGGCAGCAGTGGGCTCATAGCCAGCAGGTTACGTATGCTGTTACCATAGATACCACCTACTGATACACCACGCTTGTCGGTAGCCGAGAAAGTCACGTTCTCACCAATCTTAAGGATATCGCGTCCCTTCTTCTTAATCAGCGAGTAGTCTGAGTTCAGGCGAACGGTATAACGGTCGTATTTAGGATCGGCAGGAGCACCGATTGTACCTGTCTGATGGAACTTAGTGAAACCAAGAGCAAAGCGAGATACGTCGCTACCGCCCGAGATACTCAGCGATGCATTGTGTATTGGAGCATCGTGAATAGTGGTCTCTTCCAGCCAGTTGGTACCATTCCATGTACCGTTCATAATCTGTGCATACTGCTTTGGAATCAGCTTTGCCCAGTCATAAGTGGCAACACCCTGAATCTCGTATGCCTTATCATTAATCTCCATATACTGCTTGGCATTCAGCGGTGTAACACCATTGGTGTTTGGATTCTGCCAACCCATATAGCCGTCGAAGCTCACCTGTACATGTCCACCGGCCTTACCCTTCTTGGTGGTTACCAGGATTACACCGTTCGATGCTCGTGCACCATAGATGGCGCTCGATGCAGCATCCTTCAGCACGTCGATACTCTCGATATCGTTTGGCGACAGGTCATCGATGTTTGCACCGGGCACACCGTCAACTACGTAAAGAGGGGTGTTCGATCCAGCAGTACCCATACCACGTATGGTTACCTTGTAGCCCTCACCAGGCTGTCCTGAGTTCATCACGATGTTCATACCTGAGGCCTGACTCTGCAGTGCACCGAAAGCATCAACAGCATTCACGGCTGCGATATCATCGGCAGTTACGTGTACGGTCGAACCGGTAATCAGCTTTTTACGCTGTGTACCATAACCTACTACTACCACATCGTCAAGCAAGTTGCTGTCCTCGCTCAGGCTTACTGATGTTGTACCTGTAGCTGATGGCTTAACAGTCATTGGCTTGTAACCGATTGATGTGATGTCAAGTTTAGAATCTGGAGCAATCTCCAATGTAAAGTTACCGTCGGCGTCGGTTACGGTTCCGTTTTTTGTACCGCTCTCCATGATTGTTGCGCCGATAACGGGTTCGCCGTTATTGTCTTTTACGGTACCCTTCACAGTACGCTTCTTACCCTGATTAGCTTTACTGTTGTTGGCGTTTTTGCGCTGAATCACCACGTTCTTACCCTGAATCTCGTAAGTCACGTTCTGTCCCTTCAGAATCTGGGCAATAGCGTCCTTTGCATTTTCAGCATCCACACTTACTTTCTTGTTAGTGTCTACATCGCTGGTTTCATACACAAACGAATAGCCACTCTTTTGTTTTAGCTCCGTCATGGCCTTCTTCACCGTCACGTTGTTAAGCTTAAGCTGAATACTCTGAGCCCAACTACATACACCCACGGTTAGCATCATTGACAGAACAAGAATTTTCTTTCTGCAATTCATAAAAAAAGAAATAAATAGTTGTGATTGATTGATTTAATAATAGTTGAATTAGTTACGTCCCTAGCAAACTTTTGTCTGTTGGGGATTTTTTCTTTAGGTTTTTGTACTTTTAATCTTCTTCATTGGCAAACTGGTTTTAAGTTAGACATAATTGATTGTTGTTATTTAGGATTAAGTATAGTCACGTTCTTTCCGTTTCGCTCATAGCATAGTTTTCCTGTCGATGCCAAGGCATCAAGCACCTCTACCAACGTCTGCTCCTGTCTGATAAAGTCGCCATAGAAACGCAGTTTCCTCAAGTTGCAGTCAGCAATCGTTATCTTCACATTGTAGCTACGTTCCAGTGTCTTCACTATATCTGGCAACGGCTCACCGTCAAACAGCAGTCGTCCGTTAGTCCACTTCATCGAGTTAGCCACCTCGTAGCCTTCCACGCGTATCCTGCCCGATGTCTTGTCAACCGTGGCACGCTGCCCAGGTTTCAACAGTTGGTTCTCGTCAGGATTCTTTTTGCTGCACATGGCCACGCTGCCTTCTGTCAACGAGACAATTGCCTCAGCGTCAGTCGGATAATCACGAAAATCAAATTTAGTACCCAAAACCTTTACGCATACATTTTCCGACACAACACTAAGAGGCAATTTCTCGTTGTGGGCTACTTCAAAGTAGCCCTCACCCACTAATTTAACTAGTCTGTCTATGTATCCAAAACCTTGTGAGTACGAAATACTTGAGCCCGCATTAAGCCATACCTTCGACCCATCGGGTAGTGAGAGTTGAGTACGCGAGCCTTGAGGGGTAGCTATAACTATGTCGCCAAACGAAGACTGTATCTCGTTCTGGCCGCCTTTATACGACAGATAGCCTACCGATACCACCATCAGTAATACGGCTGCCGCATACTTTATCCAGCCCAGTCGGTAGGTCTTAGCCTTTGGTTGTGCACTAGCCACAGCCACACGCTTCTTGAAGGCAGCGTATGCAGCGTCCTTATCATACTTGGCCAGGCAGTCCTTACTTACCGACGAGAACCAGATCTCACTTTCGTTATAGTCCCTATTTTCTATCATTTTTGATATTTGTTATATGGTTGACGACAAAAAAAGTTCTGAGGGTAGTCAGAACTCCATATTTTTTTATTGCATACTCTCAATAAGTATCATCATAGCTACAGCCAGATACTTACCTAACTCCTCATGCAGCAGTGCAAGCGCATGTTTGATGTGATACTTTACGGTGTTAACCGATATCTTCAGTTCATTGGCTATCTCCTCGTATTTTCTGTTCTCAAACCGGCTCATGTTGAACACTCTGCGACATTCGTCGGGCAGTCGGTTTATCGCACTCATGATTTCGCTCTCCAGTTCCTTTTCTAATAGCCTGCCCAGCGGATAATCGTCATCTTTCACATATTGCAGCACAGGGAAATCCCTCAGGCCGGCATTGCTCTCCGATACCTCGCGCTGATGATGCTGCGATTTCAGATAGTCCATACAGCGATGACGCACACACGTCATCAGATAACTACGCAGACTGGTCTCTATCTCTATCGTCTCGCGAACCTCCCACAAATGGAATATCACATCGCCCACAATAGTCTCGGCCAGGAAGTCGTCTTTCACATATTGTGCTGCCACATGACACAATATCTGGTAATGCTGGTCATACAGATACTTGTATGCCGCATCAACGCCGTTCTTCAGCTGTTGCACCAATAACGCCTCTGTCGATTCCATTGATTAATTTATAGTTTGGGTGCAAAGTTAATAAATTTATTCATAAAACAATTGGTTATATCGGGAAATTATTCTATTTTTGCACCCGAAATGTCAATATTATCTCGTAAATACCCGTTCCCGCTCAGCAGTCACTGGTTTAGAGACTGCATTTTGTATTGTATCATTGTGTTTCTGATACTATATTTATTGCAGCCATTCGGGTTCAGCATGTATCAGGGCAACAAGATCCTTGTGTCACTCCTGTTCGGATTTGTCACGTTCGGCTGCTGCCTTGTGTTCGGTCAGGCCGAGCGTCCTATGCACAAATACATAAAACCATGGCGCATTTGGCATGAGGCACTTGCCATCCTATCAATGATTCTGTTCATCGGCACCTGTAACTTTCTGGTGTTCGCGATAATATTCTCACTCCCCATCACGCTCAGTCTGTTCCTTAAGTTCCTTTACTGGACTGTCATCATCGGCGTGTTTGTAACCGTCTGCTCTGTCAGCCTCAGCTACTACCGCTACCTGCGCAACCAGCTGGAAGCCCTGCTTGATAAAACCACCGACCAGCAAACCGATATCACCGTTACCATCCACGATACCAACGTGAGGGGTAACGATCTGCAGCTGCCCATCAACAATCTGCTGTACATCGAGGCACAGAAGAATAATGTATCTGTATGTTATATTAATAATGATAAGACTGCAACTGCCGAACTGCACACCACCCTTGCCGCTGTGCTCGACGACCTGCAGGCCTACCAGAACATCTTCCAGTGTCATCGTTCGTTTGTGGTAAATCTCAACAATATCACCTCGGCTCAGGGCAACTCTAACGGCTACCAGCTCAAGCTTGGCAAGTGCCCCACTGTAGTGCCTGTATCGCGTACTTACGTGCCTAAACTCAAGTCGTTTATCGCTTAGTCATTCGTCCTTTTTTCTAGTCATTCGTCTGGCGGGTTAGTTATCTGTCAGTCTTTCTAGTCGTCTGTCCCGCAAATTTGGCGGTATCATTTTCCCTTCCTATCTTTGCGGCATGAAACATCAAGTCGCACATATCATCATCATGCTACTCGTAGCCCTGAGTGCTAAGAGTCAGACCACCGTATCGGGAGTAGTAACCGACGGGAGCGAACCGCTCGCAGGTGCCAATGTATTTATAGTAGGAACCATCGATGGTTGCCTTACCGACTCACTGGGTCGTTTCTCGTTCCAGACCTCCACAACCGGCGAAGCCACCCTCCGCGTCACCTATATGGGGTTCGATGACTACGTGCTTAGCAGCACGCAGTTATCAAACTTGAATATCCGTATGCACGAGCATGCCACCGCCATCGATGAGATAGTTGTTACAGCCAGCACTTACAGTTTTGGCAAGAGCGACAACTTCAAGACGATGGATGCCCTCGATGTGGTGATGAGCGGCAACTCTTGCGGCGATGTTGTAGCCGCCCTGCAGTCGCTGCCAGGCACACAGAAGGTGGGCGAAGACGGTAAACTATATGTACGCGGGGGCGAGAGCGAAGAGTGCCAGACGTTTGTTAACGGTATGCACGTGCTTGTACCCTATTCCACCAATACCGAAAACAACGCCGTACGCGGCCGTTTCTCCCCGTTCCTGTTCAAGGGCATCAACTTCTCACTTGGTGGCTACAGCGGCGAATACGGTCAGGCTCTCTCGGCAGTGCTGCCTATGGAGACCACCGATATGGCCACCAGCGACAAGTTCGGTGTCAGTGCATCGCTTGTAGACTGGAACATCGGCGGCACCAAGGTGTTCACCACCAGTGCCCTGTCGTTCAACGCTGCCCTTACCAGCATGGGGCTCTACGACCGTCTGTTCACCCAGCGTCAGGATTTTACCCGTCCCTATCGCAAACTCTCGGGCGAGGCTCAGTATAAAAAGGAGTATAGCGGTCACGGCGTATTGAAATCGTATGTGGGTTACGACTTCACCTCGGTAGGCCAGCATATCAACGATCGCCACCTCAGCCTTCAGGAGCATAACATCTATGCCAACCTCACGTATAAGGCACCCATAGGCCGAGGCTATACCCTGTTTGCAGGCATTGCTAGCAGCACCGTATTCAACCACATCGACGATGCCGTTACCGCAGGCGACCACTACCGGAACTTCCGTAACGAGGTTCACCTCAAGACCCAGCTGCGAAAGGTGTGCAGCGATGCCTTGAAACTTCAGTTTGGCATCGAAGACTATGTCCGCAACAGCACCCTGCGCTTTGCACCCTATCGCTATAACCTTGATTACAACATCTTTGCAGCCCATGCCGATGCCCAGTGGCGCATTGTACCCAAGCTATTCCTCAACACTTCGGTACGAATGGAGATGATGGATCGCAGCTGCCAGCTCATGCCACGAGCCACACTAAGCTATATCCCCAACAAGCAGTGGCAGTTCTCACTGGTGGCAGGCCAGTACAGCCAGACTGTCGAAGACGATATCCTAGCTCAGAGCAACAAATCGCTCCAGCAGAGCACAGCCCGCCATGCCATCCTGTCTATGCAATACAAGTCGGCCTCATCACTGCTGCGCATAGAGCCCTATTATAAGCGGTATAGCCACCTGCCATTGCTGCATCAGGGCACATACCTATCCGATGGCCACGGCACCAGCAAGGGTGTAGATGTGTATGTAGAGAGCCGCGCTTTCAACAGCCGACTCACCACTACGATAGCGTATTCGTTCAACGATTCCGAGCGATTGTATATGGACTACACCGAGCCTTGCATCCCTGACTTTGCTTCGCGCCATAACCTGCGTGTAACGGCCAAATACAACTTAGGCAAGCTCTTCATCGGCATTGCCGACAGCTATGCCACAGGACGCCACTTTGCCGCAGGCACCACCCCGCACTACAACAGTCTGGATCTTAATCTCACTTACCTGCTCAGTCCTAAGGTCATCATCTATTCATCGCTCAACAACGTGCTGGGCCGTACCAACATCTTCCGCTACGATGCTGCCGGCAGGGGCATCACCTCATCGCGCGATCGTTTCTTTTATATCGGAATTTTTGTTTCACTTAAAAATAATAAAGCTTATGACATTTCAAATTTTTAAGCAGTTCGCTGCTACAGTAGTGTTCGTTTTTGCAGGAGTAGTTAACATCAATGCCCAGCAGCCCAGTGCCGATGACATGCTCAACCTGGTGGCCCGTTTGCAACGCCTTGAGGCCATGCAGCCCGACAGCGTCGGTCCTAAGTACCAGCTGGCCTTGCAGAGTTTGAACTACGCAGTCATGAATCCGCATGCGCCACAAACCGAGAACGTTCTGGCGCAGGCCGAAGAGACCATCAATAAGATGGAAAAAATGAAGGGTGCCGATCCAAGCGACCTTTGCACCCTTCGTGGTTTCCTCTATATGGTTCGCATTGTTCAGAATCCCGCCCAGAACGGCCAACGTTACTACATGGACGTGATGCAGAACTACGAGAAGGCCTTACGCCTTAATCCTAACAATGCCCTGGCGCAGCAGCTTCAGCAGAAGTTCCTCGAGGGGCTGAAGCAGCACACCAACTAAGCGTTACTCACTTGCAGCGCTCGGTGTAGAACTTCTGGAAGTCAGTCCACTTATAGTATGGATAGCTTGATGTGGGCACAGGCAGCGTAGCCTCCTCGCCGTTCATCAGACACTTCACCAGAATGTCGTCTGCAGCCTTCTTGCTGCGATAGAAAATCAGCTGTATGTTGCTGGCCTTGCAGGTCTCCCAGCTCTGGTAGATATTCTTCACCTCGTTGGGGTCCTCAGGATCCTTGTCGGCACCGTTAATACCCATCAGTATGGTGAGTGGACCTATGCAGGTGTCATGACCAAAGCGCAGATCAGCCACACGGTCGCTACTGCCATCAATGGCGGCAGCGGCCTTTTTCAGTATATCCTGCAGAATAGGTATCATCTGTCTGTGCGTGTCGAACACCCACGAGAACACGCCCAGGTTGTCGCCTTCCCAGCGGTCGGCCATCTCCTGGTCGGTAATGATGTTGCCCATCATACCCTCGTGCTCAATGCTTGGCAGCGATGTGTACAGGTTTATCAGGTTGCTCTCTATGTGGTGCTTACGTCCGGACAGTCCCTCGGTGCTTGTAAACACGCGCTGCAACAGCACCTTGCGCAGGTTGTCCTCACCCTTAAACAGCTGGCGGTTCTTCTCGTAGCGAGGTTTCAGTCCCTTCGGATAGTTGTGCTTAATGGGGTTACGACCATCCGTAGGCACCACGCCGTCCAGTGTAAAGCGCGATGCCTGCTCGCGTATCTCTAGCATAGGGTTGCACTGCACCAGCTCCTGACAGAAGGCCGACATACTGATCATGCAGCGGTTCACCAGCGATGATATGGCCAGCACGTTACCACCCTTCTCGAACACCTCGGGGAAGTTGTTGTACATCGTGCGGGCTATGCCCTGATGCTGCTTCCATCCCACTTCGGTCAGCTCTTCAACGCCCGTCATCAGCTCGTCCTTAGCAGCCACAAACTTCTGGCGGAACTCCTCACCGGCAGGTGTCAGCAGCTGTTTCTCGTGAGCTACTGTCAGCAGCGTATCGATCTCTTTATACAGGCTGGTACTCCAGTAGTAGCGCGAGCCGTGACGTGCATAGTGACTGATGTAGAAAGGCTTGTAACCCTTAGGTGCCTTTGTCAGTTTCACATCGTCGGTCTGCTTGTAGGGATAGTCGGTGGCATAAGCCCTACGAGGATCCTCCTTCAAGCGCTCTAATGCCGAAACACCCTGTCCTAAAGCCGACACAACAACAAGTAGCATCAGCGCTACTGATAGAAAACTCTTCTTCATTTTTACTTCTTAATTTAGTTATTCGGGCGCAAATGTACAACAACTTCGCGAAATAACCAAATTTTTTTTGTTAGTTTATAAAGATTGTTTATCTTTGCACCGATTTTATTAATAACTAAATTAAAAATGGAACCACAAAATGCCATCTACGATGCCCGTCAGCTGGGCCGACCACGCATGCTGATACTTGGTGTACAACATCTTTTTGCTATGTTCGGAGCCACAGTGCTTGTACCACTGCTCACCGGTCTCGATGTATCTGTAACCCTATTGTTTGCAGGACTCGGAACACTCATCTTTCATTTCATTTCCAAGTGGAATGTACCGGCTTTCCTCGGTTCGTCGTTTGCCTTCCTGGGCGGTTACGCCTCGGTCAAGGAGATGGGCGTAGCACAAAGTCTTTCTGAGACGCTGGCCCTCGACTATGCCTGCTTAGGCGTGGCCTGTGCCGGACTCATGTACTTCGTCATGGCAGCACTCATCAGGTCGTTCGGTGTCAAGAAAATACTGCAGTACTTCCCACCGGTTGTCACCGGTCCTATCGTCATTGCCATCGGATTGGTGCTTTCAGGTTCGGCCATCGCTAACTGCCAGACTAACTGGCTGTTGGCCATTATATCCATCATCACCGTCATCACATCGTCCATCTGGGGCAAGGGCATCATCAAGATCATCCCTGTACTACTGGGTGTCCTGGCGTCATACTTCATCGCAGCTTGCATGGGTCTGGTAGATTTCTCCCCCCTTGCCGATGCTGCTTGGGTGGGATTCCCCATACATAAGGATCACACCATTCTTGCCGTGTTCGAGGATGGCAACACTACGCTCATGCTCTCTACCATCCTGGCCGTCATGCCTATCGCCTTTGCCACCATCATGGAGCATATTGGCGATATGTTTGCCATCAGTTCTACTGTAGGTAAGGATTTCCTGGCCGAGCCAGGTCTGCACCGCACGCTTACCGGCGATGGTGTGGCCACTGCCATTGCCTCTGTCTTCGGCGCACCTGCCAACACCACCTACGGCGAGAATACAGGTGTGCTCAACCTTACCAAGGTGTTCGACCCCAAGGTCATCCGCATAGCCGCTTGTCTGGCCATAGTGCTAGCCTTCTGTCCTAAGTTTGCCTGCCTTGTCCAGCTCATGCCAGCTGCCACCATCGGTGGTGTCAGTCTTATACTTTATGGTATGATTTCGGCTGTAGGTGTGCGCAACCTTGTTGAAGAGAAGGTCGACCTCAAGAGCTCGCGCAACGTGTTTGTTGCCGCCCTCATCCTGGTACTCGCCATCGGTGTCAAGTACGGTGCCAACGACGATATCGCCCTCGGCCCCATCCACCTTTCAGGCCTTGCCATCGCCGCCATCGTAGGCATTTTCCTCAATGCCATCATGCCCTCAAAGCTTGGCATGAAGGTCAAGTCCTTCAAAGGCAAGGAGAAGTCATAACAAAAGCTTTTTATCGTTTATCTCCCACAAGGACCTTTACGCCGTTATGGATGTAGAGGCCCTTCTTTGTTGGCTTACCCTGCAGGCTACGGCCATTCATATCATACCACTTTTCACTTACGGTCCCTGAGTTTGTCGAAGGGTTCACTCCTTCAATTCCCGTTGCAGGGGCCTCAGTTTTCTTGATACTATTGATAGTGGCGGGTGCCTCAGTGAGCACTACGGTAATCACGATGTTTCCATCCTCAAGCACCTCGTACTCCTTGCCCGATACCAGATTAATCTTGCCCTCGGTACGAGTGCGACGAGCTCCCGCTGCAGCGCCCTTTTCCTTCAGTTTCGAGGCATCGGCCTGCATGGTGCCTTCAATATTGAATGTCACAGTCTCGCCCTTATGCATGTCGGTCAGTGCCACATCTACATTCTTGTCACTCTTGCCAAACTCCAGGCCGCCATTATCATTCACCTTGACATCTTTCGAAGCTTCGGCAGAGAAGCTAATACCGGTATTAACGTTATTACTAATGGCGTCCTGCACAGTCTCTGATGGCTGATAGAACGTCTCATCGCCCACGGTTACAGGATCCTCTGTATTCACCACCTCTGTATTGGGCTCTGGATCGGCAGGGGTATTTGCTGCAGTGATGGTGAGCTTGGCACCAACGAAGGTTACGCTGTAGTTATCGCTGGCAGCGAGGGTACCCTGGGTGATGTCGTACTCACCTAAAGCCTCACCCTCAGCGCGTGTCAGAGCACCAGTCAGGCTTTCGCCCTCGATAAGTCCCTCAACCTTGTATGTCAGTTCTGGATCTTTTTCACCATATACCTTTGTCTTTGCCTCGGCAGTGAGAGCCTTCCGGGCCAAGGGTGGCGACCCGCTGGAGCGAGCCAACTACGTGATTGGTCAGGTGGTAGACTTTGCCCAGGTTGAGAACCAGCTGACGTGGATGGTGGCGCACCCGCGAAAGCCACCGCTGATGAAGGATGGTAAGGCCTACGTGCCCGAGATGTGGGATATAGCTGGCACCAGCGACTATGCCAACAAAGCAGCATGGGTGGAGATACTGGAGCGCGACTTCAATCAGGCCCGCACCTATATACACGTTAAGAAAGTGCGATTCGGACATCTGGGCGATGTGGGCGACTGTTGTGTAAGGATGGATATGGAGAATCACCGGTTCGTAGGTTTCAATGAGGTTAGAACCAATGGTGGTGTAGTGCAGTACGAGTTCCTGGCCTCCGACAAGTCTAACTGGCTCATCTCCAAAGCCGTACAACAATCCATCAACTGGGAATGATAAATCCGTAGGCGATATGAATGAATCAGAAGAACTGATGCAATGCACAAAGTGCGGCGAGTGGCTGCCGCGCAGCAAATTAGAACTCATGAAGACAGGCACGCGCCGTCGAGTGTGCAACCACTGCAAATGGCTATACTACGTAAAGCCCGCCCGCGAGCGCGCCTGGCTGCGTGAGTTGGAACAACGGCGAGCCGTGGCTCACCAACAAAAGCATAGCTTTCGCCTGTCGAAACCATAGCTTTTGAATAGAAAAAGCATAGCTTTTGGTGTGTAAAAGCTATGCTTTAATTTTTAATCAATCGGCGGTGACGGTGAAGCCTTCGCGGGTGGTGACGTTGCGATCGTCACAGCGCCAGTGGATGGTGAACTTCTTGATGCCCCACGACTTAGCGTAACTCTGCAAGATGTCGATGTTATTGCCCATGATGTCCTTCGACCTCTTAACAACAAAACCAATGGTGTTAAGACTGGTGGCAGTCTTGTCGGCTATCTTGAAGTTGCTGGCATACAGGTCGGGGAATGCATTGCGGATGTTAGACTCAAGCTCGCCCTGAGCACCTACAACTGGCGATGCTGCCCACTCATCGATGGTGACATACATGCGCCACGACTGCATGGCTCGGTTAGGCTCTATGAGATCTTGTGAATAGGTGGTTCCGCCATCTTTGTCGTAAACGTATTTGTTTGCAGCATTCTTATAGCCATCCTGAACCTTATGTACAAACAATAAAGCAGCAGTTTCTGGAGTTGACGTGATGTTAACGGTGTACTGTTTTGCTGGATTATCAACCGACCAGCATATCTCCTGACAAACATCGGCATCGTTAATCAGGATTGCGGCAGGCGTCTGATGACAGTAGTAGATTCTGCTGCCCACATTCTCATAATACTTAGGCAGAGCTCCGGTATAAGTCCACGTAACTTTAGTATCCTTGGTGTTCTTCTTTACGCCCAGCTCCTTGTTGGATTGCTGCATGCCAATAGAGAACGAGCTGCCGGTAGTGGTGCCCACCGAGTAGCTACCACCAACGCTTATACTGCCCATAGGTCCGCTCATATTGGCTCCGCCACTGGCCCCCCATGAGATGCCGACAGTTTCACTCTGAGAGTACGACGAGCCCGTAGATACGGTGGTGTTTGCAGTGTTATTGTCGGTATTAGGTGCCGATGCTTCCAGGTGTATGCTGCCGTCGCCCGAAAGATTCATCGAGGTTTCGTACTTCGAGAGGAATGCACCAAACCAGTTGTTGAATTCGCCGAAGTTGGTGGCATCGTACCATGTGTTTGACTTGCTAACTGGGTAGAATATCTTCAAACCATCCTGTTCACCCATGCAGAGGGTGACGTTCTGCTTAAGATAGTAGTAATCCTTATTGGTTTCCATGTTGTGTACTCCCCACGAACTTACCTTCATTTTTACGCGGTTGTAGCGTATCCTAGAGCGGTTGTCCCAGGCTATAAATTTAATATTGCCGGTGAAGGTGAATGTCTCGCTGGCATCCATCAGCTCGTTGATGTTTGTAGTGCCTGTGCCGCGAGTCATGGCGCGGGCAGCGGCAGCCTCCTGAGTCTTCTCGGTGTCGTTGAGCCACTCTGCAGCTGCATCGGCCATCATACCGCTGATGGCGGGTGTACGCTCGGATTTGCCGGTCACAGCCTGTTCCTCGGTAGTATTGCCTTCTTCATCGCTCTCGCTTACATAAGATGTGAACTCCTCCTCAAACGGGGCCTGCATAAAGTAGTCGTTCGGGCCCAGGATAATCATCTCAGCAAAGGGGGCGTCATCATCATCGCTTTCGCCCCTGGTTCTGGCTACATTCTTCATGGTGGCCATACGTGTCTTCAAACGTTCAACTTGTTGCGAACTACGTGCAGAAGCAGCGGCCTCGTCGCTTGACACATCGAACATTTGCTCAAAGAATTCCTCTTCAAGTGTAAGCAGTGTATATAAAAAAGTAAGTGCAAATACGCCGGCCTGCTCGGTATTTGGAGTTGTTAAGCAAACGTAGCCGCCTTTCATGGCTAGTCGGGCTGCATCTTTCATAACCTCAAGGCCATTCTGTTCTTCAAAATTGTCGAACAAGCTGCCTGGAATAACCATCATTCGCGTGTCGGCATCAACGCTGGCAGTAGTCTTTGGCAAGCGCTTTACGAGTGCTGCCGCAGTGCTTCCATCTTCGATAGTGCCAAGAACGGCAGTGGGCAGATTTGCTGTCACCGTAACGCTCATCTGGTCGGTAGTGGGCTCAGTTTGAGTGATGGTTTCAGTAATGCTTGATGAGTCTGGATAAACAGAATTATCGCTCTCTACACACGATGAAACACTCACGCCTGCAGCTATAGTCAGGGCGAGTGAAAGATAACTAAAAATTCTTTTTTTCATGTTCGTTTCTGTCAAAAAAGTTAATATATCTGCTGCAAATATACGAACAAATTTTGAATTATCAAAATATTTTTGCGGGAAATGTCTTTTTGTACCTTTGCACACGTGTTCAGGAAAGTCCTGAGCCTGGTGGAAACGCCAGAGTGTGTAACAAATTAATGAAAAGAAAGGAGGAGCAATTTATCAGCGAGCCCCTCGAAACCATAGCTTTCACCCCTCGAAACCATAGCTTTCACCCATCAAAAGCTATGCTTTTATTTTCTTTTTGTAAAATTGGCACAAAAAATTGCAGCATTGGCACATTGGTATTGATAATATTTCGTATCTTTGCCCACGAAATTCAATTATTAAACCAAAAACAAAAAAATTATGGCAACACTTACAAAAGAACAGATTGAGGCTAAGAAGCAGCAACTTAAAAAACTGAGTGAAGAAATGATGGCTATCCGTAAGGAACTGCAGGAGGCTGGCGAATGGCCCCTCGACGAAGCCGACCTCGACAATGCCGCAGGTGGTTCGGGTCAATATCAAACTCCCAAGCCATTTCACATCATTCCAAAAGACGTATTTGGAAATGGATAACTGCTTGAATAAAGCTGGAAAACAATGTAACAAACATTTAATAATATTCATTATGGCAACACTTACAAACGCACAGATTGAGCAGAAGCAGCAGCAGTTGAAGCAACTGGCTGAGGAAATGAAGGCGCTGAAGGACGAACTGGTGGAGGCCGGCGCGTGGCCCATGGACGAGGACGAACTCGACAAAGTGGCAGGAGGTTTGATTTCAGATC
>NZ_CAMJFM010000012.1 GCF_946404925.1 uncultured Prevotella sp. | reverse complement strand
GTGGAGTGCAAGAGCTACATAGAGTGGCCACATTGGGACTATCGTAGAGTGAAAGGACTTGGACAGGTACAGCTTAACGATATCGTAGTGTTCAACTATCCTGCTGGCGACACAATCTGCACCGCCTTGAACTATCAGACAGAGTATTACAACCTGTGCTATGGCTACGGTCTGGGTAGTTGGCCAAACATGCCAAACCTCGACTCACTTTCGGCCGAGAAACGTTTGCAGGTATTCAGTCAGATTTACGAGATGGGTAAGGGTGTGATTCAGCAGAACCCTCAGGAATTTGGCCAGATAGACACACGTCCTACCGACCGTCGCGAGAACTATGTTAAGCGTTGTGTTGGTCTGCCAGGACAGACTCTCCAGATAAAAGACCATATAATTTATCTGGACGGTAAGGCTAATAAGGAACCCGAGAATGTACAGTACACATACAATCTGAAGCTGAAGCGCCACTTTACCGAAGAGGAGTTGGAAGAGTGGAACATCACTCGCGAAGAGCTTGTGTCGCTTAACAATAACGGATATATGCCATTGACAAAGCGTGTGGTAGAGGAGATGAAGAAGCGCAGCGACCTGCTGGAGAGCATCTCGTTCCACTATGATACAGAGCAGTGGAGCTTGTATCCACAAAACGGCAACTACCACTGGACTCGCGATAACTATGGTCCAATCTGGATTCCAAAGAAGGGTGCATCAGTCAAGCTTACACTCGACAATCTGCCCATCTACGAGCGCTGCATCCGTGCTTATGAGGAGAACGACCTGCAGATTCGCAATGGCAAGATTTACATCAACGGCAAAGAGTCGACAGATTACACCTTCAAACTGGATTACTACTGGATGATGGGCGACAACCGTCATAACTCTGCCGATTCACGTTATTGGGGATTTGTGCCCGAAGACCATATCGTGGGCAAGCCCATCTTCATTTGGTGGAGTAGCGATCCTGACCGAAACGGATTCTCTGGTATTCGATGGAATCGTATCGGCAATATTGTAGACAATATTAAATAAGGTAAAACCATGCAGGTTTTGCTCAGCACAACATACTTTGGCCCGGTGCAGTGGTATCAGAAACTGCATCGGGCTGACGTTGTGCAGATAGAAAAGTGGGAGAGTTTTATCAAACAGACCTACCGAAACCGTTGTCTTATTGCTACCACACAGGGAGTACAGGCTCTTACTGTACCAGTGGTTCGTAATGAGTCGCCACTTATCAAGGACATCCGCATCAGCGACCATGGCAACTGGCGCCATCTGCACTGGATGGCTCTGCAGAGCGCTTACGGCGAATCGCCTTTCTTTGAGTACTATCAGGACGACATTCGTCCTTTCTTTGAAAAGCGATGGGACTATCTGTTGGACTTCAACGAGGCCATCTGCCAGAAAATGTGCGAATTAATCGACATACAGCCAAGAGTTGAATATAGCACAGACTTTGCGGCTGAGCCAGCAAATCAGGAAGACTACCGCTTAGCTATAAACCCCAAGCACCCTGCTCCAGATGCTGACTTCACACCAAAACCATATTATCAGGTTTACTCGGCGAAACATGGATTCCTGCCGAATCTATCGGTATTAGACCTGCTATTCAACATGGGACCTGAGAGTATCTTCTATTTATAATAAACATACAACCAACAACAATGATACGTCAACTACTAATAACCCTATTCTCAATTGTAACACTGTCATCACTTGGACAGTCGCACTTCTATACATCAGAGAAACTATCAAGTAATCAGATTACTCAGATATGCCAAGATAAAGACGGATATATCTGGATTGGAACCGAATATGGACTGAACAAATACGACGGATACCGTTTTACTAACTATCTACACGATAAAGCCAATCCCAATACTGTTAGCAGCAATGTCATATCGCATCTGTTCCAAGACGCGGAGGGTACACTATGGGTTGGCACTCAGATGGGATTGGACCGATATAATCCGAAAAGTAACCAGTTTGTTTCTGTAGAAATGAAAGGTGCCACCAGCATTCCACGCATCAACGCCATAGTCCAGGAAGATCAGCACCACTTGCTAATTGGAACTGCGGGATATGGTTTGTTCAGACTTGACACCAGAGATAACTCAACAAAGAAACTGGATGGTTATGCCAAGGCTGATAATAACTACTTCAGCTATATCCACATCGATGAAAAGGGCTGTTTCTGGAAATCGGGATACGGAAATGTCATCATCCGACGCACACCAGATGGCAAGATTGAGGAATTCCAATCGCCTTATGGCACAGTAACCGGTTTTGTGAGTTATGAAGGCGGCGTACTGATGGTGTGTAACCATGGTTTGATGTTTTATCGCGATGGTCAAATGATGACCGATTATCTTGATCCTGGCGAACTACGTGGAAAGGACCTGCTGCTTCGTACAGCAAAATGCGACAAGAATGGCAACCTATTCATCGGCACCATGGGCAATGGTTTATGGTGGGTGCCACGAGGAGAGCATCAGATGAGGCGTTATGACTACCAGAATGCATTGGTTGATCTCAACACTGCTACCATCTGGGCACTGTTTCAGGACAATCAGGAGAACCTCTGGGTGGGGTGTCAGAAGCGTGGTCTGCTGCTTATCCCCCAGCAACAACCTCCCTTCCGTACCTGGAAGTTCATCGACCAACATATTACTACAGGCGGTTCACTCACATCAATATGTGCAGGAGATAACGGTATGACATGGTGCGCAGTACAGAACAATGGTATTTTCGGTTTCGACGCTCAGGGACGATTGGTGGCTCATCCTGCATCACCCGAAGGCACTTATCTGATTTATCGCGATGGAATGGGACAATACTGGATTGGAACAAATACCGGCCTGTTTGCATATAACCCAGCAACAGGAGCATCGCAGCAAAAAAGTTCTTTTAAAAGCGGATATATCAACACCATTACCGATGATGGAAAAGGAAGAATTTTCTATTCAGTCTATTCTCAGGGTTTCTTTGCATATGACACAAGAAGTGAGGAGTTGAAGCATTTCAGCTTTTTCGACCCAGACGGACCACGTGGCCGACTACATAATGACTGGGTGACCAGGCTGAAGCTAGACAGTAGAGGTAAACTCTGGATTTGTACCGCCTCGGGCATTAACTGTTATGATCCAACAGAAGACCACTTCCATCCGTATGGATGGGACGTAATACTTGATTATAATGCCATAGAAACCGTATACGAGACTCACGATCGCAGAATCCTATTCGGAACAAACTCCGGACTATATATCTATGACCCACAACAGAAGTCAGCCAAGCCATTCCCTGGAGCGCAGACATTGAGTAATAAGGTTGTAGGCGGTATCGTGGAAGATTTCTCAGGCGATCTGTGGATAAGTACCACCATGGGGCTCTGGCAGTTCAAGCATCAGGACAGTCTGTTTGTGGGATATGTCTATGGTAATGGTCTGGCCAGTCGCGAATATGTAAGTGGTGTGTCTATGCGCACAGATGACGGACGTGTCTGGTTCGGATTCAGCGATGGAATCACATCGTTTAATCCTGAAGACCTTAAACGAACGAACAGTGACATAGGTAAGGTTCATCTCACAGGCATATACGTAGGCGGAAAGGCACTGCCAGATCAGAAGTACTTCTCACTGGATTTTATCGACAACACATTCTCGATGGAGTTCTCTTCACTAAACTATGCCAATGCTGACAACGTGGTTTATGAATACCGATTAAATGGAGCAAAAGAATGGGGACAGACCGATGCTGGACGTAATGTAGTATCATTCACCCACCTGCAACCAGGCTCATACATTCTGGAAGTAAGAGCATACGATAATGGCTTTTATACAGATACCGAAGTATTCCATATTATCATAAAAGCACCTTGGTACCGTTCCTCGTGGGCGTACCTTATATATATAGTATCATTTCTCATCGTCATCAGTTCGCTCATGTGGACCTATTTCCGCCGCCGCCGTCAAGAACTTGATGAGGAAAAGATGAAATTCCTTATTAATGCCACCCACGACATCCGTTCACCGCTGACACTGATTATGAGTCCGCTGCATAAACTACTGAAGCGCGACTTCGACCCAGAAATCAGAAACGACCTGAAAACAATTGAGCATAATGCCCAACGAGTTCAGAATCTGGTGAATCAGATACTCGACATCCGTAAGATTGACAAACAGCAGATGAACCTACAGTGCCAGGAAACAGACATGGTACAATATGTGGGCAACCTGCTCAAGTCGTACGAATATACAGCTAAAGAGCGCGCCATCACATTCCGCTATTCGCCTGCACTCGATAAGTTGAACGTTTGGTTCGATCGCAAAGCGATGGATAAGGTGGTAGATAATCTGCTTTCGAATGCGTTTAAATACACCTACGACAATGGAGATATAGAGGTACGGGTAACAAAAGAATCTGATAAGAATGCCATTCTACAAGTTGTAGACAATGGTATGGGCATCAAGGGCGATCCACGAAAGTTGTTCGACAGATTCTATCAAGGTAGCAGCTCGAGAAGCATGCACATAGAAGGCACTGGTATCGGGCTTAACCTATGTAAAATGATGGTAGAAATGCACCATGGCACTATCGAAGCCACTAATCGCAATGACGGCCAGGGTAGTATATTCACTGTACGTATTCCTTTAGGCATTGAACACCTGAAAAAAGAAGAAATGCTGATAGCCGAAGAGAAAGAAAAGGGAGCCAAGATAAAACGACAGTCGAGCTACCGTATAATGATTGTAGATGACGACGAGGAGATTGGCAGCTATATTTCTCAGGAACTTGGATGTTATTATAACATTACTCCTGTTACAAGCGGTCGCGATGCATTACGCCTGCTGTTAGGTGCCGAAACTGACAAGCAGTTCGATCTGGTGGTCAGTGATGTGATGATGCCAGAGATGGACGGTTTTACGCTGTTGCGTATGATAAAGACTAATATGAACATCAACCACATACCCGTGGTGATGCTCACATCGAAGGCTGCTGTTGCCAATCGCCTTGAGGGATTGGAGAAGGGTGCCGATGCCTTCCTAGCCAAGCCTTTCGATATGGATGAGTTACATATGGTTATCAACAACCTGATAAGTAAGAACCTACGATTGAAAGGCAAATTCTCTGGCACTCAGCTACAGAAAGATAAGATTGAAGAGAAACAAGTGAAGGGTAACGACGAATTGCTGATGGAGCGCATTATGAAGGTGGTTAACAATCATCTTGACGATAGCGACTTTAATGTTGATGCCCTGACTAAGGAGGTAGGCATCAGTCGTGCCCAGCTACATAGAAAGATGAAGGAGATGACTGGTCTGCCCGTTAGTGAATTCATCAGAAACATACGTTTGGAACAAGCCGTAAGACTGCTTGAGGAGCAAAAGATAAATGTAACACAGGTTGCATATTCGGTTGGATTCAGTAATCTGGCCCACTTTTCAACAGTGTTCCGCAAGCAGTTTGGCGTATCTCCAACCGAGTATTTAGAGCAAAAAACACAAAAAAATCAAGGCTGATACAAAAATGAAATGAAACGAAACATACGTATAAGTCACAATAAAAGAATCTGCCTACCTTTGCGGCAGATTTTTTTATATTCTAAAAATTAATTATTAACTAACAAACCAAACGTATGAGTTTCAAAGCAAAGAAAACAGCCATGTTGGTAGGATTGTGCTGCTTAGGCATGATCTCAACACAGCAGGCTTCGGCAGCTACCGAATCAGTAGCTTCCGTTCAGCAAACGAAGCAGGCAACTGGTCAGGTAAGCGACTCACAGGGTCCGCTGATTGGTGCCACGGTCATGGAGAAAGGTACCAACAATGGTACTGTTACCGACTTTAACGGTAACTTCTCTCTCAATGTAAAGCCGGGTGCAACACTCGTTGTATCTTATGTAGGTTACGTTTCACAGGAAATCAAGGCCGGTGATAATACACGCGTAACACTTAAAGAAGACGGCCATGTAGTAAACGAGGTTGTGGTTATCGGTTACGGTACACAGCGTCGCGAGGCCGTAACTGGTTCTGTTGCCAACATCGGTGGTGAGAAACTGAACCAGGTTGCAGCAACCAATGCAGCTCAGGCTCTGCAGGGCCGTGTAGCAGGTGTGCTCATGACACAGACTTCATCTAAGCCAGGTGCTGAGATGCAGATCCGCATCCGTGGTCAGCGCTCACTGACTGCAAGTAACGACCCTCTGATCGTACTCGATGGTATTCCATTCATGGGTCAGCTTTCGGATATCAATCCTGCTGATATCAAGTCAATGGATATCTTGAAGGATGCCTCAGCAACCGCCATCTACGGTTCTCGTGGTGCTAACGGTGTTATCATCATCACAACCGTTAAGGGAAGCCAGGGCACTCCCGCCAAGGTAACATATAATGGATATGTAAGCTTTAAGAAGGTATTCCACAAGTATCCTATGATGGACGGACCTACGTTCTCTAAGATGCGTCAGGCAGCTGGTCTGTACCAGAACTCTTTGGACGAGAGCGAGACCACCAATACCGACTGGCAGGATCTGTACTATCAGACAGGTATCAGCTACAACCACGACCTGAGCGTTGCTGGTGGTACTAATGGTGGTAGTTACAGCTTTGGTGCAGGTTACTACAAGGATGAGTCAGTAGTTCCAACTGAGGGCTATGATCGTGTTAGCATCCGCGGTAACTTCGACCAGAATGTAGGTAAATACTTCCGTTTCGGTTTGAGCACCAATAACAGCTATCGCATAACTAAGGGTGTGAACAACATGTACGCAGTACTTTGCTCATCTCCTCTGTCAAGTCCATACGATGCAAATGGAAACCTGAAGCGTTACAACGCTCTGCCTGCCGATGACCAGGTTGTTGTAACCAAGGAGACTGTTGAGCGCGATAAGGATGTATGGATGAGCGAGAACAAGGGTATTGGTTCTTATAACACTCTGTTTGCCGAGGTTAAGTGCCCATGGATCGAGGGTCTGAGCTATCGCGTAAACGTAGGTTTGAACTTCCGTAGCTCAAAGAGCGGCAGCTTTACCGGTACAGGTATTAATAATAAGGATGCAAATGCTGTTAACAGCGGTTCGATTTATGAGAACCAGACACGTAACTGGGCTGTTGAGAACCTGCTGACTTACGATCACACTTTTGCTGAGAAGCACAACCTGAATGTTGTTGCCATGTACTCAGCCGAGCAGACAACTTACGAGCAGACTGGTGCATCAGCACAGGAGATTCCTGCAGACTACTTCCAGTACTATGCACTCGACAAGGCTACAGGTCAGGCTAACCTCACTGGTTACAACTACTGGCAGAGCGGTCTTATCTCTTGGATGGGTCGTGTAATGTACTCTTATGATAATAAGTATATGATTTCAGCCGCCCTCCGTTCAGATGCTTCTTCACGTCTGGCTAAGGGTCATCAGTGGCACACATATCCTGCAGTAAGCGCAGGTTGGAACATCGCCCGCGAAAGCTTCATGGAGAATCTCACTTGGATCGACAACCTGAAGTTCCGCGTAGGTTATGGTGAGACATCTAACCAGAGTATCAACCCATATTCTACTCTTGGTGGTCTGGCTATCCGCAACTATAACTTCGGTGATGGTACCAACTACAAGGCTGGTTACTATGTAAACTCACTGCCTAACCCAGAGCTGGGATGGGAGTACTCTAAGACTTGGAACTTCGGTCTCGACTTCTCATTCTTCAATGGCCGTCTGTCTGGATCATTTGAGTATTATACTCAGAAGACCAACGATATTCTGCTCAGCGTAAAACTGCCTGATACATCAGGCGTAAGCAGCTATACCGGTAACATCGGTAAGACCGAGAATAAGGGTTGGGAGTTCTCTTTGAACGGTATCATCCTTGACAACAAGAATGGTTGGAACTGGGAGGCAGGTATCAACTTCTACCAGAACCGCAACAAGTTGGTAGAACTGGCTTCTGGTGCTGATCGCGATGAGGGTAACCTCTGGTTTATAGGACATCCTATCGATGTCATCTACGACTATCAGTATGAAGGTCTGTGGCAGGCCGGCGAGGAAGATAAGATGAATATCCTCGAACCAGGCGGTAATGTTGGTATGATTAAGGTAAAGCACGACCGTGCACTCGATGAGAATGGCAATCCTACTCGTCAAATAGGTGCTGATGACCGAGAGATTATGAGCATGGAGCCAGATCTCGTTGGAGGTTTCAATACAACTGTTGCTTACAAGGGCTTCGATCTTACTGTAATCGGTTCGTTCCAGATTGGTGGTAAGCTTATTTCTGCTATCCACTCTTCAAATGGTTACCTGAACATGCTCACCGGTCGTCGTAACAACCTCGATGTTGATTACTGGACACCAGAGAACACAGGTGCTAAGTATCCAAAACCAGGCGGTATCCAGAGCGGTGATAACCCCAAATATGGTTCTACCCTTGGTTACTTCAATGCAGGTTACCTGAAGTTCCGTGCTATCACACTGGGTTACAACTTCCAGAACATCAAGGCTGTGAAGGACCTCGGCATCAGCCGTCTGCGCCTCTATGCCACTGTTCAGAACCCATTCGTTCTCTTCTCACCATTCAACAACGAGAGCGGACTTGATCCTGAGACAAACTCATGGTCAAACGAGAATACTGCAGTAGGTTACTCATTCGGTAGTCACAGAATGCCTATCGTAGGTTATAACACACCTGCAACCCGCAACTTCATCTTCGGTGTTAATGTAACATTCTAATGAATCATTAAAGAATTAAGAGTTATGAAAACTAAAAGTATCAAATATATTCTTGCTGCGGGTCTCGTATGCTGTGGTCTCTCTACAGCCATGACATCCTGCAATAGCGTGCTCGATGAGCAGCCACGCAGCCAGTTCGACCCGACATTCTTCAATACGAAGGCGGGTATTGAGGGCGGTCTTACATCGCTCTACGCTCACCTGCGCTATTTCTATGGCAACGGTTATTATCTGAACACATTAGAGACAGGTACCGACGAGTACACCTACGCACAGAGTGCCGATGGTAACTTTAAGGATGCCGACCTCTCAGGCGTTGGTTCTGTAACTCCTACCAGCACAGTTGCTGGTGGCGCATGGGGTACACTGTTTGCAAACATCAATACCGCCAGTGGTATTATCGAGAATGGTGCAGCTGCTGGCATCGATCCTGCTCTGCTTGCTGAGGCAAACTTCTTCCGCGCATTCGACTACTTCATCCTGGTACAGACCTATGGTGGTGTGCCCCTCGATCTGGGTGCTGGCGAACTGAAGTTCAACACCTCTACAACCCGTACCTCTGTACGTAACACCGTTCCTGAGGTTTATGCAGCTATCTTCAAGGATCTGGAGACTGCAGTAAATGATCTGCCCGAGAATCCACGTCTTACAGGTACTGCTACCAAGAATCTGGCTCGCCTCTACCTCTCAAAGGCTTATCTTACATACGCTTGGTGGTTGGAGAATCCTAACAAAATTCCTACCTATCCTGAGTGCACACGTAACAGCGGTGAGGCCCAGAGCTATTTCCAGAAGGCTTACGACGTTGCAAAGCAGGCTATTGCTAATCCTGGCCCATATGCTCTGCAGCCAACATTCTACGATGTTAACGTAGCAACCAACGATCGTAACTCCGAGATTATGCTTTATGCTGATCACGATGAGGACGAGAAGTATGGTAACGGCGGTGCTGGTTACGGTTGGGGTAATGGTGGTTCTCCTGAGAACTTTGCTTACTGGATGGAGACCTGGAACTATACCGAGATGGTTGCAAAAGCAGCTTCTGGTGCAAATATCAACCCAGTACAGCGTGAGGCTGTTCAGGGCCTCGGACGTCCTTGGACCCGTATGGCTCCTGTTGCTGACGCCTTCATCGAGGGTGGTGTTTGGGAAGATGCTGTCAAGGCTATCGACTCACGTTACGATGCAACATTCACACTGAGCTACTTCACCAACTGGGATAAGGCCGGAAACTCTGAGCCATACGTAATTGGTGCTAACGGTTCACAGATCAAACCAGGCGAAAGCTACTTCAGCTGGGTTCCTGAGAGCGAGGATGCTAACATCAACTACACTGGTGCTGATGGTAAGCTCGGTTTCGGTGAGATGGCTGGTCGCCCAGACTTTGTAGTAGCTGTTAACCACATCAGCCGTAAGAAGTACCCCATCAACTGGAAGCTTGGTATCTATCGTACCGACAACGCTGGTGGTCTTGGTTCAAAGGTTAATGGTGGTAGCCCACGTCCTTGGAACATTGCCAAGTTCTCTGAATTCTACCTAATTGCTGCTGAGGCTGCAGTTAAACTCGGCAAGAACAGCGACGCTAAGGAACTTGTAAACGTACTCCGTGCCCGTGCCGGTAAGCAGACATACTGCGTCAACAAGAGAGCTGCTCAGACAGCTGATTTCAGCGCTGAGATGGTTGCTGCTACACCCGAGACTATCGATATCGACTTCATCCTCGATGAGCGTAGCCGTGAGTTCTGGGGCGAGGGATACCGTTGGTTCGACCTCGTTCGTACTCAGAAGTGGGGCGAGCGTGCCGGTACCTATCATATTGCTGGTAGCGGTTACACCGACAAGGATCTCGAGGAGGTTAAGCGCGACATCCCTGCTGGTTACTACATCCGTCCTATCCCACAGGGACAGCTCGACGGAATGGAGATGACTGCAGAGGAGAAGGCAAACTATCAGAACCCTGCTTACAGAAATTGATAATAATAGTTAGTTAGATTTTCTAGACAAAACGAATCTCTTTATGAAGCACTGGCCGTCGTGATGACGACCAGTGCTTTTCCTTTGATATTTTAGAGACAAAGTAAAATTTTTTAAAATGATGACAAAGATTACACAGATTTTTCGTACCTTTGCACCCAAAATTCGAAAGATATGAATATTGAAGCATTAATCAGCAAAGCTGCAGGCGAGGCAGTAAAGGCTCTCTATGGTATGGATGCCACAGAGAAAATGCTGCAGTTGCAGAAGACAAGAAGTGAGTTTGAGGGTAACTTGACTCTGGTGGTTTTTCCATTTGTGAAGGCCGCTAAAAAGAGTCCTGAACAGACTGCACAGGAGATTGGCGAATACTTGCAGGCCAACTGTGCTGCTGTAGAGAAATTTAATGTAGTAAAAGGATTCCTGAATCTAAGTGTAGGCGATGGTGCTTGGCTGCAGTTGCTCGAGACTATCGATAAAGATGATAAGTTCGGCATGAAGCAGGCCACCGAAGAGTCTCCACTCGTTATGATCGAATATTCATCACCTAACACCAATAAGCCTCTGCACCTTGGTCATGTGCGCAACAACCTGCTAGGTTGGAGTTTGGCAAAGATTATGGAGGCCAACGGCAATAAGGTAGTAAAGACCAACATTGTTAACGACCGCGGTATCCACATCTGTAAGTCGATGCTGGCTTGGCTGAAGTACGGCAATGGCGAGACTCCAGAATCAAGCGGCAAGAAGGGCGATCACCTGATTGGCGACTACTATGTAGCTTTCGATAAGCACTACCGCGAGGAAGTGAAGGAGCTGGTAGCTCAGGGCATGGACGAAGAAAAGGCTAAGCAGGAGGCTCCACTGATTAAGGAGGCTCACGAGATGCTGGTAAAGTGGGAACAGAACGATCCTGAGGTTCGTGCTCTTTGGGAGAAGATGAATAACTGGGTATACGCCGGCTTCGATGAGACTTACAAGAAGATGGGTGTATCATTCGATAAGATCTACTACGAGAGCCAAACTTACCTGAAGGGTAAGGCCAAGGTTGAAGAGGGACTGGCTAAAGGTCTCTTCGAGCGCCACGAGGACAACTCGGTTTGGGCCGACCTGACTAACGAAGGTCTCGACCAGAAGCTCTTGCTGCGTAGCGATGGAACCAGCGTTTATATGACCCAGGACATCGGTACTGCCGAGATGCGTTTCCAGGATTATCCCATCGATAAGATGATCTACGTAGTTGGTAACGAGCAGAACTACCACTTCCAGGTTCTCTCTATCCTACTCGACCGTCTGGGATTCAAGTGGGGTAAGGAACTTACCCATTTCTCTTATGGTATGGTTGAACTGCCAAACGGTAAGATGAAGAGCCGCGAGGGAACCGTAGTAGACGCAGACGACCTGATGGCTCTGATGGTAGAAGATGCCTACAAGACCTCGATGGAATTGGGCAAATTCGACGATATGACCGAGGAAGAGCGCCGTGAGATTGCCCGCGTGGTTGGTATGGGTGCTCTTAAGTACTTCATCCTGAAGGTTGACGCTCGCAAGAACATGTTGTTCAACCCAGAGGAAAGTATCGATTTCAACGGAAATACTGGTCCATTCATTCAGTATACTTACGCTCGTATCCGCTCAATCCTGAGAAAAGCTGAAGGCATGAACATTTCTCACACCTCTCACCTCTCACCTCTCACCTCTAAAGAAGTTGAGCTGGTTCAGAAGATGAACGAGTTTGGTGCCGCTGTTGAGCAGGCTGGTAAGGATTATTCTCCTTCTGGCATCGCCAACTACTGCTACGAGCTGACTAAGGTGTTCAACCAGTTCTATCACGACTATAGCATCCTGAACGAGGCCGATGAACAGAAGAAGGCTGTCCGCCTGATGCTGGCTAAAAACGTGGCCAAGATTATCAAAAATGGTATGAGTCTGTTGGGCATCGAGGTGCCAGAGCGCATGTAATGAAACTCGATAATTTAAATCCCCCTACAAATCGTCATGATACCGTACTTCCATTACCTTTGGAAGTACGGGCTGACGCTTGGGCTGTAGATGCTGCTTGCTCTGGTAATCCTGGACCAATGGAGTATCAGGCCATCGATTTGCAGACGGGATATCAGGTTTTTCATTTCGGCCCTATTCACGGCACCAATAATATCGGTGAGTTTTTAGCTATCGTACATGCATTAGCTCTTTGTTGGCAGAAGGGTCTGCACAACAAAACCATCTATTCTGATAGCTACAACGCCATTCTATGGGTATCAAAGGGCAAATGTAAGACTACGCTTGAGCGCAATCCGCAAACAGAACAGCTCTATCAGATTATAGCCAGAGCCGAGAATTGGCTGAAAACCCACCAATACCGTAATCCCATTATCAAATGGGAAACAAAGAAATGGGGTGAAGTCCCCGCTGACTTCGGTAGGAAGTAATACTATTTCTTCCGATAAACCACAATAATATTTTTCCCGAACACCCCACTGCTTACCACTTCGGCATTAGCAGGAATCTGTGGTGCACGCGTCCCATCACTAACAGTCATCTGAGTATTTGTCTCCACACGTATTTCATCCCACAATCCCTGAACCAGGAAAGAACGCAATGTCTCAGCACCACCTTCAATAATCAGCGACTGCACATTCTGCTCGTGTAGACTTTCAAGATTTACTGGGTGAGCATGGTCAATCACCATACGCTTAGGATCAGATCCATACCACTCTCTAACATTCAGTTGCGGATGGTCTCGTTCATCAGTAATACGTCCCACAAGTATCGCATCCTCCTCAGCACGAAGCTTGTGCGAGAGCATTTTTGTAAAATCGTTAGATATCTGAACAGGTTTGTGGTTATCATCGATAAAACCATTGGCAGTCTGGGCCCACTTCAGTATGATATAAGGGCGCTTTTCGCGATGGAATGTGAAAAAACGAAGATTCAAGGCCTTACACTCTGTCTCTAGAACGCCTACCTCGACCTCAATACCGGCTTCACGCAATTTCTTGATACCGCGACCTTGAACTTCGGCGAATTCATCGATACAACCAATGACTACTCTACGCACTCCTTTCTTAATAATAAGATCGGCACAGGGAGGTGTTTTTCCATAATGCGAACAAGGCTCCAATGACACATATATAGTAGATTCAGGCAGCAAAGCCTCATCTTTAACTTTTACTGAAGCAAAAGCATTCACTTCAGCATGAGCCTTTCCACAACGTTCATGATAACCTTCGCCAATTATCCGGCCGTTATGTACTATCACTGCACCAACCATGGGGTTGGGCTTAGCATTCTGCTGACCGTTTTTGGCCAACTGAATGCAGCGTCGCATGAATTTTTCGTCGTCTATCATCACTTTTTTATCTTTTTACTTTTTTACCTTTTTACTTTTTCGTACTTTTGCAGTATGAATTACGAACAACTCTGCCAAAGACTCAGCTCGATCTACGATACAGGCGAGGCTAAAGCCATCGTCCGTTGGGTGCTTGATGTCCGTTTCGGACTGTCAATAGCCGACATTTACTGTGGCAAAGTTACACAATTATCGCCAAACGACCAAGCAGAACTCGAAAAAATCATGCTTAGGCTCGAAAAAGCTGAGCCTGTGCAGTATGTTTTGGGCGTTGCCGGCTTCTGTGGCCGTCAGTTTCATGTGGCCCCGGGTGTGCTGATTCCACGACCCGAAACAGCAGAATTATGCCAATTAATCGCAATTGATGGCGGTCATGATATATTAGACATAGGTACAGGCAGCGGATGCATCGCCATCACGTTGGCGCTCGATATTCCTGATTCTAAGGTAACCGCCTGGGATATCTCTGATGCCGCCCTGAATATTGCCAAGGGCAATGCCAAGGCATTAGGAGCCAACGTCAATTTCGAACATCAAGACGCCCTCTCACTCTCTCACCCTCTCACCTTCTCACCTTCTCCCTGGGACGTCATTGTCAGTAACCCGCCCTATATCTGCCGCAAGGAAGCCGATGAAATGGAAGAAAATGTATTGAAATACGAGCCAGATACCGCCCTGTTTGTTCCTGACGACGACCCACTGTTGTTCTATCGTCACATCATGAACTATGCCTATTCGGCATTAAGAAGCGACGGACGACTCTATTTCGAGATCAATCCCATTTATGCCGATTCCATCGTAGAACAACTACAACAATTAGGCTTCACCAATGTCGAGAAGATCAACGACCAATTCGCCAAAACCAGATTCATAAAAGCCAGCAAGAGATGAAAGTAAAGACCGAACAAGAAGCATATTTGCAATTAGCTGCTATCTGTGCTCAGGCCGAGCATTGCGAGCAGGAAATGCGAGATAAGATGAAACGTTGGGAAATTGATGCTGCAACACAAGACAGCATCATTGCCCGACTAGTGAAAGAACGCTATATTGACAACGAACGCTACGCGCGAGCATTTGTAAAAGACAAAATTCGCTACAACAAATGGGGCCGTCGAAAGGTTCAGCAAGCGCTTTGGATGAAGCGTATCAGCGACGACATTCAGCAAAAAGTATTCGATGAAATCGAGGATAAGGAGTATCTGGACGTTCTTATTCCACTTCTGAAACAAAAGCGCAAATCCACTAGAGCCAATAGTGATTATGAACTGAACCAGAAGTTAGTACGCTTTGCACTTAGCAGAGGTTTTGACTTTGGTATTATCCGCCAATGCATGGAAGTAGACGAAGAAGTAGATTATGGCGATGAAATCGATTAGTTTCTGGCACGGACTTCTTGATTTGATTTCACCACGCATTTGTGTCATGTGTGGAAGAAGGCTATCATCTACCGAAGAGGTAATTTGCAATAAGTGCAACATCCATTTGCCACGAACGGGATACTCAAATAATCCCTATGAGAACGAAATGGCCAAACTCTTTTGGGGTCAGATACCTGTAGAACGTGCTGCAGCCCTGTTCTATTACGAGGGCCATTCCGAAACAGCCAACATCATTTACAAACTAAAGTACAAGAATCATCCCGAAATTGGTCCAATTATGGGACGTATGTTGGCCCGGGAATTGAAGAATGACCATTTCTTCGATGGAATCGATGGAATTGTCCCTATCCCTCTCACCAAGAAAAGGTTTCGTCAACGCGGATACAATCAGAGTGAGGAGATAGCAAAGGGCATCAGCGAAATAACGGGTATCCCCATCTATAACAAACTGGTTAAGCGAACGATTTTTAAAGATAGTCAGACACGAAAAAGCAGATGGGCTCGTAGAGACAATGTGGAACATGTGTTTGAGTATAATCACAAGTCACATGTCAATGCCAAACACCTGCTCGTTATCGACGATGTGGTTACAACAGGTTCCACAATGATAGCCTGTTCACGGCAATTAACCAAAATAGATGGCATAAAGATAAGCATTCTATCGCTCGGCTTGACAAAAAGATAGGTAATTATTTGTTTTTTCAGTCACTTATTCGTATCTTTGCACCCAAAAATGTAATAACGTTATGGATATCAAGAATCAATTTGCCCAGAAACTGATGGAAATTGAGGCCATCAAGTTGCAGCCAAACGACCCGTTTACTTGGGCTTCGGGTTGGAAATCACCTATTTATACTGACAATCGTAAGACGCTTTCGTTCCCACGTCTGCGTTCGTTTGTGAAGCTGGAGCTGTGTCATGCCATTCAGGAGAACTTCCCTGAGGCTGAGGCTGTCGCAGGTGTTGCTACTGGCGCAATCGCCCAGGGTGCGCTTGTTGCCGAGGAGTTAGGCTTGCCTTACAGCTATGTTCGTCCGAAGCCAAAAGATCACGGCATGGGCAATCAGGTAGAAGGCGAGATCAAGAAGGGTGCCAAGGTGGTAGTAGTTGAGGACCTGATTTCTACTGGCGGTAGCAGTTTGAAGGCCGTTCAGGCACTTCGCGACTATGGCGTAGAGGTTATCGGTATGGTAGCATCGTTTACCTACGGTTTCCCTGTTGCTGAGAATGCTTTTAAAGAGGCTGGCGTAAAGCTGATTACTCTGAGCAACTACGAGGCAGTGATCGAAGAGGCTGCCAAGACTGGTTATATCAAGGAAGAGGATAAGGCTGTATTGGCCGAGTGGCGCAAGAGCCCAGAAACTTGGAAGCAGGAAAAGTAAAAGGGTAAAAAGGTAAAAAAGTAAAAAAACGAGGTAAATATGGGATTATTTGGAGGTGGTGATAGTAAGTTTGAGAGCAGCGTGAAGCTGGTTCCCTATTCACAACAGGCTGTTTACAACAACATCAGCGATCTGCGAAACCTGGAGAAGGTGCGCGACCGTGTGCCTGAGGATAAAGTGAAGGACTTTAGTTTCGATCAGGACACCCTGAGTATTAACGTGGCTCCTGTTGGCGAACTGAAACTTCGCATCTGCGATCGCGAAGAGCCAAAGTGCGTCAAGTTTGAGACAGTACAGAGCCCCGTTCCATTCAACGTTTGGGTGCAGGTGCTGCCTGTAGACGAGAATTCATCAAAGATGAAGGTAACGGTTAAGGCCGAGCTTAATCCGTTTATTAAGAGTATGGTAGAAAAACCATTGCAGGAGGGCGTAGAGAAAATCGCCGATGCCTTGGCAATGGTACACTACGAATAAGTACGAAGGTAAGAAGGTGAGAAAGTAAGATATGAAACTCTGGGAAAAGAATTTTGAAATCAACAAGGAGATTGAGCGTTTCACTGTAGGACGTGACCGCGAGATGGACCTCTATCTGGCCAAGTACGATGTGCTGGGTTCTATGGCCCACATTACTATGCTCGAGAGCATCGGACTGCTGGAGAAGGACGAGCTGACACAGCTTCTGGCTGAGTTGAAGAACATCTACCATCTGGCAGAACGTGGTGAGTTTGTGATCGAAGACGATGTTGAGGATGTACACTCGCAGGTTGAGATGCTATTGACGCGTAAGCTGGGCGATATGGGTAAGAAGATACACTCCGGCCGTTCGCGCAACGATCAGGTGCTGGTAGACCTGAAACTCTTTACCCGTCATGAACTGATGGAGATTGCCAATGAGGTAAAGATTCTTTTCGATGAGTTGATTCAGAAGAGCAATCAGTACAAGGACGTGCTGATGCCAGGATATACCCATCTGCAGATAGCCATGCCATCGAGCTTTGGCCTTTGGTTTGGCGCTTATGCCGAGAGTCTGGCCGATGATATGCTGTTCCTGCAGGCTGCTTATAAGATGACCAACCGCAACCCATTGGGCTCAGCAGCTGGTTACGGCAGTTCTTTCCCACTAAACCGCACCATGACTACCGAGTTGCTTGGTTTCGACTCGATGGACTATAACGTGGTTTATGCCCAGATGGGCCGCGGCAAGATGGAGCGCAACGTAGGTTTTGCCATCGCCACCATCGCTGGAACCATCGCCAAGATGGCCTTCGATGCCTGCATGTTCAACTCGCAGAACTTCTCGTTCGTAAAACTCCCCAAGGAGTGCACCACGGGTTCAAGCATCATGCCTCATAAGAAGAACCCCGATGTGTTCGAGCTGATTCGCGCCAAGTGCAACAAACTGCAGTCGCTGCCACAGCAGATTATGTTGATGATGAACAACCTGCCAGTTGGCTATTTCCGCGACCTGCAGATTATCAAGGAGGTATTCCTACCTGCATTCGGCGAACTGAAGGACTGCCTGCAGATGGCCGCCTACATTATTAATAAGATTGAGGTTAATGAGCATATACTCGACAATCCGATGTACGATCCGATGTTCTCAGTCGAAGAGGTGAATCGTCTGGCTGCCAATGGTATGCCATTCCGCGATGCCTATAAGAAGGTGGGCCTCGACATCGAAGCCGGAACCTTTAAGGCCAGCCACGATATCCATCACACCCACGAGGGCAGCATTGGCAACCTGTGCAACGACAAGATTGAGGCCCTGATGCAGCAGACGCTGGACGGTTTCCACTTTGAGCGAATGACCGAGGCAGAAAAGCAACTGCTGGCATGAAACGAATCGTATCGTTGCTGCTGATAGCCGTTCTTGCGGCTTGTACTGGCGAGGAGAATATCTATCGCGAATACGAGTGTTACTTTGTGTTCGACACCTTTCTGCACCCCCTACCTTGTCAACTGACGGCTGCAATGAGTTCAATCGGAACGTTTATGAAGATTGAGACACGGATGGAAAAAGGCGTTCGGCATCTGAACACAACCCGCAACTACGACAACTCTACCGAAGATATCAAACTTACAACAGAGCGCGAAACACAATTAAGGTACGCGCTTGGAGCCAACAACTGCATCATTGTGGGCATTAGCAGTTACGACAACGTGTTAGTGGCCTACGAGGGTCAGTGTTCAAACTGCTTGAAGGAGTTGGGAGGCCGACGATACCCGCTGACGTGGCAGAACAACGGAACCCAACTGCATTGCGACAAGTGCAAACGAACATACGACGTAAACAATGGTGTAGTAGCCAGCGGCACCCCTGGGATCGAACTTTACAGGTATAAAGTAGCCTTTGACGGCAGTATTCTGAGGGTTTGGAATTAAAAAAAGATAAAAAGTTTGGCTATTCCAATAAATAAAAGTACCTTTGCACCGCAAAAAGGGAGCCACGATGGTGAAATGGTAGACACGAGGGACTTAAAATCCCTTGATCATCTCGACGATCGTGCGGGTTCGAGTCCCGCTCGTGGCACAAAAAATCAAAGGTATTTTATGAAAAAGGAAACTATTTTACTGATATCAGCAGCTACGCTGATGACCTTCACATCGTGTTCTAAACTAGGAGAATTATCTGCCGATAATTTCACAGTAACCCCTAACCCACTTGAGACTCAGAAAGGTGTAGTACCAGCTACCATCAACGGCCACTTCCCCGAGAAGTATATGAAGAAGAAGGCTGTGGTAACTGTTGTACCAGAATTGCGCTATTCTAATGGTGCTGTCGAGAAGGGTACTACTGCCACATTCCAGGGTGAGAGTGTTCGTGGTAACGACCAGACCATCAATTACCGCATGGGTGGTAACTACACCATGAAGACCAGCTTTGCTTATGCTGGCGATAATAAGGCTGAGATGTATCTCACCTTCGATGCACGTATTGGTAATAAGAAGATGGAGGTTCCTGCCATTAAGGTGGCCGATGGAATCGTAGCAACATCTGAACTTTATAAGCGCACCATCCTTTCTACCCAGGCAGCAGTGGCTCCTGATGCTTATCAGCGCATCACCAAGAAGAAGCTTGATGCCAACATCAAGTTCCTGATTCAGCAGGCCACACTGCGCAAGAGCGAGTTGAAGAACAACTCAGTTCAGGAGTTCGTTAAGATGCTCAAGCAGATTAACAACGATCGCGAGAAGTTGAATCTTGAGAATATCGAGGTTTCAGCATACGCTTCGCCCGATGGTGGTTTCAACATCAACGACAAGTTGGCTGGCGAGCGCCAGAAGGTGTCAGAGAAGTATGTAAATCAGGAACTTAAGAAGATAAACATCGACGCTCCTGTTGATGCCAAGTATACCGCTCAGGATTGGGAGGGATTCCAGCAGCTGGTAAAGGCAAGCAACATTCAGGACAAGGAGGTTATTCTTCGCGTTCTCTCTATGTATAAGGACCCACAGGAGCGCGAGCAACAGATTAAGAACATCTCATCAGCCTTCCGCGAGCTGGCCGATGGCATTCTGCCTGAGTTGCGTCGCGCTCGTCTCACCATCAACTACGAGACCATCGGTCGCAGCGATGATCAGATTCTTGAGCAGCTCAAGGCCGATCCTGCCAAACTGAGCATCGAAGAGATTCTGTATGGCGCCACACTGAAGTCAACCACCGACGAGAAGAAGGAGGTATACCTTACAGCAGCCAAGGTTTATCCTAACGACTATCGTGCATACAACAACATAGCAGCACTCGAGTTCGAACGTGGCAACTATGCTGCAGCAAAGGAGTATCTGCTTAAGATTAAGAGTCTGCCTGAGGCTAACGCAAACCTCGGCCTGCTGGCACTCAAGGATGGCGACATTGCTACCGCCGAGCGTTATATCGCCAGCGCAACCGATGCCAACGGTCTTGCAGAGATTATGGGTAACCTGAACCTGGCAAAAGGCAACTATGCTCAGGCCGAGGAGGATTTTGCCGAGGTATACTCTAACAGCGCTGTTCTGGCTCAGATTCTGAATCACGACTACGTATCAGCTGCCGTTACACTTAAGTATATCCAGAATCTGGATGCTACTTCTGAATATCTGCGTGCGCTGATGAGTGCCCGTATGAACAACAACGACGATGCTGCTGAGGCTCTGCGCGAGGCTATCAAAAAGGATGCTTCGTTAGCTAAGTATGCAGCCAACGATATCGAACTACAGAAGATAGAGAAGTAATATGAAGAAGGCGTGTCTCTTTGTGTTTTTAGTTTCGCTCTTGTTGCTTTCTTGTGGCGACAGTCAGAAGAACTTCAAGATCGAAGGCAGTTTCAAGGGCTTTAACCAAGGAGAACTATACGTCTATAGCATGGATGGCTCCCGAAAGCTCGACACCATCGGTGTGAGCCGAGGGGAGTTTATCTATCAGGCCTCTATCTCTGATCCAACTACACTTGTTATCGTATTCCCCAACTACTCCGAACTGCCTGTATTTGCCGAGCCTGGCGTTACCGTCAAGATGAAGGGCGACGCATCGCACCTGAAGGAGACCGAAGTTAAGGGTACCGATATCAACAAGGCGATGACCGAATTCCGCTTGAAAACCTGTAACATGATGCCTCCCGAAGTTGTCAGCGAGGCTACCAAGTTCATCAACGAGCAACCATCATCGCCTGTTAGTATTTATCTGCTTAACAAGTACTTTATCCAGACCCCTAACCCAGACTATGACAAGGTTCAGAGTCTGGCCAACACCATTCTTAAGGCCCAGCCCGACAATCAGCAGATAGCAAAAATCAACAAACAGATAGAGTCTCTTAAAGCACTTAAAATTGGTAGCCGTCTGCCTTCATTCAACGCAGCAGGCTTGAATGGCGAGAGTTTCTCTTCTACTGACCTTAATGCCAAGGTCAACGTTATCACCCTTTGGGCTTCGTGGAACTACGAAAGCATCAATATCCAGAATATGCTGGCCCGACTCAAGAGGCAGCACGAAGGCAGCATAAAAGTGCTCAGCATCAGCATAGATGGCAGCGTGAAGGATTGCCGCAACATTGTTGACAGAGACTCCATCAGATGGACCACAGTATGCGACGGCAGAATGTGGGACACACCTGTTCTACAGAAGATAGGAATGTCATACCTACCTGACAACATCGTAGTTGATGGTCAGGGAAAGATACTTGCTCGCACACTGAGCTATCAGGAGCTGAGCAAGAAAATTGAAGAATTAATCGAATAATACGATGCTTGTAAAGACCTATTGTGCAGCCGTTACAGCACTCGAAGCTACTACCATAACCATCGAAGTGAATCTGGCAAGAGGCACTATGTTCCACTTGTCGGGACTTGCCGATACCGCAGTTAAAGAGAGCTACGACCGTATTAGGGCTGCTATCGAGAATATAGGTTTCAAGTCACCCACCGCCGATCTTACTATTAATCTCAGTCCGGCCGACATCCGTAAGGAGGGTTGCGGCTACGACCTTCCGTTGGCCATAGGCATACTGGCAGCTTACGGAAAAGTAAGCGAAGACCTGCTTTCTAACTATATGATGATTGGCGAGCTTGGTCTCGACGGAAAACTGAAGCCTGTAAGTGGAGCCTTGTCGGTGGCCATCCGAGCCCGCAAGGAAAAATTCAAAGGATTGATTGTACCAAAAGAGAACGTACGCGAGGCTGCCGTAGTTAATCAGCTCGATGTATTAGGCATGGATAATCTGGCCGATGTCATCGGTTTTCTGAATGGTTCTACCGAATACGAACCCACCTTTGTCGACACCCGAAAGGAGTTCTACGAACAGCAGTATGCCTTCGACCTCGACTTTGCCGATGTGCGTGGGCAGGAAAGTGTAAAGCGTGCCCTTGAGGTGGCCGCAGCTGGTTCACATAATGTGATTCTTATCGGTCCTCCAGGCAGCGGTAAGTCTATGATGGCCAAGCGATTACCCAGCATCTTGCCTCCACTCTCATTGGCTGAGAGTCTTGAAACAACCCAGATACATTCTGTGGCAGGCATCCTGCCAAGTGGCACATCACTCATTTCGCAGCGCCCATTCCGCAGTCCCCACCACACCATATCGCAGGTAGCCATGACAGGTGGAACCCAGAAGGCCCAGCCGGGCGAGGTATCCTTGGCCCATAATGGCGTGCTTTTCTGCGATGAATTGCCTGAATTCAGTCGTGCCACACTCGAAGTACTTCGCCAGCCACTCGAAGACCGAAAGATAACCATCAGTCGCGCCAAATATACCATCGAATATCCCTGTTCGTTTATGTTTGTGGCCTCGATGAATCCTTGTCCTTGTGGCTATTTCGGCGATCCTACTCACCATTGTGTTTGTACACCAGGTCAGATACAGAAGTATATGAACCGCATATCAGGCCCGCTGCTCGATCGTATGGACCTTCATGTTGAGGTGCCAGTGGTACCTTTTAACCAGCTGTCGCAGATGCAGCCCGGCGAGTCGAGCGCAACCATCCGCAGCAGGGTTATTGCCGCCCGCAAGCGTCAGGAGGAGCGATATAAGGACTTTAAGGGCATCTATAGCAATGCGCAGATGACCGAGCGTATGATTCACCAGTTTGCTGAGCCAGATGAGCAGAGTCTGGACATGCTCCGTACAGCGATGGAAAGGCTACATCTCAGCGCCCGAGCCTACAACCGCATACTCAAGGTAGCACGTACCATTGCCGACTTGGAAGGAACCGAGCGCGTGCTTTCGCACCATATAGCCGAGGCTATAGGTTACCGCAATCTGGACCGTGGCGACTGGGCCGACAGATGATAGAACTTAAAACATCATATTATGGACGAAGCCAAATGTATCAAGTTGCTCGAAGAGCACGGCGTCAAGCCTACTGCCAATCGTATTATAGTGGTTAAGGCTTTGGCCTCATCTATCCAACCGCAATCATTGGCCGAGTTGGAGAGTAGAATCGAGACTATCGACAAGTCGAACGTGTTCCGTGCCTTGACGCTTTTCCGCGAACACCATCTGGTACATGCCATCGAGGGTACTGGCGACGGCACTCGCTACGAGCTCTGCCATAGTCACCACGATGACCACGACGACGACTTGCACCCCCACTTCTTCTGCGAGGAATGCCAGCAGACGTATTGTCTTGATGGCGTCGAGATGCCCGAGGTGCAGTTGCCTGCCGGCTTCAAACAGCACTCGTCAAATTATATGATTAAAGGAACTTGCCCACATTGTGAGAAGGTGAGAAAGTGAGAAAGTAAGGAGGTGAGAAAATGAGAAAAGATTTAAGAGTTATAGCCTTCGATGCCGACGACACGCTTTGGGATTGTCAGTCGCATTTCGAAGCCGTAGAGAATCACCTCTACAGCCTCATTAAGCCTTATTGCGACGATCCGGCACGCGAGTTGTTTATTACCGAGTCGGGAAATATGGCCGATTTGGGTTACGGCTGCAAGGCTTTCACTATATCAATAATAGAGACAGCCCTGCGTGTTGGTGGCAGTCATCTAAGCGATGTAGAGCTGTCGGATCTGTTGGCCCACAGCAAGTCGCTGCTCCATCTGCCTGCAACGCCTCTGCCTGAGGTTGAGGCCACCCTGCAGCGCCTACAAGCCTATCCCTACCGATTGGTGGTGTTCACCAAGGGCGAGCTTCAGGATCAGGAAAATAAGCTACATCGCAGCCGTCTTGGCAAGTATTTCTCGCATGTTGAGATAACATCCGATAAGACCGAGAAAGAGTTCCAGCAGCTATGCCAGCATCTTGATATCCTGCCCCATCAGATGCTTATGGTGGGCAACTCTCTTAAGAGCGATATTGCCCCAGCACTCAACATCGGTGCGTGGGCCATACATATCCCCTTCCACGTTACTTGGCAGCTCGAGCATTTCGACGATATCGAGCACGAGCGACTGATAAAAATCACCCATTTCAACGAAATTCTTAAGCACCTATGAACTATATTTTTGAAACCCGAATGGAAGTGCGCGACTACGAGTGCGACATCGAGGGCATCGTTAACAATGCCAACTATCTGCACTATGCCGAGCACACCCGCCACCTGTTTCTGCGCAGCCTTGGCGTAAGCTTTGCCAAGTTGCACGAGCAGGGCATCGATGCCGTTGTGGCTCGAATGAACCTGCAGTTTAAAACCCCACTACGTTGCGACGATGAGTTTATCTCGCGCCTCGGCCTCACCAAGGAGGGCATCAAGTATGTGTTCCATCAGGCCATCTATCGCGCCAGCGATGAGAAGATGTGTTTCCGTGGCGATTTCGAGCTAGTGTGCATCGTCAACGGCCGCTTGACCAATAGTCCTGAGTACGACGAGGCTTTCAAGGACTTTATCTAAGCTAACAAAACCTAACTATCAACTATATATGAAGAAGCTATTATTCGTGGCTCTGCTGATGGCCACATCGCTCAACATCAGCGCACAGACAAAGGAGCCCGAGGCTCCACAGTTGGAGTATGCCCTGCAGCTCAAGGTTACTCTTGGCGAGGCATTTGGTATCGACAACACCCAGCATGGTCGCCGCACGGTTATCCCCATCACAGGCGGAACCTTCGAGGGCCCTGGCATCAAGGGTACCATCGTGAATGGCGGTGCCGACTATCAGCTCAATGCCGAAGGCCGTACAGAACTCGAGGCCATCTACTGCATCAAGACCGATGATGGCATCTATATCCACGTGCGCAATCGTGGCATCATCGCCAACGGTAAGGATGCCGATGGAAAGCCCAGTTTCTACTTCCGCGCTGCCCCACAGTTCGAGGCTCCTGCCGATAGCAAGTACGGTTGGCTTAACAACTCGCTGTTCCTTTGTGCTCCAACATTCTCAAGCGATTTCAAAGGCATTGTACTCAACGTTTGGCGCGTCAAGTAATATTCCCTATTCGCTATGAACATCAGAAAAGCTTTCATCGGCCTGATGCTGCTGGTTTGCAGCAGTGCGATGGCACAGGACAGAGCCGAGGTTGAATTCCAGACCACCGAGGGTAACATCCGTATCGCCCTGTTCAACGAGACACCCCAGCACCGCGACAACTTTATGAAGCTGGTCCGCATGGAGTTCTACGACTCGCTGCTGTTTCATCGTGTCATCAAGGACTTTATGATTCAGGGTGGCGACTTGCACAGCAAGCACGCCGAGCCCGGCAAGTTGCTTGGTGAGGGCGAACTCGACTACACCATCGAGCCCGAGTTCCGCCTGCCTCAGATATATCACCGCCGCGGTGTGATAGCTTCTGCACGCGAGTCAGACAGGGTGAATCCCGAGCGTCGCTCAGGTGCCGCCCAGTTCTACATCGTGTGGGGCAAGGTCTACGATGACCGCCGATTGGCAAAGGTTCAGGAGAAACTCGATTCTATCTCCGATGGTCAGATAAAGCTCACCCCCGAGATGATTGAGACCTACAAGACCGTTGGCGGCACACCCCATCTCGACGGTCAGTACACCGTGTTTGGCGAGGTTACGCAAGGACTCGACATCGTAGAGCGCATCATACAGGTTGAGACCGATAAAAACGATCGCCCGCTGAAGGATGTCCGCATCCTGAAGGTAAAAATCATCAGCGATCCCTACGCACCAAAACCTGCACCCAAACCCGCTCCCAAGAAGAAGGTTCGCAGAAGATGAATTATTTAACTATAAAACCAACAAATGATGAAAAAACTATTATCCACCATCCTGTTTGCCACCGTTGTTATGACAGGGCAGGCACAACCATCGAACGAAGTTCAACCATTGTTGAAAACGCATGTAGAATCAGGCGATGTTGAGGGCCGTCTTGATGGCACAGTAGCCGTGTACAGAGCCATTCCTTATGCCGCAGCCCCCGTGGGCGATTTGCGATGGAAGGCACCCCAGCCGGCCAAGCCCTGGAGCGGTGTGCTGAATGCCGATGTAGAACCCAAGTGGCCCCCACAGCCCGAAAAGAGCTACGTAAAGTATGATATGATGAGCGAAGACTGCCTCTATCTGAGTGTAGCTACCCCAGCCAAGAGTGTTAAAGAAGCCTTGCCCGTGATGGTGTTTATCCATGGTGGTGCTTTCCGTACCGAGCATTATGGTGGTGAGCTTTGGCAGAGTCTGGCTCGCCGTGGCGTGGTTGCTGTATCTATCGAGTATCGTGCTGGAGCATTAGGCTTTATGGCACATGCCGATTTGGCTAAGGAGGCTGATGGTCACTCTGGCAACTACGGCATTCTCGACCAGATCTTCGCCCTGCAGTGGGTACAGCGCAACATCAGGAACTTTGGTGGCGACCCATCAAGGGTTACCATTTTCGGCGAGTCGGCAGGTGCCGTGAGCTGTCATGTTTTGTGTGCATCGCCATTAGCTAAGGGCTTGTTCCGCGCTTGCATCAGCCAGAGCGGAGCTATGATGTCGGCCACCAATGTGGTTAATCAGCAAGTGGCGCAGATGTATGGTGGCATGTTTATGAACCAAATGAAGAAGAATTCAATAGCCGAGATGCGCCAGATGGATGCCAAGGATCTTACTGGAAACGAATCTAATTTCCAGTTGTGCATTCCAATTGTTGATGGTTATGTGATTCCAGAGCCCATTTACGCCCTCTATGAGAAAGGTAACTACAACGATGTGCCCGTGCTCATTATGCATAATAGCGATGAAGGTGCAGTAGAGTACGATAGTGTGAGCACCGAGCAGTACGAGCAGTTCTTCCGTCAGTTGCCAGGTCAGTGGGCCGATAGCGCCAAGATCTGTTATCCAGGCTCAACAGCCGAGGAGCGTCTTTTCAGTCTGCGCGACATTACGCGCGATGTAGGCTTCGGCTGGCCAGCCTATGCTTGGGCTACCCAGCAGAAGCTTACGGGTAAGAGTCCTGTCTACGTAGCTTATCTGGCTCAGAAGTCCGACACTACCGTCTATGCCAAAGGCAATCGTCGTGGTGCCGCCCATGCCGATGACATCATGTATCTTAAAGGCGCTTTCGATAACAAGGCCGGTAAGTATCCACAGGAAAATAAGGTGAGCGACCTGATGCAGCAGTACTGGGTAAACTTTGCCAAGACCTGTGGCAATCCCAACGGCAAAAATCTGCCACAGTGGCCTCAGTTCGAGGCTGATAAGTCTACCGTCATGCAGTTTAACAATGGTGCAACGCTCGTCCCCATCCCCAACCAGCAACGCATCACGCTCATCGACCGCTTTATGAACTACGTCCGCACAGGGAAATAAGAAAAAGGAGACTCGCAAGAGCCTCCTTTTCTATTTTTTCAGCGTTTTCATTGATTGCAGCAAGACGCTCAACAGGATGAGGGCGATGCCAAGATAGAAGGAGAAATTGATCTCGCGGCCTTCGCCAAAGATGAGGAAGGCGAGGATGATGGTGTAGCAGGGCTCAAGGTTGTAGGTAAGGTTGACGGTGAAGGCCGACAAGCGCTTCAGCGCCTGAATCTGAAGCAAATACATGCCAACGGTGCAGAATAGTGCATGGCAGAGCATGAACCACAGGTTGGTGCCGCTAGGAACAACCACAACGGGCTGTTGGCTGGGGAAGAACCACAGATAAACGGGAATGATGGCCGACACGATGACCAGTCCGCCCGACATCTGATACATCAGCACCGTACGGCTACGAACGCCCACGCTGGCCTTCTTGTTGCAGATGGCATAGATGGCGCAAACGGCCGATGACAACACACCTATCATAATGCCATAACGGTAGCGGGCATCGAGCGAGAAGATGCACAGTACGCCAACAACGGTTATCAGCGAGAACAGGAACTCTAAGCCCGAAAAACGCTTCTTGAAGATGATGGGCTCGAACAGAGCGGTAAAGAATCCTATCAACGAGAAGCAGATAACACCTATCGACACATTCGAGGCCTTGATACTGCCATAAAACAGCATCCAGTGCAATCCCAGCAATGCGCCGCAACCACACAACTGCAGAAACTTGCGCCAACCAACTCGGGGCAAGCCGGTAAATACCAGAAGAATGCAACTGGTGAATAGCATGCGATACCAAACAATATCTACCTCATTCAGTGTAATCAGTCGGCCGAACAAGCCCGTAAAGCCTGCTAACAACACGCTGAGGTGCAACTGTATAAAACCACGTTTGGTCTCGTTCATATTCCTTGCTGTAGTGTCAAATATTGGCGGCAAAGGTACAAATAAATGGTGAAAAATATACTAAATTCACTTAAATAATTGTGGTTGCCAGATAAACTTTTGCGGGGGGAGCTCAGCCAATGCCAACGGTTGTCGAGAAATCGATGAAATCGGAGTATTTTAAACAACAACGCCAGGTGCTGATTTATACGCCTTGGGGATATAACGAATATACGGCCACACGCTACGACGTGATTTACGTGTTCGACTCGCAAGAGCGCGCTAAGTTCGACCTTGTGCATAGTCTGCATGATCTGACTTGTCCCACAGACAAGGATGAGACCAAGCCTTTCAAAAGGTTTACACCTATCGGCTTAATGATGAAGCCCCATGGTATTAATCCTTCTCAATCTCGTCTATGATGTCTTGGGCGGCATTAACGGCTTTTGAATGATAGTGGTAAGCTATGATTCCACCTACAACACCGCCTGCCAAAAGCAAACCGACATAAAACCAAGGACTCTTTCCTCCAGGCGAACGACTCCACGCAAACTCATAGCATGCCCACACAAAGTACGGGATTACAACAACTGGAGCTAAGTAGTAAACAGAGTCGTTATAATGTTTCTTGAAACTTGCCATCACCTTTGCCACCTTGCTAAAGTCGTCTCTCATAAAGTTGAGCTCATCAACAGGTTTGTGTATATAGTAAGCTGCAACTGCACATAAAAGAATCAGCGCACAGGTTACAATGGTGAAACCATCGCTCCATGCATGTACGAGTCTGTTAAGCGGATAGAAGGTTAAGCTTATTGCTGCACAAACATACGATGTTTGCTTGGCTTCGCTTATTGCCTTATTCTTAATCTTCATCGTTTCGCGTATAAGGCGATCACTTATAATCTCCTGATTATTCAATTGTTCCTTGAGAATGGCAAACTGATTGCGCATCTCCTCGAAATCCTTTTCTTCCATACTTACATGTTTTTAAGTTGTTCTTTAATTCTGAAGAGTTTAACGCCCACGTTCTGAGCAGAGATTCCCATAACAGCTCCGATTTCGTCGTAGCTCATTCCTTCAAGCCACATCATAACCAAGGCTCTGTCGACCAAGCCAAGTTTTCCGATGCGCTGATGGAGTTGGCGTACTTGTGTGCTGTTAGCATCGCTGTCTTCAAAGAAGTTCACACCCATAGAAAGCGGCACTTTCGCCACCTCTTTCTTTTTCTTGCGTTCTTGTAGGAGACATGTGTTAAGAGCCACGCGATAGATCCACGTGCTGATCTTACTTTCTTCGCGAAATCCATCAATGCCTTTCCACATGTTGATCAGCGTCTCCTGCACAAGGTCATGAACCTCTTCTTCGTCGTGCGAGAAAATGTAGCACACCGCGTAAATGGTGCTTTTGTGTTCTCTGACCAATCGAGCGAACAGTTCTTCTTTTTGATTCATCTTACTTGTCTTTTTGTTTTTGATTGTTAGATGCAAAGAACAACCAAAAAATTACATGTATTTCGAAAAATAATTGATTTTACTTTTCGCGGCTTTTGATTCTTGAGCGCATGCTGCGTACGGAGGTGCGCTTCACATCGAGCACGGTGGCGATAGCTTCATCGTCGTAGCGCAGGTCGTCTTGCATAATCAGAAACACGTATTGGGCTGTAGACAGATTTTTGTACTTTCGCTCCCACTCCTGCCAACGCTTGGGGCGCAGCTGGGCAAAATAGTCTACCAGACTCTGTTGCTCCTTGGCTGTGGCCTCAGCTATACATTGGCGCTGCTGCAGCTGGTTGTACATCTGTGTACCAATCAGTAGCGTGTTCGAAATCTGTTCCATACGGTTCTCCAACAGCCCTACCTTGGTGTTCAGTTCGCTAGTGTTGCGTGCGTCCTCGTCAAGTTGGTTGCTCAGCCTACGTACTTTTCTGCGGTGCCACCACATGCCTGCTGCAACGGCTGATACCACCACAAGAACGATGCCGAAAATAAGTCTCTGCATCCAAGTCGTCTGGCGATAGAAATCCTTGGTCAGTCGTTGCTCGTCGATATTCTGCTGCCAATCGACCATCATCATGGCCTGATTGGTATATTTCATATCGTCGTATGAACCTATCAGCAACCTTGTTTCTTCGGCCTTCTCTTTTTCGCCCTTCAGATCATAGAGTTCTGATAGTAGAACCAGGCATTTCCTACGTACATTCTGGTCGCCAGATGTTAGTCCCAACTCTGCCAGTCGGATGGCCATGTCGTATTCTCCTTGGGCTTTCCGTATGTAAGCAGGTATTAGATACCACTTGGTGTTGTTGCTGTCAGTCTGTTTCCATTTATCCAAGTACGCTTGTGCCTTGGAGGTTTCTCCTTGCTCAGCATAAATCTCTGCCATCATGCTGTAGATATCTTGCAATTGATTCATGTTAGCATGTTTCTCCAGTTCTATACCTTTCTTTATATAGATATAGGCGCTGTCCATCTGGTCCATATCGGCATAAGCTGTGGCACACATCATCAGGTTTTTCAGCATCATCGCACTGTCTTTTCTTTCTGTGCTGATGTCGAGCAGCTTGTGCGAATACCTCAGTATCGACGGATAGTTTCTGAAATAGTGGTTAACTTGAGCCAGATAATCGTAGACGTGAGTTTTCAGGTCTTCGTCGTCTGATTTCTCCGAGATATATTCTGCCACCTTAAAGTCTCTTACGGCATCAACGATATTGCCGAACCTGTACATTTTCAGTACGCCGCGATAGAAGTAGGCGCGCCCGCGATGCCACTCGCCACCATGCTGGTTGTAATAGGCGATGCTGGCAGATATGAGCGAATCGTTGTCTATGACTGCATGAGTCTTATAGTCTGTTATTGTTTTCAGCAGTCCGTATTCTGCCTCACCACTTTCAGTGAGGGCGTCCTTATTGATCTTTGATAATATGGTGCGAGCCACCTCTGGTTTGGTTTCTATCGTTTTCCAAACCGGTACGAACTGAGGGTTCTTCCATTCGGTGCACCCTATCACGACAGCCATGACTGCCAGTATGATTAATGGTTTCTTCATATTGATTAATTTTTGATGGCAAAATTACGGTCTTTTCGTCACATTTCCAAATGTTTTTCTTGTTTTTCTCAGTCTCAGCCCGTCCCTCTCGGCCACTTTTTTATCCGCTACATTTTTCTTATCTTCCTTATTATCAGGTATTTGGATTTAAAAACCTTGCAACACCCCTGATTGCAGTTTTCCTAAAAAATGCTTGCATCATTAATCTTTTTATTCATATCTTTGCCATCGAATTAATCAAAAAATTGTTGAATTATGAAAGCTAAAAAATTAATTGTATTCCTCATTGGTATGTTACCATTATTCTCTTGCACCGACAAGAGTAGTGCCGAATTTGAAGTGTTCCTCGAAGGGCAGCTTGTGAAAAGAGATGTGAACAAGGGCATATGGCCCAAATACATGTTTGCCGACAACATCTATGCCATAGATAATGATTGGAGCTTCTGTGCAGGAAAACTGACCAAAACAGAATGGCAGAAAGCAGAAAAGGTGTTTACGAAAGGACATGGACAGAATGAGTTTGGAGAAATGTCATTGTCGCAAGATCAGGATGGCGCCTTATATATTCTGGATCATCCTTTTGAAGAGAATATGATAAGCCTGTCGTTGATTTCGCTGACTAAGATAAAGAACACAGACGATATTGCAGCTATGAAGGATCCTAATAACTGGGAGAAATACGACCTTAGCAAAATGACTTCTTTCTATATGGGTGGAAACAGGTTCGAAGTGTTGACCGACTCCACCCTGCTTGTGGTAGGTACGCCTGAAAGCGATCAGCACCACATCTTCTCAATAGTTAACTACAAGAACCAGACCTTTACTCCTCTTGACTATTGGCCTAACGATAGTACGCCTGAAGCTTTGAATGGTGAGAAGTTGATGGTATATACCGATTATAGCGGGTTGATTGGCAATGGCAAGGGTAGATTTTTGTATTGGATCGAAAATAAAGGGAAGTTTGCCTTCATCTTTACTGTTGACAGTACCAAAACAAACATCTTGAGCCAACTATACGATGATACCATTCAAATTTCTGGAAAACCAAAATTGCCTATTGAGCGTATACATTGCTGTGCTGATAATAACAGGATCTATGTGCTTCAAAAGACTCTGAACAGTAAGGGCGAGAAAATGGAGCAACTGGATATGAAAGCCCCGTTCCCTTATGGTAATGTAGTAGAGGTTTACGACTGGGATGGCGTTAAGCAGCAAATTATCCATCTTGACCATTTAGGACAGGAAATCATGCTATCAAAGGATGGTAAAACGCTTTTCCTTGATTCTGGGTATATTCAGGATGGATCCGATTCATATATGTACTCGTACGATTTGACCGCTCGAAGCACCAAGAGTGCTGCCAATACGCTGCAGGCAAATAAGTCCGAGACGGATACCACACACATTCTGCAAATTGGAGAGAAAGCTGTTGATGGTGAATTCTTCGATTTGCAAGGTAACAGGCACCGCCTGTATGATGCCTTTGCCGATGGGCGCTATGTGCTGCTCGACTTTTGGGGTGTCAACTGTGGTGCATGCATAAAGTCTGAGTCAGAATTAGATGAAGTTTATAAACGGGTGAAAGGAAAACTGGAAATCGTTGGCATTAACTTAGATTCTGTATCAGTATGGCAACGTAACAAGCGAAGCCAGCAGATGGCATGGAGTAACTGGAGCGATGGAAAGATGTTTAAGGGCGAATTTAGGAATCATTATTATGACTATAATGCCTATCCGTTCTTTGTACTGTTAGCCCCCGATGGACGTATTCTATGGGAGCTATCTGGTTATGTGCCAGGCGGTTTCTTGGCGTTGGCCGATGTCATTAATGGCCCTCAACAGGACAATACGCCCAACCTTAATCTGGCCGTCACCAAAGTTGATGCCAACTCTGGCGGTACCAAAGTTCATTTCCGTATTTATACTCTTAAAGGCCATGGATTCACCATTGCCCGAGATTCTTATCTCACCGCTAATGGTAAGAAATATAAGGTTACCGCTGCCGATGGTATCAAGCTTGGTGAGGATGTTATTCCTATAGAGAAAGCATTTACCGTTACAAAACAATTCGGACTCGACATCAACTACTGCGACTTCACGCTCAGCTTCGAATCGTTCAAAAGCGCACCTGAATCATTCGACTTCAGGACTGGCGATGGCGATGATGCCATCAGAATCCTCAACATTTCGTTGAAATAATTTTCACAGCCTGCAATAACCAAAAAGTTAATGTCAGATAAATGTCAGGCAGTTTTTTAGATACTTAGAAATAAAAACATTACCTTTGCAGCGAATAAATCGCAAAACTATTAAAATGATGAAGAAACTTTTAACTATGTTGCTGGCGGTGGTAGCAATGACCGCTATGGCACAAAAAGAGATTGTTTGGGAGAACCCAACGGCCTTTATGGGCCAGAGTAATGCCGAGTTTAAGGTAACAAAGGTAGAGCTGAAACAAACGGAGACGGTGCTGCACTTCCGTGCTAAATTCAGGCCACACAACTGGATTAAATTTTCCAAAGAGTCATTCTTGCTCACGCCTGATGGCAAGGAGTACATCGTTACAAGTGGCGCCAAGACCTGCAATCAGGAATCAGATTTAGAGCTCGACTCGCTCTTCTGGATGCCCGATAGCGGCGAAGCCGATTTGGCACTGCACTTCAAGCCCGTTCCACTCGACACAAAGGAGTTTGATTTCTTAGAGGGTTATGAGGAAGGAGCTTTCCAGTTCTGGAACATCTGCGACGAGAAGAACCAGAGAAAACAGGAGATACCTGCTGATTGGAAAAACGTGAAGTATGCCAACGACGAAACCCTGCCCGTGGCCAGACTCGCCAATGGCAATGCAACCATCAAGATAAAACTATTGGGCTATAAGCCAGCCATGAAACTAAAACTTTGGGTATATGGTTTCACACCATTAGGTTCTACAGAACGCTTTGAAAAGGGTTACGCCTTTGCCGATGACGGAACGCTTACCGCTGAAGTTCCCATACAATTGGCTCGCAAAGTGAATTTGACCATCAATGGACTGGCTACATGTCCCGTCATCATCGCCCCAGGTCAGGAAACATCCATCCTGATGAAGGTTACCAACGAGCAGAATTCAGTCATCGCCTTTAAGGGATATATGGCTAAGACGAATATGAACCTTAGAAAGGATTTCGAAAGTAGATTAGGCAAAAATGATAAAGAGCAGCAATACGAGGCAGCCAACAAGTGTGTAACTCTCGACGATCAGCTATCGTTTGCCAACAATCTTTTCCAGCAGAAGATAGATGGCATCAAAGCATCTGCCTACACCACAGCCCTCAAGGACTTGCTATGCATGGAGGCCGAATACGATCATATAGGTTGGCTCTTCAGCTTTGCCGACAATTTCTCAAACCTTCAGATTACACTTGGAAAGGTTGAGTATCATAGCAACGAAGACATCGACAGCATTTTTAAGAGAAATTTCGAGCGTTTCGGTCGCCGTAAGGCACTCAATGGCTATACCTTTAAGTATCTTAATAAGCCCGCCGCACCCTGTAGCGAGCAGTTCTGGTATGTGCCCATCAGCCAGTTCGACTCTACGGCCGTAAAGAAGGCTCCGCTCAACCACGATCTTTATCTTACTTACGCCTGCATACGCAGCAATCAAGATATCGACAAAACGCTCAGCGAGGTAAACAACGAAGCGTGCAAGACGATTATCCGCGACTATCAGGCCAAGCAGAAGCAAATTGTCGATCAACTGTCCAGACAAGAGAGCGTGTTCTATAAGAAGTACGACGAGGTGGCCCCCGAGCAGATTCTGCAGACCATACTCGACAAGTATAAGGGTAAAACCGTTCTCATCGACATCTGGGCCACATGGTGCGGACCATGCCGTATGGGACACAAACAGCTGGCACCGCTCAAGCAGGAACTGAAGGACAGCAACGTCAAGTTTGTCTACATCACATCGCCCACATCACCCCTGGCCACATGGCAGGAGATGATTAAAGATATTGATGGCGACCACTACTACCTGACCAGAGAGCAGTATGATTACGTGCTCAACCATTTTGAGTCGGATGGTATCCCCACCTACGCCATCTACGATCCCGCAGGCACTCAGACCTTCAAGAACATCGGCTTCCCAGGTGTTGATAAGTTCAGAGAAGAAATCAACAAAACATTGAAGTAACTAAGAAGGAGACTCGAAAGAGCCTCCTTTCTTAGTGAATAATGATTCCTATAGCGTAGTAATGAGGGCTATGTTGTGCGATATCCGACGCGATACCACAACAGCGGGTGACTATTTGCTTGAGATCATCTCAATGGCTTTATCAAGAACGATGTCGCGCTCGGAGGTGTAGAACTCCTCGTAGGTGAGCGGTACCTCTACATCGGGCAGGAGGCCGCGCTGGGCGGGGAAACGCTCGGATACAGAGTCGTCGAGAACGGTCTTAACCAATGGGAGTGTAAATGTGATGCGCGAGTTGGGCAGTGTGAGGTTGGCAAACTTCACCGCAGTCATATAGTGATAGCCTGTGCCCGTTTCTCGTCCGATGGTCGTGGCGCGTCCGCAACGTACCAACTGGGCTGGGAAGTCGGTGGCAGCACTCTGCGAGGTCTCATCGATGAGCACATAGAGGCGACCTCCGTAGTGCAAAGCTGAATCGGGATAGACGATGGCATCGATGCTCGAAGGATTGTAGAATCCCTCTTGTCCCTCTCGCGCCACATAATCCTCGAAGGGCTTGTCGTCAGGACTATAGTTCATACAATGCACGAAACTCTGATAGGTCGTGTTGCTGTTCACCTTGTCGTAATGGGTAGTAGCAGTTGTTGGGCGGTCGATGAACCATGACAACAGCTGATTGCAGACCGTAATATTTCCGCCCGGATTCAAACGCACATCTATTATCAGATTGGGTATAGAGAGGTGGTGTTTAAGGCTATCTGCAATCGTCTCCATCTGTACTTGGTCGAGCTGGAAGTCGCTGAGTGTAAGCAATGCGATACTGTCGTTTATGAGGCGGAATGAGAATTGCGACTCGCTATTGGCAATCTTGCGTTGAATGTATGACGTTTTTTGAGATGATGGTCTTATACTCTTTGCTTGGCTACGGGGTACCCACTGGTCTCTCAGTGTGGTTCCGTCAGCAAATTTCATCACTACAGTTCGAGCAACCAAATTATTCAGGAAGAATACGTTCCAACCAGTCAGCAAACTTTCGGCAATGTGCGACTCGATTTTTCCATCGTAGTACACTATGTTCTGTCGGGTTCGCTCTATCAGCTCTTTGGCCGAAATGCCATCTACCGAAACAACTTCTTTGCCCAGATATTTCTCGTATCCTAATTGTGCATGTCTTACAAAAATCTTACCATCAACAGCTCCTATCATCACATGGGGCACATAGTAATTACCTGATGTTAAGGGATTTTCGGTATTGATCCAGGCATGGGAGTCGTGGAGGAATTGGGTTGAAAAAGCCGAGCGTACAATCTGGTAGAACTTCTTGTAACTGATGGGTGCCTTTAGCTTCTCTTTCGATTGACTGACGAACTGCTCACATTGCTCGGGTGTGATGATATCGTTGAACGAGGGATAGCACTCCTTCATGGCTGAAATCAGGAAGTCGAAGTCCTCGTTAGCTTGTTTTACTGTTAACGTCTGAGGGATTGTAACGGGAGTGGGCTTCTTAAAAGTAGACTTCAGTCCGAAGGGTTTCATAGGGTCGTCGTTCTTCCCTTCTTTTGTAGAAACGCTGATGCTGATGTGGGGCTGACCAACCTTTCGATAGGCGTAGGCAACGGTGCCGAGCGTTTGTCCCTTGCTGATGCGTTGTCCTGTTTTAAAAGGCAGGTCGCCACGCAATCCGTCGATATGTATTTTCCGCCCGTCTGCCAGACGGAGTGTCACACCGCCATTAATGTACTTCATAGGAATAGGCGTCTTTTCCCTTTTCTCTACAAGTGCCCTCGATTTGTCGAATGTTCCGCCATCGTTGCCGAAGGTTATCATCTGTGTGAGTGATGTCAATGCATCTATCGAAACGTGGGCGATGGTACCATCTGCGGGCGACACAACTTCTGCACCTTCAGGGGCAGCAATAAACAGATTGTCTGTGTTGAGTTCTTTCTCGATTCTCTCTTGAGGGCGATACACTATGCCTTCGCCAACCTTGGCATCCTTGACGGGCCACTGCCATTTTACAGATTCACTAACTTGTGCTTGCCCCGCTATAACGGCTAGGGCAAGCAATAGGGTTGAAATTAGTTTCTTCATCATATCTCTTTAATTTTACTCGTTGCTGCCGCTATTATTTCCTCCGCCGCCTTTTACATCGTCGTTGCTGATGGTGCGCTCGGCTTTCTTTACGCTGGCTTTCAGCTCGCCTATGCGATAGCTGATGCTAAGTGAGAAACGCTGAACATTGATTTTCGACCAGTTGTCTGAACGGAAATAGACGTCCTCCATGCTTGAGTCTAAAGACTTATACTTCTTCAGGAAGTTAGATGCAGAGAGCGTGAGGTTCAGGCGTTTCTTAAACCACGACTTCTGTATGCTCAGCGAGTAGTTGCTATAGCCGTTGCTCTTGCCTTGCAGGGTTACGCGAGGCGTGTAGGCATAGATATTGAATGACAGACGCCAATCTTTTGGCAACGTCTGCTGTGCACCACCATATAAGAATAAGTCCCATCCGTGATTCTTCAGCGTTCCACCATCGTTCATATCCGAATAACTCAGGCGGCTGTTCATATAGATTCGGGTGTTCTTAGTGGCATTCCAGTTTACATAAGCAGTAAAGTATGTGCTTTGAACGTGGCCGATATTCTCGTAGGTAGAGTAAAGCACCTCCTTACCCGTAGGATTCTTCAGTCCTGGTATCTGGGTGTCGGGTATCAGTTTGGTTACACTCTCGATGCTGTTTTCTGTAAAAGTATAAAGCAGGCCAAGGTTGATGTTGAACTTAGGCGTAAAGTTACTGTATCTCAGACTGAATGTATTGCTCTTCTCGTTGTCGAGATGCGAGTTACCCTGACGGATGTTCGTTGGAGTTGTATCATCGATATATGGATTGAGGAACCAGATGGCAGGGCGATAGATGCGCATATCGTAACCCAGACGCAGATTTGATGTCTGTGCCAATTTGTATCCGATGCTGGCAGAAGGCACAAAGTCGTTGAAATGCTTCGTAAAGTCATCGCCACGCCCCAGTTTGTACTCCACGTCCTGCAAAGTGTGCTCGTAGCGCATACCTAGGCGACCTGTGAACTTCTTGAGTTTCAGTCCATAACCCATATAGGCGGCAAAGATGTCGTTGCGATGCTTGTAGTGCGATGAGTGCTCTGTATCGTAAGTGTAATCGCCAGAGTTTAATGCCAATTGTTCATAGCGGTCGTCCTCTGATGTATTGTTACGCAGAATATACTTCATACCCGTTTCAAGCGTGTGTATCTTGCTGAAGGGGGTTGTATAGTCCACCTGGAAGGTGTGCTCCGTAGTGTTCTCGCTGTTATCGTAATGCTGATTCTTCAGTCGTTGCAACACGTCTTCCCAACCTTCTGCAGCCTGCATGTCTTGGTAGTTGGTGTACGAATCGGCCCCATCGGGCTCGGTAGCTATTCTGTACGATAGTGTCAGCAGGCGGTCGGGCACAGAGAAACTGCGTTGATAGTCGATGCTACCGAATACTTCAGTATAACTGTCTTTTGAACTGCCAACGGTGTTATAGCGATACAACTGCTTGCCGGTAAGTGGCGATGTGGCAATCATCTCTCTTTCGCTATTACTTTTGCCGCTTCCGCCCCAAACGTCGAACGAGGCCGTGAGGAGTCTCAATGTATCAATCTCATAGCTGGCCTCGAGCGTTCCGTAGTGAGAATGGCTGCAGCTCTTCGATGAGCCCTCATTATCTATATCTGATGATGTCTCGCTGATGTTTCCTGTGGTTTTACGGCTACCCCCTGAATAGCTGCGTGGACTATCATTGTATGAGTAGTTGAGATTAGCGCTCATGGTTAGTTTGCCGCTCTTCACCGTGGCATAGGTACTACCGCCAGCGCCACGATTGCTCACGTTGCCGCTAAAGGTGGCTGTATAGCCCTCAATACCCTGATTATAAGTGATGATGTTCAGGATTCCACCCACACCCTCAGCATCGTATTTGGGCCCTGGGTTGGTTATCACCTCTATCTTTTTGATGCTGGTGGCGGGCATGCTCTTCAGCACTTCCTTGGGATTGTTAGACATCATCTGGTTGGGCTTGCTGTTTACGTAAACCTTAAACGAGCTCGAGCCATTTACTTGGATGTTGTCCTCGCCATCTACCGTTACCATCGGTATCTTACGGAGCATCTCGATAACGGTGTTCGACTTCGAGTCGGGATCGTTCTCTATGTCGTAGGTAATCTTGTCGATATCCGACTTAACGAGCGACTTCTGTTTTACCACTTCCACGCCCTGAAGTTCTAATGATTTAAAGATGCTGTCGGCTCGCAGTGAGTCGGCCTTGGTTTGGGCTGTGGCTGTGATAGCTGATAAACTGAAAACAATCAGTGTGGATAATAGTTTCTTCATACAATTTATGTTTTAACGTTTTTGCGTGCAAAGATATGGAGAGATTCTCACTTTATCGTAAAAATCTATCTGACATTTGTCTGACAATTGCCTATGTTTAGCTGAGGCGCGAGTTTAGCAGGTCGCAGATTTCTTGCGGAGTTTTTGATAGTCCTCTTACGTATATCTCGTAGGGATAGCCTTGCAAGGCAGCCTTCGAGCGCTGTTTGCGATTCTTGGCAATCTCTTCTTCGGTGATGGCTTCCTCTGTGTTGTCTTTGTATCGTATACCAATATATGGCTTACCTTTATATTTGTCGACGTAGAACGAATCAACTCCTTCAAACTGCACCACCCATTCCTCCTGAGTCCTGACCGTCAATGAGTAATCGTTGATGACGAGTCGTGTCCTGCGATAAATATATTCTACAATTAAAAAGGTTGGTATCACCATGCATCCCGATACTATTCCATCGAGGATTCTGTGATTGCCGGTTATAGCAAAGCGAATCCAAGTTAACCCAGCTATGGCTAAAACAGCAACCAGAATGATGCTAATCCATACTTTATACGATAAGTTGATTTTAATTTCTTTCATACATTTTTTAGTTTACGATTGATTTTTGTCTGTGCAAATGTATATAATCTCCTGCAAATACGCAAGAAATGCATTACACAAAATTACACATATTACTATTTTTAAGCGATTTTACTAATAATTTACGATTCTTTTGATGCTTTCAACTTCTCGTTCAGCAAATCAAGAATCTCATCTTGTTTCTTGGCAAGGCCTGTTACGTAGATATCGTATGGCGCTCCTGGATGCAGATTCTCAGGATAGCGGATGCGGAAGATACGATTGTTCTCAATCTCCAGATCGCTGATGCCAGCCTCTACGTCCTTCTTGTAGCGAATGCAGATCATCTCCTGCTTCTTAAACGTAGAAGCATAGAAAGAATCAATCTCTTCGAAACAGACCTCCCAAGGCTCATCGGCATTGATGATTACAGAACAGTCGGTGATAATCAGCTTGGGCTTACGGATAACAGAAGCTATGATGTAATTGGCGATGACGAAGGCCAACAAAAGTGCCATAAACATCGGATTGAACTCATGACCAGCATCCTGATGTATCTTGATGCCCAATACGATACCTACCACTATGATAAAAGCGAATACTGGAAGAATGATGCGACTCCAGTCCTTGCTATATATTTTTATCTTTTCCATATTAATTGAGGTTTTATTGTTATTCGTCTCTATATTCAAGTATGTCTCCTGGCTGGCAACCCAGTTCGCGACAGATGGCCTCGAGGGTTGTAAAGCGGATGGCCTTAGCCTTGCCAGTCTTAAGGATTGAGAGGTTTGCTAATGTCAATCCTACTCGTTCGGCCAACTCGCTGAGCGACATTTTGCGCTTGGCAAGTTCTACATCTAAGTTTACAATAATCTGTCCCATAGGCCTGTTAAATGGTTAAATCCTGTTCTTCCTGCAACTTAAGTCCGATAGCGAATACCTCGGAAATAATCAGATTAAACACGCCAAAGATGAATGCATCGAAAAAGTGGTCGTATACCTCAACTAAGCCACAGCCAGTATAGAGCTCATCGCCAGCAGCTACCACCGCAAGAATCATCAGTCCGCAAGCTGTGAGGCGGAGCAGATTAACATTCTCCCACACAAACACCTTGTTGCGATTCACGTTTAGGATAAAGCGGATAAAGCTGAGGAACGAAACCAAAGCAGCCACAATGGCAAACATTTCTGCAAAGAATTCAAGCAGATGGGCCCAAGTGTTGGCTGGATCGGCCTCGCGACCTTTTTCCCATCCTTCCTGAAAGGCGTCGGCCCCAGTTACAAAGGTCATCACTACCATTGTTGCCATCAACAGCAACATCAACACACAGAAAATATTCAGTCTCTTTTTCATAATTCTATTTTTACCTATTTATTATATTGTCAATTCCTGCTCTTCCTGCAGTTTCTGAGCATCCTTCAGCATTCTTGGAGTAAAGAAGTACCCGATTATGATATAGCAGAGAGGTCCTGCGTATAGGTGATGAACTAACCTCTGATATTTGTCTATGAACTCTGGCTCAACGTGCTTAAATACATAATCGATATATGCTCCTGCAAATGCATAATATATCAGGACTGATGCTCCAATGAAATAAAACAGCCTTACGCCCCACTTGGAGTATTGCTTTTTTATATAAACAAGGTATGCCATCAATAAGAAACAACTGAAGAAGTATGTACGCGCTATGTTATCAATCAGATTTATCGCGTTTAGATAATAGTCGTAGTTGGTGGTAGCCGACTGCATTCCGTTCACGTCGCCCACCATTAAACAGGTTACAATAGCTGCCAGTATTAGCAGAAAGATTAATGTAGCCACGTTGCCTACAAATAATTGGGAAAGTTTTGTTGATTTCATATTCATTTTATCGTTTTAAATTAGTTATTTATCGATTATCGATATGCAAAAGTATATATTACTCTTGAATCCACCAAACAATTTCAATAAAATTTTATCGAAAAACGATAAATTTAACTTTCTGTAACGAATATCATTCAAAAGCAGTTAATGCTGCTCAAGACATCATCGACCAGATTGAAAAGAATTAAGAACAGAAAAATCAGGGCACGTATTTTTTGAGAATACGTGCCTTTTTTTGTGCCTTGACTTTCAAAATATGCAATACTTGTTTCAAAATATGCAAAATCTGCATGTGAGGGGCAATTTTTCTTGTTTATTTGGAAAAATTTGTCTATATTTGCAGCAAATATTAATTTTAATTAAAACGATTTATGAACAAAAGATTTGTATTGAGCACCATCATGATATTAACAGCTACACCATTCTGCTATGCCAGCGGATACACTCTGGCTGTGGCCAACAACATTATCCTGATACTTCTTGTTATTGTATTAGTGCTCGTGGCGCTGGGCTGCTATGGCTTACATTATAATAGGATTATCAGTCAGCGAAACGAGCAGTTGCGACGCATACTTACTGCACTCGACGACTACCGAGCCACGGTGGGCCATGAAATCCTGGCACCCGTCAAGGTTCAGAACGACGAAGAACAGAGTTTCTTTGTAAAGATGGATGCACGTGTGAACAAGGAACGCCCCTTTACCAATCCCGACTTCGACCACTATGCGCTGGTTGAGTTTATGGGTGTAAGCAATGAGGAGTTCTGTAAGCTAGTGCCGCGCTATACCGAACCCGCCAGAACGCTTGACTATATCAACTCGCTGCGAGCCGAATATGCTGCAAAGATACTGATGGAGCAGCCCAACTTACCTATCAACGATATCGCCGGCAAGTGCGGTTTCAGGGATACCGCTGCATTCAACAAGGTATTTAAGTTTGCTTTCGGCATCACGCCGAATGACTTCCTGAGCGGCATCTCCCATATGTTTAAGAAGAAAGAAAAATAGGTAAGGTTTTTCTTTCTATTCTACTACCTCAAAATCTCATTCCGAAGTTAATCTGTACGTCGGCCTCGCGGTTGTTGATCTTGGTGTCGGCATTGTTGCGGTACAGATATTGGCGATAGTTAGCAAGGAAATTAAGCAGGTAGCGGTCGAAGCTATAGCTCACGGCTACGCGCCCGTAGCAGTTGAACATAAACCGGCTGCGACCGTTATCCACCGCGTCGTAGTAGTGAGCGTCGTAGTTGCTCCAAAGCTGTCGCTCTGTCTCTATCTGCTGAGCTCTTTCGACAGGGTCGTCGGATGTGCCGGCGTATTCGTATGACGAACTGTAGTCCTCGCTGTAGTGATACAAGTGGTTCCAAATGGAAATCATCGGTATTACCGACATGTGTATACACACTTTTCCGCCGTTGATGGCCCAGTTATAGCCGTATCCTGCGCCTAAAGACACCTTCTTGTTGAAGAATATGTCGCGGTCGTGGTTGAAAAGACCGTTGGCTCCGAATCGGCTCTGGTAGTAATTACCCATTACAAACACGCTGCCAGCACTGCGTTTCTGCACCATGTCGCCGTAAGCACCCGCAGCCAGGCTGAAACGCTTGTTGTTGAACACGTAATACCCCTCGACATAGAAAATCTTAAGATCTATTGCACCTGCAGGGATGGTGCTCTCGGCGGTGACGGCTGGGTCGCTGGTGTGGTTTATTGCATTGTTAATCCATTGCGTTGTAGCCAGATTATACGCGTTGTCGAGAACACCCTCCATGTTCTTTAGCGACTTGTATCGTATGCGAGCGCCCCAAACAGAGCCGTTCTTGGCCAGTCCGAACGACATGCTGTAGCGGTTGCGTATAGGTATGGGCAGTTCTATTGATATGCCACGCCAGTCTATGCCCAGCTCTAGCTCTGCCTGGTAGGTGTGCATATCGGCCTTCATGTATTTCTTTTCATCAAAGTTCGGCGGCATGTACTGTGTGAGAGGTATGTCGGCATCGTTGACCAGCACGGGGAACGTCATGTCGTGCTGCTGAAAATAGCCGTAAGCTCCCAGATAGACCATTCGGCTCAACTTGGGTTTGCGTATGTAGTTGGTGTCTACGCCTTCTTCCTGCATACGATCAAGCATCTCGTCGGTAGACTTCAGGAACTTGCCGAGTCCATGATCCCAGAAACTTCTTTTCTCTTGTGCAGTGGCGCTGAATGCTACAGAAAAGGCTAATAGCAAAAATACGAAATATCGTTTATTCATAGATTCGTTGCAACTCGCTACTCCAATGGTATCTCTGGGTGCTGAACAGCCAGCGGCAGATCTTTCTGCGAGAGGTAGAACATATAGAGGATGACGGGCTTGTTGCCTCGGTTCTCGCCGTGGTGGATGGTGTTTACCATCTCAACAACAGGCTCGCCTTCGTGTACCACCTTCTCCTTACCATCTTGGCCGATGATGGTGAGCTCGCCCTGTACCAGGATGCCGTAGTTCATCACGGGATGGTGGTGCCAACCTAACTTCTGACCGGCTGGGAACACATATTTTACGGCTACCAATTCGGGGCGACCCTGCAGGTAGTCGGGCAGTTCTACGCCATCCCAGCTCTGGCTGGTGCGTATCAGTTCGGTTGATTCAACCTTCTGTACGGGGTTGTCTTTCTGTGCCTGAGCCTGAGTACAAGCGGTTAATGATACTGTTGCTATGCCGCAAATCAAGGTGGCGGTCATCATCCAATGCATAATTCTTTTTGTTGTCATATTGTTTTAAGTTAATAAAATTAGATTCTGGGGGCAAAGATAGACAAAAATCATAAAACAACAAAGCCCGAATGCCAAAAACATGCAGATTTTGCATATTTTGAAACAATTATTGCATATTTTGAAAGTCAAAGCACAAAAAATAGATTATTCCTTAATCAGGCACTTGCCAGTCATTTCACTTGGTTGTTTCATACCCATGATGTAGAGGACGGAGGGGGCTACGTCGGCCAGTTTGCCATTCTGCACCCTCGCACTCTTGTTCGTAGTCACGTAGATAAAGGGAACGGGGTTGGTAGAATGCGTGGTGTTGGGCGTGCCATCGGCATTGATAGCATGGTCGGCATTTCCGTGGTCGGCGGTGATGATAGTCTCATACCCCATCGCCTTGGCTGTCTCCACCACCTCGTTCAGACACAGGTCGATGGTCTTCACAGCCTGTTCGATGGCGGTATATACACCCGTGTGCCCCACCATGTCGGCATTAGCAAAATTTACTACTATCCAGTCGTACTTGTCGGCCTTGAGAGCCTCCACCAGCTTATCCTTCACCTCGATAGCCGACATCTCGGGCTTCAGGTCGTAGGTGGCCACCTTGGGCGAGGCCACCAGGATGCGGTCTTCGCCGGGGAACGGCTCCTCGCGCCCGCCATTGATGAACGAGGTGACGTGCGCGTATTTCTCGGTCTCGGCGATGTGCAGCTGCTTCAGTCCCTTGCTGGCGATGTATTCGCCCAGGGTATTATTCAGGTTGTCCTTGGGAAACAGGATGTGTACACCTGTAAAGCTGTCGTCGTAGGGCGTCATGCAGTAGTACTGCAGATTGGGAATGGTTGTCATGCCCTGCTCTGGCATGTCCTGCTGCGTAAGCACTGTAGTCAGTTCCTTGGCGCGGTCGCTGCGGAAATTGAAATAGATGACCACGTCGCCCTCGCGGATGCGACCATCGATGTTGCCGTTGACTAGCGGCTCCATGAACTCGTCGGTGTTCTTATGCTCCTCGCTATGGCTGTCGTAGCACGACTGTACCCCCTCCACCATGTCGTTCACCTCGCGGCCCTTGCCGTTCACAATGAGGTCGTAAGCCAGCTTGATGCGGTCCCAGTTTTTGTCGCGGTCCATGGCGTAGTAACGGCCGATGACCGATGCGATGCCGCCCGTGCCCGTCTCGTCCATATGCCGCTGCACGTCGGCAATGAACCCCTTGCCCGCCCTCGGATCGGTATCACGACCGTCCATGAAGCAATGTACGTAGCAGTTCGGGATGTCATACACCTGCGCGATGTCAATGAGCTTCAGCAGGTGGTCCAGCGATGAGTGAATGCCGCCGGTAGAGGTCAGGCCCATCAAGTGCAGATTCTTACCGGTAGACTTGGCATAACTGTAGGCCGTCTTGATTTCCGGGTTCTCCAGGATGGAGTTGTCGGCACAGGCAAGGTTTATCTTTACCAGGTCCTGATACACGATACGCCCGGCGCCAATGTTCAGATGGCCCGTCTCCGAGTTACCCATCTGTCCGTCTGGCAGACCAACGTACCCACCCGAAGCCTGTAGCTCCGAGTTGGGATAGTTGGTCTTTAGGTAGTCTATGTAAGGTGTGGCAGTCTGCGTTATCACGTCGCCCTGACTCTTATCGCCGATACCCCAACCATCCAGAATAATCAGCAATGCCTTCTTGCCATGATCGTCGGCCTTCGTCCCCGGGTTATCGATGTTCGTCGTACAAGCAGTGAACATCGTCACGCCACAAACAAGGATGGCGGCTATCATCCATTGCACCATTCTTTTCATTATCTGATTGTTTTTATTGTCCCTTCTTCAACTTATCTCTCTTCCTTCAGTGTCTTCGTGATGTCGGTGCCGTTTATGCTGATGGTATGCGACTCGTAAACATCATTGTGGATAGTCCAATACTTAAAGGTGTTATTCAATACGTTGAATTTGACGGCGAAATTACTTTCTCTGTCAAACAAGTGGTCTGCTCTGAAAGTGAGTGTTCCGCCCTCATAGTTCAGACTACCCTTGAAATATTCTTTCTCAGCACCAGTCACCTGACATGAGTACGTTCCACCCTCATTTGTGAAGGTAAAGGTGGTTGTGCCATCCATCCACTTGTACACTATCTCAATCTTGGCTCCTTTCACCAGGGCGTCGGCCAGAGTTACATCTCCTTCGTTTTCCTTCAGCATTTGGGTTATCTCAACGTCAGATACCTTCATCTTAAAGCCTGTCACCTTGAACTGTGAGTTGCCCGGTATCACTTCGAAGATGCTCTGTTTGATGTCGAAGATGGCGGTCAGTATCAGGTCGCCTGTCTTTTTCTCTTTCACCGTGAACGTCAGCAGATTGTTAGCCTTGTCGTGTTCCATCGTGAATTCACAGTCATTTTCTGAGATTGTCGGTTCGTCTGCACGGGTCAGGGCACCTATCTTGTCAATGTCCAGCAGTTCGTAGGTGTCGCCCACTCTCACAAACACCACGTAGAAGTCTTCGCCATCCAGGTTGAAAGTAAAAGCCACTAAAGTCCCGTCATTCAGGGCATCCTCAAGCGTTACCATATACTCATCCGGATTAACGGGTGTATCACTCTGGCTGCACGATGTCAGCACATTTGCGCCGCAAACGAGGATGGCGGCCATCATCCATTTTCTCATTCTTCTCATTATCAGATTGTTTTAAGTTATTATTATCGGTAATATTGTTTCGCTGCTTTGCTGCAAAAATAGAAAATAATCTCCAAATTACCAAGCAAAAATGTCCCTCACATAAAGGTTTTGCATATTTTGAAACAATTATTGCATATTTTGAAAGTTGAGGGTTTATTTTACAATTAAAACAAGACCACAAAAAAAGGGCACGTACATCAAAAATACGTGCCCTTATTATTCTACAATTTGATACACAGTAGGAATCAGATTATATTACCAACCTCTTCCAAAAGGAATGGAATCACTCCAACGTATATGATGCCATCCTCGTCGGTCCAAGGCTTTGCATTACCATCGAGTATCACAATCTTACGGAAGGAATCACCCGAATTCTTTAACGAGAAGGTTTCCTGCTTTTTCTTCGCATCGGTATCAACATTAAGAGCCGACTGAATATAAACCTTGTCATGACCAGTATTAACAATAAAATCTATTTCGTATTGCGACTGTTGCTTCTTACCTTCTTTCACAACAGTTACTTCTACCACACCTACGTCAACATTAAATCCCCTACGAATGAGTTCTACAAAAATAATGTTCTCCATCAAGTGCGACCTCTCTTGTTGGCGGAAATTAAGTTTGGCATTCCTTAGTCCGGTATCAATCGAATAATATTTCAGCGTGTTTTCGAAATACTTCTTCCCTTTAATATCGTAACGTTGTGCACTAACAAACAGATAAGCATCCTCCAGATAATCCAAGTAGTTCTTGATAGTATGATCTGATGTATTACGTTTCATCAACGAACCCGCTGCATTTGCCAGATTATGCGGGTTTGTAAGCGAACCCACCGCAGACGACAACGCATCTATCAAAGCCCCAAGTACTTCATCGTCCTTAAGCTTGTATCGCTCAACGATATCCTTCATGTAAACTCTCTTGTGTAATCCCTTCAGATACTTTCGTTTCTCCGTTTCTTCTTTCTCCAACACCGCCAACGGCATGCCACCGTAAGTAAGGAACTCTTCTAAAGCATCAGCCTTCTCCATTTCAGAAATAGCGTAATACTCTTTAAACGAAAGTGGATAAACCTTTATCTCTGAACCACGGTCACGGAAGTTAGTAACAATGTCCTTTGACAACATCTTGCTGTTCGACCCTGTTACATATATATCTAGATTACTACGCCCCATCAAGTCGTTTAAGATATCGTAGAATGTGGTGTAAAGCATGTCGCGGTCTTCTTCAGGAACCAGTTTCTCGTCTATATCCTCATTCTTTACTTTGTACGACAGCTGTATTTCGTCTATGAACACATAATAACGTTTATCCGCATTCTGCGTCTTACGTAGTACATAGTCATAAAGCTCATTAGGATTCCTGTATTTCAGGTTTGCCTTTTTGTCCAATGCCAACTCCACAAAGCAGTCATTTTCCACACCCTCTTTCAGCAAATAACCTTTGTAGAGGGTAGAAAGTAAGAAAGACTTACCACAACGTCGTATACCTGTGATAATCTTGACTTTACCATTCCATCGCTTACTTAGCAACTCATTTACATATTGGTCTCTCTGTATAACCATAGCTCCTGATTTTTAATGTTCTACTGCAAAAATAGTCGAATATTCGACCGTTTTTGCAGTGCAAATGTACAAAATATCATCCAAAACACCAAGTTTTACAAGGGAAATCTTCTTTTTTTTATCAATTTTTAATACCACTCACATAAAGGTTTTGCATATTTTGAAAGTCGATGGAACAAAAAAAAAGGGCAAGCATTCCGATGATGAATGCTTGTCCTCTTAACTTGTTTGCCTCAAATGCTAGGCGCCCATACAGCTCGTGGCTCCTAGAGCCGTTACGATGGCTGTAGCAACAGATGCGATGATCTGTACGATAAACTTAAATGTCTCTCTCTTTGTCATGGTGTTAGTCTCTTAATTTTTAATGTTTAATCTTTCGCTCGGCTCTGCCGCTTGGCATCGCCAAGAATCTTTAATGTTAAGCGGGTGGGGCTTTCGCCCCAAGCGCTTAATCGCCCTCCTCTGGGATTCCGCCGCCGGTTGAGCTGTGGGTTGGGGTATCGCTACCGCCGTTGCCATTCTGGTTCTCATTCTCGGGATCCTCTACCTCGCCGCTGGTTGAGGTTACTCGCTTCACCTCCTTGCCGTCGCGGTCGTAGCAGGTAATGACGATTGAAGTTGCTGCCAGCTCCTCCTTAAGCTCAACCGATGGGGTGAAGATGATACGACGGGTGGCTATGAGACCGGTCTTTACATCCTCTACCTTCTCAACGGCCTTACTACGCAGACCGAAACGCATGGTTCCCAGGCCGGGGATTGCAACCGAGTGACCCTCGGTGGCCCAAGCTTTGATGACATCACCGGCAGCATCCCAACATGCCTTCATTACTCCAGGCATAACACCACTGCGCTGGGCTGCCTCCTTAATCACCTTGGCCTGGTTAAGACTGGTGTAGAGGTCGGGTTTCAATACATAACGATAGTGACCTTCGGTCTCCTTGTCGAACTTCAAAAGCTTTTCTACTGCTTTTACTCTAAGTGCCATAATTTTGTTTTAATTAAAAGGGTTTGTAAAATTATTTCCTTTTCCTTAAAACCTTTTCCTTAATCCTCGATTTGCAGGCTTGGCTTAGAAAATTTTTCTGGTAGGCCTACGGGAAAATTCTCTATGGCTCAACCGCAATTTTTTGTAGCCTTAACTACGATGCAAAGGTACTAAAAATAATTGAAACCACCAAACATTTTGGCAATTATTTTCAATAAAACTTCCACATTATCAAGATTTGCAGTTTGACAGTTTGACAGTTTGACATCTGTTATCAGAAAAATACTCAAAAAAGAGCCATACTTATATTATATATAATTTATATATAATATAAGTATGAATTTAGTTTCCAATAATCCCATCTATTTCAAAAACCTAAATGTCAAACTATCAAAATGCAAAAGTGCAAAAGTTGCTCCCGAAAATTTTACCATAATTAATACGGAATCCTTTTGGCCGGTTCAAAGAAAAGTGCTATCTTTGCACTCGTTTTTGCCCCTTAAGACTTGGGGGATTACTACTTTTAATAATTAGCACACATGGAAGAAGGAAACAAAGATATTAGCATATCGCGTGGAGACCTAATCGCTCTGTCGCACGAATGGAGCGACAGGGATGTAAGATATGCACGTTTAGAGATGCGTTACGAACTGCTGGAGGAGAATTATAAGGAGCAAGAGAAGAATTTTTCGGCAGAGAGAGAGGCTCGCATAAAAGCTGAGGAAGAAGTAAATATTCTCAGAGTGCAGAACGAAAAACTACAGCAAGACATTGACTCATTAAAATCTCAGTTCGCCAACTTAGCAAGTACATTACAACCCGATAGGGATGCGGTGAAGCAAGCAATGGAGTTGCTACTACAGAATCATATTCTTATTTCTATTCTGAAGTTGCAAAACTTTATGACCGAGCAGGTGTCCGACCTGAAAACCGCACTCATCCTGCGGTCAATAATCCTGGAGTGCGTGCCAGAACAACTACAGACAGCTACGTTGGAAATCATAAAGAAGGTGATGGTACTACCAGAGAAAGCCAAACCTGCAACTATTGATAATCGCACCATCAACATGAATGGCGACAACACCGTTTACGAAGAAAGATCATAATAATATTGTATATGGCAAGAAGAATTATACAGAGAGGCAATAATGCTCTATACATAGAGCGTAGAGCACAGAACATTGAAGACGACGGACGTGAGGTTATACAGGAGGGCGAGAATCCTCGCTACGAGGAATATGCCGGCAACCAAGCTCCACATTTCCCGTTAAACAAGCACGAAGAAGAAGGAAGGAGACTATATGAGCTGTTGGTGCGCGAGCATTTTATTGCTCATAATACCGAGATGGACTGCTGGCTTTACACCATGGGCTATTCTACCCAACAACCTGCTGAATGGAAACCCATACAGTGGCTCAAGAACGTGCAGTTAGCTCAGGAGATGTTGAGAGGTGTGCACGGCAACCTGCTTGAATCAAAAGAACTCTCGGTGCAAGGCCTGGCCGAAATGGCAGAGCAATGCTTTGTGAGAGATGGTAAACCCTTGAAACTTTCTAATTTCAAAGCAGAAACCTCTTGGGATAGTGACCTGCTGCGGAATTTTTTCCGAACTAATCCGACATATTAAGAAAAGCCCCTGTTTATAAGGCTTTCCACCTATTTATACCCGACTATTTCCGAACCGAAATGGTCGGGTTTTTGCGTGTCTACCACCATTATTCATCGAAATATAATCCCTACCTTTGCACTCACAAATCACAACAGGTTCAACAATTAAAGGTCGGTTTGAAGGGGCCGACGTTAAACAAAAAAACAAAAGATGAATAAAACTGAGATAAAGGACTTTAAGCAGTTTCTGAAAGAGCGTAACGTTTTCCTGATGTTCTCACAGAACTATCGCCAGAATCACCTCTCGTTTAATCCAGAAACAATGGAGGTCTATCTGCAGCAGGCCAGAGCCGAGAGTGTTATCCCACAGGCTTTTGTTTATCCAAAATCAGTATACGGCAAGGATTTCTGGCTGGCCATTCACGAGGAGTGGACTACAAGACTCGGTAAGCTTAGAGCCACTCGCAACGAGACCGACCAGCTAAGCAGTCTTGACTTAGAGATAATAGACATAAAGCAGCGTAACTCAAACTTAGGACTGCCCAAGAACACTTGTTCGCTCAGTATCAGAGGCGGCAATCGCTTCACTATGAACATGGAACACTCGCGGATGGTGGCCAAGAAACTATCAACCCACATGCTGCTGACCCGCAACCGTCGAACAACCGACGTGGTACTGATGTTCAACCGAGTTAAAGGCATAGAGGTGAAGTTTAAATCGGGCAGCAACAGTCTGCAGTTCAATAATGTTGAGTTAGCATCGCACCTTATAGATCTGCTGGAGCTAGATACTGAAAAGGAATACTTCCAGCTGAAAATAGAACTGCTTGCAGAGACAAAGGATTACCTGCTGTTTGTGCTAAGAAAATGAGGATTTCATTTACATATAATAAGGAAAAGGACAAAAGGAGATGGATACAAAACTATCAAAAACATCAAAATCAAAATGGAAAGAATTGTTAGAATTCTGAATCAGAGTCCATTGTCAACCCGCCATTACATGGACCGCAAGACTGGCGACCAGAAAGTTATTAACTCTGTAATTCTGAAACTCACGGATGGTATCGACACCTTCTTGGGTGAAATAACCGGAGAACGAGCCGTTAACTGTCCTAAGTACGATCCACAGTACATCTACCGAGTTCAGTGTTCTATGGTGGTTCGCGAGTGGAACTCTCAGCAGACAGGCGAGGCTATGCAAGCCACTACCATCTATGTAGACAAAATATGCATGGTATGACTTTGGAGTATTTGGAGATTATGGAAGACGTAAGGAGAGATTTGAACAATTTAACAAGCGAGATTGACAAATGTTTTGTTATCAACGAAGCTTCGGTTTGCCAACAGAAGTAATCAATCAAGAACAGTTTTGGGCGATAGTTAAATCGCCCAAAACTTACCAGAAAGTGAAGGAGGCACGTGAGGCTCTGGCTCGTGGCGACAAGAAAACCTACGATGCTAAGAAGAAAAGTCTGCCACTGATGATTTTTATCGGCACTTTTGATGAGTCGGAAAAGATTGTGAACGATATTAGAACCGGCGCGAAAAAGTGTATATACGGCTGTTGGCGCCTGCAGAAACATTGCAGACTGAATGGGTTGGTCGTAGCCGATTATGACCATCTGGAGGGAGATCCACGTGAGATTTGGGCAGAGGCCTACGCCAAACTTAACGACGAGGAGAAAGCCAGAATAGTGCTTGTTTATATTACACCATCGGGCTACGGACTAAAGGTGGTCTTCATGGCCGATCCTGCCATTGGAAACCTTATAGATAATGTCTGCGACCTTTCTCTTAAGCTCGGTCTTACAGCCGATGCATCAGGGAAGGATGGTAGTAGGGGTGCGTTCCTAACAACTGCCGATGACATCATCAGTATTAACGAAGAAAAACTTTTTACTTATGAGAACCAGGAGTTTATTGAGAGATATAATGCTCTATATCGAGACGGTCATTCACAGGCTACGAGAGAAGGTGGCCGCTCGGCTCTGCCACTTGGCTTGTCTAAGAATCCGTGCCAAATTGAATTCAATGGCTGGCCTGTTAGCGAGATTATCGACAAATGGATGGAAGGCGTAGACCTGGCCAACAACCGCCACAACACCCTAGTAGATTTAGCCAGCCATCTGCGTTATATCATCGGTAAAAACGCCAAGAAGATTACCGAAGTAGTAATGACTCTGCCCTGGGTACAGGAACTGGAGAAAGAAGGCGAAGATGTGGCCGGCACCGTGGCTTCGGTTATGGACTTCAAGTATCGGGAGTATATGCCAAAGAAGATGAAGGCAGCGGTAGGAGCATTGATGACAGACGACAACGATGTGTACGCCGTGCTCCCTTTGGAGGCTTGGGCCGAGGAGTTGCTGGAGATGGCAGAGTATTACCCCTGCTTGAAAGAACTCTTCGTCAATGTCCATCCCCACAAGCTGCCCGCGGTGCTTTTTTCATCAGCAGCCCTGTTCGGTACTTTGATGACTCGCACATGGTATCACTTCTGGTTTGCACCTAAGATTATGCGCCGACTCAACTACTGCATCTTCATTATCGGCGATCCTGGTGCCGGCAAACATATGATTGAGGAGTTCTATAAGATCATTGCCGACCCCATTATCCAAGCCGACCAATGCATGACCGATGCCCTGAACCGCTACAAGACGAGTCGCACGGAGCGTACCACCAGCACCAAGGCGCAGAAGGGTGAAGCTCTGAAGAAGCCCGAGGTTGGCATTCGTGTGCACCCTGCCCGCACGGCAACTGGCGAATTTATCCGCCATATGCTGGCAGCCAAAGAGATAATCGAAGGTCAGCCCCTTAACCTGCATATGCTGTCGTTCGACTCAGAGCTCGACAACGTGAACAAGAACAACAAGGGTGGCGACTGGAAGGATCGTGAGATATTGGAGCTTAAAGCCTTCCACAACGAGGAAGACGGACAGATGTATGCCAACACAGAGAGCATCTCGGGCATGTTCAATGTATATTGGAACTTCATCTACACCGGCACACCCTATGCCCTGCATCGCAAGGTAAACCAGCACAACTTCGGTACCGGTATGAGCACCCGCCTGGCTGTAATTCCATTGCCTGATAAAGGCACAGCCCAACGATATCAGGAGGTGATAGAGGGGGCCGAAGAAACACTTAGACAGTGGGCCTATCGGCTTGACCAAGTAAAAGGCGAGATACCCATAGAACCGCTGAACGATGAGACCTACGAGTGGCAGACTGCCAAGATGGAGATAGCCGAGTTTAATAATGACAAGGCCGACCGCATGCTGCTGAAGCGTATACCCTATTACGGCATCGGCATCACCCTGCCCTTTATCCTGATGCGCCACTGGCAGGAGTGGCAGGAGCATCGTACCTTGACGATGGACGACACCGACAAGCGGTTCTGCCGTACGGTGATGGAGATTCAGTATCAAAGTCAGAAGTTCTTCTTTGGCGAGATGGCATTCAACTACTTTGCCGATCAGAACAAGGAGTTTGTGGTTCGCAAGCGTACTACCCGCTATCAGGAGTGTTTCAGCAAGTTGCCCGATGAGTTCAAGACACAGCAGTATGTTGAGTGCTTCAAGGTTACAACTTCGGCAGCATCGAGGGCTCTAGCCAGATTTGTTGAAGATGGAATTGTGGAGAAGGTCAAGATGGGATATTATCGTAAACTCTTAAAAGAACTGCCATGACACCAAGAGGAATCAGAAACAATAATCCACTGAACATCCGCCGAAGCAAGGATAAGTGGAAGGGACTATCCGCAACGCAGAACGACGCAAGTTTCTGCCAGTTTGAATCGATGGAATGGGGATGGCGCGCAGCCTTCTGGCTACTCACCCGCACCTACTACCACACGTACCGCCTGTTCACCATCCGTGCCATCATTAGCAAGTGGGCGCCGCCGCACGAGAACAACACCAAGGCGTATATCGCCGCCGTGAGCAAGCTAACAGGCATCGCCCCCGACGAACCCATCGGCATACCGTCGGATCAACCCGCCCGCTGGCTATCGGTCGCCGCCGCCATGGCCATCCAAGAAACCGGCACCACCGCCCTCGATTACTTCGCGATGCTCCGCGGCTGGACCCTCTGCCGCCAAGACTGCTAATCCCCCGCACACAATCAGGGCACGTATTTCGGTACGTGCCCTGATTTTTTATTGCATATTTTGAAAGTCAGACACCTAGATTGTTTTAAGTTATCAGATACAATAATACTTTGTCAGGAAATAGGTGCGGTCCCAGTCGATAATCTTCCGCTGAGATTCCTTTTCCGGATGGATATCGAACTCGTCGAATATCATCAGCTGCTTGTTCTCCAGATCGTAGAGCGGCCACTCCTTGGCCTTGCCATCGGGCGACTCGGTCGCACTGAGCGACGGATTGCCGGTCTTGGCAAACTGCACCCACATGCGGCGCATGGTCTTCGAGAAGGTGGCGTCGAATAATCTTCCAGTTTCGGCAGTTATCTCCGGATGATTGAACACCGTCGAAAGCTCTACGGCATGTCCGCTTTTCACCAGCGGCACTGACGACTCAACCGTGAAGAAATAGGTATACGACTTTCCGCCGGCCGTGGTCTGGTTCTCCGATAGTCTGAAGAGCGGTGCGATGAACACAATCTGGTCGAAAAGACGACTGACACTTGAATATTCTGGGGTTGCTCCTACGACATTTTTACAGAAGTCCTCAACCAACTGTTTCTCCTCGTCGGTCATCTGGGCCGTCTTTTTAGCATAGCGTTCAGCTTCGAACGCACTATATGCTTCCAACCCGAAGCCGCTGATAAAATATCCCATCTCGTCCTTATTGCAGCCCTGCATAAAGTCTATATCCTTTGCAGCACCACTGGCATAAGCCTCATACGGATCCAGAGGTAGGATTTTGCCGTCTCTTTCTGCCCATACACGCAAAGTGAGTGGCACTGTAGCCTCCAAAAACCGATCGACATCAACCTTCTGCAAATCAGCAACCGTTTTGCAACCAAGCATTTCCATGAGTTCGTTCGTGCACTCGATAGCCTGTTCCTCTGACCTCGTGAATACGGGTGAACCGCTCTGGGCAATGACACGCTTGAAATATTGCTGAGAGCCTTTAATCAGGGGAAGCAGGGTGACGCTGGCAGCTCCAGCCGATTCGCCGAAGATAGTCACATTGTCGGGGTCGCCGCCGAAGCCTGCAATATTCTCATGTATCCATTTCAGTGCCATCACCTGATCCAAGAGTCCCAGATTCTGAGCGTTAGGATAGTCCTTGCCGTCGGGCAGGTGCGACAGGTGGAGGAAACCAAAAATGCCAAGTCTGTACGCAATGGTTACTACAATGGCATCGGGATTCTCTTTCACAAAATTATGGCAATCATGCGTAGGATCGATAGTTCCGCCCATCTCAAAGGCTCCACCATGAATCCATACCATCACCGGTTTCTTTTCCGTCGTCGACTCGTCTGCCTTCCATACATTCAGATACAAGCAGTCTTCGCCCTGATAGTAAAGAGATGCTGCCTCGCTGAAACTTTCACGCTGACGGGCACTCTTAGCATTGTAATAAGCCTCGTACACGCCATCATCGGGAACAACGTCCACCGGGTCCTTCCAACGCAGGTTGCCCACAGGCTGCTCGCCCACAAACGGGATACCCCTAAAGGCTACGATGTTGTCGGTCTTTTTACCGACAAAGGTTCCGTTAATGCACTTTACCGCCAGCGACTTGTCGTAATTGCCGTCGGTAATCTTCTTATTCTCGCCGTACTGAGCCCTCAACTGCGCTTTTTCCTCAGCAAGGGGATCGTTCTCCGTTACAGGGTTATCACTTGCATCGACACACGATGCGAACAAACCAGCGCCGCAAACGAGGATGGCGACCATCATCCAATAGAAACTCTTCTTTTTCATAATTGTGATTGTTTGTTATAGACAATAATACTTTGTCAGGAAATAGGTGCGGTCCCAGTCGAGGATCTTTCGCTGCGATTCCTTCTCGGGATGGATATCGAACTCGTCGAATATCATCAGCTGCTTGTTCTCCAAGTCGTAGAGCGGCCACTCCTTGGCCTTGCCGTCGGGCGACTCGGTCGCGCTGAGAGACGGATTGCCGGTCTTGGCAAACTGCACCCACATGCGGCGCAGGGTCTTCGAGAAGGTGGCGTCGAATGCACGTCCCGTTACAAAGATTTGCTCTGGATGATTGAACACAGTAGAAAGCTCTACGGCATGTCCGCATTTCATCAGCGGAACAGACGACTCAACCGTAAAGAAATAGTTGTAGGTCTTGCCGCCAGCTTTGGTTTGATTCTCTGCCTGTCTGAACACAGGCGCAATAAACCATATCTGGTCGTATAGGCGGCAGAGCGGGTCGTAAACCTCTCCCTTGACATCCTTGCAGAAGCTCTCTACCAGCGCTCTCTCTTCTGCCGTCAGCCGGGTGAGATTCGTTGTCAGACGTTCATTCAGGAAGTCCATAAAGGGCTCCGGACCTCCTGCACAGAACAAGAAATAGTTCAATTCGTCCTTGTTGCAGCCCTGCATGAAGTCAAGGTCCTTCGCTGCTCCGTTGGCGTAGGCCTCATAAGCATCCAGGGGCAGGAATTTGCCATCTCTTTCAGGGAGTACTCGCAGTCTAATCGCATCAGCAGCCTCCACCAACTTCTCAATATCGACCTTCTGAAGGTCGGCAACGGTTTTGCAACCCAATGCGCTCATCACTTCATTCGTGCAAGCAATTGCCTCTGCCTCCGACCTTGAAAAACAAACAGAACCGCTCTGTGCTATCACTCGTTGGAAATAGTTGTGAGAGCCCTCGATGAGCGGAAGCAGGGATACGCTACCTCCGCCTGCAGACTCACCGAAGATGGTCACATTATCCGGATCGCCGCCAAATGCCGCAATGTTGTTGTGTATCCACTTCAGCGCCATCATCTGGTCCATCAGTCCCAGGTTCTGAGCATCGGGGTAGTCGGCTCCGTCGGGCAGGTGCGACAGGTGGAAGAAGCCGAAGACGCCCAGTCTATACTCGATGTAAACAAGTATGACGTCAGGATTCTCTCTGACGAAATTGGTTCCTTCTTCGCGAGGTTCTACCGTGCCGCCTACCTCAAAAGCCCCTCCGTGAATCCAAACCATGACCGGCTTTTTTACGGCTCCGTCATCTGCCTTCCATACATTCAGATACAGGCAGTCTTCGCCTCGCGGATAAAGGGAAGCCCTTTGCCATTCGTCGTCAACCTGACAGGGACTCTTCGCATTGTAATAAGCCTCGTATATGCCATCGTCGGGAACAATGTCAATCGGAGCTTTCCAGCGATGTTCGCCTACAGGCTGTTCGCCCACGAATGGGATACCCTTATAGGCGATGACATTATCGGTCTTTCTACCGACGAAGGTGCCGTTGATGCACTTCACGGCCAGCGACTTGTCGTAATTGCCGTCGGTAATCTTCTTATTTTCACCGTACTGGGCTTTCAACTCCGCCTTCACCTCAGCAAGGGGATCATTCTCCGTTACCGGGTTATCAATTGTGTCGACGCATGATGTGAACACCATTGTCGCACCGCAAACAAGGATGGCGACCATCATCCAATTCTTTACCTTAATCATTATCAGATTGTTTTAAGTTATTATTATCGGTTTCATATTATGAAAACAATCATTCTACAACCTCAAAGTGCTGATAGTCCTTGCGGGTGGTCCAGTCGCCACCCCACTCGAAGCCGGCCTCGGTGAAAAGCTTGAAGCAGAGGTCGTCGTGGGTAATCTTGTAAGGGAAGTCCCACGTGCGGTCGCAGTAAGGTTCGCCTGTGGCGGGCTGGATCAGAAGCGTGCCATCGGTCAGGGTCTTGATATAGGGGTTGTAGAGCGTGTTGATGTCGATGGCCAAACCACGGGCATGCTTCGACAGGTTGTTGGTGGCAGCGATGTTGCGATAACAGAAGCACGATGAGTTGTTGTCGCGCATCTGCGTCTCGTCGTCAGCATCATACACATCGGGCAACAGCATGCGCTGGATGGGGTATTTTGCATCAAACAGCTTCCGCAGGATACCAGCCACGCAGTCGGCTATCTGAACGTTGACAATCATCTCGCCCACGTGCATCTTGTTGTCGTAGTCCCAGTGTAGGGCCCGCACATGGCGCAGGTCGTCGCGACCGATGTAGGGATTCTCCTTGAAGGTTTTGCCCTGCATCCGCTCCCACACACCGTCGGGTATCGGCTCGGCAGCGAAGCACTTGTTGATGCCGCCGTAAGCAGCTACCGCCTCGGCAGTCACCGTCCTGCCAGCCTGCCACTGGTCGAGAGCTGTAGTGTTGGGCAGAGGATTGTCGCTATTGACACATGCCGTCAGCACACTTGCGCCGCAAACGAGGATGGCGGCCATCATCCAATTCTTCACCTTAATCATTATCAGATTGTTTTAAGTTATATCCCCCTCACATAAAGGTTTTGCATATTTTGAAACAATTATTGCATATTTTGAAAGTCAGACACCTAGTATAAGGCGGAAGCCGACTGTGGTGGTAGGTGCTTGTTGCAGACCAATGATTTCTCTGCCATGAAAACCTACAGTACAAGATGTTGGTGCATTCTCGAAGCAGCCACCACGACCAACAAGCCGATCACTTGTAGCCGGACCTGCGTAGTCGAGACCTTGCTCGGCGGGCAATTCATCCAGTTCCACATACCAGTCGCTGCAACGCTCCCATACGTTGCCGCTCATGTCGTAGAGTCCAAGTTCGTTGGGTTGCTTTAAGGCTACGGGGTGAGTGATACCGTCGGCATTATCTGTGTACCACGCTACGTCGCTCAGTGTGTTTGATCCGGCGTAGGTGTAGCCTTTGCTCTTCTTTCCGCCCATGGCGGCATACTGCCATTGCGCCTCGGTGGGCAACTGGAACTTCGTGCCCTCAGGCAGTTGGTTCTTCACCATCACGCTCAGTTTTTCGAGAAATCCATTCGGTCCTACGATGTCGTAGTAGCTCACCATTGTTACAGGGTACATATCGCCATCATTGATCTGCCCCTCGGGCTTCGCACCCATCACGGCAGCCCATAGCTTGTTGGTCACCTCGACAGGTGCTATATAGTAGTCCGAGAGCGTGCCCGTGACGGTCTTCGTCTGGTTGTCTCGCTCGTACTGCATTGAGTATGCACCGCCCTTCACTAACTTAAGTTTCATATCTACGTCGCCCACCGTGATGACCAGTTCCTCGGCCCCCCACTGGTTCTGTCCGTCACTACCCGGCGTAGGATTATCATAGTTCGACGTACACGATGTGAACACACCTACACCGCAAACGAGGATGGCGGCCATCATCCATTGCATCATTCTTTTCATAATCAGATTGTTTTAAGTTATCAGATACAATAATACTTTGTCAGGAAATAGGTGCGGTCCCAGTCGATAATCTTCCGCTGCGATTCCTTCTCGGGATGGATATCGAACTCGTCGAATATCATCAGCTGCTTGTTCTCCAAGTCGTAGAGCGGCCACTCCTTGGCCTTGCCGTCGGGCGACTCGGTCGCGCTGAGAGACGGATTGCCGGTCTTGGCAAACTGCACCCACATGCGGCGCAGGGTCTTCGAGAAGGTGGCGTCGAATATCCTGCCAGTGCAGAATGTCTCCTCGGGATGATTGAAGACGGTCGAGAGCTCAATGGAATGACAACTTCTAATCAATGGGTCTGACGACTCGACCGTGAAATAATAGGTGTAGGTCTTGCCGCCCGCCTTGGTCTGGTTCTCCGACAGTCTGAAGAGCGGCGCAATAAACACGAGTTGGTCGAACAAGCGGCTGGTATATTCATAGGGTTCTCCCTTGATGTCGTTGCAGAAGCTCTCCACCAGTGCCTTCTCTTCATCTGTCATCTGGGCCATTTTCTTCGCCTTACGGTCGGCAGCCCATTCATTCCAATCCGAGCCAAAGCCCCAAACGAAATAATTCATTTCGTCCTTGTTGCAGCCCTGCATAAAGTCTATATCCTTTGCAGCACCGTTGGCGTAGGCCTCATACGGGTCCAGAGGCAGGAAGTTGCCGTCTCTTTCCGCCCATGTGCGCAGTCCCAGCAGTCCATCTGCAACTGCCACCAACTTGCTTACTTCTACTTTCTGCAGGTCGGCAACGGTACTGCAGCCCAACTGAGCCATGAGTTCGTTCGTGCAGGCGATGGCCTCTTCTGTAGATCTTGTGAATACGGGCGCACCGCTCTCGGCAATGACGCGCTTGAAATACTGCTGGGAGCCTTTGACCAGCGGCAGCAGGGTCACGCTACCTGCACCGGCGGATTCGCCGAAGATGGTCACGTTGTCGGGATTGCCGTCGAAGGCCGCGATGTTCTCGTGTACCCACTTCAGCGCCATCAGCTGGTCCATAAGTCCCAGGTTCTGTGCATCGGGGTAGTCGGCACCGTCCGGCAGGTGCGACAGGTGTAGGAAGCCGAAGACATTAAGCCTGTACTCGACACTGACGAGGATGACATCCGGATTCTCTTGGATGAAATTGGTACCTTCTTCGCGAGGTTCTACCGTGCCGCCAATTTCAAAAGCACCGCCGTGAATCCACACCATGACTGGCTTGTTCACGGCTCCGTCGGCTGCTCGCCACACATTCAGATAGAGGCAGTCCTCACCCTGAGGATAAAGGGAAGCCCTCTGGCTGACTCCCTCGTCCTGGCATGGGCTTCTCCCATTGTAGTACGCCTCATATACGCCGTCATCTGGAACAACATCTACGGGTGCTTTCCAGCGCAGTTCCCCGACGGGCTGCTGGCCCACAAAAGGAATACCCTTGTGGGCGATGACGTCCCCAGTCCGTTTGCCCACGAAGGTGCCGTTGATGCACTTCACCGCCAGCGACTTGTCGTAGTTGCCGTCGGTAATCTTCTTGTTCTCGCCGTACAGAGCCATCATCTCTTCTTTCAACTCACTAAAAGACTTGTTCTCTTCCTGCGGTGGAGTGACGGGGTTATCAGTTGTGTCGACGCATGATGTGAACACCATTGTCGCGCCGCAGAAAAATATGATGAATAGGTTCTTTTTCATTGTTACACTTATTTTAGGTTTTTACATTGAGAAAACCCTTTTCCCCTCGAAGTAGGTAGCGGCGGGCTTGGCCTCGTGAATCTCGGTAACGGGGCAGGTCAGCACGTCCTTGTTGACCAGCAGGAAGTCGGCAAATTTGCCTACTTTTACGCTACCTCTTTCGTCTTCAACAAACATCTGCTTGGCGCAGTTGATGGTGAGGGCTATGAGGGCTTGCTCGCGGGTCAGGAGTTCCTCTGACCACCACGGGGTGCCGTTATGTGGCCAAAGAAGACCTGTGACGGCAATCTCCATGATGCCGAACGGGTCGTCAGGACAGCCGCTCAGTGCGGGATAGTCAGAGTGTGAGGTCACGTTGATGCCGTAGTCGAAATACGACTTCATGGGATACGACTTATCCTCCATGCCGGCAGGAACTATCTGTTTCAACAATTCTATGTATTTTTCTTCCATATTATGCCAAAGCATACCCGAGGTGACATAGATGTTGTGGTCGGCCATGCGCTGATAATCGGCTGCATCGACATTGCGCACGTGCACCAGCGTATTGCGCATCTCGTCCTTCCCGCCATTGACGAAGGCGTTGACAATGCGAGTAACGGCCTTGTTGCCCATGACATGTGCATGCATGGTTACCCCGTCAGCATTAGCCTTGCGCGTCATGTCGGTCAGTTCATCTTCCTCCCAGTTGGGCAGACCCTGATGACCGTCGGGATAGAGCGGCTCCACAAATCCCGTGCCGCCTTCCACCGTGCCGTCTATAAAGATTTTTATCCAGTTGGGTTTTACGCGGGTGGAAGCATATTTCTGGGCATCACGGGCCTCGGCCAAAGCCTTGTCCACATCCATCCAACTTTCAATCTCGTAAGTCAGACCCAACACGAAGTGCAGGTCTCCGGCCTTGTCCAGCTGTTGGGCAGCCTCATAGAAATTGGTGTTATAGAAATAGTTACCCCAACCGTCGATATACATCGTATAACCCTCCGACAATATTTGCTGCTCGATTTTTGCCATGTTCGCCTTGGCCATGTCAACAGGAAAGAGGTTGTCATTGTCCATGAAGGACCGTACGTAAGTGCCGGCTTGTTCCTTCAGAAAGCCGGTAGGCGTACCGTCGGCACCCATCACTATCTCGCCTCCGCGCACTTCTGATTTCAGAACCGTGCCGTCAGCCTTCATGATGCCAGCATTGACCAGACAAAGCGTGTTCGCCAGTCCCTTGTGGCCTTCCTCATCGGCAAAATATATGGGAATATCGCTGCAAATGGCATCCAACTGCTGGCGGGTAGGCATGTTGTCCTGGAAGTTCAGAAAGCGCCAGCCGAAGCCGAAGATGGCCTTTGCGCCGTTATCCTTTGCTTTTTTGACGGCAGCAGGCACGATTTCCGTCAGGAACTTCTCCGAATTATCTTCCAGTCCCACAACCGTTCCGACGCTCTGTATGGCATAGCCCATCGAATAGTGTGCATGACCGTTGCCGCAGCCAGGCATCACAAGCCCCTTGCCGGTATAGTCCACCACCTCGGTCTTGCCTTTTTCGATATAGGCCTTAGCGCCTGCTTTGTCGCCTACATAGACGTACTTGCCGTTCTTCACGGCAAAGGCTTCCACCACCTGATTACCCATTCCCGACGTTCCGTCGCCTACCCGTAGCCTTTCGGAAGTAAAGATCTTACCATAGACCACGAGGTCGGCACCGCCCTTTACTCCTTGCGCCGAGTTATCGCTATTGCTGCAAGCTGTCAGCACCGTTGCGCCGCAAACGAGGATGGCGGCCATCATCCATTGCATCATTCTTTTCATATTCAGATTGTTTTAAGTTATTATAATGTTTATCCGATGACCCTCGGCAGTTGCTGTAGAGCTTCTTCGGAGAGGCAATCTTATCGAGGCAGGAATCTGAACTTGGCCGATACGGGGGCATGGTCACCCAGCGGAGTCTTGCCGTCGGGACGCACATAGGTAGCGCTGTCAACAGCGAACGAGAGGGGCTTCAGCTGCGGACCGCCCGTAGGGTTGATATAGATAATCTTGTCGAGTGTCTGTCCTTTAAGAGCCCATGTCGTCGAGCCGGGATCGTTGGTAACGGGGCCTTCAACCATGGCCGGAAACTTGCCGCCACGTTCCAGTGTAACCCACACATCGCCGACAGTGGCACGGCCCGTCTGCTCGATGACATTGAAAACCTGCGAGCATATGCTGTCGCGCTCATAGTAGCTATTCAGATCGCCTGTCACGATGACGGGACGTTTGTCGAGATGCGCCAGAATGTGGTCGCGCAACTGGCGCCACTGCACCATGCGAGCCCGGCGGTCTGGGCCGTCCTCGCCCTTTGCCTCGTCATCCTCGCTACCGGCATCCATGTGCATGTTATAGACCACCACGTGGTTGCCGCCACTCAGCGTGACATCGTATGAACGGAAGCCCTTGCGAACCATCGTGTCCCAACCATGTTCGAAGAGACCATAGCCTGCTGTCCAGCGCACGCTGTCTTCGCGAACGACTTGGAGCTTCGGCGACCAGAAGGCTGTGAGACCGTCTATATGGAAGATACCCTCCATATCCTCGCCTTCAGTAAGCCTGTTGAGAGCCAGTTCCACGTCGATGCCGCCACCCCAGATGTCATGACGATAGCCTGCAGAATCGAAGGGAGCTGTGAGCTCGGCATTGTAGTTGAAGTTCTCCTGCGTGAGGATGATGTCAAACTTCTTATTTAACAAGTATCGCGCGATGGCGGGAGAGTATTCCTCTCCAGGGCCCTCGGTGTTCACGTCGAGAAATAAAATCTGCTTCGGCATACCATCAGCATTGAGGGTAGCAAGGGTAAACGATTCGCCGTTAACCATATTCTTAATGACGGCTGTCTGCTCAGCATCTGCCGAAGTGAGGACGTTCGAGCCACGACATATCACAGTGTGGCCGTTGACACTCTCTGTTTCCCAACCATTCACGTTGGTGAGATGACGTAGTTCATCGTTAGTACCGTCGCCACGGGTACGCGACAGAGCGATACTCTCGCCACTGGCCGTTGCCGTCAAGATGAGCTGGCCGCTACTGGTTAGTTGCCATGTAAAACCAGTTTCCTTAGGGCCACCATACACTACGATAGGATTGTCATAATCTCCCTCGTTGAAGGCACCCGCATACAAACAGCCCGTATGGTCTTTGTTTACCAGCATAGCCAACACGACGCTCGTGAATGCCTCGCCAGTATCCTCTAGTACTCCTGCATATTCCAACTCCTCGTACCATAGGCCCACAAGGCTCTGTTCCTGAGGGCTCAGGCCGCTATTGGCGGGATTGTCCTCAGCTGCACAGCCTGCCATTCCCAACAGGAGCACCAAGCCGGCCATCATTGCAGATAATTTCTGTTTCATTATCAGATTGTTTTAAGTTATATCCCCCTCACATAAAGGTTTTGCATATTTTGAAACAATTATTGCATATTTTGAAAGTCAGGATATAAAGTAGCCTCTCGTCATCACGGCAGGAGGCTACTTTGTTCTTATGATCATTTACAAGTTCGCGATGTCGCGGATTGTGTACAGCTTCTTTTCTGTGTTATCGTAATACTTCAGGGTTATCAACTCGCCTTGGGTGCGGCAGCGGATAAGTAGCGATGTGCTGCCCGTGGCTGAAATCGTAGCGGTGCCACGACACTCCTCGCCCACAAAGGCTGCCACCATACTACCACTGGTGGGCTTGATATTAAACCTTGTCAGGATCGTCTCGGGTATCACGGTCATCATCTCCGGATACTTGGCAGAGCCATAGGTAAACTCGGGGATGAAGTCTTCGTCGATGCCGGTCGTCTCGTCAGAATCGAGAGCGATGTCGGCCGATAGTGTGAAGATGTGCTTCAGCTGCTGATTGTAGTATTGCAGCGTCATGGTCACCGTTTCGTCACCTGCCTCGTTGCCATAGGCCTTCATCAGGAACTTACCACCTGCCGTCTGACCATCGCTCGCATTCACAGCAGGGCTAGCCAATCCACGCAGTTCGCCGTTCACGAAGAGTGCCATCAGGTCGCCCTCAGACACGTAGGGTTTCAACTCATCCTCTATCTGTACCTTCAGTATGGTCCAGTTCTCATAGAGACTTGCGTCGGGCTCTGTCCAGTTGGGGCGAGTCTGGTCGTTGTTCCAGTCTACATGCCAAACAGGCACCTCGTCGGGCGTTATCACTGTGAAAGGACCATCGTTGTCGCTGCTGCAAGCCCCCAGTACGAGGCTTGCCAGCAGGATAAACATTAATTTTGTTCTATTCATAATATTCAATGTTTGATGTTACTTTAATACAACCTTTTTGCCATTAAAGATGTACAGGCCCTTCTTGGTAGGCTTACGCTGTAGCTTGATACCGCTGATGGTGTACCACAGGTCGTCTCCGTCATCCACCTTCTCGAAGTTGATGGTTGTCGGCCTCTCAGGACTACCTACCACATCATTTGCATGGTAAGTCAAGATTTCATTGGTAGAAGCTACAATCTCGCCGTCACGTTCGATGGCAAACCATATCTTCTTCTGGCTGCTGCCTGCGATGCTCAGGTAGTTCACAGTTGCGAACTCCTCGCCTTGCAGAGCTGCCCTTCCAAGTGCGGTCTTAACCATCACGCTACCGCATTCCTCGCCATTGGCGTAAGCTATCAGCTTGTCGCCCTCCTCTACATCGAAGCCTTCTACTATTGCACTCACGCTCATGGTAGAACGACTGCGCACTGCTGTAGCCTCGCCCCTTGAGCTAGCCACCCAGTCGGCGCTGATGTAGCTGTTCATGTCGATGTACGGATAGGTAAACTGAGCTGAGTCAGCATTGCAGAGCATCATGTAACCCTCGCCTGGCTTCATGTACTGCAGGCTGCCGCGCCAGCGTCCCACGTTGCCACTCTTGGTGTAGTAAGCAAACTCAGTGTGACTCTTTATCACGTCGCCTGGCACTGCCTGGTCGTAGTAGTCGCTCAGGGCGGTCTCCAGAGGCAGGTTCACCGCTGGTGTGTAACCGATGGCGTTCCAGCCCTTCTTCACCTTAATGGTGCGTGCCTCCTCATCCTTGATGACGCTGCCGCCGATTGGGAAGGTGCAAGCCTCCTTGACTCTGATGGCATACGACTGCTTCGGCGAGATAACCACGTTGTCAGCATTGTCCGTAGCTATCCATTGCTTCTGCTCGGCTTCGTAGGTCATCGTCAGGTCGCTGTTCATATCAGTCAGAATGTCGCCTTGACTCCACTGTACGCGACGCAGTAGCGTGTTCACATCGCTCAGCTCACTGCTGGCCACGTTGAACGATACCCAGTTCCAGCCTGCCTTCAGACTGAAATTCTGCATGAAGGCATCGTCGCCGTCGAAGCGTACAGGCTTATCGGTGCCCAGTATGGCCGACTTCTCGAACTTGATGGTATCCTTTGGCGTCAGCACAATCTCACGTCCAGTGCTGTACTGCCACAGGCGGAAGCTAAGCTTGCGGCCGCTAGACTGGTTGTCGAATACAGTCAGATACAGCTCGCCCGTCTGTGCATCGTTGCTGATATTGCTGAAGCCGTGGCATACACCCTCGTCGTCGAAGGCACCCACAATGTCGCGTGCATCGGTATCAAGCTCGTTGTACAGATAAACCTGACCAATAATGTTCATCGAGTTTTTCAAGAGATCGCTATTCACGCTCTGTGCCCAGTCGGGCTGCTCGCCCTCTACCGTCAGGTTCAGGTAGAACGGCTCGGTGATGCCCTCTTCATCGGTCAGATACAGAATCTCGTTATAAGTACCGATGCTCAGGTCCTTGCTCACCGTGGCATAGACATAATCCAGTGCCTGTGGTCCCAGCACATCGGTGGTCTTGCTCAGCGTGAGCCAGCGTGGGCAGTTCTCAATCTTGTAGGTGTGGTTACGCGAACCATTGTTATAGAAAGGCAGTTCACAGCTCTCGCCGCTACCATACTTGACGGTGGCATCCAAACGGTTCACTACCCACTGCAGACTGCTGTTGGTTACGTAGTAGCAGGCTGTCTGTGGCGAAGCCATCGTGTTGCCGTTCTTATCCTCGATGTCGCGCACCGTTACATAGATGTTGCGGTGGTTCAGTCGGGCTGCATTCTCGTCGAGTTCAACAAGCAGCTGGTTGTCGCGGCCTATGAACGAGAACTTCAGGTTCTTCACCTCCTCGTAAGGCTTCACAGGTGCTGCCGTTGCAGCGTCGAAGCGCTTCATCACCGAATCGGCACTTTCTACGAACAGGAAGTCGCGTACCAGCGTGCTCGTTGGCTGCTTCGTCATCGGATCGAGCTGGTAGCGAGGCTGACCCTTATCGTCCAGATAGATCTTCTTGCTGTAGGCGTAAGGCACCAGCTCGATGCTGTTGTCCTTCTGGCGCTCCTGGCGGTCGAATGCCAGGTAGGTCATCAGTCCGGCCTCATCGCCGTTAGGACTCTTGGTGGCATAGGTCTTGATGAGCTGCTCGGGCAGAGCCTGTGCAAAGAACATCAGTTCGTCTATGTTACCCTTCATGGCGTCGGTACCGTCTACCACCTCTACATCGCCATTCTCCTTCAGCTTGTCGTAGCGGGTAGCACCTATCAGCGGATATCCGCCGCTGATGCCGCCCAGAGTGTCGGGTTCGAAGTTAGTGCGTACTTCCTTATCTACATAGATGTTAGCCACGTTGCGTGCACGGTTCACCGTCATGGCGAAGTGGTGCCAGTCGCCGTCGCTCCAGTTGCCCGGAACCTCGGTTACAAAGCCGTTCGAGCGATACATCAGCTTGTCGGCCTCGAATCCGATGTGGAACTGGTTCACGGCACCGATGTCTTCTTTCACACCGCGACCGTTAGAGAGCAGTGCACCGCGTCCGTCGGCATCGGTCTTAAACCAGAACATCAGTGTGTAGTCGTGCTCGCTGCTGCGGTTCAGTGCGTTCTGATTCAGCAGCACACCCTTATCCTCCTTCTCCAGATGCAGCGACAGTCCGCGTGGTATTGCCCACGAAGCACCTATCAGCTTGGCATTGGCACCCTGCGTATGGTCGGCCACCATGTCGCCCGAGCCCTCGTCCATCGGGTAGTAGTCTACCAGATCCTTCTCGTAGCCCGTCAGTCGGCGGTTGCCGTAGGTAGTGCCGATGAGTCCGCCGTTCATGGCGCTGTACCACAGGCGGGCCTCCATCATGCGGCCCTCGTAGTACTGGCTCTGGCTGCGGTCAGCCTCGTTGGTACGTCCGAAGATGAGCGTACCTGTGCCGGTGTAAACCGCCTTGAGCTTGTTGCGACCTATCTCGAGTCCGCCATTGTAGAATGTCAGCACGCTGTCGGTCTGATTCAGTACCATAGCCACCTGGTTGAAGCTGTTCTTGCCGATGGCTGCGTTGCTCTCGAAGGTCTGTTCGTTCACCACGGCCTTCAGCTTGAAGTCGCTAGTCAGCCACAGCTGCAGCTTCTGTCCGTTGATACCGTGTGAGAACAGCGGCATCTCGCGACCCGTCTCAGCAGGCTTCACCATCATGTCGATGGTCAGGTTCTTATTGCTGAAGTTGCGCTTAGCCTCGCTCTCTACGCTGGCCGTCGCGCCGTCGAACTGCACGCTTACCGTCTCCGAGAGGTTATCGTTGTTCACTTCGCCCTTCACCTCGAAGTTGGTGATGGCGCTCAGGTAGTTGTACTCGATGTCTTCCGAAAAATTGAAAATCATGTCGTCGCCAGCTGTCAGCAGTCCGCTCTTTGGTTCGGGCGTACCGAACAGCTGCGGACGTCGGGTATCCTTGATACCGCTGATAATCTTCGACGATGTGGTGAGGTAGTCGTTGCCGTTGCGGCAGAAGACTACAGCGCGCAGGTCGTACTGTTTCTCAATCACCCATCCCTCGCCGTAGAACTCGGTTGTGATGTTGCCGTTCTCAGGCATCAGCTTACGTACGCCGTTGGCACTGGCCATCAACGTAGAGTCGGCATAGAACGAGCAGAGGTTGGTCCACGAGTCGTCGCCACGCTGCGATTCCTTATACTGGAACTCGATGTGGTCGAAGTTATGCTGGTGGCGGTCGAAACCGTTGATGGTGACAGGGATGTACCAGCCACGCTCAGAATCCTGCTGGGCGTTGGTGTTCAGTACCCACTTGTCGCCTGGTGTTGCGATGGTCACCGCTCCAGCCTCGCGCAGGAAGTGTACGTCGAATGAGGTGAGTGCCGTGGTATGATCGGCATCGGTAGGCGACATCACGCCTACGGTCAGTCCCTCGAAGTCGAAGCCCTCGCCGGCACGTACCTCCATGGTCAGCGCCGTTTCAATGCCCGGCACAACCGTCACGGTGATACCGGCGGTAGTCAGCGGCTGTCCGTTGATGCTGATCTTAGCACCCAGCGGGTTCAGCTGGTCGGGTGCAAATACCTGCAGCACGGTCAGACCGTCGGTAGCCTCAGGCTTCTCGCTCTCGTTGCTCAGGAATATCATGAACTTGGCAGCATCGTTCACCGATACGCCGCTCACGCTCTGCTTGTCGAGGCGGATCTTCGGGTTCACAATCTTCAGCGTACGGGCATCCAGTACGGTACCTGGGTCGTAGACCTTGGTAATGCGCTGATCCTCCCATGGGTTCTGGGTAGAACCGCCACGGGTACGGAAGATGAATCCGCGCGGACCAAGAATGTCGGTACTCTTGACTGATTTCTGCACTTGACGTCTCACGTCGTCGTACATCTTGTTGAAGTTACCGTTGGTAAATACGTTAGCGATACTCACGCTATCCTGCTTGGCAGTAGAATACGCACCACGGTAAACATCCACGTTCAGATGGCTGTTCGGGTCGGTAGCGATGGTGAAGCTCTCTGTGCGGTTGTACGACTTAGCCTCAGAGTCGGTACCAATCGTAGTATATGAAACCACTGGGAAGAGCGACCACTGGAATACTTTACCAAGGAAATGAACCTCTGATTTAGTTCCATTGTCCATGTCGAAGGCCGGCAATGTCTCGGTGGGGCTCGACCATGCCTTCATTTCGGCCATTGAAAGAGCAACCGACCCCACAATGGTAGTAGCCAGTGCGAGTGCCGACATACCATTGCTGAAGCCGGCGCCCTTGTCGAAGTAGTCGACCTCGGTGGCTATTGGGAAGTGCTGCGTAAACGAGTTAGAATAGCTGGCATCGAAGGTCTCGCTGTAGTTCACGCCTGCTGCACCGCCTACGTCGTAGTTGGCCAGCAAGTCGCGCGTTTGCAGTTTCTCGCCCTCGTTCTGCGATATCATCTCCAGCCAGGCCTTAATCACCTGGTACTTCTCGGTCACCTCATCGGTGAATTCGCTTCTCTTCTTGCCCTTTGGCAGCACTACCAGGTAGTTGATGCCATCCTGAGCCGTGTCGATACTGTCGTTGTATTCGCGATCGTAGAGCTTCTTGTTAACTACAGCAAAATTCTTATCGGTGCGCTCGCGCAGCGACAGATAGACTGGCTTCTGCGTGTTGTTGGCTATCGTCTGGGCATCGGCCTTGGTACCTATGTACATCAGGTCGAGAATCTCCTTCGACTTGGCAGGGATAATCTGATTGAGCAGTTGCTTCTGCGAGTAGATGAACTGCGAATTGAGCTTAGGACCATAGCCTAAGGCCACGTCGCGTATCAGGTGATACTTCACTGTCTTGCCATCCTTGCCTATCACCTCGCCATCGGCAATCTTCAATACCGTGCCGTACTGTACGTACTTGCCTGCTTCGCTGGCTACACTGTCCTTACCCATACGGGCTTTGATATCGTTAAACATACTGTCGGTCACGGCGCGGATGGTAGACATTGGTGTTACCACCACGTTCTGTACCGAACCGATGTACAGGTCGGCATCGGCACCCACCATCGATGGGTCGCCGCTGGTGCTGATGTTGTTGCCTACTACCATGGTGTGAGAGAAGGCCTTGCTGCCGTTGGCATTGTACATCAGCATATCGATATTACCATCAACATTGTCTGACAGACTGAGAGGACCTACAGCCGTACCGATACCCTGTGGGGCTGATACGCTGGCTGAAAGAACCTGCAGTTTCTCACCATACTTATAATGGAAAAACAGACCAGCCGTCAGCTGCAGATTCATCATGTAAGTGAAGTTGAGCGTTGTGCCCTTGGCCAGCGTATTGGTACTGTAGCCTCCTGGCGGGTCGCGCAGAATGTCGTACAGCACTGGCACGCCCTCGGCCATCACATCCTGGCTCTGGCCAATGGGGAACATGTTGAGCACGTAGGCATACAGCGGTGCCGACTCATAGTAGTTGCCATCCTGAGCCACGCTGAACGAAATGGTCTTCAGGGCGCTCAAGCCGCTCAGCAGCTGTGTGGTCTGGTCGGCCTGCACCGTGAAGATGGCCTGTCCGTTTGCGTCGAGATGCAGCGTATCGCTGGGTGCACCGTTCTTCAAGCCGTTATGGATGGTGGCTACACCGCCGCCAACCTTCACGTAGTCAACCTTTCCGCTCAAGAAGTCGTTGTTGTACGGATAAGTCTCGGCCACCTGTACCTTGATGCGGTACTTGCGCTCCAGACTGAACACTGGGCAAGTGAAGGTATAGAGTGCCTGCGTGGTATCGAGAGGATTCTTGTAGGCCAGCGGTATGGCGGTCTGCTTGCCGGTCAGTTCGCTGGCAATATACGTCTTATCGCCAAAGTAGTCGAAGTCGTCGTAGCCTATCTGCTTATAAGTAATCTCAATAGGATTGCGATAGATGCGGTTGTAGATGGCGTGGTAAGTCAGCTTAGGATCGGTTACCGTGACGGTATCTACATCCTTATACTTACCCACGTAGGTGGTATCCTTGCTTACCAGACACTTGGTCAGGTCGATCACCTCGCTCACCTGCCCCTCCTGGAACAGTGTGGGGTATCCCTTACAGTACACCTGCTGTACCTTCCAACGTACTGGCGGCAGCTCAACTTCGTACTCACCGGTCACTGGGTCGGGCAGCACCTCCATGCGCTTGCGCTCTATGGTAGCCTGGGTCTTATGACCGTTGCCACGCGGATGTACATAGGTGGTGTCGCGCTTGGTGAGGTTGGGGTTCAGATTGTCGTAAACCAGCCACGATGTGTTGTCGCCCTCGAGGGTGAGTACCATCGTCAGCGAGTCGCCCAGGTTGTTCTTCGACAGGTTGTTGCCCAGCGGCAGCATACCCTGGTCGTTACCACCAACCACGCGGCCCGTCAGTTTCACCTTGGTGGCATCGTAGAAGTAGATGCCGGCCACATCATCCTTGAAGCTCTGCTTGTCGCTGTTCTTATACCAACCGTCGTTAGTAAACTTGTGATTTTCCATCACGGCCTGAATGCTGTTGTCGCCCTCCATCACGCGGAACGAGAAACTACCGTCGTAGTCGGTCTCTACCGGGTCGCCCTTGGCATTGTGTATCTTCTTGCCGTTCACCATGAAGTTAACACCCTTTACAGGTATGCTGGTGCCGTCGAACATCACGTAGCCCGAGAATCGCATACCGTTGGTAACGATAAACTCCTGCAGCGTCTCGTTGTTGCTGGTGGCATTGAAGGTTACATTGTAGTCTTCTACCTCCAGCTTAATAGATTTGCCCACAGGCGATATCTTATACGTAACACTGGTTCCGCCCTGGTACGACAGCTCGTCGATCACAAAGTGACCGCTCTCGTCGGTATAGGCGTAAGTCACCGTGCTGTCGGCTATAATGGCGTCTACCTTCACCTCGGGCACGCCCGTACCGTCCTTGAAGCGCACATAGCCCTCTACGCGACCGGTATGCTTGCTCTCGCCCTGCTTGACATCGGTCTCGGTAGAGTCGCGGCCTTCGCACTGGTTCACGGCTATTACCTTATATTCGTAAACAGCCAGAGGCGATACGCTGGTATCCTCGTAGCTCATCTGGTCGATGTTGGTTGCTATCTCCTTCCAAGCATCGTCGCCCTCACCCTTTACGCGGCGCTTCACGGTGAAGTAGTCGATTGGGTTGCCATCGGTGTTCCATGCCAGCAGCACGCTGCTCTGGCGTGTGGTTGTTACCAAGGTATTGTCAATCTTACCGTTGCTCACGTGGTAGAAGTTGGGCAACTCAGGCTTGTTAAAGGTGGCATAATTGTAGTCGTAGGTTGTAGTTGGAGGCACAATGGTCTCGCCTACCACCGTCCAATCTTTGAAGATTTTTTTCAGCTTTTCAACTTCAGCAGGGTCGACAGTCACTACAGAAATCTCTGGCATCAGTTTGCCGCCCTCCAGTTTCCAACTGTAGGGGAAATTGCTCGCCAGACTGGTCTCAGTAATGACTCCTGCTGTGGTCAGCACTGGTACAGCCTTGCCACCGTCAAGCGTCCACGAATCAGCCTTCTCGCCGTTCATCAGGTTCACCACATCGGCCCCGTCGCTCTTGTTGTAGGCTGTCACACCCCAATCACCCCAAGTAGTTTTCGTAATGGTGTTGCTACTCGTGCTGTTGCTTCCCCATGCTTCGGCAGAGCCACTAGAAGAATCTACACAGAACCATATCCTCCATGCTGTGAAATCGCTATTCGCACTGGCATTATATACACGATTGAACGTCCAGCCACCTTCGCCGCCCCATCCGATGAAGCAACCAGCATATGAGTTGCCATCTGCATTATTTGTGACAACCTTGCCATCGAAGCGAACGTCGGTCATATATACATTTGCAGCGCCTGCGTGTCCTATAACACCAGCGGCATGGGTGGACGTCAAAGCGGTCACTTCTGTAGATACCCACACACGGTCGAGGGTGATAGTAGGTGTACCAACTCTGCAAGCAATCAGTCCTGCAGAATGTATGCCACCTTTGGCAGTACCTTTTACGTGCAGGTTCTTAATGGTGACATCGCCTACATAAACAAAGGGAGCGGCTGCGCCATTATCAGCTCCAGTTCTATCGATGGTTACAGTCAACGTTTTACCGTTACCATCGAAGGTGCCGCGATAGCAAGCAGCTTGACTACCACCAGCATAACTGGTGACCGAGATGTCATTCATGAGGATGGCATCAACCCAATAATCGTTCTTGGCATCTTCTACCATTTGCACGAACGTGGTCCAGTCAGTTGCATTATTGATGGGGAATACCCTATACTCGCGGGTAGCATGGCAGTCCGTTACTGTCACAGTACCACGGGAATCCTGTCGTGCCCACGTTTGGCACTTGTCGTACTTAGTACTGATTTCGGTGGGCGCAAAGAGACAGCTGTCAATGGTTGCGGTACTCTTTTCGTCAACCCAACTGATGAAACCTCCATTACCAGTACAATTGGCACCTTTAAAGCTACCATCGAACTTACTGTTGCGTATCGTAACGTTAGAATTGGATACGCGACCTACGAAACCAGCAAGAGTACCTTCGCCATTCATGTTTCCTTGAAGGGTAACCGACGAGGTACAGTTCTCAATGGTTACAGTGCCATCTTTGACTTGAGCCACGAGACCGGCAGGATACATATCGCCAGATGTGATGGAACCTGCCACATGCAGGTTTCTGATGGTTGCATTGTTAGCATGACGGAAGGGAGCAATAAACCTCTCCGCCGATGACCACACCTTATTGAATGTCAGCGTATGGCCATTACCGTCGAAGGTACCGCGGAAGTAAGCACCTTCGGTTACTCCTACGTGCTCACTGACCTCAATGTCGGCATCGAGGACAGCGTTCACGTCGTACTGGTTCACAGCATCATTTATCATCACAGCAAACTTGTGCCAATCGGTAGCATTACGGATGACGATAAACGGCGAATACTCACTGACGGCATAGCTGTTGCTAAGGGTCAGCGTTATATTTTTAGAGTTACGCGTCCACGTTTCACAGTTGTCAGTCTTAGTGGTGATGCGGTCGGGGTTAAAGAGACAGTTGTCGATGATGACATAGCTGCCGCCGTTGGTCCAGCCAACAAAACCACCGTTGCTATGGCAATTATCGCCCGTAAAACTACCATCGAACTCACTGGTGCGGATAATAATATTGCAATTATCTTCAACGGCACCAATGAAACCACCGTTAGTAGCATCGCCATTCACGCTGCTGTTAATAGTCATTGACGAACGACAGTTCTCAATGTTAACCGTGCTGCCTTCATCGACATGACCAATCAAACCTCCCGTAAATTTAGCCGACGAAGTAACAGTACCCGCAGTATGCAAGCTGCGGAATCTAGCATTTGCTACGTGAGAGAAGAGTGCCGTGTTATTAGCATCATCTGAAATATCAAGGGTTATCGTGTGGCCATTGCCATCGAAAACGCCACGATAAGGATAGTTACCAGAATATCCTACAATATTGTCCTTACTATTCAAACTAATGTCGGCATAGAGGCGAGCATTCACATCCTCTTTGCCCTCGGCAGCTTTCACTTTGTCGCGGAAGGCTACCCAATCGTCAGCCGTGCGGATGGGGAAGAAGTAGTCGGTCAACTCATCCAGTTTGTTGAGTGGCGACTCGTTCTTATCTACATACATCTCAATATCGTATGTGACGCAGGAACGGAAGAGATTAACTATCGTATAGCGCTTAGCGCGATCGGTATTGTTGAGTTCTATAATCTTATCCTCTACTACACCACCGTCGCGGTTCTTCGAGGTGATGTGCAGTATCATCTTGGCGCGGTCGTCCCACACGCCGCCAATCTCGTTGGCATAGTCCCAAGACACGCGGACGGTGTAGGCCTGCTCGTCTTCCCACTTAGCTGTGTAGTTAGAAATGCGCAGCAGGTGCAACTCGTCGAGCACGCACGTAGCCGAGGTGGCGCAGTTGTTATCGGTGCCCCAGCCCCAATCTTTGGCAATGGTGCGGCGCACGCGGTAGGTTACATTATCAAGCGTGCCACCATTCTTCAGCATGCTGGCCTCGATGGCCTCAATCAGGGTACTATCTATATAGGTATAGCTAGATTTCTTTTCGGTCTTGGCGTAGAACTGCTCGGATATGGTTTCGAAGTCCTCCTCCTTACCCGTCAGCGAGCGCTGAATCTCGAAGAAGTCGGTGGGCGTCAAGTCGGGAGCATCCATATAGGGCACGCTCCACTTCACCTCTATCTTTCCCTTTTGGTCGTTCAGGGGCCGTACAGAGAGTCCTGCGGGCGCATGAATCATAGTGAGGTTCTGGGCGGTCGATGCTACGCCATCAATATCGTACTCGCCCTTATCGCCTTTCTCCTTGTAACTGCAAACAATGCGGAACTTACTGTGGGGCACAGTGGCATCGAGCATGATCGTGCCGCTGTTTACGTTTTCGATGTTTACCTTCTGGTACTTTCCATTGGCATCGTAGTACTCGTAGTAAGCTTTGGTAATATTATCTGAAGCCAGGAACCAAGGCAACTCAATCTTGCCCGGGTTGTTGGGGTTCAGCATGGGTGAAGAGACAGTAGGCGTCAACTTGGAAGCTGCTGCCGGCACTTTGATGGTCACCGTCTTGAGGCCCGACACATACTCTTCTTTGCGGCCATTTCCGTCGCGAAGAACTTCCCAGGAGAACGTCAACGTCTTACCCAACAGGTTGTAAGGCAATACCCACTCGGCAGCGAAATCGAAGGTCACGCCGTCGCTGTTGCGTACCAAGGAGAGGGTTTTTGAATTCCAACTGTCTACTCTCTCAACGCTTCTCGAGTTTCCCAATGTGATATCGAAGAAACCGTCGGAAAGGGTACTGAAGTAACAGTTCAACGAGGTCTTGCTGTTGTCGATGTCACTATCAGGTTGCCAAGCGAGGACCACAGTTTTTTTACTATCACCATCTACCGTGACAAAGAGGTAACCGGCTTTGACCCAGCAGTCGGCACCATCCATATCGTAGGCTGGAGCCGTAAAATAGATGATGTTAGTACCACCCAGCGATACCGAGTAGTTTTCTTTTTTGTCTACATACGTTTGAGCCGCCGCCTTCTGAGGCAGCAGCCAGGCGAAGAGCGCCAGTAGCAGTAGCCACGGCCGCCCTCTCAATAGGCTAATAGATTGTTTCATAAAGGTAATATTTTAGATTTTGATTGTTCTTATTTACTTGCTTGCCTTATCGGCCTCGGTTACGAAGCAGGCCACCAGTCCGTAGGTGATGGTGGGGCGAATCCATATCTCTACCAGCATATAGTCGGTGTATTCGTCGACTGGCTCGAGATAGATGTCGAGGTTATAGAGTGCCGCAATGATCATATCGATGATGCAGATCATCCACAGGTTGCGCTTGGTGTAGCTCTTCCAGTTCTTACGCGCATAGAAATAGGTGAGCATGCAGAGCAGCAGCACCGACAGCGAAAGACACAGCAGATGGAGCGAACGATAGGCCAGCGGCGGCGCAAAGAGAATATCGCGCAGCAGCACCGTGATGCCCACCGAGATGGAACACCAGTAGTTGAAACTAAAGGAGTCGAGACGGTTGAAGAAATACATCCATATCATGACCAAGCTGGCAATGTAGAACATATTAAGCACCAGTTCGGGCCAGGTATTTCCCAATCCGAAATACAGAACGGCGTAAAGCATAACGCCAACCGACAGTGTGCCGCCCACAGCGGTAATCACAATATCGAAGATCTTAGCATTTTTCTTGAATCTAGTTTGCATACCTTATTATATATATATTTATAGTTCGTTATCTAACTCCTGTAATGTTTCCACACGCCAGAGCAGGAAGGCAATGATGACGAGGGTGATGACCTGCGACAGATACTCGCGCACGAGTTCGCCGGCGTTCGAGGTATAGACCATATACACCGCCAGCAACACAATGATGAACACCATGCTCTGCCATACCTCCTTGCGCTCCAGGTCGGCATAGTTGTCGAGCAGCCAGCGGCCGTACTGCCGCAGCGCAATGATGTAATAGACCACGAAGACGGCGATGACGCCCAACTGCCAATAGTGCACCACCTGGTAGCCCCAGAACTCGCTGCGACCGGCTATACCCAGCGCAGCAGCCAGCACCTCGGGTGCCTGAGCCAGCAGCCAGGGCCAGAGCGGGCGGCGGCGATCCTGCAGCATGGCCAGCAGTACGGCCATCACCAGCGGCACCAGCGTAACGTAGTCGAGCATGATGGTAGTGATGTTACGAACCAAACGGTCGTCGGTCAGAAAATAGGTGCCAAGTACATACCACCACACGTGACTGGCCACGATGGCCGCCATGAATGCCGCCGTCCAGCGTCGCAGCACACAGCTCGACCTGACATCCTCGGCAAAGGCATTGCCACGCCTCAGGAGCAGGTACACACATGCCAGCATGGCGAAGAAACCCGCCATGCCGTAAAGCATGATGAAGAATACGTCCTGCAGACCCTGATAATCGTACATAGGCTAGAATATCTTATAAGCTACACGTACCTGAATATTTGGCCAGGCCTTGAGCCACTTCAAGGCACCGGTGATGCCTGAGTTGCGGCCCGATGAATCGATCTCGGTACCATTGTTGAGCACGAACTTAGGTGTGCCCCAGAACAGCAGACCTGCATCGACAGCCAGGCTGACACGGTGTGTCTTAGCCAGATGCTGACCAAAGCCCACGCCGATGTAAGGCTTCACGGCATTGGTCTTCATGCGTACATCGATATTACCATTCTCGTCGGCAGTAAAAATGTAGTCGCCAAACTTCAGGCCGATGGGCGGATAGTTGGTACGATACAGGCGGTTGTAGTCTTCCACCTTCTGATTAGCATCGTAAAGGAATCCCAGCGCACCCTCGTTGGTGTTCTTGAAGTGAACAAAGTTCTGGCTACCGAAGAACACACCGGCTGCGAAGTAGAAAGGCTGGTTGTGGAACGGATGCACCTCGCCCAGCAGGTAGAAGTTCCAGAAGTTGGGATTAACCTGCAGTTCTACCTTATCAACCATCTGGGCACGCTTGATGGCGTCTTCCTCAACCATCTGCATCGAGGTAATCTCGGTGGCGGTGCTGATGGCCTTGAAATTGATTTTGCCAATGTTCCAACCTGAGAAGCCAGCTCTAACGGTCACTAACTTGTGGACAGGCATGGCCACATCGATACCAACGCCGGTGAGACCGGTGTTCAGGCCTACTGAGAGGTGATTGAACAAACCATCTTCGGCATGTATTTTATCGGCATCCTGAGCCTGGGCTCCTGTTGCCGCAAACATCATAGCAATGAGAATGATGAGACTGTGAATATTGTGTTTCATACCTATTTATATTTATTTAAAGTGTGACTTGTTAGACTTGATAAGCAGGTTGGTAAGCGACAGGCTCATGGGGTGGAAGCCGTACAGATAGTCGCTGGTATAAGGTGTGCCACCGTTGATGATACAGTGAACGTAGTCGTGGCAGGCCATATCCATCGGGATGATGCCCACGGTGCCCTCGTACGTCTGCAGGTCGTCGATGACCAGCGGATGCAGATTTGAGGCATTGGTGATGTAGCCGCGTGGCGACACCTCGGTGTAGGCCGAGCAGTGATTCACAATCCAGATGTCCTTGTCGCCGGCAGTAGCCTCGCGTGCGGTGTGCATCATGTCTATCACAGTCTTCTGCTTGTTGCGCATGCGCTTCTCGGTAGTGGTCTTGTAGTAGTCCTGCTTGTAGAGCTTGGCCATCAGTGTTTCGTCGTCCATGCTGTACATGGCGCAGTTGCGCTGAGCCTCGGGGTTGATATCCTCTTCTATGTCCGGATCCTCGTCGGGCCAGTCGCAATACACGATTGGATAGTGGAACGAAGCGTTGAACGGGCGCAGGTCGAAGCGACTCAGCCACAATATCTTGCCGCGCATCTCGCTCACGGTGATGTCCGGACGCCAGTTTTCTACAAACAATCCCTGATACTTCGGCAAGTGCATCACATCGCTGAGCAGTTTGTACAAGTCTTTCTGATCTTCAAAACCGTTGTCGAACTGTAGCTTACAGATGAAGAACTCCGTAGGATGGGCTTTCAGATAGCTTTGCAACTGGTCGATGGTCCACTCGAAAGTGAGGTCGAGCTCGCTAATGCCGTGGGTGAGGCGTAGGATTTTCTTCTTAGCAATGGTGTCGGTACTCACTACGGGGCGGATGTCGAAGAAACGCAGACCAGAGTTCATCTGCTCTTCGAGTGTTGACACCTGACTGATGGCGGTGGTGTTGAAGATGTACTTGAGCACGGGCTGATAGAATCCCATACCGGTCATAGTGTCGTGAGTGCCGGGGATGGTGAGCTTACACACCTTGGTCTCATCGCGCACCATACTCAGCCAGTCGGTGGCTGGTGTTGGCAGGTCGTAAGCCACAAGGATGGAGTCCTGATAGCCCTCTGAGAAAATGAATGGCGAATCGAGCGAGGTTTTCTCATCGTAGACCTTATCCAAGTCTTCCTCACTACAACTGTTAAAAACTGCCATGGGCGCCAAAGCCAACATGACATACAAAAGATTTTTGTACACTTTAGAATGTTTCATACGTCAAAAGGTTTTAGTTATCTTTGGCGCAAATATATGAAAGATTTTCGAATTATGCAATAGCTAAGACACCTGCAAAGTAAGATTTTGCAGATTTTGAAACAATTATTGCATATTTTGAAAGACGAGTGTAAGAATTACATATTACTTAATTGTTGTGCATCCAGGTTGAAACAGTCTGGCCCATGCGCTGCTTGAAGGCGAGACTGAAGGTGCTGTAACTGCGATAGCCACTCTCGCTAGCCAGCTGCTGGACTGTGAAGGCGCGTTGGGTCTTGACAACCTCCTGATAGCGGCTGATGAAGTAGTTGATGCGCAAATTATTAATATAGGTATTATAAGTAATGCTCTGACGTGAGAAATACTGGCTGAGGTAGAAACGGTTGATACCAATGGTCTGGGCCAGCTGCTGCAGCGTGAGGTCGTGCTGCAGATAAAGCTTGGTATCCACGCAGTGCTCGGCCAGCAGCTGCTCGATCTGGGAAAGGTCGAGGGAACCCTTTTGAGAGGTGAGAGGTGAGGGGTGAGAGGTGAGAGGTGAGAGATTTGATGAATCCGCTTCTGGATCTTCTGACACAGGCTCTGCGGGGGCCTCCTCGATGCTCTCGAGGCTGGGCTCGGCACAATCATCATCGGTACTGGGCTCGGCCAGGAGTGGCAGGGTTTCTACGCGCCACAGCAGGAGGGCAAAGAGTATGATCTCGACCAGATGCAGCACGTAGAGCAGAATCATGTCGGTATCGACCAATGCATAGATGATGAGCAGGAACAGGCAGGCGAGCGATACCACCTGACTGAGCCACACCCTTTTATTTTCCAGATCGGCATAGTTGTCGTTCAGCCAGCGGCCGTAGCGCCTGACGGCAAACACCATATACACCGAGAACAGCACATAGATAGAAAGTATATATGCGGTAATAATCTGCATGAAATACTGATTGGGGTAGAACAACTGTATGCCTCCAAACGCCAAAAGCGGAACCAAAGCAACAAGCGCTGGCCAGACAGGCCGACGGCGGTCTTGAAGCATGGCCAGCAGGGTGCCTGCCATCGTGATGAGCAATTCCACGCAGTCAAGCACAGCCACCAGCACATACGCCGCAGAATTAATGTCGCCTGAATAGAGGTAGAACAGATACCACCATACATGGCCCAGAGATGATACGACAAAGAACGATGCTGCCCAGCGGCGCAATCTTACCGGCGGCTCTACACCCGGCGCAAAGGCATTGCCCCGGCGCAGCAGCAGGTAGACAGCTGCGATAAGTGGTATCACTCCCGTAATACCATAGATGATAAAAAACAGTATCACCTCAGCCGATATGTGCTCAATAAACATCGTAATATTTTAGTTTTTGGGGACAAATATACGATTTTCCTCTAATCTACGCAAGAAAAACAACGTTTTTTTATTAAAACTTGGAAGTTTCAATTCTAATTTGTATCTTTGCCCCAAAAAGAATATGGAACAAGACATGCTTTTTACTGTTTGCGGAGTGGTGGCCAGCGTCGGTATGGTGCTGGGCTATCTGCCTCAGGCTATCGAGACTATCCGCACCCGAAACACCGATGGTATAGCCCTGCCAACATTCCTGATGATGGCCATCGGCGGTATGGCGTTTATGATACAGGGATTGATTCACAAGCCCGAAATCATCTGGTCGCTCTTCTTAACCAACTTGATTACCTCCACATGCAGCTGCATCGTGTTCGGCATCAAGATATATAACGACTACTTCAAGAAGAATTAGGCGCGTAGAGCCTGTTTATGCCAGGAAAAACAAGCTTACGCCCACTACTGATATAACAGCGCCGAGAACGGCACGCCAAGTAATCTTCTGCTTGAAGAGCCAGTATGACGGCAACAGAATAATAATAGGTGTCATCGCCATGAGTGTAGAGGCGATGCCGGCAGCCGTGTACTGTACAGCCATCAGCGAGAATCCCACACCGATAAAGGGTCCGAAGATGGTGGTGGCCAAAGCTACCAAGAGTCCTTTCCTGTCGTGCATGGCATCGCGCAGAGGATCGAGCCCCTTGCGGAAATACAGCAGGGCGGTGAATCCGATGATGCCAGCCACACAACGATAGAAGTTGGCACTGAATGGCACCAGCCACTCAGGCATATCAGCCGCAGCCTGATAGTGGTCCATACCTATCTTACTGAGTACCAGACCGATGCCCTGACACATAGCGGCACCGATGGCAAACAGCACGCCGTTGAGCGGCAGCTTGAGCGACACCTTATGATGCTCGCCTCGGCCCAGCACCGAGATGCTGATACCAGCCAGGGTGACGAACATGGCCAGCACAGCCGAACCCGACATCTGCTGGCCCAGCGTGATCCAGGCCATCAGAGCGGCAGCCAGCGGGGCCAGCGTCATAAACAGCTGTCCGTAGCGCGAACCGATGATGATATAGCACTGGAAGAGGCAGAAGTCGCCTATCACATAGCCCACCAGACCTGACAGCAGCATCCAGCCCATAGCCTCGGGTGTGGCGCCGCCTGGCAGAGCCGAACCTGTGACGACCATAAACAGCACCAGCGAGAATACCAGCGCCAGGGCCATACGCAGTACGTTGAGTGTAAGATTTCCTAATCGCTTGCTGCCAAACTCACTGAGCAGCGCGGTAGCAGTCCACGAGAAAGCTACGCCTATCGAAATTAATTCGCCTATGTAAGTCATTGTTTAGTTATACTTGAATACACATTATTATATTAATACTTTGTCAACACTTCCGGCTTCGAGTAGTCGGCGGCGGGCCTCATCGTAAGGCAGTCCCGTCGACTCTTCGATCATACGTGTGCCGCGGTCGATGAGTTTCTCGTTTGTCAACTGCATCTTCACCATGCGATTGCCCTCAACACGCCCCATCTTGATCATCAGCGATGTTGAAATCATGTTGAGCACCATCTTCTGCGCCGTGCCGCTCTTCATGCGGCTGGAGCCGGTTACGAACTCTGGGCCTACTATCGTTTCTATGGGATATTCAGCTGCAGCAGCAAGTGGCGTATGGGGATTGCTGGTGATGCACCCCGTAAGCAGGCCGCGGCGGCGAGCCTCCTCAACGGCACCAATCACATAGGGTGTGGTGCCCGATGCTGCGATGCCTATCACGCTGTCCTGAGCCGATGGCTTGTAAGCCTCCAAATCCTGCCAACCTCGGCTGGCATCATCCTCAGCATGCTCTACGGCACATCTCAAAGCCTCATCGCCACCAGCAATGACACCTACCACCCAATCGGGCGATACTCCGAATGTTGGGGGCAGTTCGCTGGCATCAAGCACACCAAGGCGTCCGCTGGTTCCAGCGCCAACGTAGAATAGTCGCCCCCCCTGCTTCATTCTTGGCTCTATGGCCTTTACCAATGCCGTTATCTGAGGAATCACATTATGCACAGCCTCAGCTACCAACCTGTCCTCGCGGTTGATAGCCTCAAGTATCTCGCCTAACTCCATCTGTTCCAGATGATCGTAGTGCGAAGATTGTTCTGTGATTTTATCCTCTATCCTCACTTGTGATAATTTGACTGCAAAGGTAATACAAACGTAAGATGTATCCCATCTTTTAGTGGTTAAATAATGCTAAATGGGATATATATCAGATTGTTTTTGTACCTTTGCAGTCGTATGACGGAGAAGACAATGGAGAAGTTGCGTATACTCGCAGAGTCGGCGAAGTACGATGTGTCGTGCTCGTCGAGCGGTACTGTGC
>NZ_CAMJFM010000011.1 GCF_946404925.1 uncultured Prevotella sp. | reverse complement strand
TTTAATGTTGGGGTCTTGGGTTCGAGCCCCAAACGGATCACAGAAAAAGAGGCTTAATTAGCCTCTTTTTTGTGTTTGGGGCTTTCACCCAAGGGTTCTTTCAGTCGCTTCGCTTGGTGAAAGCGTCTCCTTCGGAGCCGAGCGCGAGCCCCAAACGGATCACAGAAAAGAGAGACTTTAAAAGGTCTCTCTTTTTTCGTTTCCGTTATATTCGATGGTTCTTGATGTGCCATCGGGGAGGGCGATGGTGAACTTGCGATTCTGCAACATGCCTGGGTATTGGCCTTGGCGATTGGCGATGGTGAGGGTGCGGGTGCGATTGTTCCACTTGAACTTGATAGTAGAGTAGACGCCCTTCTCGTAGTTGTAGTTGTCGCCCTCATCCTCATAGAGGGTAAACTCGCCATCGGCACCTGGATAGATGCGGATTTCGAGGTTGTCCCATGCCTTCTCGCCTACGTACTGCATCTCTGGGCCCAGCGGCAGAATGCTACCAGCGCGTACAAACATGGGTGCCTGATCGAACGATGTGGTGAGCACTACGTTCTGTCCGCCCTTATACAGCTTGCCAGTCCAGAAGTCGTACCAGTCAGCACCCTTAGGCAGATACTTAGTGGCCGTCTTGCTCTCCGCCCAATCACTATTCACTATTCCCTTTTCACTATTCACTTCTTGCTTGTTCCATCCCGTCATAGCATCAGTGCGGATGATCTTTTCCTCAGTGTACTGTGGATCAACGATAGGCGCAGCCAGGATGCTCTTGCCGAACATAAACTCATCGGTCATATCCCATACCTTCTTGTCGGCAGCAAAGTCGCTGAACAGTGGGCGCATGTAACTCTGGTTGTTGCTGGTAACCTGCCATGCGGTGCTATATAAATAAGGTATAAGGCGATAGCGCAGACGAATCTGCTTCTCGATGGCATCGTAAACTGGCTCTCCTTTCTTGCCAAACTGCCATATCTCGCGTGGTGCATCTGCACCATGACTGCGGAATACAGGACAGAATAATCCATACTGCATCCAGCGCACGTAGAGCTCCTGGAACTGTGGATTCTGTGGGGCAGAACCACTGCCCTTGGTGTTGTAAGAACCGCAGAAGAATCCGCCAATATCGGTATTGAAGTTAGGGTTACCTGTGAGCGAGAAACTGAGTCCTGCAGGCAGCTGCTTGCGCAGCATGTCCCACGATGAGTTGACATCGCCACTCCACATGTTAGAGCCGTAGTGCTGCTGGCCAGCAAAGCTGCTTCGTGTCATGATGAAGACTCTCTTAGAGGTGAGAGGTGAGGGGTGAGAGGTGAGAGCTTCCATACGCTGGGCATTGTAGATGCCACGAACTGTTTCCAGGGGGAAGGCATTGCGCAGTGAGCGCCAGGTGCCGCCAGTAACAGGGTGCTGATAGTCGCTCTCGCGGGGATTGAAGAAGTCGGGGTCAGTCGAGTCCATCCACCAGGCATCTGTACCATAGTCGTACAGCTTCTTCAGGTATTTCCAATAGATATCGCGCGCTACAGGACTAAAGGCATCGTACACCTTAACGCCTGAGGGGTAATCCATGCGTGGAGGCCAGATGTGCGAGAGTCCGCTCTGTGGCCAAGTCTCGATGGGCAGCAGCAGCCCCTTCTCGTTCAGCTCACGGAACTGCTGTGTCTGTGGGCCAAAGCTTGCCCATATGCTGATCATAAAGTGGGCATGCTTCTGGTGAACATTCTTAATCATCTGTGGACCATTTACAAAGTCTTCTGACAGGAAGTCCATGGCATTCCACAGATAGTTAGAGCCCCAGTACTGCCAGTCCTGAATGATACCATCGAGTGGCACCTGCAACTCACGATGCTTATCAACGATGCTCTCAGTCTCAGCAGCTGTTTTATAGCGCTCTTTCGACTGCCAGAAACCGTAGGTCCACAGTGGGAACATCGGTACATCGCCACTCAGATGGCGCATCAGTGCTATCACACCATCGGCACTCTTGCCATACATAAAGTAGTAGTCGATATAATCGCCTGCCTCTGAGGTAAGCGACATGCCGTTGGCATCGTCGTCGAACTGGGTGGGAGCGTAGTTGTCCCAATAGATACCCCAGCCCTTGATGCTCTGGATGACGCTCTGGAAGTCCTCAAGGTTGCTCTGCTCCATACGCTTGTGCTCACCGCGACGATTCATCTTGCCGTTCTGGATGGTGCCCAGTCCGTAGATGGCCTCGCCCTTATCGAGTGTGAAAGTCTGGTTGAGCGGTGCAAACGAGTGCGACTTTTCGCGCAGCAGCACTTTGCCCTTTGCATCGAGGAATGTGATGCAGCTCGTCTTCTCGTCGAGCTTTACGGTCAGGTTGCTACTCGATGTGGCGTTGCCCTTGCGGGTAAGCTTTACATCCTGCGGTTTGGCGATTATCACCTTGCTCTGGGGTGATACGGCCTGCCCCTGATACTTAACCACATGTACAACAGAAGGTGTAAAGAACTCTATCTTTACACCTTGTGCACACATAGCTATTGGTGCCAGCAAGGCAAGAATGGTTACTGTTACTCTGTTCATAGTTTTTATTGGTGTTTATTGTAAGCAAACTCATCAACATCTACGTAGCCGCCAACCTTCTTGGTGGCATAATTAAAGATACCGAACTTCTGACCCATGAAGAATCGGCGCCAGTCGAAGCTCATGCGGTAGTCGCCACCCATCTGCTTCCATTCTTTGCCGTCGAGGCTGTAGTAGAAGTGGGCAATGTCGGTGCGGGGGATGAAGTTGGCGTCAATCTTAAGCCAGATTTTGTTCTGCTTCAGCTCAACGCTCTCTATCACTTTTTCTTCTACCTTCTCAACCTTTTTGTCGCGGTCGCTCAGCGATACTTTCTGCTCGCTCATCTCGAGGGTGAGTTTCTTGCCCTTCTTCTTGATGGTGAGCACACCAGAGTCGCTGTTGAATGCTGCCAATCCAGCGCAGTCGCCATCTTTCATCTTCGAGAGATCCATCATGATGGCACCTGTACACTTAGGTCCCTCCATACGCTGAGTCAGGGTGTTGGGGGCTAGGTAGAGGTTGGGCACTACGCGACTGGTTTTGAGTCGCAGATAACCTGGGCGCTCCTTCAGACTCCAAGCCTTGTCCACTGGGTTGTGGTTCCACTGCCAGTGCAAACCAAGCTTCTCGCTACCGAAGTCATCGGCCTTGACGATGGCAGCCTCTGGCTCACCGCTCTTCAATGGGCGAACGCGAGCAGGCACTTTACCCTCCTCATCGCCCAGCATGGGCCATCCGTCAATCCAGCGGCATGGCATCACGGTGAGCACACGGCCTACACCAGCACGATCCTGGAAGATGATGCCATACCAGTCGCCATCCTCTGTGTCAACGATGGTGCCCTGAGCCTCATACGAGAATCCTCCGAAGTCGCTCTCCAGGATGGTGTGCTTCTCGTAAGGACCCTGAATATTGTCGGCACGATAGCATACCTCGCGGCGATGACGGCCTGGGGCATAAACGTGCGAAATCATCATCAGGTAGTACTTGCCGTTATGCTTGATCATACGTGAACCCTCCAGCAATCCAGTCTCATCGGCCTCACGCTGGAAGATGTGGCGATGGGTGCCCTCGATCACGTCGCTCAGGTCCTGCTTCAACTCCATCATCTCGCCTGTACCATAGATCACGTACACGCGATCGTCGTCGTCGAAGAACAGTGAGCAGTCGTGGAAGTGGCGCATGCGCGACAGAATCTTCCAAGGACCTTCGGCCTTATCGGCTGTAAAGATATAGGTGTCGCCCATAGCGCCCTGCTCGTTGGGAGCCAGCAGTGCATAGAACTTGCCCTTATGATACTTGAGCGATGTGGCCCACTGTCCGCGTCCGTAAACAGTTCCCTCGGTAGGCGAGAGGTCGTACTTAGGCGAATCAGTCAGCTTGTCGAAGATGTATCCCACGGTCTCCCAGTTCTTCAGGTCTTTCGACTTCATGATGGGAGCTCCAGGCATCAGGTGCATGGTGGTTGATACCAGATAGAAGGTATCGCCCACGCGTATCACGTCTGGGTCGGGTACATCAGCCCAAAGCATTGGGTTGTCAATCATATTGTCACTAGGGTTCTGTGCTTTCAGCCCTGCTGAAACACAAAGCATCAAGGCGATGCTCAGGTAAGCAATGAATTTCATATAGTTGAATTAATTCTCTTCGTCGCCCTTGTAGTGGAACTCGGTGATGTTAGGATTCTCACCCAGATCCTCATCATCCTGCTGGATAGGAGCCTGGTTCAGTTTCTGCTCGTAGCCCTTGTGCACTGGACCTACGTCGAGCAGTATATCCTCGTAGAGCACTGTTGGGATGATGATACCAAAGATACCAACGCCCACGCGTGTGCCCTCTGGGTGCATGTTGTTGTGGATGTAGGATGTAGAGTAGAACGTGTGGCGATAAGACTCCAGACGGTTATACTTATAATAGGTGTCCAGTACATCCTTGGCAATATAGGTTGTATCAGCAGTGGTGAAGATAAAGGTGAGGTTGTGTACATAGTCGTCAACCACGTCGCCCTTGATGCCATCGTTCACCTCAAGACACTGCATAATGTTGTCCAGCATCTCATCGTTCATGTCGCTCTCTTTTGGCGCAGTGAAGTAAGCCACTAACAATCCCACAAGTATGATGACGCCTGCGATGATGATACGTCCCAGACAGCTGCGGGTAAACTCCTGAGTGAACGACTGATTGGTTTTGAAATTGGTGTTGTCTGCTTGATACATATTTGATGTAGTTTTAGATTTGATTATTGTGTATTAAGTTCATAAACTCCTGGCGGGTCTTGGCCTGATTAAAGGCACCGCTGAAGTCGCTTGTAGTAGTTATGCTGTTTTGTTTCTCTACGCCACGCATCTGCATGCACATGTGCTTGGCCTCTATCACCACCATCACTCCCAGGGGGTGCAGTGTCTGCTCTATGCAGTCCTTAATCTGCTGAGTCATGCGCTCCTGTACCTGCAGGCGGTGCGAATATATGTCAACTACACGGGCTATCTTAGACAGGCCTGTGATGTATCCGTTGGGTATGTATGCCACGTGCGCCTTACCGTAGAATGGCAACATGTGGTGTTCGCACAACGAGAAGAAGTCGATATCCTTCACGATGACCATCTGATTGTAATCTTCCTTGAACAGGGCGTCTGTCAGAATCTTGTGGGCATCCATCTGGTATCCCTTGGTCAGCGTCTGCATGGCCTTGGCCACACGCATAGGGGTCTTCTGCAGTCCCTCACGCTCAGGGTCTTCACCCAGTAGCTTGAGCACCTCCTTATAGTGATCCGCCAGCTCCTCTATGCCGTCGCGATATCGCTCGTTGTCGTATTCCTTAATCTCTATCTTCATTGATATTGTACGGTGATTTTACCTTTAACGATGATGGCGCTCTGGTATCCGTTGTTCTTTACGCGCTCCAGCACAGCGTGTGCCTCCTCGTAAGTACGGTAGTTGCCCATGCGGCATATCCATCGTGGTGAGTAGAAATGTACGTATACAGGCACGCCAGGGAACAGTCCCTTGATTTCGCTGCCTATACGCTCAGCCTTGATGCGGTCGTTGCGCGTGTTGCCACCAGCAAACACCTGCACTCTGTAGCCAGCCACCTTTACGCCCTTCATAATCTTCTTCTGTATTTCCTCAGGGGCATCGATGGTGGTAGAGTCCTGATGTTCTACTACAACAACCTTAGGCTCTTGTTTCTTGTCTTTTTCCTGATTTGTAGCAGTATAGTTTTCTTTTTCTTTCTTGTCAGCAGGTTTCTGCTGGGTTGTGGTTGTCTTTGTTCGTGTGGGGGATGTTACTACTGGTCCGTTCACCAGTACTTCTATCGCCTTGTCTTGTGTAACGGTAATCTGTCCTTCACCGTTTTTGCTCTGTTGGAGTCTCTGTGTAAACGACGACTGAGCAAAAGTGAACAGTGAACAGTGAATAGTGAATAGTGCTAATAGCACCATCATTTTCCAGTATACATTTGTTGTAATCTTACCTGTAAATGAATTCATAACTATCATATACTATTCACTATTCGTTATTCACTATTCACTAATAATTACTTGAATGCATCGATAATCCCCTTGAAGTCTGCAGCCTTCAGTGAAGCACCACCAATCAGACCACCATCGATGTCGGGCTTAGCAAACAGCTCAGGAGCGTTGCTAGCCTTGCAGCTACCACCATAGAGGATAGTAGTGTCGTCAGCTACAGCCTGACCATACTTCTCAGCGATGATTGAACGGATGTAAGCGTGAATCTCCTCAGCCTGCTCAGCGGTAGCGGTCTTACCAGTACCGATAGCCCAGATTGGCTCGTAAGCGATAACGATCTTGCGGAAGTCCTCCTCGCTCAGGTTGAATACTGAACCCTCGAGCTCGGCCTTTACTACCTCGTTCTGCTTGCCAGCCTCGCGCTCCTCCAGGCTCTCACCGATACAGAAGATAACCTTCAGATCGTTCTTCTGAGCCAGCAGCACCTTCTCCTTCAGGATCTCTGGAGTCTCCTTGTAGTACTCACGACGCTCTGAGTGACCCAGAATAACGTACTGAGCACCAGTGCTCTTTACCATCTCGGCGCTAACCTCACCAGTGAAAGCACCCTTCTCCTTGTCGGCGCAGTTCTCAGCACCCAGACCAATGATGTTCTGATCGAGGAACTGTGCGATAGAAGCGAGGTGGATGAATGGAGTGCAGATAACTACACCACAGTTTGGCTTCTCAGCCTTCAAAGTCTCGTTAAGCTCCTTTGCAAGAGCAATACCGTCCTGGAGATTCATGTTCATCTTCCAGTTTCCTGCTACAATTTTCTTTCTCATAATTCTAAAAATAATTTATATGTATAAAACTCTCTTTTTTAATTTTTAATTTTTTAATTTCTCCTCACCCACTTCGTCCAGGCCCAGAGTCTGTCGGCCAGTGTCAGTATCAGCAGTGGCAGCACAAACCACGTTATCACCCAGAGTATTTTCGAGGTCACTGTCTCAGTGGGCAGTTGTCCCAGTTCGCTGTCTTCGAGCTTGGTGTTCAGCTCTTCCTCTTCGGGCATGTTGTTGTGGCTCCACTTGCGTATCACCTTGCCATCCTTCATCAGCACCAGTCCTGGGTTCGACCGTATGATGGTCTTCAGTGTGATGTCGTCAGTCTGGCAGAAGGGGTATTCGGCCCCAGTCAGGTCGCGCCATTTTTCGATGGCCTTCTCACCACTTGCTGTCAGACAGTAGAAGGGGTATCCGTTGTCCAGACTGTATTCGTACATCTGGTTTATCTCGTCCAGTCGCGAGTCGTCAGCCTGTTCCAGGTGCGGGGCTATTAATAAGAAGGTGTAGCCCTCGTCGCTCAGAATCTTCTCGGTGATGTCCTCACCATCCTCCACCTGCTCTATAAACAGCTCCTGATAGGGCGATTCCTCGCCTTCCATCATCTTGAGCCACCCCTGGCGAATATCGGCCCCAATGTGATAGGGACGGAAGTCGAACTGGGGTAGGGTGTACAGACTCTTGGCCGATATGAACAGCAGAATGAACACCAGCGAGTAGTTCATCACAATCCACTGGTTGCTTCTGCTTATCAGTCTTGGCATCTCCAGTGGCCACTTCCACACCACGATGGCTGCACACAGCAGTATCACGTTTTTCCACAGTGTCTGCCAGTTGGACAGCACCAGTGCGTCGCCAAAGCATCCGCAGTCGCTGATGGGATCGCTCAGGGCCAGCCACAGTGTCAGTGGTGTCATCAGCACCATGATGAGCAGCACCAGCTTCGAAACGATGCGTCGCCTGATGGCAAACAGCAGACAGATGCCCAGGAAGAACTCTGTGGCTCCCAGTAGTACCGATGCTGCCAGAGTAGTGAAGTCGGGCACCATCTTACCTATGCCCAAAGCCATCAGGTAGTCGTGTATCTTATACTGCGTGCCCAGTGGGTCAACGGCCTTGACAAATCCAGAAAAGATAAATGTCAGTGCCAGCACCAGGCGACAGATATTTACAGCAACCTTTCTCACTTTCTCACCTCTAGCTTCTCACCTCTCAGCTTCGCTGAGTTTAATCACTCCAAAGACCGCGTAGTTGATGATATCCATATAGTTGGCATCGATACCCTCGCTGACGAGTGTCTCGCCCTGTAGGTTCTCGATCTCCTTAATACGTTCTATTTTTGTCAGAATCAGGTCGGTATAGCTACTAACCCTCATGCCGCGCCACGCCTCGTCGTAGTCGTGGTTCTTACGCTTCATCAGCTCCAGTGCCTCCTTGGCATGCTCGTCGTAGAGCGCCATGGCCTCCTCGTTGGTGATGTCGACAGTGTCGGCAAATCCCTTACTAAGCTGTATCAGTCCTACTATGCCGTAGTTGATAAGCGCAATGAACTCCGGACGTATGCCTTCGCCCACCAGCGATTCCTTCTTGATTTCCAGGCTGCGAATGCGCTTGGCTTTGATAAACAACTGGTCGGTAAGTGCTGTTGGTCGCAGAATGCGCCAAGAGGCTTTATAATCATGAAGCTTCTTCTCAAACAGTGCTCTGCACTCTGCCAGAGCCTGCTCAAACTGAGCGTTTGTCTTTTCAAATTGATTCATATCGGCTGCAAAGGTAGCAATTTTTAGTGAATAACGAATAGTGAATAGTGATTTTTTATCATTTTTCACTCTGTTTCTTGTGTATGTACCTTATTTTTAGCCCTAAGGCTTCGTACTGCGTACGTATAGAGTCGCGCTTCACTCGCAGTTGGGTAAGCGCAGTAAGCTCCTCAGGAGTAGCTTTTAGCGCTTTCTTGTGCTCCTCCACCTCCTTTGTCATAGCCTCAAGCTCCTTGTTGACTATCAGTAGCAAACTGTCGGTCTTCCACAACTCAGCTTCAGCTTTTTTCAGTTCTGTTTGCTGATGCTCTACAAGAGCGGCCTTGCGGCGATTAATCTCCTTTCGGGTCTTAGTCTCGCCGCAAGCCGTTAATATAAGTATTGCCAATAAAGGCAGTATGATCTTTCTCAATGTTTAATGTTTAATCTTTAATCTTTAATGTCCTACTATTCACCAAGTTTCTTTCCGCTCATCAGCAGCTCAACCAGCGGACGATCCTTATAGGTGTGGCGTTGCTGATCCCAGAATCCGAAGTCGGCATCATAGCACCATGTGGTCCAGGCGATGTTGAACTCGTCGAATACGGTCAGCATGTCGCGATACCAGTTGTAAGCCAACTCACGGTCTACTGGCTCGTAAACGCCCCACTCACCGCAGAACAGCTGCAGGTCGTACTTCTTGGCAGCCTCGATGGCGTCCTTAAACTGCTCGCGAATCTTATTGATGTCCCAAACCTCCTCGGTATACTGCTTCAACTCAGGCTTGATAGCGTCAGGAGCAGCGTCGTAGTCCTCCTTCGATACTAGCACGCCAGGATAGTGCACCTTGCCCTTGTAGGCAGCACACAGTGGCGACCACCATGCACCATAGTGGGTCAATATCATTGGGTTGTAGTAGTGGAAGCTCAGGATGATGTTCTTGTCGCCCTCGGGCACCTTCAGATACTTAATGGTCTGGTGTCCCTGCCACAGGTTCGATCCAATTACCAGTGTACGCTGAGGCTCCAGCTCGCGCAGTGCCTTGTGTACCTTGGCTATCAGCTGGTTCCACTGCTCGTGCTCAGGTGCTACTGGCTCGTTCATAAACTCGTAAGCCACCCAGTCGTTGCTGCGATCCTTCAGGAATTCTGACAGCTGGCGCCACAGGTTGATCAGGTCTTCCTGTGCTTTCTCCGATGTAAACAGGGTGTTGGCAGCCTTGTCGCTCTCGTTCACAGCGTTAAAGTAGTGACTGCGCACAATGTGCAGGTCAACGATGGCGCGCAGGTTGTGCTTGCGACTCCAGTCCAGTGCATTCTTTAGCAGGTCCCATGCTTCGGGCAGCTTGGTGCCCTTCTCATCCCAGAACTGCTCCTCATCGATGGGGATACGTACAAAGTCGAATCCCAGCTCCTCCAGTCGTGCAAAGTCGTCCTCCTGGATGTGCAGTCTGCGTGCTTCACCCCTCTGCTCACTCTGCGAGAGCCAGTGGCTGATGTTTGTACCGCGCTTAATGCGGAAGTCGTTAACTCCGCTTTGAGCCTGTTCCTGGTTCTGGGCCTTGTTGCCACACGATGTTGTTCCTAACACCAATGCCGCCATCATCACGGCCATTGCTAAAATGTTTTTTCTCATACCTTTTTTAATTATTGGTTATTAATTATTCTTTTAATCTTTAATCTTTAATGTTTAATCTTTAATCTTCGACTTCGTCGAGTTTTCCGCTCCAAAGATACCTCTTCGTCTCCCTCGCAGCCACGCCACTCAGTAGCAGCAGCGCAATCAGGTTTGGTATCGCCATCAGTGCATTCATACAGTCGGCTATGTTCCAGATAATGTCAAGGTTGATAATCGATCCGAAGAACAGCAGCACGATGTACATGATTCTGTAGAATTTGTTAGCACGTCGGCCCTCTAAGTAGTTCACGGCACTCTCGCCATAGTAGCTCCAGCCTATAATCGTGCTGAATGCAAAGGTCAGAATGCCGAATGTCAGCAGTGGTGCACCTACGTATGGTATCTTCGAGAAGGCCACCTTGGTCAGTGCTGCGCCATCAGCATAGGTGATGTCGGGGTAAGCTAAGATGCTGCTCACCAGCACCAGTCCTGTCAGCGCACAAATAATCACGGTGTCCCAGAAGGTTCCAGTGCTCGACACCAGTGCCTGGCGCACGGGGTTGCGCGTCTGTGCGGCTGCAGCCACTATGGGGGCGCTACCCATACCACTCTCGTTGCTGAATAGTCCGCGGGCGATACCATATCTGGCGGCCATCATCACTGTGGCACCCACAAATCCGCCTCCAGCAGCCGATGGGTTGAATGCCGAGTCAACTATCAGCTGTATGGCAGGCCACACATAGCTGCTGTTGATGCAGAGTATTACCACGCAGCCCAGTACGTAGAGTGCTGCCATAAATGGCACCAGCACGGTGCACACTTTGGCTATGGCCTTTACGCCACCCAGTATCACCAGTGCAGTCAGCACGCATATCATCACACCTATTATCCATGTTGGTATGCCAAAAGTCTCTTTGGCCAGCAGAGCTATCGAGTTGGCCTGCACGGTGCATCCTATTCCGAACGATGCCAGGGCTGTAAACACGGCAAACAGTATGCCCAGCCATCGCATGTTCAGTCCGCGCTCCAGGGCGTACATGGGGCCTCCGTACCACTTGCCGTCATCCGATTTTACGCGATATTTCACCGCCAGCAATCCCTCGGCATACTTGGTCGATATGCCAAATAGTCCCGTCAGCCAGCACCACAGCACGGCGCCTGGTCCACCCAGGGCCACGGCTGTTGCCACGCCCACGATGTTTCCTGTACCTATGGTGGCTGCCAGAGCGGTGGCCAGTGCTCCAAACTGACTCACGTCGCCATCGGCCTTAGCGTCCTTTTTGATTGATAGTCGTATGCCAGTAATCAGTTTGCGCTGTGGTATACGTAGTCTGAAGGTCAGAAACACGTGTGTACCCAGCAGCAAAATAATCATTGGCCATCCCCACAAAAATGAGCTCAGAAGTGAGAAAAAGTCGTTTATTGGTTCCATTTTTTACCTTAAATTACCTCTTTGCGGTGCAAAAATACAAAAAAAGTTTCAAAAACATGATGTTTTCTCAAAAAATGTCTTATCTTTGCCCCCGTAAATCATAAACGTAACCAATAAAAAAGATGAAAAAAACTATCTTGACTATATCCGCCTTGATTATGGCGTGTCTGGCTTTCTACGGTTGGAAGCCCCTTCTCGAGCAACCCTCAAGTCCACAGATGCAGACTTTTTATCAGGAGTCGGTAGGCCTTGGAGCCATGCCGGCTGATAGTGCTAGCCGCTTCATTGTCGACTTCTTAGGCTACACCATGCTCAATCCCCGCGCAAAACTCGATCCCCTCTACCCCGAAATCGAGACAAACATCCATAATTACTCGCAGTCGCATTGATATTTTAGGCGCGTATTACGCGAATAAACACGAAAAAAGTATAATTTCGTGTTAATTAGTGCGTGTCATGCCTAAAATTTTGTATCTTTGCACCCATAAATGAGTAAAATAGAGGATGAAACTATATAGCGACGAGGAGTTAGCAGAGATTTTAGATCAGGATATATTCCACCAAATAAGTGAGGCTGCAGACCATTTGGGGCTGGAATGCTATGTTGTGGGGGGATACGTGAGGGATATATTCCTGGAGCGCCCCTCTAACGACATAGATGTAGTGGTGGTGGGCAGTGGCATCAAGGTGGCCGAGGAACTGAAACGCATGGTGGGCAAGAAAGCACACCTGAGTGTATTTAAGAACTTTGGCACTGCACAGGTGAAATTCCGCCAGAAAGGCACAGAGTACGAGGTGGAGTTTGTGGGAGCCCGAAAAGAGAGCTACAGCCACGACTCGCGCAAGCCCATAGTAGAGGATGGTACACTGGAGGACGACCAGAATCGTCGCGACTTCACCATCAACGCCATGGCTATCTGTCTGAACAAGAACCGTTTTGGTGAGCTGGTGGATCCGTTTAACGGACTGGCCGATCTGGAGGATGGCATCATAGCCACGCCGCTGGAGCCTGGCATCACCTTTAGCGACGACCCACTGCGCATGATGCGCTGCATACGCTTTGCCACGCAGCTGAACTTTGAGATAGAGCCCGAGACATTCGAGGCGCTACAGCGTATGGCCGACCGCATCAAAATAGTAAGTGGCGAGCGCATTAAGGATGAGCTGAACAAGATTATCATGGCGCCTCACCCCAGCATAGGCTTTGAGTACCTGCAGCGAAGTGGACTGCTGCAGATCATACTGCCAGAGTTGGCTGCACTCGACATCGTAGAGGAGAAGAATGGCCGCAAGCATAAAAATAACTTCTATCATACGCTGGAAGTGCTGGAGAATGTGGTGGCTCAGACCGACAACCTGTGGCTGCGATGGGCGGCGATTCTGCACGATGTGGGCAAGACCAAGTCGAAACGCTGGGATGGCAGCATAGGCTGGACATTCCACAACCACAACCTGATAGGTGCCAAGATGGTGCCACAGATTTTCCGCCGACTGATGCTGCCCATGGACATGAAGATGAAGTACGTGCAGAAGCTGGTGGAACTGCATATGCGCCCCATAGTGATAGCTGATGACATAGTGACCGACTCGGCTGTGCGCCGACTGCTGAATGATGCTGGCGACGATATAGAAGACTTGATGACGCTGTGTGAGGCCGACATCACATCGAAGAACGAGGTGAGGAAGAAGATGTTTCTGGAGAACTTCCGTATGGTGCGCGAGAAGCTGACAGACCTGAAGGAGAAGGACTACAAGCGGCTGTTGCAGCCTGTGATAGACGGCAACGAGATTATGGAGATGTTTAACCTGAAACCCAGCAGAGAGGTGGGCACACTGAAGCAGTATCTGAAAGACGCCGTATTAGATAATAAGGTGGAGAACGAACGTGAACCACTGATGGCACTGCTGATGGCAAAAGCAAAGGAAATGAAACTGATATAAACGATTATGAGGAAACTACTAACTATTATCGGTATTATGATGGCCCTGAACGTATGGGCTAATCCAGTGGATGACCTGCTAGAGCGCATAGACAAGGGCGCTTCGGCAAAGTTTAAAACCCAACTTGTGAAGAGCGACAAGGACTTCTTTGAGCTCGACCAGCAGGGGCAGAAGGTGGTGATTCGCGGCAACACGTGGGTGAACATCGCCTCGGGACTGAACTGGTATCTGAAGTACTACGCAGGTGTACACCTGAGCTGGAATCAGATGCAAGCCAAGCTACCTGCTGTGATGCCAAAGGTGGCAAAGAAGGAGCGCCACGAGACAGACCTGACGCTGCGCTATGATTTTAACTACTGCACCTTCAGCTATTCGATGGCGTTCTGGGATTGGGCGCGATGGGAGAAAGAGATAGACTGGATGGCGCTGCACGGTGTAAACCTGCCTCTGGCCATTGTGGGCGAGGAGTGCGTGTGGCGCAACATGCTGCTGAAGTTAGGATATACCGAGAAGGAGGTGGGCGAGTTTATTGCTGGACCTGCATTCCTGGCTTGGTGGGAGATGAACAACCTGGAAGGGTGGGGCGGACCACTGCCCACATCGTGGTACGCACGACAGGAGAAACTGCAGAAGCAGATACTGGCCCGTATGAAGCAGTTGGGCATGCACCCCGTGCTGCCAGGTTACTGCGGTATGGTGCCTCACGATGCTAAGCAGCGTCTGGGTCTGAACGTGGCCGATGCTGGCCTGTGGAACGGATTCCAGCGCCCTGCCAACCTGCTGCCTACAGATGAAAGATTCGCAGAAATCGCCACTTTATATTATAATGAGCTGACCAAACTCTTCGGCAAGGCCGACTACTACTCGATGGACCCATTCCACGAGAGTAACGATGACCCATCGATAGACTATGCCAAGGCTGGCGAGGCTATGATGCAGGCCATGAAGCGGGTGAACCCCAAGGCCGTGTGGGTGATACAGGGATGGACTGAGAATCCACGTCCGCAGATGGTGGATGGCATGAAGACGGGCGACCTGCTGGTGCTCGACCTCTTCTCGGAATGCCGCCCCATGTTCGGCATCCCCAGCATCTGGAAGCGCGACGAGGGCTACAAGCAGCACCAGTGGCTGTTCTGTATGCTGGAGAACTTTGGTGCTAATGTAGGATTGCATGGTCGCATGGACCAGCTGCTGAATAACTTCTATGGTGCGAAGAAGAATTGCACTGGTATCGGCTTTACCATGGAGGGAAGCGAGAATAACCCCATGATGTTTGAGCTGATGAGTGAGTTGCCTTGGCGCCCTGAGAAGTTTACCAAGGAGGCTTGGATTAGGGAATATGTAAAGGCACGCTATGGCGTGGAAGATGCAGCTATCGAAAAAGCATGGCAGATACTTGTTGCTTCTATTTATAACTGTCCTGCAGGTAACAACCAGCAGGGCCCTCATGAGAGTATCTTCTGTGGACGCCCAACGCTGAACAACTTCCAGGCATCGAGCTGGTCGAAGATGAAGAACTACTACGACCCAGCTGCTACATTGGAGGCTGCACGACTGATGAACAGCGTGGCTGAGAAATATCGTGGCAACAACAACTTTGAATACGACCTGGTGGATATCACCCGTCAGGCGCTGGCTGATCAGGCTCGTCGCCAGTATCAGCGCACTATCGCCGACTATAAGAGCTTTGCATACGATGCATTCAGACGCAATTCGTGGGTGTTCCTCGATATGCTGATGATGCAGGACAAGCTATTGGGAACACGCACTGAGTTCCGTGTGGGACATTGGACTCAGGACGCTGTGAACGCTGGCACTAATGCTGCAGAGAAGAAACTGTATGAGTGGAACGCGCGCGTACAGATTACCACATGGGGCAATCGCTACTGTGCTGACACAGGTGGTCTGCGCGACTATGCCCACAAGGAGTGGCAGGGATTGCTGAAAGACTTCTACTATCCCCGTTGGAGAAACTACTTCAATGCGCTGGCCGACCAGATGCAGGCACAGATGAAGCCACAGCCAGAGTTGCTTGGTGGTGGTCCAAATGCCACTAAGACTGCTGCCGAGCTATTCGCCATGGCACTGCCACAGGAGGTAAAGCTTGACTACTACGCCATGGAGGAGCCCTGGACGCTCGACCAGACACCATACTCTGCCGCTCCAGAAGGCAGCCCCGTAGATGTAGCCCGTGAGGCAATGAAGATTATTTTAGGCACGGATTTCACGAATTAACGCGAAAAAAATATTAATTCGTGATAATTCGTGAAATTCGCGCCTAATAAAAACGTAGAATATGAAGAGTCAGAGATTATTATCGCTTGATATATTAAGAGGTATCACTGTAGCTGGAATGATACTGGTGAACAACGGTTGGGGTGAATCGTTCGAGATGCTGGGGCACTCTAAGTGGAACGGCATGACACCTTGCGACCTGGTGTTCCCCTTCTTCTTGTTTATCATGGGTATTTCGTGCTACCTGTCGCTGGTAAAGAGTGAGTTCAAACCCGCTCCGCAAGTGATACGTCGCATAGTGAAGCGCACCATATTGCTGTTTGCCATTGGCCTGTTCATCAACTGGTTCGACCACGCCATCGAGGGCGACCTGCTGTGCTTTGGCCATCTGAGGATATGGGCTGTGATGCAGCGCATAGCATTGTGCTATGGTATCGTGTCGCTGTTTGCGCTGTTCTGCAACCACAAGTACACCCTGCATACCATCGTAGGATTGCTGCTGATTTACACCGCCATCATTGTGCTGGGCAATGGTTATGCCTACGATGCAGATACCAATATCTTGGCACAAGCCGACCTGAAGTTGTTTGGCTACGACCACATTTACCACAAGAGTCCTGTAGACCCTGAGGGACTGATGGGCACCATATCATCAGTGGCCCACGTGCTGCTGGGATTCTACTGCGGCATGCTGATACGTAAACGCGAAACGATAGAGCAGAAGGTGATAGCCCTGTTTGTGGTGGGTGCAATAGGCGTGATAGGCGGCTATCTGCTGAGCTACGGACTGCCACTGAACAAGCGCATCTGGAGCCCCAGCTACGTGCTGATGACCTGCGGACTGGCATCGCTGCTCCAGGCGCTGCTGATGTATGTGATTGATATACAGAAGAAGAGCGGTTGGACCACCTTCTTCCACGTGTTCGGTGTGAATGCCCTGGCGCTATATGTGTCGAGCGAACTATTGGCCATCCTGCTGAAAAATGTCGGATTTTCGGAGATGGTATATAATGGCATTCATGCTGTGATACCAGCACTCAAGTTGGCATCGCTGGCTTATGCCATCTACTTTGTGCTGCTTAACTTTGCGATAGGCTACGTGCTGTACAGAAAGAATATATATATCAAACTATGATATAATTTGTATTATTAATTAATTTCTTAAAAAACAAGAGTTATGAAAAAGATCTTAATGGTTATCAGCGTTATGATGTTCAGCTTGACATCTTTCGCTCAGGCTGGAAGTCAACAGTTCAGCGTACATGCAAACTATCTGCTTGACTCACCCAATAACTTTGGTATTGGTGCTAACTACGGCTACGAGTTTGCTCAGAACGTTCGTGGTGTAGGTCAGTTCGACTATTATTTCAAGACCGACGGCGCCAGCGCATGGAATGGAAATGTGAATGTAGAGTACCTGTTCCATATCCCTAATAGCACAGTAACCCTGTATCCTCTGGCTGGTCTTAACGTGTTTGGCTGGAGCACAGATGGTGGTAGCGACTCTAAGATGGGATTGAATATCGGTGCTGGTGTAGAAGTGCCCATTTCGAGCGCTGTTACATTCAAGGCTGAGTACAACTACAAGACACAGTACGATGGCAAGAGTGCACTGAGCGTAGGCTTGGTATTCCCTCTTTAAACAATAAACTTTGTTAAAAAAGCATCGTTTAGGATATATCTTTAGATATATTTTTCGTATCTTTGCATCCCGAAAACTGCGCGTAATTAGCAAAGTTTTCGAGGTGCATTTTTTTTAAGAACATAAATTAGATACAAATAAGTAGTATGATGAAAAGTAAGTTTTTGGTTATGGCTGCTGCATCGCTGATCCTGGCATCGTGCGGTGGCGGCGGTGGTCGCCCTCAGTTTGGCGACAACGAGTATCCTGTAGCAGCAGTTGGTACTCAGAGTTCTGAAACTCAGACCACTTATCCCGCAACTATCAAGGGTGTGCAGGACGTGCAGATTAGTCCTAAAGTGGCTGGATTTATTACACAGATTAATGTAAAGGAAGGCCAGACTGTAAGTGCCGGACAGGTGTTGTTCGTGATTGACAACGTAACCTATCAGGCTCAGGTGCGTCAGGCCCAGGCTAGTGTTAACACAGCACAGGCCAGTGTTAACACTGCCAAGCTGAGCTTTGAGAATTCGCAGAAACTGCACGATAATGGCGTAATAGGTGACTTTGAACTACAGAGCGCTACAAACCAGTACGAGCAGGCTAAGGCAGGATTGGCTCAGGCGCAGGCTTCGCTGTCATCGGCCAAGGAGATGCTGAGCTATTGCTACGTGAAGAGTCCTGCTTCAGGTGTGGTTGGTACTCTGCCATATAAGGTAGGTGCACTGGTAAGTACAGGTAACGTGCTGACTACCGTAAGTAACAACTCATCGATGGAGGTTTACTTCTCAGTAACAGAGAAGGATGCACTCGAGATGAGCAAGGATGCCGGAGGACAGACAGCTGCTGTGGCTAAGTTCCCACCAGTCAAGCTGAAGTTGGCTGACGGTACAATGTATGATCTTGACGGTACCGTGACAAAGATGAGTGGTGTGATCGATGCTGCTACTGGTTCGGTACAGATGATTGCTCTGTTCCAGAACCCACAGCGCGTGCTGAAGAGTGGTGGTTCAGGTGCTATCATCATTCCTCACAGCACTTCATCAGCCATCATCATCCCACAGTCGGCTGTATCCGAGGTTCAGAACAAGAAGTTTGTTTACCTGCTGGGTGCCGACAACAAGGTGAAGTACAGTGAGATTACTGTTGCTCCACAGAACGATGGTATGAACTACATCGTGACTGGCGGACTGAAGACTGGTGACAAGTACGTGACCAATGGTATCACCAAGCTTAGCGATGGTATGGAGATTGTGCCCATCACCCCAGAGCGCTATCAGCAGAAGATAGATGAGCAGGCTAAGGCTATGACATCTGGCGACATCGTAGGAGCCATGAAGTAATAAATAGTGAAATAGATAAATTGTCAAATAGTAATATAGTATGACATTTACGAATTTTATTAAACGCCCAGTGCTGTCGACGGTGATATCTATTGTCATCGTGCTGCTGGGCTTTATCGGACTGGTCTCGCTTCCTATCGAGCAGTATCCGAATATTGCGCCGCCTAACATCGTGGTGATGGGTAGCTACCCAGGTGCCGATGCACAGACGGTGAAGAATGCCGTTGTGACTCCGCTTGAGGAGAGTATCAACGGTGTAGAAGGAATGGACTATATCACCAGTACCGCATCACCTGGTTCGGCTATGATTCAGGTTATGTTCCGTCAGGGTATGAATCCTGATATGTGTGCGGTTAACGTACAGAACCGTGTGTCGCAGGCCACTGCCCTGCTGCCTTCCGAGGTTAACCAGATTGGTGTGCGCGTGGTAAAACGTCAGTCGTCACAGGTACTGATGTACTCACTGACCTCTGACGGACGTTATGATGACGAGTTCCTGACAAACTATAATGCCATCAACATCGTGCCTGCGCTGAAGCGTATCGAGGGTGTGGGTGATGCTTCGGGATTCAGCTCGAAGACCTACGCTATGCGTATATGGCTGAAGCCTGACGTGATGAAGCAGCACAGCTTGATTCCATCGGACATTACAGCAGCCCTGGCTGAGCAGAATATCGAGGCTGCACCAGGTAAGTTTGGTGAACAGGCTCCTAACGTGGCATACGAGTATTCGATGCGTTATACAGGACGTTTCCGTACAGCTGAGGAGTTTGGTGACATTATCATAAAGAGTGATGCCAACGGACAGACACTGAAGCTGAAGGATCTTGCCAAGATTGAGCTGGGTGGTGAAGGCTACTCGGTATCGATGAAGAACAATGGTGTACCATCGGTAATGACAATGATACAGCAGGTGGCCGGATCAAATGCTAACGAAATTGCAAAGCAGGTTAAAGCCGAGCTTGAGTCGCAGAAGAAACTGATGCCACCAGGCATGGAGGTAAAGATCAACTACGATGTTACAGAGTTCCTGTATGCCTCAATCGAGGAGGTAGTATTCACCCTCTTTATGACGCTGGCGCTGGTGTTCCTGGTAGTGTACATCTTCCTGCAGGATATGCGTTCGACACTTATCCCGCTGATTGCCGTGCCTGTATCGCTGATTGGTACGTTCTTCTTCCTGAACGTGATGGGATTCTCGATCAACCTGCTGGTACTTTCGGCACTTCTGCTGGCTATTGCCATCGTGGTGGATGATGCCATCGTGGTGGTCGAGGCTGTGCACGCTAAGTTGGATCAAGGTTACAAGAGTTCGCTTACTGCATCAATCGATGCGATGAACGAGATTTCGGGTGCTATCATATCAATCACACTGGTGATGGCTGCTGTGTTCGTACCTGTATCATTCATCGGCGGAACATCTGGTACATTCTATCGCGAGTTCGGTGTAACCATGGCTATTAGCATTATCATCTCGGCTGTTAACGCCCTGACGCTGTCGCCTGCACTGTGTGCTGTGTTCCTGAAACCTCACGATAAGGACGGACACGAGAAGAAGATGAGTCGCGTAGACCGTTTCCATCAGTCGTTCAACGTTGCTTTCGAGACCACTACGGCCAAATATAAGACAATACTTGAGAAACTGGTACGCAAGCCTCTTGCTATCATTGCTACAGTGGTAGTAGGTATTGTAGTATTGGCTGTAACATTTGTTACCACCAAGACAGGTCTGGTGCCCGATGAGGATACTGGTACACTGTTCTGTACTATCTCTATGCCTCCTGCTACATCAGAGGCTCGCACCAAGCAGGTGGTGCTGCAGGTTGATTCTATCTTGTCGCAGATGCCTGCTATCAAGAACCGTGAGATGGTGCAGGGTTACAACTTCATCGCTGGAGCTGGATCAGACCAGGGTACATTCATTATCAAGCTGAAACCATTCGCAGAACGTCAGAAGGGATTCTGGTGGAAACTCTCTGGACTGTGGCAGGGTGATGGTATCTATCGCTTCTTTATCAGTCCATACGATGCAACAGGTGTGATAGCCCAGATATTCATCAAGACTGCCCACATCAAGGATGCACAGATTCTGGCATTCTCGCCCCCAATGATTCCTGGATTCTCTGCCAACAGTGGTATCTCGCTGGTAATGCAGGACCGCACTGGTGGCGACCTGAACAAGTTCTTTGGTATCGTGAAGGAGTTCCTGGGCGAGCTGAACAAGCGTCCAGAGTTCCAGACGGCTCAGACATCATACAATCCTAACTATCCACAGTATATGGTACACGTGGATGTGGCTAAGTGTAAGCAGAGTGGTATATCGCCAACACTGGTTCTGAGCACACTGCAGGGATACTTTGGTGGACTGTATGGTTCAAACTTCAACTCGTTTGGTAAGCTTTATAAGGTTATGATTCAGGGTTCGCCCGAGACACGTATGACACCAGAGTCGCTTAATAGTATATATGTACGCACGCCCGCGGGAATGTCGCCTATCAAGGAGTTCTGTAATCTTGAGCGCGTATATGGTCCGTTGAATATCAACCGCTTCAACCTGTTTACATCTATCAACGTAACGGGTACTGTGGCTAACGGATATTCTACTGGTGATGCCCTGAAGGCTATCGACGAGGTGGGCAAGCAGGTATTGCCTACAGGTTATACCTACGACTACTCAGGTCTGACACGTGAGGAGGCTAAGGCTTCGAACACCACAGGTATCATCTTTGTGCTGTGTTTCATCTTCATCTACCTCATTCTGTCTGCACAGTACGAGTCGTACATTCTGCCGCTGTCGGTAGTGCTCTCTGTTCCATTCGGACTGGCAGGTTGCTTCTTGTTCACCAATATCTTTGGTCATGCCAACGATATCTATATGCAGATTTCGCTCATCATGCTGATTGGTCTGCTGGCTAAGAATGCCATCCTGATTGTTCAGTTCGCACTTGAGCGTCGCCAGACGGGTATGGCCATCTCATGGTCGGCTGTGCTTGGTGCTACAGCCCGTCTGCGTCCTATCCTTATGACCTCACTGGCCATGGTCATCGGACTGCTGCCAATGATGTTTGCCAGTGGTGTAGGTAAGAATGGTAACCAGACTCTTGGTGCTGCTGCCATCGGTGGTATGTTTATTGGTACCATCCTGCAGCTCTTCGTAGTTCCAACTCTGTTCGTTATCTTCCAGACCTTGCAGGAGAAGTTCCGTCCGATGAAGTTTGAGGACGAGGAGAACGCTGAGGTTGCTGCCGAGTTGGCTCAGTATGCACATGCAAAACCAGTAGATTATGAATTGGAGAAGTAATATGAAGAAACTAATGATATTTATGTCCGCAGCATTGCTGCTGTCAAGCTGCGGACTCTATAACAAATACGAGCGCCCTGAGGTTGACACCAAGGGATTGGTTCGCGACACTCAGTCGCTGACCGATACCCTGGCTGTTCAGGATACTACCTCATTCGGCAATATGCCTTGGCGCAGTGTGTTCACCGATCCACAGTTGCAGGCACTTATCCAGCAGGGACTCGACAATAATCCTGACCTGCTGAATGCTGCCCTGAATGTGCAGATGGTAAATGAGGCACTCAAGGTGGCTAAGTTGGCATTCCTGCCATCAGTGGCATTGAGTCCGCAGGGAACTTTGGCATCGTTCGATGGTGCTGCAGCATCCAAGACTTATTCGCTGCCTATCTCGGCAAGCTGGAATGTCGACCTGTTTGGCAACTTGCTCTCTCAGAAGCGTTCCGCCCAGATGCAGCTTATCGCTACACAGGATTATCAGACGGTAGTTAAGACTAATGTCATCTCTGCCATCGCCAACCTGTATTACACCCTGCTGATGATTGATCGTCAGTTGGAGATTGTAACAGATATGGAGCAACTTACTAAGGAAACTTGGGACAAGATGCAGTTTATGCACGATAATCGCGTGGGCTATCGTTCAACTGCTGTTCAGAGTGCAGAAGCTGCATATTATCAGGTTCAGACTCAGCACGTTGATCTTCTGCGCCAGATGCGTGAGACTGAGAATTCGCTCTCTTTGCTTCTGGGTCAGCCAGGTCAGGCCATTCCTCGTGGCAAGTTCGATGGTCAGTCTTTGCCCACAGAGCTTTCTACAGGTGTAGGCATCCAGATGTTGGCTAACCGTGCCGATGTTCACTCTTACGAGATGGCTCTGGCACAGTGCTTCTACGACGTTCAGACTGCTCGTAGCCGTTTCTATCCTAACATCACCATCACTGGTACCGCAGCCTTCACAAATAGTGCAGGTGGTGCTGTGGTCAATCCTGGTAAGTGGTTGCTCTCGGCAGTTGGTTCGCTCACTCAGCCCATCTTCCAGCATGGACAGATTGTAGCTGGTCTCAAGGTGGCTAAGATGCAGTACGAGCAGGCCTTCAATAATTGGCAGAACTCTATCTACAAGGCTGGTAATGAGGTTAGCAACGCTCTCGTGGCTTATAACTCTTATAGCCAGAAGGCTGAGCTTGATGGCAAGCGTGTAGAGGTGCTCAAGAAGAATGTGGAAGACACCAAGAAGTTGATGGAGTCGTCTACTAACACCACTTATCTCGAGGTTATCACCGCCCAGAGCAATCTGCTTAATGCCGAGATTTCTGAGGTTTCTTCTCAGCTCTCAAAGATGCAGGCTGTAGTATCACTCTACCAAGCATTAGGCGGCGGAGCAAAGTAAATTGATAATTGATAATTGATAATTGACAATTATGGCAAGTGAAATTTCTCCAAAAGCCGAGATAAGCCCAAAGGCTAAGATTGGCGACAACTGTAAGATATTCCCCTTCGTATATATCGAGGACGATGTGGTGATTGGTGATAACTGTATCATCTTCCCCTTCGTCAGCATCTGCGACGGCTCGCGCATCGGTAACAATAATAAGATCCATCAGGGTAGTGTCATTGCAGCCCTGCCTCAGGATTTTAACTTCCGTGGCGCCAAGTCGTTTGTTGAGATTGGTAATAATAACGTGATTCGCGAGAATGTGGTGATTAATCGTGGCACTCAGAAGGATGGTGTTACCAAGATTGGTAACCACAACTTCTTGCTCGAGGGTACCCACATCAGTCACGACACCGTGGTTGGCACCAACTGTGTGTTTGGTTATGGCACTAAGGTGGCTGGCGACTGTGAGATTGGTAACGGTGTGATCTTCTCTTCTGGCGCCATCCAGAATGCAGGCACCCATGCTGGCGACCTCTCGCTGATTCAGGCAGGTTGCACCTTCTCTCACGATGTGCCTCCTTATGTCATCGCAGGTGGCAGTCCTATGGAGTATGGTGGCCCAAATACCACCATCATGAATTACGCAGAGATTGATCCAAAGGTTCAGAAGCATATTGCTAACGCCTATCGACTGCTGTTCCACGGAAAGACTAGTGTTTTCGATGTTATCAAGCAGATTAAGGACCAGGTTCCCGACAGCCCCGAAATCCAGAACATCATCCACTTCCTGGAAAACTCCAAGCGTGGTATCATGTGCAAGTAATAACATGGAATAAAAAAAAGAGTCCCGAAAGTTTGTCCTTTCGGGATTTTTTTATAATTTTGCAGGCGAAACTTAAAGAGAGAGAAATTAATCAATGAAGAGAACATTACTCTTGCTATTTGCAATCGCCTCATTGTCAATGACATTTGCCGCTACAGCCCCTACGGCAACCGAGCAAATGGACATGCTGCAGAGACGCTCGCAATTTACTAATGGCGGTATTGCCATGGTGGTATGCATCGGAGCACTGCTGGTGTTCCTTGTAGTAAACAACCGCTGGCAACACAGACTTGAGGTTAAAAACCTCCAGTTGCAGCGCGAGCGCAACGTGGTGGTGGCTCAAAACAAACAGCTCGCCATCGAGCGCGACCGTGCAGAGGCAGCTCTGCAGGCTAAGACCTCATTCCTTCGTAGCATGACTCACGAGATACGTACCCCACTCAACGCCATCAATGGCTTCACCCAGGTACTCACCATGACAGGTATCGAGATTCCTGAAGCTGAGCGTCTCGACTTCAGCCAGCGTATTCAGGAGAACACCCGTCTGCTCACTAATATCCTCGATGACCTCATCTTGATATCTGATACAGAGAGTGGTGCAGCCTTGCCTGATCCTGAACCATGTATCGCCGCTTCAATCATCACTCAGGCCCGCGATACCATCGAACCTGTAGTAGCTCAGGGTGTGGAGCTTAAGTGTAGCTGCACCATCCCCGAAACCGAGATAATCACCACTCATCCCCACATGATTAACCAGATACTTACCAAGCTACTCGATAATGCTGCCAAGTTCACCACTCAGGGCAGTATCACTATCAGTCTTGCTAAGGAGGATGATAAACTGCACTTTGCAGTGGCCGATACAGGTCCTGGTATACCATGCGATAAGCATGATTTTGTGTTCGAGCGCTTCTCTAAGCTCGATAGCTTTGTGCAGGGCGCGGGTCTTGGCCTGCCCATCGCCCGCCTGGTAGCCGAGCGCCTTGGCGGCACACTCACTATCGATCCCGGTTATAGTGGTGGCGCAAAATTCGATCTGATCATTCCAATTGAACATAAAGCATGAAAGACAAACTCCTCTCGTTAGTAGGATTCTCGTCGCAGCGCGACGATCTCAGAACCGAGGTTATCTCGGGCGTAACCACTTTCTTTACCATGGTTTACATCCTGGCCCTGCTGCCAGCTATGTTTGCACCGCTGGGCCCCTTGGGCTTCCCCGTCGAGTCCATGTTCACTGCCACAGCCCTTTCTGCCATCGTTGGCACACTGCTCATGGCGTTTGTGGCCAAGCGCCCATTCGGATTGGCTCCAGGACTTACGCTTAACGTGTTTTTTATCGAGACTGTTTGTATCTCATTAGGCTATCCCTGGCAGTTTGCACTTACCGCTGTGCTGGTCGAGGGTATCCTGTTCGTGCTCATCTGTATCAGCAGCCTGCGTCGCATCATCTTCGAGATGGTGCCCACATCGCTTAAGTATGCTATTGCAGCAGGCATCGGTTTCTTTGTAGCTATGATCGGATTCAAGAATAGTGGCATCCTGGCCAATGGCACCATCTTTAATCATCTTGATACCATTGCCACCCCATCATCACTGCTGTTCCTGTTGGGTCTGATTCTCACTGGCACATTCTTTATCATGCGTTTCCGTGGCAGTCTGCTGCCCAGCATCATTATCATCACCCTTATTGGCATACCGTTTGGCGTTACGCAGATACCCGATAGTATTTTCTGCTTGCCGCCATCGCCTGCACCGCTGTTCTGCCAGTTCTCGTTCGATTTCATCTTCTGGCCCGACTTCTGGGTATGTGTGCTCACCATGCTGTTTTTCGATGTGTTCGATAGCCTTGGTACCGTTGTGGGCGTCATGGCCTGCTCGGGCATCATCCGTAAGGACGGTCGCATCCCCCACCTGCGTCGTATCATGCTCAGCGATGCCATTGCCACTGTTACAGGCGCCTGCCTGGGTTGTAGCACTGTTACCACCTATGTCGAGAGTGCCACGGGCTTTGCCGAGGGCGGTCGAACAGGTCTTTCGGCCTTTGTGGTGGCCATTTGCTTTGTTATAAGTCTCTTTCTGGCTCCGCTGTTCCTTGCCATCCCTAATGCAGCTACAGCGCCAATCATGGTTATTGCCGGACTCTACCTATTTGGTATCGTCCGTCATATAAATCTTGAAGATGTAAAGGAGAGTTTCCCCGCTTTCCTTATTATCCTGCTTATGACCATAACAGGCAGTATCACCGATGGTATTATAATCGGTCTGTTTACCTACATATTGTTATCGTTTATCAACTCGTGGATAAATAGAAAGAAAAAGAGTCTTATTTAATATGATGCTGAGCAGGGGATGCCTTGGGCAATGACGCGGTCGCGGATGGCGTCGAGTTGTCCATGGGTTGCTTTCTGTAGACCTTGCACAGGTGTCTCGCGGTCTATGGTGTAGATCATTACCTGTTGTGGGGCAATCTCTTTAACAGCCTCAAGCCATGGGCTAACGTATTCATCGCCAGTGTTATCTACAGATTCGCCGTTAACACTACCTTGCATGAACATCGTCTGGATGATTACATGACCATTAAAAGCCTTTAGACGTTCTATAATCTTGTGTACATCGTAATTACCATTAGGCTGATCCACCTTATTAATATATGAAGGATTGATGGTGTCGAGCTTAAGGATATTGTTATCAACACGCATAAGTGCATCGTGGACCTCAGGACGATGAATCATGGTGGAGTTGCTGAGTACAGAAACCTTGGCCTGCGGGCAATACTGATTGCGCAGACGGATCACGTCGTCGATAATCTCGGGGAAATGGGGATTACAAGTGGGTTCGCCATTGCCGGCAAAGGTGAGCACGTCGGGTAGCTGACCTTCGGTTGTCATTGACTGCAGTTTCTCTTCGAGCTTAACGGCTACCTCTTCGCGCGTAGGCATGGGCAGGGTAGGGCGATGAGTCTCATTGAGACCGCACTCGCAATAGATACAGTTAAAACTGCACACCTTGCCATCGGCTGGCAAAAGGTTGATGCCGAGCGAAATGCCCAGGCGACGACTGTGAACAGGCCCGAAAATGGGCGATGGATAAATAATTGTACTCATATCGGCTGCAAAATTACAAAAAATTATATGTTCTTATGTACTTATGTCTAAAAAAATATGTAACTTTGCAGCCGAATTCGAATTTTTACGTACGTAAATAAATGAAAAGACGAAAAAAATATGCTGGCAACCGTCGTGGTGTGCAGTTGGTTACACTATGCATAAGTACTGCGATGGTGCTGGTTCTGCTTGGGCTGGTGGTGTTCTCGGTACAGACCAGTCGTAATCTGTCGCAGTGTGTGAAGGAGAACCTGACTGTGACTGTGATGCTTAGTGACGATGTGAGTGTGAACGGTGCAAAGATGTTGTGTCGCGACCTGTATCATCGCCCCTACTCAAGAAACATTGACTTTATCAGCAAGGATCAGGCACTGAAGGAGCAGACTGAAGCTATGGGATCGGACCCATCGGAATTCTTAGGTGTGAACCCATTCCCGGCTACACTTGAGCTGCAACTGAAGGGCGACTATGCCAACCGCGACTCGCTGAAGTGGATAGCTAAGGAGCTGCAGAAGAACCCTAAGATTACGGATGTGGCCTATCAGGTGGACCTGATGGACAGTGTGAACCGCAATCTGACCAAGTTGAACCTGCTGCTACTGGCACTGGCTGTGCTGCTGACGTTTGTGTCGTTCTCGCTGATTAACAACACCGTGAGACTCAGCGTTTACTCGCGCCGATTCCTGATACACACCATGAAACTGGTGGGCGCATCGTGGGGCTTTATACGCCGCCCGTTTATGAATCAGGCTCTGCTGGTGGGCGTTGCGGCTGCCCTGATAGCCATCGCTGTGCTGGGCGGACTGTTCTACGGACTGTATTATTACGAGCCTAACATTGTGGCAGTTATCAGCTGGCGCGAACTGGCCATCACGGCTGGGGCTGTGCTGCTGTTTGGTATCATCATTACAGCTGCATGCTCGTATATCTCGGTCAATAAATTCCTCCGCATGTCGGCTGGAGAACTGTATAAGATTTGAGGTTTGAGGTTTGAGATTTGAGGTATGAGGTTTGAGATTTGAGATTTGAGGTTTGAGATTTTTAGATATGATGGATAAGAAGAATTTTGCATTCGACAAGACCAACTTTATATTGTTGGCAATTGGCATGGCCATTGTGGTTATCGGATTCCTGCTGATGGTAGGTCCTAACTCATCGGATACCGTTTTTGAGCCCGATATCTTCAGTGCACGCCGCACAAAGGTGGCCCCGGTTATCTGCCTGGTGGGCTTTGTGTCGATGATATATGCAGTAGTAAGAAAACCAAAAGACGAGTAGGCAAATTTAAAAATGTAAAAATTGAAAAATTAAATATGGATTGGATTGAAACAGTCATTATCGCCATTATTGAGGGCTTGACAGAGTTTCTGCCAGTGTCGTCGACCGGACACATGATTATAGCGCAGAACCTGCTGGGTGTGCCTCAAGGCGACCCTTTTGTACACGCATTTACGTTTATCATTCAGTTTGGTGCCATCCTCTCGGTGGTATGCCTGTATTGGAAGCGATTCTTCCAGTTTGACAATACACCCGCACCCGAGGGTAGCTCGTTGTTTATTAGACTGAAGCACAGATTCTATTTCTACTGGTTGCTGATAGTAGGTGTGTTGCCTGCTGTGGTGATTGGTTTGGCTGCTAAGAAGTCAGGTTTGCTGGACTGGTTGCTGGATAGTGTAGAGGTAGTGGCTGTGATGCTGGTGCTGGGAGGTGTGTTCATGCTGTTCTGCGACAAGCTGTTTAACAAAGGCAGCGAGGAGAACAAGGTTGACGAGCGCCGTGCATTTAAAATAGGATTGTATCAGTGTATATCGGTGATTCCTGGTGTATCGCGCTCGATGGCTACCATCGTGGGCGGTATGACTCAGGGACTTACACGTCGCCGTGCGGCTAAGTTCTCGTTCTTCCTGGCTGTGCCAACCATGGCCGGCGCCACACTGCTTGACCTGCTGGATCTGCTGAAGGAAGATACGGCTTGGGCCACAAGTCACAACATCACCATGCTGATACTGGGATGCGTCATCGCATTTGTGGTGGCACTGCTGGCTATGCGCTGGTTTGTTGACTATCTCACCAAATACGGATTCAAGGCCTTTGGTATTTATCGTATAGTAATGGGCACCATTATCATTGTGCTGCTGCTTACAGGTCATTCACTTGCAATGGTTGACTAATGAATTTCCAGGAAGGCGCATACATATATATCAATAAACCCTATCGCATGTCGAGCTTTGGGGCGTTGGCGCACATCAGATATGTGCTGTCGAAGCGTCTGCATGTGAAGCGTGTGAAGATGGGGCATGCCGGAACGCTAGACCCCCTGGCAACAGGTGTGCTGGTGCTGTGCACGGGTAAGGCTACCAAGCAGATTGAGGAGCTGCAGAAACACTCGAAGGAGTACACCGCCACGCTGCAACTGGGTGCCACAACGCCCAGCTACGACTTGGAGCACGAGGTGGATAAGACGTACCCCACCGAGCACATTACTCGCGAGCTGATAGAGCAGACACTGCCCAAATTTGTGGGCGACATTATGCAGCGCCCACCGTTGTTCTCGGCCTGTAAGGTGGGTGGCGACCGTGCCTACGAGCTGGCCCGCAAGGGTAGCGACCACCAGCTGGAGCCCAAGCCCATACGCATAGACGAGATTGAGCTGATGAGCTTTGACCCCGAGAAGATGCTGCTGCAGATACGTGTGGCATGTGGCAAGGGTACCTACATCCGATCGCTGGCCCGCGACATTGGCGAGGCCTTAGGCAGCGGCGCACACCTGACGCAACTATGCCGCACCCGTGTGGGCGATGTACGCATAGAGGACTGCCTGACGTTCGATGATTTTCCAATCTGGCTGGAAAAACAATTGTCAAATAGTGAAATAGTAAAATCGTAAAATTTAGATATGAAGTTATCACAGTTTAAGTTTAAGTTACCAGAAGAGCAGATTGCGCTCGAGCCACCTTATCATCGCGATGAGTGCAAACTGATGGTGTTACATCGTAAGAGTCAGAAGATTGAAACGGGACTTGACTTCCGTAATATTCTGGACTACTTTGATGAGGACGATGCCTTTATCTTTAACGATACTAAGGTGTTCCCAGCAAGACTGTATGGCACCAAGGAGAAGACAGATGCAAAGATTGAGGTATTCCTGCTGCGCGAGCTTAATGCCGACCAGCGCCTGTGGGACGTGCTTGTAGAGCCTGCACGTAAGATACGTATTGGAAACAAACTCTTCTTTGAGGAGGATGGACCAATGGTGGCCGAGGTGATTGACAATACCACCAGCCGCGGACGTACACTGCGTTTCCTCTACGACTGTCCGCACGATGAGTTCAAGGAGTTGCTGTTTGGTCTTGGCGAGGCACCACTGCCACGCTACATCATCGACAAGCGCCCTGCTACCCCAGAGGATATGGATAATTTCCAGACCATATATGCTAAGAACGAGGGTGCTGTTACTGCGCCTTCAACAGGTCTGCACTTCAGCCGTGAGCTGATGAAGCGTATGGAGATTAAGGGTATTAACTTTGCCTTTATCACACTGCACTGTGGTCTTGGAAACTTTGATGCCATCGAGGTTGAAGACCTGACCAAACACAAGATGGGCAGTGAGCAGATGTTTGTTAAAGCCGAGGCTTGTGAGGTGGTAAACAAGGCTAAGAGCACCGGCCGCCGCGTGTGCTGCGTAGGTGTGAGCACCGCTCGTGCCACCGAGAGTGCTGTAGGTACCGATGGTATGCTGAAGGAGTTTGAGGGATGGACCAATAAGTTCATCTTCCCACCATACGAGTTCGGACTGTGTAATGCAATGATCGGCAACTTCTATCACCCAGAGTCGCCCATGATGATGACCGAGGCTTCGTTTGTAGGGTATGACCTACTGTACGAGGGTTATCAGCGTGCGCTGAAGGAGGATTATAAGTTTGGTTGCTACGGTGATGCACTGTTGATGCTGGACGATTAATATTGAGCATTGAACATTGAGCATTGAACATTATGTTTACTTGGGGTTAGGGTCTAACCTTGGAGATAAGAGAGAGAACCTTGCTTGCGCTATTCGCTTGATTGGCGAAAGAGTAGGCAAGGTTCTTCGTGTTTCATCATTTATTGAAACCGAACCTTGGGGGTTTGAGTCGGAAAATACCTTTGTGAACGCTGCAGTCATGTGCGAGACCATGCTGACACCCCGGCAGGTGCTGCGCGCCACGCAGAAGATAGAACGTGAGATGGGGCGCCTGAAGAAAAGCACCGATGGCGGTTATGCCGATCGCTGTATAGATATAGACATACTGCTATATGACGATCTGAGGGTGGATGAACCTGACTTGCAGATTCCCCACCCCCTGATGCTGAAGCGAGACTTTGTGATGATCCCGCTTCGGGAAATAAGAGATTGAATTGATACTTAGAATTTGTAATCCAAACCTACGCCAATCACATGATTGGTGCGGCTGTATGTTTCTAAACCATAGCTGGTTTGTTTGTCGTAATCGCTGTACAGTGTGCAGAAGTAGCTCACGTTCAGGCGCATCTTATCGCTGATGTTCCAGGCACCACCGCAACCTACACTGTAGCTGTCGCAAGCAAACGAGGTGTTCTGCTGATAACCATCAGAGAGACCATAGTCAGTGCGCTGACCACCACAGCTTACTGTGAATTTGTCGTTGATGTCCCACTCGATACCAGCCAGGATTTCGTGAGTACCATGGGTTAACTCCTTCTGACGGTCGTTTGCCATCTGGGCATTCTTGTCGTCGAAGAAGTGATACTCCAAAGCTGCGCGCAGATTCTTGTTAAACTCATATCCAGCAGCTATGCTAAGCATGGCAGGCATATCGTAGCGTGTCTTTACGCCGTCCTGATAAGGTTGGATGTAGCCACCCAACGAACTCTCAACCTTGGTGCGGATGCTCTGTGCCATTGCAATGGCTGTCTCTGCTGGCAGAGCGCCTGCAGCAACCAATTGCGCCAGTGGCTCCTCAACAAGTGTGGCGGTGTTTAAGTTGGCGTTCAGACTGTTTGTCTCGTTCTTGGTCTCAATCTTTGTGCGGAACTCATAGCGAGCACTCAGCGTGAGTGGACCTTTATGGAATGCTAAGCTGACAATAGGAGTAAAACCCCATCCCTTCTGGTCTACATCCAGCGAAAGATTTGCCAGTTCGCCCAGTGTTGACTGCGCTGCTTTTACGTGGCCACGATAGTAGCCATCGTAGTAGTTGGCACGGATTCCGACAGCTGCCGAGAGGCAATCAATAATTTTATAGGTGAAATTCAACTGTCCACCATAGATATACTGCTTTCCCTTCATCTCAGCGTCGTACTGGTCGGGTGTTACTACAGGAGCGAATCCACTGGTAGCGTCCGACAGACTCTGTGTCAGCGAGGTTATTGTGCCACCCAGCAGTGCGTTGAACATGGGTACACCCTCTTTGTACTCAACAAAGCCACCGCTGCCCACAATGCCAATCATGGTTGAGAGGGCCCAGCGATCTTTCTTATACGAAGCAAATAAAGCTGGAACGATAGGTGCTGAGGCTTTGCCTTCATAAGTGTGACTACCTACAGATGTGGTCAGCTCGATGTCGCGGTACTGCCAAGGTTTCTGGAAATTAAGAGAGAACTGCCAACCTTCATGTCCCCATGCCAAACCAGCGGGGTTGCTGTAGGCTGCGTCAATCTCGGTTGATGCACCACGAGCAAACATTCGGTCGAAAGCTATGTGATAATTTGTGTTGGTCATGAGTCCACCTGCATGGACTGAGGCTGATGTGGCTAAGGCCACAATGGCTGAAATAAATACTTTTCTCGTCATTTTCTTCTATGTTCTTTAAATTCGGCTGCAAAGGTAGCCAAAATTTCTAAAACAAGCGAGAAAATGACGAGAAAAATACCAAAAATGAACAATTTATTGTCCCGAACGCTCCTTAAAACGCTCTAAAAGCCATATTTTCTGTTCTGGAATCGTCATATTGCTGTTGTCGAGCTCGATAGCATCGTCGGCTTTGCGCAGCGGACTCACCTCGCGATGAGAGTCGATATAATCGCGCTCTTCAACGTTCTTCAGGATGTCGTTGAAATCGGCTGGCATGCCTTTGGCCTTGAGTTCATCGAATCGGCGCTGGGCACGAACCTGCGCAGAGGCGGTGACGAATATCTTCAGTTCGGCATCGGGGAATACGGTGGTACCAATGTCGCGGCCATCCATCACCACGCCCTTGTCCTTACCCATCTGCTGTTGCTGGGCTACCATAGCTGTGCGCACAAATGGTACGGCAGCAATAGGACTAACGTGGCTGCTCACCTCGAGCGAGCGGATCTCCTTTTCGACGCACTCGCCGTTAAGATAGGTGTCGGGGCGACCGGCCTCGGCATTGAACTTGAACGAAATCTGGATGTTTGGCATCTCCTTCTGGAGGTCGGCGGTCTTAACGCTGCCATCCTCGTTGAACAGGTTGTGGCGCAGGGCATAGAGTGTTACGCTGCGATACATGGCGCCTGTGTCTACATATACATAGCCCACCTCGCGGGCCAGGTCCTTGGCCATGGTGCTTTTACCGCACGAACTGTGGCCATCAATTGCAATAGTTATCTTCTTCATAATGCGTATGATATATTAATCAGTAGTGATGAGGTGCTGACATGATACTTGCCCCAGCCCAAATGGAGCTTGAATCGCTGAAGCGACAAGCCTGCACCAAGTGATAGTCCGGCCCCATGGGCTGACGAACCATCGTTGTCGGAAACCGACATCTGCTGTGACTTGCGGAAGTTGTAGCCGGCAGCCAAGTATATATTCTCGCCCAATAGCACATCGGCTCCGATGGCCAGATGGTGCCCGAAAGCTTCGTCCCAATCAGTCAGTCGGCTGAGTGTGGCGTGGAATCGCAGAGGCGAGTTCAATAGGCGCTTGCTGACGCCCACCTGCAGATCGAACGGTATGCGCTCGAAATCGTCTTCGTAAGCCTTGATTTGTCCGCCCAGATTGCGTGCCACGGTGGAGAGGCTCCAGCCACGATCGATATCAAGGTAGTTTAATCCTAAATCCACACCCACTGCCAGCGAGTTGTAATCGGCGATGGTAGAAGTGATGAACTTGGCCGTGATACCGCCGCTGATCCTGTCGGTAAGCTCGTAGGCAAAGGTGCCGCCGATGGCGATGTCGCGGGCAGAGAACTTGCCGAGATGCTCGTTGTAAGCGGTGGTCTGGTTTATCCTGCCGTAGTCCATCAGCTGAGCTGAAACGCCCCATGAGGAACGCTCGCCAGCCAGTTTGACAAACGATGCGCTGACGTTCTTAGCCCCCTCCATATACGTCATGTAGTTGAGGTTGATGCTGTTGTCGCTCACCCCGCTGATAAGGGCCGGATTGTGGAATATCATCGTAGCGTCGTCCTCGGCCAGTGAGATGTTGTCGCCACCAACGGCAGCCACATGCGCACTAACCGGCAGCCGCAGGAAATTGTAGGCTGTCTCGCTGTCCTGAGCATTGATAGTGGTTGACGCACAGGCCGTGATGAGGGTTATTATGACGTTTCGAATGTTCATTTCTCCTAATTTGGTCGCAAAGATAGCAAAAAAACTTAATATATACCTATTTTACCGAAAAAATAACTATCTTTGCACTCGGTTTTATATAAAACAGATGGAAGTCAAGAAGAGTAAAGAGGCGGATTTGGAACAAAAGCGCACACAAGGGTTCCTTTTGGGACTGATTGTGGTGCTGGCCTCGCTGTTTGTGCTGCTGGAGTGGAACAGCGGCGGAAGCGGATGGTCGTTCTTCGACGATGACGAAAGTCTGGATGCCGAGGTAGAGCTGTCGCCCCTGAAGCGCGATAAGGATGAGGTGCCGATGATGATGCCTCAGGAGCAGAAGGTGGAGAAACAGGAATCGCAACAACTGCATCTGGTAGATAACGATGTGGAGTTACCTCCAGAGCCCATCCTGCAGGAAGAGACCGAAGAGGAGGAGCCTACGCTGAAGGCAGAGGAAGAGAAACCACAGGTGGTGGATATGTATGATGAGCCTATCGACTTCCGTGTGGTAGAGGATCTGCCCCAGTTTCCCGGCGGAGCTGCCGAGTTTATGAAGTGGCTGACAAAGAACCTGAAGTATCCCGCATCGGCCCAGCAACGCAAGATTAAGGGCAAGGTGGTGGCGCAGTTCATTGTGAACAAAGACGGATCGCTGAGCGATCTGCAAGTGGTGCAGCCGCTGGAGCCTGCCTGCGATCAGGAGGTGCTGAGGGTGCTGAAGATGATGCCCCAATGGAAGGCCGGCATGATGAATGCCAAACCATGCAGAACCATGGTGAGCATACCAGTAGTATTTAATTTATAATATGATATGTATACATCAGAAGAATTACTCAAGAAAGTGAATGAGGCACTGGACAATCTGGTTTACGATCGCCAGCCAGCCTCGTTGTACGACCCTATCAAGTACGTACTCTCGATAGGAGGCAAGCGTGTGCGCCCTGTGCTCACGATGTTGTCGTATAACCTCTATAAGGATGATCCACTGAGTATTATGCCTCAGGCCATAGGACTTGAGACTTATCACAACTTCACCCTGCTGCACGACGACCTGATGGACCACGCCGATATGCGCAGAGGTCATGAGACGGTGCACAAGAAGTGGGATGCCAACCGTGCCATCCTGTCGGGTGATACTATGCTGCTCCAGGCCTTTGAGCGCGTAGAGGATTGTGATCCTGCTAAGTTGCCTGCTATATTCAAGGTGTTTATACAGACTACGCTTGAGATTGGTGAGGGACAGCAGTTGGACGTGGAGTTTGAGACACGTAACGATGTGACCGAGGACGAGTATATCGAGATGATCCGTCTGAAGACCAGTGTGCTATTGGCTTGTGCTTGCAAGGTAGGTGCTATTATGGCCGATGCACCAGCCGAGGATGTTGAGAATATGTATAAGTTCGGCGAAAAGCTGGGTTTGGCATTCCAGTTGCAGGACGATCTGCTGGATGTATATGGCGACCCAGCTGTATTTGGTAAGAACATTGGTGGCGATATCACATCGAACAAGAAGACCTATATGCTGATTAACGCTGTGAACCGTGCTAATGCAGCACAGCGCGAGGAGCTGATGAAGTGGATTGAGGCTAAGGAGTTCGACCGCAACGAGAAGGTGAAGACCGTTACCGAGTTGTATAACGAGATAGGTATCCGCGAACTCTGCCAGAAGAAGATGGACGAGTATTATCAGGAGAGTCTGGTTTATCTGGCCAAGATTAATCTGCCCGAGGAGCGTAAGGCCGAGTTGAAGGCATACGCTGCTGAGATGATGAAACGACAGAGTTAATGCAGTTTATAGATACACATTGTCATCTGGATGGCGAAGAGTTCCGCGATGATCTCGAAGCCGTAGTAACCCGAGCCCGCGAGGCTGGGGTTGCTGCTATTGGTGTGCCAGGCATCAATCTGGATTCGATAGAATCCATCAAGGCTGTATGCAGCCGCTATCCCGGTTACTGCTACCCAATGTTAGGCCTGCATCCCGAGGATGTAAAGGCTGACTGGCGTGAGGTTTTAGAGCGCATAAAGATATCTCTCACCTCTAAGGCCATCGCCATTGGCGAAATAGGGCTGGATTATTACTGGAGTAGGGAGTTCGAGAAGGAGCAACTGGAGGCATTTGAGGAGCAGGTGCGTTGGGCCGTAGAGTATCAGCTGCCGCTGATGATTCATTGCCGTAAGGCTCAGAACGAGATGGTGGCCATCATCAAGAAGTATCAGAAGGACTTGCCCGGTGGCGTGTTTCATTGCTTTACCGGCAATGAGCAAGAGGCCGCAGAGCTGTTGCAGTTCGACAAGTTTGTGTTGGGCATAGGCGGTGTGTCTACTTTCAAGAAGTCGCATCTGCCCGAAGTTCTGCCAGCAGTAGTACCTCTGGATCGCATTGTGCTGGAGACCGATGCCCCCTATATGGCACCAGTGCCTAAGCGTGGCGAAAGGAATGAACCAGCCTTTGTGGCATACGTGTTGAAGCGACTTGCTGAGGCCTATGGTGTGAGCGAAGAAGAGGTGGCGCAGAAGACCAATGAGAATGTGGCACGAGTGCTCGGAATAATCATTTAAAGAATATTAAATTATCAATTGGCAATTATTGATTATCAATTATTAACGCTAACTTTGCATCCACTTAATTAGGAGAGGTGCTCGAGTGGCTGAAGAGGCACGCCTGGAAAGCGTGTAATCGTCAAAAGCGATTCGGGGGTTCGAATCCCCCTCTCTCCGCTAGGAATTTTATGATATGAAACGACTGATTTTTCTTTTCGCACTGATAGGTTTGCTGAGTGTTTCGCAAACCAGTATTGCTCAGAACAAGGTTGATTCTGTAGCAATCACCGACACAACGGCTATCACGGCTGATGTTGACTCGATGGCTGTGATGGCTGATGATATCGACGAACTTGCCGGCGATGAGGCTGAAGGTGGACTGCACAAACAGCTGAAGACCAAGTTTGTGGATGGTAATGTGGCATTTATGTCGCTTGTGGCCCTAGCACTTGTGCTGGGACTGGCTTTCTGCATAGAACGCATCATCTATCTGACACTCTCGGAGATTAAAACCCACCAGCTGATGGGCGATATAGAGCAGAAACTGAAGGCCAACGATGTAGAGGGGGCCAAGACACTATGTCGCAACACCCGTGGACCTGTGGCATCGGTATGCTACCAAGGATTGCTGCACATCAAACAGCCCATGGATGCCATTGAGCGTAGCATCACTAACTTTGGTGGATTGCAGACTGCCAACCTGGAGAAGGGCTGCTCGTGGATTAAGCTGTTTATTGCGATGGCTCCATCGCTCGGATTCCTGGGCACCGTGATTGGTATGGTGATGGCGTTCGATCAGATTCAGATTGTTGGCGACATCGGTCCTACCGTAGTGGCTCAGGGTATGAAGGTGGCGCTGATTACCACCATCTTCGGTATCGTAGTGGCCCTGATACTGCAGCTGTTCTATAGCTATATCCTCTCAAAGATTGAGCGGTTGACGGCTCAGATGGAAGAGGCTGCCATAATGCTGCTGGACATGATTAGCGAGTATAAAGTGAATAGTGAAAAGTGAAGAGTGAATAGTGATGAATAACTTCATTTCGCCTGCTATAGCTGATGTGATGCTGGGACTGATGTACCTGGCGATTGCTGTTGCCATATTGACTACAGCCTATTCGGTGTGGCATGGATTGCGATTCCGCAGAAAGGGCGATGATGTGGTGAATGGTGTGCCCGCTGGAAAAATCGGGTGGTGTGTTGCCATCGGCTTTGTGCTGTGCATGGTGCTCACATTCGCTCTGGCCTCTACCAAGCCCATCATGACCAACGGCCAACTGCTTACCGATACGTTCTGGCTGCGTGTTGCTGATATGTTTATCTATACCTCTATTATATTGATTATCGGATGTTTCGTAAGCGCTATCGTCAGCAGATTCCGGAGCTGAATACTACATCGACAGCCGACATATCGTTTATGCTGTTGATATTCTTCCTCGTGACATCATCGATGGACACGGAGAAGGGATTGCTGCGCCAGATGGCTCCGCCGCCATTGGAGCACGAACAGCCAAAGGACATCAACCGAGACAATGTGATGCAGGTGAAACTGGATGCCAACAACCAGCTGACTTGCGATGGAAAGACCGTGAGCTATGAGGAGCTGACAGCCGCCGTGCGCTCGCTGGCATTTGTGAACCGTACCGGGCACGTGATATCGATAGAAGCTAATGCTGCTACCACCTACGAGGCATACTTCAAGATGCAGGATGCCGTGGTAAGTGCTTATCAGGAACTGCGCGAAGAATATGCCAAGAAACGTTATGGCCACAGCTATGCTGCGTGTACCAACGATGAGAAGACGGCACTGAACGAGTATTATCCGCAGCGTATCAGCGAATCGCCCATACAGGAAGGAGGTGCCAGATGAGACCCATGAAGAGTATGTTTCATCAGAGTCGCAGAAGCGTGCCATCGCTCAATGTGGCTTCGATGCCCGACCTGATATTTACGGTGCTGTTCTTCTTTATGATTGTAACTCACATGCGTAGCGATGAGGTGAAGGTGCGCCTACAGGTGCCCGAGGGTGTTGAGGTACAGAAGCTGGCCAACAAGCAGGCTGTGGTGAACATCTATATTGGTAGAGAAGGTGAGAAGGAGGGGAAAAATAAAAGTGGCCGTTGGGCTGTGCAGCTGAATGGCGACATTGTAAACCCTCATGATATACCCGCTCTGATAGAGCATATACGTAGTGGACTGAGTGCCGAGAACCAAGCCCGACTCACGGTGTCGCTACGTGTAGACCGCAAGGCACCTATGGGACTTGTGAGCGAGGTGAAACGAAATCTGCAGCAGGCCTACGCCCTGAAGATAAATTATAGTGCAACTGAAATCAAAAAATAACTGCTATTATGGTAAAAATTGACGAACTTGACAGACAGATTCTTAGTTTGATAGCCGCCGATGCCCGTATCCCATTCCTGGAGGTGGCACGTGCATGTAATGTGAGTGGTGCAGCCATCCATCAGCGTATTCAGAAGTTGAACGGACTAGGTGTGCTCAAAGGATCGCAGTTCTTGATTGAACCCGAGAAAATAGGTTACGAGACCTGTGCTTATATCGGATTGAATCTGAAGGATCCTGCTCGCTTTGACGAGGTACTTGAGAAACTCAAGCAGATACCTGAGGTTGTGGAGTGTCACTATACAACCGGAAACTTCGATATGTTTATCAAACTGTATGCCCGTAATAATCATCATCTGCTGACGATTATCCATGATAAGCTGCAGCCCCTTGGGCTTTCAAGCAGTCAGACGCTGATTTCATTCCATACAGCTATTGACCGCCAGCTGCCAATAGCAGATATACTGACTAACGAAGAAGAAGTATCTGAATAGTTTTTCATGAGCATAAAAATATCCCCGGTTGATGATTTCAACCGGGGATTCTTTTTATTATTTCTTTAGCAGGTTGAGTTTCTGCTTTGGTGCAAGAGCGTTGGTGGTCTTCTCGGTGTACTCAGCAATCTTGAGTGTTGCTGTAGCAGCTATGTCGCGGCTGCTGTTACCGATACGGAAGGTGTAATTACCGGCTTCGGTAATCCACTGGCTGTTAACCTCGTCGAAGCTTGCCAGATCGCGTACGGGGATAGTCATGGTGAGAACCTGACTCTCGCCGGGCTGCAGCTCGCGGGTCTTGGCAAATGCCTTGAGCTCCTGAGTTGGCTTCTCAAGCTTGCCTTCGGGTGCCTGAACATAAACCTGAGCTACTTCCTTACCGCTCATCTTACCGGTGTTCTTAACGGTGATGCTAACCTCAACGGCATCCTTGCCCTTAGCCTTAACTACTGGCTTTGAGAAGGTGAATGTGGTGTAGCTCAATCCATAACCGAATGGGTAGGCAACGTTCTTGTTGAAGGTGTCGAAGTAGCGATAACCTACGTAGATGTCCTCCTCGTGGTTGGTGTAGGTGTGACCAGGAATCTGGGCCTTGTTTCCTACCAGCATCTTGAAAGTATAGTCATCGAGACTTCCGGGGAAGTTCTTGGTAGATGCGTGGTCGGTAGCTGCGATCGGCCAAGTCATGGTGAGCTTACCAGATGGGTTAACCTTACCGGTGAGCAGGTCGGCGATAGAGTTACCGCCTTCCATACCTGGCTGCCAAGCACACAGGATGGCATCGGGATATCCGCTCCAAGAAGCAGTCTCGATAACGCTACCCGAGTTGATGATAACGATGACGGGTTTACCAGCAGCGTGGAAAGCGTTGCAAACGTCTACAATCAGATTACGCTCCTCAGGAATCAGGTTGAACTCGGTGTCGATATCGCGGTCGATACCCTCACCAGCCTGACGTCCGATGGTGATGATAGCTGCATCGGCAGCCTGAATCTCCTTGTTGATAGCGATGGGGGCGATAGAAATCTCAGGGTACTTCTGCTGACCCATCATCTCTGTCTGGAACCACTTGGCCGGGTGACGCTCGGCCTGGAACTTGACGCGGGCAAACTCGATATACTTGCGATAGATATCGGTAAGTGTAGCCGACGAGCTGATGCCGGCATTCTTAAGTCCTTCGAGCATGTCAACCACGTATGGTGGGTGAACGCAACCTGAACCAGTTCCACCGCTCAGGAAGTCGTATGAGTTCTCGCCAAATAAGGCAACGGTTTTAACAATACCATTCTTCCAAGGCAATGCGCCATTGTTCTTCAGCATCACGATACCCTCGGCGGCACTCTGACGTGTGATGGCTGCGTGAGCCTTGAAGTCGGGATTGTTTGATGCGGGATACTTGTGGAAGCTTGGAGTCTTAACGATATACTCGAGCATGCGGCGCACGTTGCGGTCAACATCGGCTATGTCGAGCTTGCCATTCTTAACGGCATCGATAATCTCCTGCACCTGTGCGGGCTGTCCGGGCTCCATCAGGTCGTTGCCGGCATGCACCTCGCTGGCTGTGGTAAGGCCTTGACGGATACCAATCCAGTCGGTCATCACGATGCCCTTATAGCCCCAATCCTCACGCAGAATCTTGGTCAGCAGGTCGTGGTTACCCATAGAGTACTCGCCGTTTACCTGATTATATGATGCCATGATGGTCCAAGGGTTACTCTCGCGAACAGCAATCTCGAAACCGCGCAGATACAGCTCGCGGGCGGCACGCTGTGAAACGCGCTCGTCAACTGCGGTACGGTCGGTCTCCTGCGAGTTGATGGCAAAGTGCTTGGCACTTACGCCAGCACCCTGACTCTGTACACCCTGGATATAAGCAGCTGCAATCTTACCTGTGAGCAGAGGATCCTCGGAATAGTACTCGAAGTTACGACCGCAGAGTGGGTTGCGATGCAGGTTCATACCAGGACCCAGTATCACGTCGCAGCGATACTCCTTGGTCTCGTTACCGATGGCCTCGCCCACCTTGCTAACCAGCTCGGTGTTCCATGTTGAAGCCAAGCACGAACCGATGGGGAATGCTGTGGCATAATAGGTCTTGGTGGTACCCTTACGTGTTGGGTCGATACGTACGCCGGCAGGGCCGTCGGTAAGTACTGTAGCGGGGATGCCCAAACGTGGGATGGCGGGTGATGTACCAGCGGCACCGGCCACAAGGTCGGCCTCGCCACCAACTACGGCACCGGCACCAAAGAAATTGTTAGCACCGCCAACTAATAGTTTGGCTTTCTCTTCAAGGGTCATGGCCTTGAGCACTTCGTCGATATTATCGGCACGAAGCTGCGGTTGTGCATTTGTTGTCATTGCGAATGTTGCTGTAAGTAAGCAGGTTGTTAGTAATCTTTTCATTGTTGTTTATTATTTGTTTTATGGGAATATTCTGAAGCTATAGCCTTGGTCTTTCAGCCATTGCAGACTTTCGGGTAGTGCGGTCTTTAGTTTGTCGATACTTTTCAGTGAGTCGTGGAATGTGATGATTGAGCCATTACGCGCGTACCTCTTTATATTATTAACCACATCTTCGGCGGTCATCCATTTTGAGTAGTCGCGTGTTACAAGGTCCCACATCACAATCTTGTACTTACGGCTTAGCCAGGCATACTGCGCCATACGCATCCAACCGTGGGGCGGACGTACATAGTGGCTGTGGATGTAGGCGTTGGCCTTTTCTACATTATAGCTGTATTCCTTGATGGAGTGGCGCAATCCGCCAATATGGTTATGGGTATGATTGCCCACCTGATGACCTTCGGCTAATATTCGGTTATAGAGTTCGGGATATTTGCGCACATTGTCGCCCACCATAAAGAAGGTGGCGCGGGCACCGTACTCCTTCAGTGTGTCGAGGATAAACGGTGTAGCCTCTGGGATGGGACCATCATCGAAAGTCAGGTAGACTGACTTTTCGTGATGGTCCATTCGCCAGTATGCTCTTGGATAGAGCCAGCGCAGATAGATTGCCGGTTGCTCTATAAACATATCTTATTGTCCGTAAGTTCCACCCTTAGCGGTGTAGATCTTATTGATGGTCTGGAACTGCTTGTCCTTCTCCTCAGCCTTCTTGGCATCTACTGCCGACTGCAGGTCGAGAACCTGATTCAGGATGTAGAGGTGCAACATGCAGTCCTGCTGTGAGCTCTCGAAACGCTGTCCGTCGAGCGAGCAGTACCACAACATATACTCGGCCGATTTACGCCACAGCTGGTCTATCAGCTCCTGAGCCTTCTTGGTCTGGTTGGTCAATGCGTAAGCACGGGCCAGATCCATTGAGCCACTCTGGTAGTCGTGAGGTATGTTGTAGCTTGGCAGCTCCTTCTCGCACTTGTCGAGTACTTCCTTCGCCTTCTTATCCTGACCCTCGTTAACAAGATGCATGGCCAGCAGCGACATCAGTCGGCGATGTGTGTAACACATGCGCATCACGGTCTCATCGAGATAGATGCCAGGCTTGTCAACACCACCGAACTTGAACTTGTTCATCACGTTGTTATACGTCTTCTCGGTGTCGAAGTTCTTTGCACCGGGAGCGTTGGTGGTGAATGGGGTGATGCGGTTAGCCAATCCCTCCTGCACAAAGTTGTCGCCCAGGTTCATATAGTTCTCGGCACCTACGGTTGTTGCTACGTAGATGGGTCGGGTCCAGTTGCACTGGGCTATCATCTCGAGCATCATCAGGTCGCCCTTATACAGCGCGTTCTTGCCCTTCAGCGAGATTACCATCTGGTCGGGGATAGAATCGCTGGCCATCATCATGCCGCTCTTCTTCACAGCTTCCTTATCGATGGTTACATAAACGGTGTCGGTAGGAATCACGTGCAGATCCTTATTGGTTGAACGTACCCAGTTCTTCAGGATGTTCTTCAGCTCGAATGGCTTCTCGCCGAACTGCTTCTTAGCCTCCTCTGGATTCTGGCGATACAACTCCTCAACCTGACTCTTCAATGAAGGATCAACCTGCACATACTCGTTGGTGCCGGCGCAATACTCCAGTCGGCTCCAGCTGATGGGCACTGATGGAGAGTCGTAAGCCGGACGGCGCATCTGATCGATATACCAGTCGGTCTGCAGATATGAGAGGTTACATACGCGAGCATCGGTACGGAATCCCTCGGTATCCTGATTGTACCAGAGTGGGAAGGTGTCGTTATCACCATTGGTAAAGATGATAGGATTACCCTCTTCCTGTAGCGTCATCAGGTAGTTCTGACCGAAGTCGCGGCAGCAGTAGCGGCCCGAACGGTCGTGGTCGTCCCAAGTCTGCGATGCCATCTGGATAGGAACTATCAAGCAAGCCAATCCGATGACGATGGCTACAACCATGTTCTCCTTCTTCATCTTGCGGTTCAACCAGTCGATGATTGCTGCAACGCCCATACCGCACCAGATGGCGAAGGCATAGAACGAACCGGCGTATGCATAGTCGCGCTCACGTGGCTGCATTGGTGTCTGGTTCAGATAGAACACAATGGCCAATCCAGTCATGAAGAACAGGAAGAATACTACCCAGAACTGACGGATGCCGATAGGATCGTCGATGGTCTTCTCGCCAACCTTGCGCTTGCGTGTGTACCAAGCTTGCCAGAAGAGTCCCAGCAATCCGAGTATCAAAGGCATGCAATAGAACACGTTGTGACCCTTGTTCTTCTTCAGCTCCTGAGGCAGCATGCTCTGGTCGCCCAGACGTGCGTTGTCGATGAACGAGAATCCTGTGAGCCAGTTGCCGTGCTCCAGCTCGCCGTTGCCCTGGATATCATTCTGGCGTCCGGCAAAGTTCCACATAAAGTAGCGCCAATACATAAAGTTGCACTGATAGCTCAGGAAGAAGCGAATGTTCTCCAGCTGACTTGGCACCTTCACCGTCATCTGCTCTCCGCAGCGGTCGTAAGGCACCTGCGAACCGTCAACACCGCCCATCCACGACTCGTAAGCTGCGGCGTGGCCGGCATCATACATACGTGGGAACAGCATATTCTGTGCATACTTATATTCATCCTTGGTGCGTACTACAAAGTACGAGTCCTTCTCGTCGGCGCTTGCCTTCTCCTTGCGCTGGTATACGGGCTTGCCTTTCGACATGACGGGCTTGCAGTAGTTGCCATCCTGCTCCAGTGCTACCTGCGATGTGTATGCAGGACCATAGAACAATGGGCGCTGGCCGTACTGCTCGCGACCGAGATAGTCGCCCAGCGTAAAGATATCCTCGGGCGAGTTCTGGTCCATAGGTGGGTTAGCCGACGAACGGATCACGATCAGTGCGTAGCTCGAGTAGCCAATCATCAGCATCAGCATGCAGAGCAGCATGGTGTTTTTGATGCGTGCGGTAATCAGTGGCTGCTTGTTTACAGTGTACTTCAGCAGGAACCAGAGTGCTGCCAGCACAACCACGCCGATGAAGAATGCGCTCCAACCCCATCCGTAGAAGGGGATACCCAGCATACCTACTGATATCAGGAAGGCCACATTCTGTATCTTCAGCGAATGCTTCTGTGTCTGAGTCTCGTAAACGGCCCAAATAACACAAGCCACCAGCAGGAAGATATAGATAATCTCACCTGTGTTGAATGGCATGCCGAGTGTGTTCACAAAGAACAGCTCGAACCATCCGCCCACGGTGACGATACCTGGTACTACACCATAAAGTACTGCGCCCAGAATAACTACCGACACACCCAGTGCGATGAGCGAACCCTTGAGGTTGGCATCGGGGAAACGGCGATAGTAGTAAACCAGCACGATGGCGGGCACACAAAGCAGGTTCAGCAGGTGAACACCGATTGAAAGTCCCGTCATATACATAATCAGCACCAGCCAGCGGTCGCTATGAGGCTGGTCGGCCTGGTCTTCCCACTTCAGTATCAGCCAGAATACCACAGCAGTAAATGCCGATGAGTAGGCATAAACCTCGCCCTCAACAGCCGAGAACCAGAATGTATCACTGAATGTGTAAATCAGCGCGCCCACCAGTCCTGATGCCTCGATGGCAATCATCTTGGGCAGCGTCATCTCGTCCCAGTTGCTGATGAGCAATCGGCGGGTGAGATGCGTGATGGTCCAGAACAGGAACAGAATACAAGTGGCCGAAAGCAGCGCACTCATGGTGTTAACCATTCGTGCCACCTGGGTTGGGTCGCTGGTAAACTGCGAGAACAAGTTGGCTGTAAGCATGAAGAATGGTGCACCCGGTGGGTGACCTATCTCCAGTTTGTAACCAGTGGTGATAAATTCCGGACAGTCCCAAAAACTGGCTGTCGGCTCGATGGTAGAACAATAGACAAAGGCTGCAATAAAGAATGCTAACCAGCCCAAGGCGTTGTCTACTAACCTGAATTGTTTCATTACAATACTTTATACTTTAACGTTAAAAATCTAAATAGTGGTGCAAAGTTACGAAATATAATTGATAATTGACAATTGATAATTGATAATTAACTTACATAAACAGTCCTGCACCGTAGATTAATATCACATAACGGAATAACTTACCCAGTGTGATGGCGATGAATGTGATGATGATGTTCGATCGCATCAGTCCTAAAGCGATGGTGATGGCGCTACCCAGAACGGGCAGAAAGGCAAAGAATCCCATCCACGCACCTCGCCCGGCCAAAAACTTGTGGGCTTTGTCCAGATCCTCTTTCTTTACATGCAGATATTTCTCAATCCACTCCAGCTTACCCATTCGGCCCACGCAGTAGTTAAACACGCTTCCCATCACGTTGCCTATGGTGCCGTATATCATCAGCACCCAAGGGTCGAGCCCGGTAGCCATCAGTGCCACCATCACCGCCTCGCTAGAGAAAGGGAAGAAGCTACCCGCCAGGAATGCCGCCAACAGCATGCCCCAATAGCCGTACTGCGATAGGAAGTGTATTATGAAATCCATAGGTTCACTCCCGTTAGTATCAGTATGGCCGCCATCAGCACCATGAAGAATATGTTCGACATCCGCGTGTGGGTCAGCGATACGAAGTGGGCTATAATCGGGCTCACCGCTATCGTCATCACAAATATCAGCACGTTGTACATCTGTGGTTGTACGGCTAATAATAATATGGTATATAGCGTCAGCATGATCAGACTGGTGTAAATCTGGCGCACACGTATCTTGTCCATATAGCTGGTCATCCAGAAGTGGAAGGCGCCAATCAGGAACAACATTACCAATAGTGCAAAGTAGATGATTTGCGCGCGGGTCAGGGCGCCGTAGTCGATGGCCCATTGTATCTCGCTGAATCTGTCGGTAAGGCTCAGCACCATTTCTGGATTCTTAGGATGCATGAACAGCAACCAACCCGCATAGAGCCAGTAGGGCGTTATCAGGCCGATGATGGATGCCAGGAATGTGCGTATGCTCATCGAGTAGACCGTGATGGCCATCAGTAGCCATATCAATGGCATAAACAGCAGATAGTGGGGCTCAAGCATGCTCATCACGCTCAGAATCAGGAACATGTAGAATGTCTTGCCCCGGGCTTCGGAGTCCTGATAGCTTGCAAACAGCAATAGCAGTATCAGTGTGGTTCCTAATTGCATCACGGCCCCGTTGACCGATGGGAACAGCCACACGGCTATACACGACAGCAGAATGTAGGCGGCCGACACAGAACGGCTGTAGATACGTATCATCAGGTTGATGTTGTTCAGGTGAATCATGGCATACACCGATGCCCAGAAACACACGAACTGCACCCACCAGCCATTATTAACCAATCCGGCCAACAGCCAGATGCCGACACCATACACGATGGTTATCGGCAACGTTTTACGGCTTTCGGCTATGATGTTCTGTGTATGCTTCTTGCTCATACTGCTTTACAGGTCGGCACCTATGTCGCGACGGAAGTATTTGTCGGTAAACTGTATCTTCTGTGCCTCTTCAAACGATTTCTGCAGGGCTTCGGCCTTGTCCTTGCCGTAAGATGATACAGCGATGACGCGTCCGCCGGCAGTAACAACCTCGCCATCCTTCAGGGCAGTACCGCTGTGGAATACGATTGATCCCTCAACGTTCTCGATGCCCTTGATGGGGTAGCCCTTCTTGTACTCCTGTGGATAGCCGCCCGATACCAGCATTACGCAAACGGCAGCACGCTCGTCGAACTCGATGGCGCGCTTGTCCAGGTCGCCATTGGCCACACCCTCAAACAGGTCAACTATGTCGCTCTTCAGTCGCAGCATTACGCTCTCGGTCTCTGGGTCGCCCATACGGCAGTTGTACTCAATCACGTATGGCTCGGGCTGACCGGTAGGTGTGTTGGTGCGGTTGATGAGTCCGAAGAAGATAAAGCCCTTGTAGTCGATGCCATCAGCGGCCAGTCCTTCTACTGTTGGGCGAATGATGCGGTCTTCCACCTTCTGCATCCACTCTTTGGTGGCAAATGGCACTGGTGTTACGCTACCCATACCGCCGGTGTTCAGGCCCGTGTCGTGCTCGCCAATACGCTTGTAGTCCTTAGCCTCGGGCAGAATCTTGTAGTTCTTGCCGTCGGTTAGCACGAATACCGAACACTCGATACCGGCCATAAACTCCTCGATCACTACCTGCGATGAGGCATTGCCGAACATACCGCCCAGCATCTCCTTGAGCTCTTTCTTGGCCTCGTCGAGTGTGGGCAGAATCAGTACGCCCTTACCAGCACAGAGTCCGTCGGCCTTCAGCACGTATGGGGCCTCGAGTGTCTCCAGGAACTTCAGTCCTTCCTCCAGATGCTCGCCGTCGAAGGTCTGATAGCGGGCTGTGGGGATGTTATGGCGAATCATAAAGCTCTTGGCGAAATCCTTCGAGCCCTCGAGCACTGCTCCAGCCTTTGATGGACCGATAACGGGCACGTTCTTTGTGCGCTCGTCGGTCTTCAACTCGTCGTAGATACCCTTTACCAGTGGGTCCTCAGGACCAACCACTACCATGTTGATGCCCTTCTCGGCCACAAAGTTCTTGATGGCTTCAAAGTCGTCGGCCTTCATGGCTACATTCTCGCCACAATTGCCGGTACCTGCGTTACCTGGTGCGATGTAGAGTTTCTCGCATTTATCACTCTGAGCAATTTTCCAAGCTAAGGCGTGCTCACGTCCGCCGCTTCCTAACAGTAAAAGTTTCATTATAGTTATTTTAAATAATCTTCGAAATATTGTGTGATACGTTCGTGCAGATGCACGCTGGCGTGGCCTCGCATGTTGTGCTCCTCGCCCGGGTAGGCAAAGAAGTCGGGCTGTGTACCGGCCTTCACGCACGCATCGAGGAACGACAGACAGTGCTGTGGCACCACCGTGTTGTCGTTATAGCCGGTGATGATCTGCAGCTTGCCCTTCAGGTTCTTGGCCTTGCTGATGAGGCTGGCCTTGGCGTAGCCCTCGGGGTTATCTTGTGGGGTGCCCATATAGCGCTCGCCATACATCACCTCGTACCACTTCCAGTCTATCACGGGTCCGCCAGCCACGGCTACCTTGAACACATCAGGATAGTTCAGCATCAGCGATATGGTCATAAATCCGCCGAAGCTCCATCCGTGCACGCCCAGACGGTTCATGTCTACGTATGGCTGCTTCTTCAGGAACTCCACACCCTTCATTTGGTCCTGCATCTCTACCTGTCCCAGCTGGTGGAATGTGGCCTGCTCAAAGTCGCGACCGCGATTCTCTGATCCGCGATTGTCCATAATGAACACGATGTAGCCCTTCTGTGCCATATAGGTCTCCCAGGGGCGGCTCATGTAGTGCCACGATGCATCTACGTTGTGCGCGTGCGGACCACCATATACATATATCACCGTGGGATATTTCTTGTTGGGGTCAAAGTCGTGTGGCTTCACCATGCGGTAGTACAGGTCGGTCTTGCCGTCGGCAGCTGTTATGTAGCCGCTGGTGTAGATGGGCTGCTGGTAGTCCTTCCAGGGGTCGGCGGCCTCCAGCAGATTGGTTACCTTCCAGGTGTTGGCGTTAATCAGGTCGATCACGCGTGGACGGTTGTACGACGAGAACTTCAGAGCCACCTGCTGTCCTGTGGCCGATGGCTGTGCGCTCTGTACCACGCCGATGCCTTGGCCCAGCAGATTGCGCTTGCCGCTGTTCACCTCAACGGTCCACAGATTGCAGTTTGTGGGGTAAATCTCGTTGCTGGTGTAGAGTATGCTCTTCTTCTTGGTGTTAAAGCCTACTAAGTCCATCACCACCCATTTGCCGCTGGTTATCTGCTTCAGTTGTTTGCCGCTCTTGTCCATCAGGTACAGGTGGTTGTAGCCGTCCTTCTGACTCTGCATCACAAACTTCTCAGAGTCCCAAGGCAGGAACTGAATGGGGTTCTGTGGCTCCACGTATTTGTCTGATGTCTCGCGATACAGCTCGGCTATCTTAGCGCCCGTTGTGGCGTCGTACGATACCAGTCGGCAGTCGTTCTGCTTGCGGTTCAACTCAAACATGTAGATGGTCTTCTCGTCGGGACTCCATGCTATGTTGGTAAAATAGCGGTCGGTTGGGTCGCCGGCTTGCAGATAGATGGTCTTGTTGGTCTTCACGTCATACACGCCCACCGTTACCTTGTGGCTGGTCATGCCGGCCATGGGATATTTGTCGGGCTCGTAGTCGGCCGAGCGGGTGAAAATGTTCACCTGTGGATAGTCGGTCACCATGCTCTGGTCCATACGATAAAAGGCCAGTCTGTTGCCTTTAGGGCTCCAGAATGTACCTTTTCTGATACCGAACTCATTGCGATGCACGCTCTGTCCGTACACTATTTCGCGGCTGCCGTCGGTGCTCAGCTGGTGCTTCACGCCGTTGGCATCGGCCACGTAGAGCTGGTCTTTCTCCACCCACGCTGTGGCGCGCGATGTGGGGTTCCAGTCGTTAGCCGTCTGGCCTGATATGCTGTCCTGCCATACTATCTGCTTCTTTTCGAAGTCAACCAGTATGAACGCCTTGCGATTGCCCACAGCCACGATGGTTTTGTCGGGGTAGGGGAATGTGGCGTTCATCAGGTGGCGCACGTACTTGTCGTCGTCGCTACCGGCCATCTTGTTGATGTCGTCGAGTGTAAACAGCACTTGTTTCTTGCCCGTCTTGGTGTCTATCACCTTGCACTCGTCCACACCGGTTTCTATCAGTTTCTCGCCCCACCATGTCAGCCACATGTCCTGTGGTCGCAGGTTGGCGTAGTTGGTTCCGCCAAAGTTCAGGTCTTCGAGTGTAAACAGTTTCTTATCCTGAGCGCTCATAGGAGTGAATAATGAACAGTGAATAGCGAATAGTGCTATGAGCAAATATTTAATCTTCATCATCGTCAAATCTCTTTTTCTTTCCGCCGAAGTCTTTCTTGCCGAACTCTCTCTTGCCGCCGCGCTTAAAGTCCTTGCGGTCCTTACGGTCTTTGCCGCCAAAGTCCTTGCGGTCCTTGTTAAACTCCTTGCGCCCGCTGCGCTCCTTGCCGCTGCGGTCAAAGCTCTCGTGGCCACCGCGGTTCTTGCTCAGGTCGTGGCGATGGAAGGTAAAGCTCAGTATGTCGGCCTCTTCATTCTCCTCCTTCTCTTCCAGACGTTTTTTGAACTCGCGCTCCTTCTTAAAGCGGTGTTTCTCGGCCATCTGGCGCTTCTCCTCTTCGGTCTTCACGATGCCACCCTCCGAGCGGAAGTCCTTCAGCTTGCCGTCAAACATCTGATACTTGCGGAACTCGCACTCCAGCGATCCATTATAAAGAGGTATCTTGATGCTTGGCTTCAGGCCTATCTGGTCGAAGCACTCCTCGCGGTAGCTCAGTATCCAGGCGTCGTTGCCCTTAAACTGGTGCTTCAGTCGCTCGCCTATCATCTTGTAGGTTCCCAGCAGGTCGGGTGTAGAGATACGCTCGCCGTAAGGTGGGTTCGATATCATGATGCTCTTGTTGGCGGGTTGTGTAAAGTTCTTGAAGTCCTGCTGCTCTACGGTGATGATGTCGCTCAGTCCGGCTGCCTTCACGTTCATACGTGCGGTGTTCACGGCCTTCATGTCGATGTCGTAACCATAGATCTTGTGGTTAAACTCGCGCTCCAGGCTCTCGTCGTTGTAGATTTCGTCGAAGAGGTCGGCGTCAAAGTCGGGCCACTTCTCGAATGCAAACTCCTTGCGGAATAGTCCGGGCGCCATGTTCTTGGCTATCAGTGCAGCCTCTATCAGCAGTGTGCCGCTACCGCACATGGGGTCGATAAAGTCGGTGTCGGCCTGCCATCCTGAAAGCAGAATCATGCCGGCAGCCAGCACTTCGTTCAGCGGTGCCTCTACGCTCTCCTGGCGATAGCCACGTCGGTGTAGACTCTCGCCGCTCGAGTCAAGACTCAGCGTGCACTTGTCCTCGGCTATGTGCATGTTCAGGCGGATGTCGGGATTGCTAATCGATATGTTGGGGCGCTTGCCCATCTTCTCGCGGAATTGGTCAACAATCGCATCCTTCACCTTGTAAGATACAAACTTAGAGTGGCGGAACTCCTCGCTGAACACCACCGAGTCTACAGTAAACGTCTTGTCGGTGCCCAGATACTCAGTCCAGTCAATCTTCTTGATTTCATCATAAACATCATCAGCGCTTCTAGCTTTGAAATGGCGTATTGGCTTCAGAATTCTGATAGCCGTGTGCAACTGAAAGTTGGCACGATACATCATTTCCTTATCACCCGTAAACGATACCATTCGTCTACCGATTTCCACATCACTTGCCCCCAATTGGGTCAACTCCTTTGCCAGCACAGGTTCCAGTCCCATGAACGTTTTGGCAATTAATTCGTACTTTTCCATTATGTTAATGTTATCAGGGTGCAAAGTTAATGCAAATCGGCCTAAAATCACTCTTTTTTACTGTTAATCTAACAAAAAAACTTCGTTTTTATTAAAAATAGTGCGAAAAATGCGTGTTTTCCAAATAAAATTCTTACTTTTGTCCTCTGAAATTAAGAACCTATGTATAGTTTGTTGCTCTATACCCAGACTGAGAACAAGTATCTCGTCCCTATGCTGTGGGCCATCGGCATAGGTCTGCTCATATTGTTAATCATCCTTATTTTTGTTCAGCGCCGTGCGGGCAGCCGCCTCAAGCGCGAGCTTTCCGATCTCGACAAGGTGAAGCAGAACAATATCGAGTACGAGTTTGTGCTCAAGGCTATGCATCTCTGCACGTGGCACATCGACTGTAAGAATCGTACCATCAGTGTCGATGCCGACTTCCGCGATGACAAGGGCGATCTGGTGTCTATCCCCGAGGTTCCGCTCGAGCAGCTTTTCGGTCTGATTGATAAGAACGATGCCCAGCGTGTGCGCGTCGCGCTCTATAAGATTTGCGAGGGCAACACGCTGTGGTATCACGAGACGTATCGTGTGCTGGCCGGCAAGTCGGGTATGACGTATTGGGAGGAAAGCTTCGGAACCATCTCTGCCCGCGACGAAGAGGGCAATCCATCTCGTGTGGTAGGTACCTCGGTGCGTATCGATGCTCAGAAGGAGATGGAGGCCTCGCTTATTGCCGCCCGTAACAAGGCCGAAGAGAGCGATCGCCTTAAGACCGCCTTCCTGGCCAATATGGGTCACGAAATCCGCACCCCGCTCAATGCAATTGTGGGCTTTGCCGATCTGCTGCCCGTGGTCGAGAGCGAGGAAGACCGCGCCCAGCTCATTGCCGAAATTCAGAAGAACAACTATAAGCTGCTTAATATCATCGACGGATTGGTTAGCATGTCGAAGGTCGAGGCCGAGGCCAAGAGTCTTGTCAAGCAGCAAATCGACCTTATCCCTGTGCTCCGCCAGGTTGTCGACTCGTTCGCCGGTATGGTCGATCCGTCGCAGGTCATTCTGGCCAGCCAGTTCCCCATCACCGAGCTCATGGTTACCACCGATATCGCCAAGGTCAAGGAGATTATTACCAACCTTGTTCAGAATGCCGTCAAGTTCACCGCTCAGGGTTCCATCACCGTTGGTTTCGATTTGCCACATGGCGACAAGCTCATGCTGTGGGTTCTCGACACTGGTAAGGGTATCTCTGAGGACGACCAGAAGCGCATCTTCGAGCGATTCTACAAGGTCGACGAGTACATACCCGGCACCGGTCTTGGTCTTTCGGTTGCCAAGAGCCACGCCGAGAGTCTTGGTGGTTCTATTGGTGTCGATTCTATCCTTGGCGAGGGTTCGCGCTTCTGGGTAGAAATCCCAATGAGATAAATTTTTTTATGATGCTTTGCAACTTTTCTATCGTTTGTTCCGTCAAACGGATAGAAAAGTTTAATTTAATGTATAATTTTTAATGTTTAATCTTTAATATGAAGCGATATTTTCTTCCGTTTTTTGCCGTAGCTGCTTTGGCACTCTGTTCGTGCAGCACCAGTGGTTTAAAGATTACGTATTCCAATTCCGACGAGATGGAAGTGCGTACCACCGATCTCGAAGGTTTCGATAGGATCGAGGTTATCGGTTCGCCTACCGTCTATTACACCCAGGCCGACTCGTTCTCCGTTCGCATAAAAGGTCCTAAGGACCTTGTTCCCAATATCCTTACCGATGTAGAGGGCGGCACCCTCACTATCCGCAACAAGGGCAAGATAGGCATCTTCAATGTCCATTTTGGTGGCGACAAGGAGTTGGCCGTCTATGTCACCTCGCCCGATTTGATTGGCGTGCAGGTCAGCGGTTCAGGCGATTTCATCAGTCAGGGCCGTGTTGATACCGACAATCTTGAACTCCGCCTCAAGGGCTCGGGCGATGTGCAGTTCACCGATGTGGTTTGCGACCGCTGCGATGCCGAGCTCGTAGGCTCGGGCGACCTGAATATCAAGCATCTCGATACCCGCGAGACCACAGCCACCCTCATCGGCTCCGGCGATCTTAACATCCGCCAGATGAACGCCCTCCGCACCCAGTTGCAGCTCCGTGGCTCTGGCGACATCGACGTCGAGTTTCTCAGTGGTTGCGGCTCCGTCAATGCCGAACTTCAAGGCTCTGGCGACATCACCCTCAAGGGCCAGGTTCAGCGCTTCGACATGCACAAACGCGGCTCGGGCGACATCAACTCCGGCGACTTGAGAGTAGGGCAATAAATAAAAATAAGATACGTATTGGGGGGGGCTTCTTGCCCCTTTTTTTGCATGAGTTCCAAAATATACATAAACGAGCTTGAGTTTGTAAAATATATTCTTTTTTATTGAAGTTTCTTTCTCTGTCTTTGTTTTGCGGGCTTGGTATGGAAAATTTTCCTGGTAGGCCTACTAGAAAAATTTTCATGGCCTAACCAAAAGTATGCATAGCCTTAACTCCAATGCAAAGGTTTTTAAAATATTGGAATTATTAGGTAAATTGGTAATTATTTTCAAAAAGAACTTTGGGTATTTCTGTATTGGCAGAGATTTGCACTTTTGCAGTTTGACATCTGCTATTCTGGAATTGTTCAACAACGAAATATACTTATATTATATATTATAATATATGATACAAGTATTGTGTCTCATTCGCAGATTTCCCTATTAATATCCAAAGCCTAAATGTCAAACTGTCAAAGTGCAAAAGTCTCAAGGTGATGTATATCAACGCGTAATACTAATAAAACCTAAATAAGCGTGCAAAGTTTTCGCAATTCGGTAAAATTGCGTAACTTTGCACCCGTTATTTTAATAACGATGCGAATAAATTAGATTTAGTTTGGAAAAATGAAGTATGCAATTATAGCTGCTGGCGAGGGATCGCGATTGGTGCAGGAGGGCGTGGCAGCGCCGAAACCGCTGGTAAAAGTTGGCGGCGAGATGCTGATAGACCGACTGATACGCGTGTTTATGGATAACAATGCCAGCGAGATATGCGTGATATGTAATGAACAGATGACGGCCGTGGCCGAACACCTGAAAGAGATAGCAGAGGCAGGACGCGTGCCCCTGAAGTATGTGGTGAAGAGCACCCCAAGCTCGATGCACAGCATGTGGGAACTGAGCCGATGGTTGGGCGATGAGCCATTCATCCTGACTACGGTAGACACCATTTTCCGCGAGAAGGAGTTTGGTACATACGCCAAGACCTTTGAACTGTACGTTGCCGACAACGTGGCCGACGGACTGATGGGCGTGACGGACTATATAGACGACGAGAAGCCGCTATATGTGGGCACTACCGAGGGTATGGACATCACAGGATTCTACGACACCTGCGAGAATCCGAAATTCATCAGCGGTGGCATATACGGACTGACACCGAAATCGATAGACACCCTGCGCCGATGCATAGAGCGCGGCGACAGCCGAATGCGCAACTTTCAGCGTGCACTGGTGAGCGACGGGCTGAAGCTGAAGGCTTACGGCTTCTCGAAGGTGCTGGATATAGACCACGCGAGCGATATTGAGAAAGCCGAATGCTTTCTCAGAGGTGAGAGGTGAGAAGTGAGAAGCTAGAGAAATGAGGATACTGATGATACAGCGGGCGGAGAGATTCTCGCCGAACTCGGTGGAGAAGGACAAGGCGATACTGGAAACGGTAGGCGCTAAACTCATGGCGGCTGGACATCAAGTAGACTTGGTGAGCGAGGAGGCTGAATACGCACCTGAGCAGTACGACCGCATTATGACGATGGGCCGTCTGCCCGAGACATTAGCTAAACTGCAGACGCTGAACACCATCAACTCATCGGATGGCATCAAGAACTGCGCCCGATGCAAGTTGGAGGAGATAATGCGCCGCACTGGTATGCCTATGCCACCACGCGAGGGTGTGCACGGCTACTGGCTGAAGCGAGGCGATGCTGCCGCACAGAGCAAGGGCGACGTGCAGTTTGCCGCTACCAAGGCCGAGCTGGAGCAGAAGATTGAGGAGTTTAAGGCGCGCGGCATCACCGAATATACCGTGAGTGCGCACGTGCCCGGCGATCTGGTGAAGTTCTATGGTGTGGCAGGCACGGGATTCTTCCGCTATTACTACCCCACAGACGATGGCGACACCAAGTTTGGCGACGAACAGCGCAACGGGGCAGCCCGACACTATCCGTTTATGATAGAGACGCTGCAGGCGTGTGCAGAACAGCTGGCCAAGGCAGTGGGCATCAGCGTGTATGGCGGCGACTGCATCGTAGACGAGAAGGGCGCGTATAGCATCATAGATTTTAATGACTGGCCCTCATTCTCTCGCTGTCGCGAGGAGGCAGCTTTCGCTATCGCGAAGCTGATTAAAAATTAAAGATTAAAAATTAAAGATTAAAAATTAGAAGATTAAAGATTAAACATTATAATGGCAACATTTAAGGAATTATTGAAATTATCGTTTAAGTCGGAAGATACTGAAGAGTGGTTGGACGTGCACTTTACCCGCCCCATAGGACTGGTGTTTGCACTGTTGTGGAATAAACTGGATATCCACCCCAACGTAATCACTATCGTATCGATATTCTTAGGTGTGGGAGCAGGATGGATGTTCCACTACACCGACCTGATGCATAACATCTGTGGCGTGGTGCTGCTGATGTTTGCTAACTTCTGTGACTCGACCGACGGCCAGATGGCCCGCATAACAGGCAAGAAAACCCTGATAGGCCGTATGCTCGATGGATTCTCGGGCGACCTGTGGTTTACAAGTATCTACATCGCCATCATCTGGCGCCTGTGGAATCAGAACATACCCGGCACTGAGTATCAGTGGGGCATATGGGGCTTTGTGCTGTGCTTTATAGCTGGTGTGTTGCTGCACTCCAAGCAGAGCTCGCTGGCCGATTACTATCGCCAGATACACCTGTTCTTCCTGTTGGGCAAGGAGGGTAGCGAGCTGGACAACTACAAGCAGCAGCGTGCCACCTACGAGGCTCTGCCCAAAAGCGACCTGCTGGGCCGCACGTTCTACTATAACTACGCCAACTACTGCAAGAGTCAGGAGCAGCGCACACCGCAGTTCCAGAGCTTCTTTGCACGCTGGAAGCAGAATCCAAACGAAGAGGTGCGCCAGAAACTGCTGGAGGGTAGTCGTCCGCTGATGAAGTACACCAATCTGCTGACGTTTAACACTCGCGCCATCACCATCTACGTGACCTGCTTGCTAGACTGCCCATGGGTATATCCGCTGGTAGAGATAACCGTGTTCCAGGCCATGTATATGTATATGCACAGTAAGCATGAGCGATTGTGCGCGGAACTGATGAGAAAGTGAGAAGGTGAGAAGGTGAGAAAGTGAGAAGGTGAGACAATGATTAAAGGATATATATTTGACTACGGCGGCACGCTGGATACCGGTGGACAGCACTGGGGCAAGGTGATATGGCATGCCTACGAGCGCCAGCAGGTGCCCGTGAGCGAGGCCGAATTTCGCGATGCCTACGTGCACGCCGAGCGTACACTGGGCAAGAACCCGATTATCAAGCCCGACTTTACCTTTAAGCGTACGCTGGAGGAGAAGATACGCATAGAGCTGGAATTCTTGGGCAAGCCCGAATATCAGCAGGCTGTGGTAGACGACTTGTACCAGCTGACTTGCGAGGAGACCGCCCGTAGTCGTGAGGTGCTGCTGCAGCTGAAGGGACGATACCCCATGGTGCTGGTGAGCAACTTTTACGGCAACATAGCCACCGTGCTGAAGGAATTCAAGCTGGATGGCATTTTTGACACCATCATAGAGAGTGCTGTGGTGGGTGTGCGCAAACCCGACCCCAAGATATTTACACTTGGCGTGGAGGCTCTGAAGATGCAACCCGATGAGGTTGTGGTGGTGGGCGACAGCATGGATAAGGACATTATTCCTGCCAGCAAGGCTGGATGCCACACCGTATGGTTTAAAGGCGAAGGCTGGACTAACGACCCTGTAGACGAAACAGCGGCTGAGCGCGTGATTACGGCGCTCAACCAATTAAGAGTTTAGAATTGAGAATTTAGAGTGAATGAATAGAAGGATAACAGTACTATTGAGTATGATGCTGATGGCCATGAGCGTATGGGCACAGCACATGATTACCGGTCAGATAGTGGATGCTAAGACCGGTGAGCCAATCCCCTTTGCCAGTGCCCAGTATATGGGTCATGGTGTGGGCGTGGCATCGGATATCGACGGAAACTTCAAGATAGCTCGCCACAATGGCTGGCAGCTCACGTTTACATCGGTGGGCTACGTGAGTCACACGGTGGCCATCAGCTCGAGCATCAAGGACAACATCAAGATAAGCCTGAAGACCGACAACAAGATGCTGAAGGAGGTGACCGTCAAGACCAAACGACAGCGCTACAGCCGCAAGAACAACCCGGCCGTAGAGATGATGAAGAAGGTGGTGGCCGCCAAGAAACAAACCGATCTGGACAACCGCGACTTCTATCAGTACAACAAGTATCAGAAGATAACCCTGGCGCTGAACGACTTCCGCCCCGAGGTGCTCGACTCGCCTAAGTACAAGAAGAAGCAGTGGCTGATAGACCAGATAGAGGCATGTCCCTACAACAACAAGCTGATACTGCCCATCAGCGTAGACGAGACGGTGTCGCAGAAGATATACCGCAAGAAACCCCACGACGAGAAGACCATCATAAAAGGTATCAACACGCAGGGTATTAACGACCTGATACAAACGGGCGACATACTGAACACGGTGATTAAGGACGTGTTTACCGATGTGAACATATACGACGACCAGATACGTATGCTGCAGTATCCGTTTACATCGCCCATAGGTAAGGATGCCATCGCCTTCTACCGATATTATATAGAAGACACGCTGTATGTAGACAAGGACCTGTGCTACCATCTGCACTTCCTGCCCAACAACCAGCAGGACTTCGGTTTCCGCGGCGACCTGTATATCCTGGCCGACTCGAGCTGGCAGGTGAAGCGCTGCGAGATGACCATACCCAAGAAGAGCGATGTGAACTGGGTGGAGAACATGCAGGTGGTGCAGGAGTTTACACAGTTGCCCGATGGCAGTTGGGTGCTGAGCGTAGACGATATGTTTACCGAGATAAAGGTGGCCAGCTTCTTGCAGAAACTGGCTGTGATACGTAACACCCGCATCAGCGACTACGCCTTCGACGAACTGCCCAAGCAGCTGTTTAAGGGCTCGAAGAAGGAGGTGAAGGACGTGAACGCCATGATGCGCGGCGACGAGTTCTGGAACCAGTATCGCCAGGTGGAGCTGACCAAGGGCGAGAGTCAGATGGGCTCGTTTATCAGCAACATCGAGAACATCAAGGGCTTTAAGTACATCATCTTCGGCCTGAAGGCGCTGATAGAGAACTTTGTGGAGACGGGCACCAAGAAACACCCCAGCAAGGTGGATATTGGTCCTATCAACACCATGATAACCAAGAACATAATAGACGGTATACGCCTGCGACTATCGGCCCAGACCACGGCTAATCTCGATTCGAACCTCTTCCTGAAAGGCTACGTGGCCCGAGGCATCGACTCGAAGAAGTGGTACTACAAGGGCGATGTGATATGGTCGTTCAACAAGAAGGAGTACTTGCCCCGCGAGTTCCCGCAGCGCACGCTCACCTTCTCGTCGACCTACGACGTGATGTCGCCATCAGACAAGTTCATGCGTACCGATAAGGACAACATGTTTACTGCCTTTAAGTGGAGCAAGGTAGACAAGATGATGTTCTACAACCGCCAGACGCTGACCTTTGAGCGCGAGGAGGACTGGGGATTCCGCACCACGGTGCAGATGAAGACTGAGGAGAACGAGGCCTGCGGCAACCTGTACTTCATTCCGCTATCGGAGAGCAACGACCAAAGCACCTGGACCAACTGGAGCAATCCGGCATTGCCCACATCGGGTGCCAACACGGTGCAGAGTCAGAAGATACGCACCACCGAGCTGCGCGCCGAGTTGCGATTCGCCCCGGGCGAGACGTTTATCAACACCAAGCAGCGCCGACTGCCCATCAACCTGGATGCACCGGTATTCACCGTGAGTCATACCTTAGGACTGAAAGGCGTGCTGGGCGGACAATACAGCTACAACTACACCGAGGCATCGATCTACAAGCGATTCTGGCTGAAGTCGTGGGGAAAGATGGACTTCAAGGTGAAGGGTGGTATAGAGTGGGAGAAAGTACCATTCCCACTGCTGATTATGCCCGAGACCAACCTGAGCTACATTGTACAGGACTACACGTTTGAGGCCATCAACAACATGGAGTTCCCCACCGACAGATTCCTATCGGGTCAGGTGAACTGGGACCTGAACGGAAAGATACTGAACCGTATACCGCTGATACGCAAGCTGAAGTGGAGAGAGTGGATAGGATTCCGCGTGCTGTGGGGGGAGCTGTCGGAGAAGAACAACCCGCTGTTGGCTAAGAACGCTGGCAACACGATGCTGATGTACTTCCCCGAAGGCTGCTACGAGCTGAACCCCAAGCGCCCGTACATGGAGTTGAGTCTGGGTATACATAATATCTTTAAGATAGTACACGTGGAGTACATACGCCGACTGAACTACAACGAGCTGCCAACGGCGCACAAACATGGTGTGAGATTTATGGTTAGAGCAACGTTCTAAGGACATAAAAAGAAAGAAAGGCTGTCATCACGACAGCCTTACTTTTACATGTTTTCTAACTAACTTATTATCAACTATTCATTACTCATTCTGACTTTTGCTGGTGCAAAGGTACGATGAAAATGCTCAAAATCAATGGTTTATAGTGAAAAAACACACGTAAACGTTTGCAATTTCCAGAAAAAAGTGTACCTTTGCAACGTCGCATTTTTACGGAGAAGAATATGGTTAATGTGAAACGTAGAACATCGCTGAAGGATATCGCCGAGGTATTGGGCGTAAGTATAGCCACTGTTAGTCGTGCATTGCGCGACTCACCCGAGATAGGCAAGGAGATGCAGGCCAAGGTGAAAGCCCTGGCTCGCGAGATGAACTACAGGCCTAACCCCTTTGCCCAGAGCTTGCGCAAAGAGGCCCCCAAGGTGATAGGTGTGGTGATGCCAAACATGGTGTCGCACTACTATGCCGCCGTGCTCGACGGTATCGAAGACGAGGCCCGCAAGTCAGGCTACTCGGTGATCAGCGCCAACACCCACGAGGACGGCGAGGCCGAGGTGAAAGCCATCGACAACTTTATAGGTCTGCACGTAGAGGGTATCATAGCCTGCTTGGCGCAGAATACCCGCGACTACAGCCACTTTGAGGAAATCTGGAAGATGGGCATACCGATGGTATTCTTCGGTCGCACATGCTTGCCCGACAAGTTCTCGAGCGTGATGGCCAATGGCGACGAGGCCGCCCAGCAAGCCACCCAGCACCTGATAGATACGGGTAGCAAGCGTATAGCCTTTATCGGCGGACCTAACCATCTGGACATGGTGGTGCGCCGTAAGCACGGCTATCTGGAGGCCCTGCGTGAGAATCGCATACAGATAGACCGCGAACTGGTGGTGTGCGAGAAGATAGACTTTGACTGGGCGCTGGAGGCTACTACCAAACTGCTGCGCAAGGAGAACCGCCCCGATGCGATATTGGCATTCAACGACATCATCACATTTGCCGCCTTTACCGCCATCAAGCAGGAAGGGCTGCGAATACCCGAAGACGTGGCACTTATCGGATTTACCGACGATGTGCACGCCAAATATGTAACGCCCAAGCTATCGGCCATCGAAGACCAGAGCTACGAGATGGGCGTGCAGTCGTGTCAGCTGTTGCTCAAGAACATCAGCGGCGACACCAAGATATACAGGAAGATAGTGCCGCAGAAAATCGTGATACGCGAAACATCGGCCAAGAAATAAAAATACCTAAGAATATGAATATTAAGCAACTACTTACCTCGATAATCTGTCTGGCCTGTCTTTCGGCCAGCGCTGCTTCCGGCGTGATACCCGATATGAAATTCCGCAGACTGGACGCTCGCGACGGCTTGTCGAACTCGCAGATTAACTATCTGTTCCAGGACTCGCGCGGATTCATCTGGATTGGTACCTCGTACGGACTGAACCGTTATGACGGCTACCGATTCCGCGTGTACTACTCGGATGTCAACGATACCACAACCCTGCGAAATAACTACGTAGACCAGATATGGGAAGACGGCGAGGGAAAACTGTGGCTGAAGCAAGGCATGAACTACTGCGTGTTTGACCCCGTGACCGAGAAGGTGACGCGAAACCCGACAACCATACTGAGCAAATGGGGCATCAAGGGCGGCGTAGACCGATTCTATATCGACTCGCAGAAACGATTCTGGGTGAAGACATACGACGAGGGACTTTACTGCTACAACCCACGAAAGAAGAGCGTTAAGCTGATAAAGTACGGCTACGAGGCCGACCAGATAAACAAGGAGTACTACTTCTCGAACTTTGCCGAGTGGAACGACAAACTACTCGTTACATCGAGCGATGGCGACATCATGGCTATCGATGGCGACAAGGGCAAAGTGATATGGCGAGACGACTTTATGAAGAACAACGGCGGACAATCGAGTCAGGCCTACTACTGCTATGTAGACAAGCATAGCAACTACTGGATACTGACCACCAACCGCCAGTTTATCTTCAACCAGAGGGATAAGGTGTGGTATAAGAGTCTGAACGACTATCTGGCCACTCTAGGTGTGGCCCCGCTGCCCGCCGATATGCAGGTGTGGGATGTGTGTATGGACCAGCGCGGATGGATATGGCTGGCTACCGACCACTATGGCGTGTACGTGATTGACCCCAAGAACGGCAACACCAAGAACTTTGTGAACAACAAGTTTGATAACACCTCGATTAGCGAGAATACCCAGAAGAAACTGATGCTCGACAAGACGGGCAACATGTGGGTGGCTTGCTACAGAAACGGCTTGAACCAATACATCGAGAAACTGATGGGATTCAACACCCTGGAGCTGGGCGATGTGAACACTACCGCTGTAGATGCCAACGGCAACTTCTGGTTTGGTACCGACAACCGAGGTATTATTAAATATGTACGCGCGACGGGCGAGACCGAAGTGTATGACAAGGCTCGCTGCGGATTTGCATCCGACATTATGGTGACCAGCTATGGCGCCAAGGACGGTTCGGTGTGGTTTGGAACCTATAACGGCGGCTTGATACACATAGATGGCGGACAAGTTAAGAACTACACCATGGCTAGTACCAACGGGCAGTTGCTGAACAACAACGTGTGGTCGGTAACCGAGGATAAATGGGGCGACATCTGGTTGGGCACGCTAGGTAGCGGTGTGCAGAAGTTCACGCCTAAATCGGGCAAGTTCAAGACCATCAATTCGCAGAACTCAGTACTTCCGGCCGACTTCATGACATCGGAGAGCTGGACCAAGAAGGGCTGGCTGATGGTAGGTCACTCAGAGTTCTACTCGCTCATCAACCCCGTTAGCGGCAAGGTGGCCAACTTCAAGATACCAGCACTGAAAGGACAAACGGCGGCTATGGCCACCACCACCTGTGTGATGGAGGATAGTCGCGGGTTGGTTTGGCACGGCTCAACAGCCGGTTGCTGTGTGGTAGATATGAAGACCAACAAGCAGCACATGCTCGATATGAACTCAGGCTTGCTGGGATCGAGCGTGGTGGGTATCGTTGAGGATAAGTTGCACACCATGTGGGTCATCACCGAGCATGGTGTATCGAACGTGGTGCCAAAGAAGGACGAGACGGGCAACTGGACTTTCAACGTGCGTAGCTTCAGTAATAAAGACGGACTGCAGCAGGGCCCATACAACCAGCGCTCGGTAAGCATGACCCAGGACGGACTGATCCTGGTGGGCGGTATGAACGGCGTAGATGTGATTAACCCCAAGCTGGTAACCAACATCGACAATACCGAGACGCCTATCTTCAGCGGACTGAAACTTTTCGGCCAGCAGCTTGGCATCGGCGAGGCATACGATGGCCGTGTGATTATGGACGAAGACCTGAACATCAGCAAGGAACTGGTGCTAAGATACTATGAGAATCAGTTTACTATACAGCTGGCCACCGACAAGGGCGAGATGCACAATACATCAAGATTTGTGTATATGCTCGAGGGCTTCAGCGATAAGTGGATTAAGACCGAGGAGAACGATCCTAACATTACCTATATGTCGCTGAAACATGGTCACTATGTGCTCCATGTGCGCATGATGAACGAGGACGGAACGATGGGTAAGAACGAGGCCACACTCGACATCACCGTCACCCCGCCATTGCTGCGTAACCGTTGGATCATGGTCATCTTCCTGAGTCTTGTGATTCTTGGTGTATTCCTGTGGCGCCGCATGTTCCTGAAACAGCAGGCCGAGAAGACCGAGCGCGACTATCTGCGCATGGAGGTGATGAAGAAGCAGTGGATGAGCGAGATGCGCGCCGAGTTGCAACAGCAGCAGGAGAATGCTCAGAAGGCTAAGGCCGAGGAGCTTTATGCCGAGGCTTGGTCGATAGAAGAGACGGTGAAGAAACCGCACGATCTGCAGCACTTCATGAAGGAACAGTGTGCTCAGTTCAAGGCGCCGCTTGGCAAGCACGTCAAGTTCTCGTTCTTCCCATTGGCCAACGATCTGACCGTTGAGTTCGACCACGACCAGATGGCTCAGGCAGTACAGATGATATTGAGCAACAGCGCCCTGTTCTCGCCAACCGAATGTAAAATAAAAGTGTTTATAGATAAGACCTCAACATCGGGCACCATCCGTATATCGGACAACGGTGTAGGTATACCTGAGGGTGCCGAGGAGAGCATCTTCGACCCAATGATCAGCGATGACGACTCGGGTATGAGCCTCTTCTTCGTAAAGGCCATCGTTGAGATGCACGGAGGTAATATCACAGCCGAGAACAACCCGAGTGGAGGTTCAATCTTCACCATCAATCTGCCCGTTGACGAGGCGAAAGCCGAAGAGGCTATAATGATGGACGACGATGAGTAATTACTAATCAATTTTAATATTAACAATGAGAAAACTAAAACTAATCGTATCTGCACTTTTCGTGTCTGCCGCAGCGTTGGCAGGTGATGTGCAGACCAGTGGAAACAATGTGACTATCCGCCCCGATGGGGGAGAGGCTAAGGTAATCAGGCTCGAGGTGATGAACGATAACATTATCCGCGTTCGTGCCACATCGAAGGATGCCTTGCCCGAGAAACCCGCATCGCTGATGATAGTACCGCAAACTACTGTGGTTAAGAATGTTAACATCGAAAAGGATAACGAGAAAGTAACCGTTAAGGCCAAGAACGTAACGGCTGTGGTACAGATGGCCACAGGTCAGGTTACATTCTACGATGCCAATGGCAAAGAGCTGCTGAAAGAGGCCAAGGATGGTAAGAAATTTTGGGATTTCACCGTGCCCGAGCGCGAACTGGGCATGAAGACCGGCTATACGGTGCCCGAGGAGCACAAGCACGGACTGAGTTGGCAGATGAAATTTGATAGTCCCGAGGACGAGTCCTTCTATGGCTTGGGTCAGCACCAGAGCGAGGAGTTCAACATGAAGGGCAAGAACGAGGATCTGTTCCAGTATAACACCAAGGTGAGCATCCCATTCGTGCTGTCCAACAAGAACTACGGATTGCTTTGGGATAGCTACAGCTTCTGTCGCTTTGGTAATCCCGACGATTATCTGCAGTTGAATCGTGCTTTTAAGCTTTACGATAAGAACGGTAAGGCCGGTCATCTTACCGGCACATACATCGACCGTATGGGCAAAAAACTGGTGCGCGATGAAGATAGCATCTATTATGAATATGGTACACCCGAGAAATCGGAGATAGCCCTGAAGACCGATAATGGCGGTATCAAGAACTTCCCCAAAGAAATCAATCTGATGGGCGCCAACGTGACTTACGAAGGCTTTATCGAGCCCGAATGCTGCGGAAAATGCAAGGGTAAGTCGCAGTTGTATCAATTTGTGCTTTACTATTCGGGCTACGTGAAGGTATATATCAATGGTAAGGAAGTTGTGCCCGAGCGTTGGCGCACAGCCTGGAACCCCAACACCTATAAGTTCTCTACCGATTTGCAGAAGGGCAAGCGTGTGCAGCTTCGCATAGAGTGGCGCCCCGATGGTGGCGAGGCTTATTGCGGACTGCGTGTTTCGGCACCTCGTAGTGCTGAGGAGCGCGGCAAGCTGAGCGTATGGAGCGAGATGGCCAAGGATATGGACTATTACTTCATCGCCGGCGAGAATCTGGATCAGGTCATTTCCGGCTATCGCACTCTGACCGGTAAGGCAAGTCTCTATCCCAAATGGGTGCTCGGCTTCTGGCAGAGTCGCGAGCGTTACAAGACCTCAGCCGAGATCGAAGAGACGCTGGCTGAGTTCCGCAAGCGCCATATTCCTATCGACAATATCGTACAGGACTGGAACTACTGGCCCGAGAATCAGTGGGGTAGTCATGAGTTCGAGGCTTCGCGCTTCCCCAATCCTCAGGCTATGCTCGACTCGGTTCACGCCATGCACGGAAGGTTCATGATCTCCGTATGGCCTAAGTTCTATTGCAATACCGATAATTACAAGGAACTTGATGCTAAGGGCTGGATGTACATACAGAGCCCAACCGATGATATACACGACTGGGTAGGCCCCGGCTATAAGAATGGTTTCTACGATGCCTATGATGCCGGTGCCCGCAAGATGTTCTGGCGCCAGATGGACGAAAAACTTTATACTAGGTATAAGTTTGGTGTCGACGCTTGGTGGATGGATGCCTCGGAGCCCAATGTGCGCGATTGCACACCAATGTGGTATCGCAAGGCCTTGAGCGGTCCTACTGCCTTAGGTACATCAACCGAGTACTTCAATGCCTATAGCACCGTGAATGCCGATGCCATCTACAATGGCCAGCGCTCGGTTTGGAAAGGCAAACTCAACGAGCCTCGTGTGTTCCTGTTGACACGTAGTGGATTTGCTGGCGAGCAGCGATACTCTACAGCCACTTGGAGTGGTGATATCGGCACTCGTTGGGAGGATATGCGCGCCCAGATGACTGCCGGACTCAACTATTCTATTTCTGGTATCCCATTCTGGGGTATGGACCAGGGTGGATTCTGTGTTGAGAACCGCTATGTGGCCGCCCAGCAGCTGTTCGATCGTACGGGTCAGGAGAACGAGGACCTGAAGGAGTGGCGCGAGTTGCAGACCCGTTGGAATCAGTTTGGAACGTTTATTCCGTTGTTCCGTAGTCATGGTCAGTGGCCTCTGCGCGAGATCTGGAACATCGCCCCCGATAACCATCCTGCATATAAGTCGTTTGTTTACTACGACAAGCTGCGTTATCGTCTGATGCCATACCTCTATTCATTGGCCGGTTGGGCACATTTCAAGGATTACACCTTGATGCGCGCGCTGGTGATGGACTTTAATGGCGATAAGGAGGTAGAGAACATCGGCAATCAGTGGATGCTTGGTCCTGCTTTAATGGCTTGTCCTGTAGGCTATTACAAGGCTCGCAACCGCAGTGTTTACTTCCCCGCCCAGTGTGGTTGGTACAACCTTTACTCTGGTGAGAAAGTCATTGAGGCTGAAGATATCTCTCACCTCTCACCTCTCACCTCTCACCTCTCAAGCCGTAGGCTTGTGGTTGATGCACCTTACGAGCAGATTCCAGTATTCGTGCGCGAGGGAGCTATCATCCCATTTGGTCCTGAGATGGAGTGGAGCGACGAGAAACCCGCCGAGCTCATCAACCTCTATATCTATGCCGGTAAGGATGGTCAGTTCCAGCTCTACGAGGACGAGGGTACCAACTATAACTACGAGAAGGGCAAGTACGCCACCATCGATATTACCTACGATGATGCCAACAAAACCGTTACCTTCGGCGCTCGCAAGGGCCAGTTCAATGGCATGCTGAAGAACCGTAGATTCAATGTGGTTCTCATCACCAAGGATGCCCCCAAGGCTCTTAACCTCGATACCCCCGAGGGCAAGATGGTGACTTACACCGGCAAGGCTATAAGCGTAAAACTATAGCAAACCCTGTGTTGTCTTAACACTCTTAAACCATTATAGACCAAAATTTTGCGTTTTATACGAAAATTTTTGGTCTATAATGCATTATATTCCAAAATTTTTGTTAACTTTGCACCCATAGGTATCATAGAAACAAAAAACTATAGTAATATGAAAAAGAGGGTGATAGGTTTTTTCTGTCTGATTCTGTTGCCAATGTTGGCAATGGCCCAGTCTCCTTTGGAGCAGTTGGCCAAGATTCAGGCCGACGACAATTACATCATTGGTGAGGGTCGTAGCAATACAGATTCTAAAGCTAACCAAAGCGCATTAAACGATCTGATCAGTAAGATTTCGGTGACTGTTCAGAGTGAGACAAACCTCGACATGCAGCAGATAGCTGATGGCGATAAGGTTGACTCGAAGACTGCAATGGAAGCTGTGGTACGTACTTACTCGGCAGGTAGTCTGAACAATACTAAGAGTTTGTGGATTTCGCACGAGCCAGAGGCATACGTGGTACGCTATATCCACAAAGACGAACTTGAGAAGGTGTTCCAGGAGCGCGAGGATCGTATATTGAGCTATGTATATACTGCTCAGAATGCAGAGCGCGAGGGACGTATAGATGATGCCCTGCGTAACTATTATTGGGGTCTCTGTTTGCTAAAGAGCTTGCAGCACCCCAATGCAGTAAAGATCGAACAGGATGGCATCAAGCAGACACTGACTGTATGGATTCCAGAACAGATTAATGGTATCCTTGCTAATATCAAGACCGAGATTGCCAAGGTGGAGGAGAATGTTATCGATCTGTTTATTAACTATAAGGGCAAGCCTGTTACAAGTCTCGACTTCCGCTTTATGGACGGTATGAACTATAGTTTTGTGAACTCGGCCAAGGATGGTCTGTCGGAGATTGAACTACACCCAGGAACGCCAACTGATAAACTTCAGCTCAAGTATGAGTACGAGTTTGCCGGACAGATGCGGCAGGACCGTGAGCTTGAGATGGTATCCGAGGTGTTCAACCCAACTCCATTCCCCAAGGCTACTGTAGTTATCAATGGTCCTAAGAAGAAGGAGATGAAGGCTACTCAGGAGAAATTCCAGGAGACCGTTCAGGCGATGAGTGTGGCCGGACATGCTACCGCTGTTCAAGAGGACGCATCGGCCGTTTTGGCACAGACTGTTGGCAATATCATCAATGCTATCAAGGCTAAGAAGTACGACTCTGTACGCGACTACTTTACCGAGGATGGCTTCGATATGTTCACCCGTCTTATCAACTATGGTACAGCATCTATTCTTGGTAACCCGAGTCTGAACTTCTATCAGTTGGGCGATCGCATCATCTGTCGAAGTGTTCCTATGAAGTTTGCCTTCAAGAACAATAACCGCTCATTCGTTGAGGACGTCACCTTTACCTTCGATGCTGATAGAAAGATAGAGTCTATCGCATTCGGTCTCGACAAGGCTGCACGCGATGATATCTTTAATCGCGAGGCTGCAGGATGGACCGATAGTATTCGTATGGTGATTGCTACCTTCCTCGAAAACTACAAGACAGCTTTCGCGCTGAAACGTGCTGATTATATCAAGAGCATTTTTGATGACGACGCTATCATTATCGTAGGTCACGTCATCAAGAAGGCCCAGAAAACTGCTGAGAACGATAAGTATCTCGACAACGAGATGGTTAAGCACACCCGCCTTAGCAAGCAGGAGTATATCAAGAATGTGGAACGTAGCTTTAAGAGTAACCAGTTCATCAACATCCGCTTTACCGATAACGATGTCAAGAAAATGGGTGTAGGTGCCGATACATACGGTATCCAGATTCATCAGGATTACTATAGCTCAACCTATTCTGATACAGGATACCTGTTCTTGATGGTCGACCTTAATGATATCGACCAACCCTGTATCAAGGTACGTACCTGGCAACCTAAGCGCGATCCGAACATCAATAGCTCGTTTGATAAGAGCGACCGTTACTATGGCCTGATCTATGGCGGAAACTTCTAAGTAATGAAGAAATACATTTTTTTGATAATTGCAGTACTCAGCTCTCTGGCTTGTCAAGCCAGAGAGCGAGTTTGTTTTGATAGTGATTGGCGCTTCTGTCTAGGCGATTCTACACAGATGGCTGGCGCCGAGTATAATGATTCTTGGTGGCGAAAACTTGATGTGCCCCACGACTGGGCCATCGAGGGCGACTTCTATGCCAGCAATCCCAGTGGTGCCGGTGGCGGAGCATTGCCAGGAGGAGTAGGTTGGTACAGAAAGCATTTTGATATCTCTAGCTTCTCACCTCTAACCTCTCACCTCTATATTGAGTTCGATGGTGTCTACATGAACTCTACGGTTTATATCAATGGCCAGAAGGTAGGCTTTCGCCCTTATGGCTATTCTAGCTTTGAGTATGATATAACCCCTTATGTGCATGCGGGACAGAATGTAGTGGCTGTGCGAGTTGATAACTCTGACCAGCCTAACTCCCGTTGGTACTCAGGCTGTGGCATCTACCGTCATGTATGGCTTACCAAAACCAATCCCATTCACGTCAAGCATTGGGGAGTTTATGTGCACGATGGTAAGGTTGATGTGGACTACGAAAACCCTACCAAGCAAAAAGTCACTGTGGTCAATACCCTCATCGATGCCAAAGGCAAAACCATTGCCACTGCAAAAGGTAATTACTCACCTCTCCGCTCGAGCTCCGCTCGCTTGCTACCAACGGGACGCAAGACCTCTCACCTCTCACCTCTACATAAGTGGAGCTGCGAAGACCCTTATATATATAAGGTACGCACGCAACTGATGGTTGGTGGCAATGTTGTCGATGAGGTGGAAACCACCACAGGTTTCCGCGATTTCAAATTCAATGCAAATACAGGTTTCTGGCTCAATGGCAAGAACTTCAAGCTTAATGGTGTTTGCGAGCATCACGATTTTGGATGTCTTGGTTCGGCCCTCAACGAGGATGCGCTGCATCGTAAACTCGCCAAACTAAAGGCTATGGGCGTTAATGCCATTCGCTGTTCGCATAATCCTCCAGCTCCTGAGCTGCTGAACATGTGCGACACAATGGGTATCATCGTAATGGACGAGTCGTTCGATATGTGGCGACGCAAAAAGACAAAGAACGACTATGCCCGATTCTTTGATGAGTGGCACGAGCGCGACCTGACCGATTTGGTATTGCGCGATCGCAATCATCCCAGTGTGCTCATGTGGTCAATTGGTAATGAGGTTCTTGAGCAGTGGAGTGATGCCAAGGCTGATACCCTGACGCTCGAACAAGCCAACCTGATTCTTAATGCTGGGCACGATGCCTCTACCTTGGCTAAGGAGGGCGAACTCAGTGTTAATTCATTGCTCACCCGTCACCTGGCTGAGATAGTGAAGCGCTATGACACCACTCGCCCAATCACTGCGGGTTGTAACGAACCTTCGCCCAATAACCATCTGTTTAAGAGTGGTGCCATCGATATCATTGGCTTTAACTATCACCACCAGTGGGTAAAGGGTGTACCGCAGAACTTCCCCAACAAACCCTTCATCTTCTCTGAGAGTGTGTCGGCCCTGCAGACTCGTGGCTACTATATGATGCCATCGGATAGTGTCTTCAGAGCGCCTAAGCAGTGGTGGTTGCCTTATACCGATCCCAGCTTTATGTGCTCGGCCTACGATAACATGTCGGCCTCATGGGGTTCTACTCACGAGGAAACGTGGGATGTGGTGAAGCATACGCCATACGTAGGCGGACAGTTCATCTGGACTGGTTTCGATTATATCGGCGAGCCTACTCCTTATGGATTCCCAGCACGCTCCAGTTATTTTGGTCTTATCGATTTGGCTGGATTTCCTAAGGATAGCTACTATATGTACCAAAGCGAGTGGACCACCAAACCCATGCTTCATCTCTTCCCACATTGGAACTGGCTCCCCGGTCAGACCATCGATCTTTGGGCTTACTACAACAATGCCGATGAAGTCGAACTCTTCATAAACGGTAAGAGTCAAGGTGTTAGGAGTAAAAGTACACAAAAGGGACGGTTCCTTTTGTGTACTGAGTATCATGTTGGTTGGAGGGTGAAGTTCGAGCCGGGTGAGATCAAAGCTGTTTCACGAAAGGATGGCAAGGAGGTTTGCTCTCAAATCATCAAGACTGCAGGTCAGCCAGATCACATTCGCCTCACAACCGATTACAAAGGCAAGAATACTACCTTTATCAATGTTGAGGTGGTTGATAAGGATGGCAATCTGTGTCCTTGGGCCGAGAATCAGATTGAGTTCTCTACCACGGGCGAGGCAAAGATTCTGGGTACAGATAATGGTTGCCAGACGTCTATGGAGCGATTCCAGGCTCCTCGCCGTAAAGCCTTCTTTGGCAAGTGCCTGGTGGTAGTGGGCGGAAATGGTACTTTGCATGCAGAGTCGATTGATTTAAAGCCCTCGACTATAAAATTCTAAGGTAAATTAGTTAAAAGTGTTTAAAAAGGCGATGCGTTGGTTGCAACGTATCGTTTTTTTTAGTACTTTTGCAAACTTTTTCAGAGTAACGATAGAAATATGAGGCAATTAAAGATTCAAAAAAGCATTACCAACCGATCGAGCGAGGCGCTTGATAAGTACCTTGTAGAAATCGGTCGTCAACCCCTTGTCACTATTGATGAAGAGATTGAGCTGGCTCAGGCTATACGTCGTGGAGGTCCTGAGGGCGAAAAGGCCAAGGAGCGCCTTGTTACAGCCAATCTGCGCTTTGTGGTGTCTGTAGCTAAACAGTACCAGCATCAGGGATTGACATTGACCGACTTGATTGATGAGGGTAATATAGGACTGGTTAAGGCAGCTGAGAAGTTCGACGAGACACGCGGATTTAAGTTCATCTCTTATGCCGTATGGTGGATTCGTCAGAGCATTCTGCAGGCTATAGCCGAGCAGAGTCGTATTGTGCGCCTGCCATTGAATCAGAGTGGTGCACTCAGCAAGATCAATCAGGAAATCAATAAGTTCGAGCAGATGCACCAGCGTCGTCCATCTGTTACCGAGCTTGCTGAACTCACACAGATTGAGGAGTCGAAGATTGAGCAGACCGCCAAGGCCGATAGCCACCACATGAGTATCGATGCACCCTTTGGCGAGGACGATGACAACTCAATGGCCGATATGCTGAGTTCAGGCGAGGACACTCGTACTGATAAACTGGTTGATTACGAGTCGCTTACATCCGATCTTGATAATGTGCTTCGCAATGTGCTCAAGGATCGCGAACTGAAGATCGTTAAGGAGTGCTTTGGCATTGGATGTCAGGAGCGTGGTCTCGAGGAGATCGGTGCTGAGATGGGACTCACTCGTGAGCGTGTCCGTCAGATACGCGAGAAGAGCATCACCAAACTGCACGACAGCGGTTATGCTCGCATCTTGATGAAATACTTGGGTTAATTCTCGTTGGCAGTTGTCAACGTAACGATAAATCGGGCACCATCTTTATAGGTGGTGTCCAATTCTACTTTTCCACCTAACTGCTCTGCCAACTTCCTGCTTAATGATAGGCCTAATCCTATACCTTCCTTAAAGTTGTCGAGTTTCACAAATCGGTCGAAGATATGCTCGGCTTCCTGTTCTGGAATACCACTGCCGGTATCCTCAACAGTAAGTTTCAGCAGGGTGCCCTCTTGCTGGGCTCTAACTGTAATGCTACCTTGACTGGTGTATTTTGTGGCATTCTCAAGCAGGCAGTTCATAATCCTACGTAACATGATCTCATTGGTCTTCAGCACATAGTCGTCGGCCAGTTCTGTTTCCAGTTTTACCTCAGTCTCGTTGGTGGCGTAGTTCTTGTATTCGTTGGTAAGATCGCGCATCACTCTGTTGATGTTGGTCACGTCGTCCTTTTGTATCTTCTCTGTCGAGTCGATAAGCGATAGTCCGATAATCTCGTCCATCAGCACGGTTACCTGGCGTGTGCTCTTCTGCATCATGGTCGAAATGTGCTTGCGCTCCTCCGGACTCTCGGCCATATCCGGGCTGGCTATCACTTGGGCAAATCCTGTGATGATGTTCAGTGGGGTGCGCACCTCGTGGGTAACGTTTTGGATGAATGCCGTCTTCATCTTTTCTGATTCCAGCGCCTTGTCGTAGGCCTTTTTCAGCTCAAGCATATGCTTCTTACGTGTCTGCACAATATAGGCCATCGCTATAATCAGCAGCACCAGCAGGAATATCAGCGTCAGCAGTCCGTAAGTGCGATCCATGGCTTGTTTGTGCTCAGTCTCATACAGTTGTATCTGGTCCTGTATGCCATGCATGCTGTTCATGATCACCACGTTGTCGATAGAGTCGCTGGCCAGCGATTCTTCCTTAAAGGCCTTGTAGGCATCTTCCCATCTGCCTGCCCGCTCATATATCAGTGGTATGGCTTCCTGCCCCTCATCGCCCAAATACTTTTTGGCATATTCTATAGCCTCGTCCACCTTGCCTGTGCATGCTAGATAGTAAGCCTCCATGCTTCGCCCGTGAACCGATGACAGTCCCTTTTTCTCTCCCTCCTTATAGGCCTTGTAGCCCTCTAGGAATTTCTGGATGTCGCCACTATTATAATAGGTCAGAGTTTTTCGTGTTTCGATATCAAACACACGTTCGGGCGAGTATTTCTGGGCGATTTCCTTGGCTTTGTCCATCAAGTCTAATGCCTCTTGTGCGTCATCATCTATAGCCACATTTATAATATTCATGTAGATTGGCGGGATACTCTCGTAGTAGCCGTTCTTCTTCATCATGTCTATCACCTCATACCAGCACTTCTTGGCAGCCTCCTTGTTGCCGCAGTATTTGTTTATGTGGCCCATCATGTTTACGGCCATATACATCTCCTTGTCCAGTTTCTTCTCGCGGAGTTCTTTCGATAGTTCCTGAGCCTTTACGTATGCTTCGAATATACGCTGGCGGTTCATCTCGAAGATAATCTCATTGCATCGCTGGGTGTAGTAGCTGTGATAGTCGTTCTTGCCTAACAGATAGTTCTGCAGGTTTTTCACATGATTATAGAATCTCGCGCTATCGCCACTGTTAAACCCATGGGTCATCGAGTCGCGAAGCTCTTGGTATTTCGCATCGTTCTTGTAATCTACTTTTGCATGGCTTGTGCCAAAGGTCAGTAGTAGTGTTGTAGTTAAAAGGATTTTAGCAATATTCATGTGGCAAAGATACTAACTTTTCTCGAACCACCAAATAAAAAACCGAAAAATTTTCATTTTTCGATTTTTATTGTAATGTTCTTATAGCCAAGTTGTTGCATCATGTGGTGCATTTGGGCTTCTCCATTGGTTCTGGCGGCTTCCAGATTCTCCTTGGTCATGCAGTGTTGTATCATCTGGCGATAGGCTTTCTTGTAGAGTGCTTCGCGATCTTTAGGGCTCCACTTGCCGCTCTCGTAGAATGATTTCGTCTTGGCTTCGTCAATAAAGTCCTTGTCCAGCAGTCCTACCTTGGGTAGCATCATTTCCAGCGAATCACCATTCACTGTGATGGCATCTGGTGCCAGCTGCTTCATGTCGATGCCAAGTCGCAGCGTACCATAGTATATACGTACCAGCTCGTCGTTGCTAAAGAATCCCTTCCTCACTGTATCCACCATTTCCTCGGCCGATATCGACAGGAACTCCCATTCGCCAATATCTTTGATCGATTGTATTTGGGTTGGTGTAGGCTCAATAGCCTCCGATGTGCCCAGACTGATATAGTTATCCTTTGTGACTGACTTCAGCCAAAAGAATCCCGCGATAAGCATCAGCAATATCGCCCCAGCTATGATGATCTTAATTTTGTTTGCCATAATCAAATCCGTGTCTAAAAATATATTTTAGCCGTGTTAATCCGTGCCTTTAATAATGAAGTCTCTGATGTTATTCTGTCCATATTCCTGTCTGAAGGCAATCGTGATGTTCTGCTCCTTGTAGCCCAGTTGCTTCATCATCGGAACCAGCACTTTGGCCGCATTGGCTTGGGCTGTCTCTGTGATACCCATCTCCGGTATGCTGTTGATGATGGCCTCGCGCCCTTGTTTCTGGTAGTTGGATAACTCTTCGTCGCTAAAGTGTGCACGTGTCAATCCCACATACTGTTTCACGTTCTTCTGGTCTATTTTCGAGCTCGTCATCACTATCTGTGGGTCGGGCAGTATGATGGTTATTTTGTCTCCATCGCGCTCTATGTTCTTCTCGCTGAAGTCGCTGAAGTCGATATACGCTTTGATCTTTGCATCCATGGGGATAGCTATCTTTCTGTCGGCCAGGGGCACCTTCAGGTCAAAGGCCTTGCTCATCAGTTGTCCCTTCAGTCGCAAGGCATCATCATGCGTAATGATCTTATGTACCCTGTATTCTGCGGTATACAGCTTTGAACACTTCTGTACTTGCATAATCAACATGGGCACCGTATCTATGCCTTGGGCCAGAGTGGTGGGTGCTGACTCTTTGTCGGTGCTGCTGCATTTGGTTGTTGCAAGCAGTAACAGTATCACTGCTATTACAATGCCACAGGCTAGTATTATAAGTCTTTTTCTATTCATTGCAACACTATTTTTCTGCAAAAGTATAAAAAATCCGTAAAATCCGTATAATCCGTAGGAAAAATTTTTTATTTTTGCAAGCGAAAATCGAAATGTGTATGAATAAGAAGATTATTATTGCCCTTATAGTTGCTCCTTTGTTGCTCACAAGTTGCGGCAAGAAGAAACAGCACGATGATATCATTGTACAAGATACCGAGACGCCTAAACCTCAGGCTCCCATCCGTATGCAAGACTATCGCCAGACTACCGATGTGCAGTGGTTGGGCAAGCAGTATCAGATAGAGGTGTCTCGTACTGCCAGCGATTCTCTGACTATGGTCAAGGACGAACTTGGTCAGCAGTTTGTCGACAATCGTATTGTTCTCAAGGTTATTCGTGCTGATGGCAGCATCTTCTGTACCAAGACCTTCACCAAGTCAGCTTTTAATGCTTGTCTCGACGATGATTATCGTAAGACGGGTATCCTCGAGGGGTTTGTCTTCGACCGTGCCGAGGGCAACCAGCTTTTCTTTGCCGCCTCAGTGTCTCATCCTCAAACCGATGAGTACATTCCCTTGGTAGTAACTCTCTCCAATTTCGCCGAGGTAGGCATCTCTCGCGATAATACTATCGAGTGATAGATGTTTTTTTTGAAAAGTACCAAAAGGGATGTCCTTTTCTTTGTCGCAAAGAAAAGAACTAAAAGAAACACCACCCTCTAAATCTCCCTTTGTAAGGGAGACTTAGTTGATTCCGAGGGAAGACCCTCTCCATCAAAGTTTTGGTATGGCTCGCAAAGCCTGTGCCCCTTCGGGGCGAGCCATGTTTTTTTACATCCTTGCTTTCGCCGCCCCTTGGGAAGGGACTCAACGCGCAGCCTAACTCAAAAACATTCTTGGACGAGCCAAGCGGCAAAGCCGTAACCGCACGGTGCTTCATGTCTTTGAGAAAAATCTCAAAAACATTCCGCACGAAGAGGTCTTTAGAGGAATTCTATTTTTTTGAAACATCATTGAGTCTCTGATTGCGGTTAGCAATCTGAGTAACGAAATACGAAATGCTGTTTGAGCGAAGCGAGTTCATTGAGTGTTTTGAAAAAATAGGGTTCCGGCCTCTGAGCACAGGACGTTTTTGCACCTTTCTTTTTGATTCTTTATCTTTCGGTGACGAAAGAAAAAGAATACTTCTTTTGGTCCTTTTCAAAAAGGACATCTTTCTGAAAGAAAGAAAAAAGCTTCACTTTGTGGTGAAGCTTTTGAAGTAATCTAAGCAGACTTGACGCCATTGCTTGGCGTTTTCGAGTTGATGCTGCAATCGGGCATCAACCTCCTGCCAGCGCTGGTCATCGATATAGGGCTTGGCCTCGTTCCACACGCGGATAAAGTCCTCTACCTCGTTGACACCACGGGTGTAGCGATACGCCATCTCTTCATAAACGGTGCGACCGCTCTTCAGTCTGTAGCTCCAAGGTACACGGTGGAACCACAATAGGTAGCGCTCTGGGCAGGTGTTGATATTGTCGTAGATGCTGCAGTATGGCTCGCGATATTGGGCTGTAGCGTTAGAGCCTGTATGAGTGCGGTCAAAGCCTATCGAATCGTTGTTGGCTTTGTGATAGTACACTGGGCACCACTCAATGGGATAGCTGGGGATGAAACCGTTGGGCTCTGGGCCATAGTGCTCGTCGAAGGCGAAGATATGGTGCAGACCTATTGGCATCATGTAGTCGACGCAGGCTTCGCGACTTCTCAGCATCACAGACTTTAATGTTTCGCTTTGCGGAACATTAAATGTCTGCTCCAGCCATTCGTTGGCTATCTGCTCAGAGGTGAGATTGGGATCCCAGGCCAGACGACCAAAGGCATACCAGTTGGCCTGAGAGAAGTGGTGACCACACCAGTTGGTGTCGAGACCTATGTTGGCTACACCTGCGATACCAACCAACTTCTCTGGAGCTACAAAACCAAAGAACTCGCGCCACATGGGGGCTAAATATACCAGATGGCGTGACTGCCCCAGATACTCTTGGGTAATCTGTAGCTCAGCCATCTGCTTGGTCTTGTGGATGTTGTCGAAGATAGGAGCGTATGGCTCACGTGGTTGGAAATCCAGCGGACCGTTCTTTGACTGCAGGATTACATTATCGCGGAACTTACCATCAAGTCCGGCAAACTCGCTCACTGCCTGTTTTACTCGGTCCTCGCCAGCGTGAGCAGCACCATACACAAAGCTGCGCCACATGATGATGCCACCAAAGGGCTTCACGGCATCTGCCAGCATGTTGGCACCATCGGCATGGGTACGATGATAGTCGAAAGGACCAGGTTGACCTTCAGAATTGGCCTTTACCAGGAATCCGCCAAAGTCGGGAATCTGAGCATAAATCTCCTTGGCCTTAGCCTTCCACCAAGCCTTCACCTGTGGGTTTAGTGGGTCGGCAGTCTTCAGCGTCTTACCCTTGTTGAATCCCTTGGCGGGTATCGTCATGGGCGAAGCAAAATTCACCGACAGATAGACTTTGATACCATAAGGACGCAGAATGTCGGCATACTGCTTCACCTTATTAATATATATGTCCGACAGCATCTTGGGTGATGCGTTGACATTGTTGAGCACTGTGCCGTTGATACCGATAGAGGCATTGGCGCGCGCATATTCCTTAATCAGATCTGCATCAATGGGTTGATCAGGATCCTCCACAAAGATGGTGCGACCAAAACGTGATTTGCCACCTTCCTTGCCTTTCCAAAAGATGCTCAATCCGGCATAACCACGCTCGATGGTGCCATTCAGGTTGTCCCAGTGGTTCAATATGCGGAGCTTGTAGAAAGGCTTGCTACCAGTGGTCTCGCCACGCAGATAGGCATAAGCACCATAAAGCAGTCCTATTTTGTTCTTGGCAGTGATGCACGCGGTCCCTGAGCTTGTCGAAGGGTTGATGCTATAAGCATCCTGCTCCATGGTAGCATCCAGCTTCAGTACTACGTTGTTGTTACTATAGGTTCGCAACTCCTGGGCTGCGAGACATTCAGGACCGGTAACCACCGCCTTGTTAACAGGTGTCTGGCGCAGCCACAACTGGTGACCGTCTTCAGCCTTTGCCATCCCAGCAAAGACTATCGCCAAAATGAGTAATGATAGTTTCTTTAAATACATAATTGAAAATTTTTCGGCAAAATTAATAAAAAATCCGTATAATCCGTATAATCCGTAGGAAAAAAATTGTATCTTTGCGCCATATAACAAAACAAAAGATACAAAATGAAAAAGGTTAAACTGCTAATTACGCTTGTTTTTGCCGTTTTGCCGATGATGATGTATGCTGGCGATTTTACTGTTGGCAACAAGACTTTCCTGCTAAATGGCGAACCGTTTGTGGTCAAAGCGGCCGAGGTGCACTACCCCCGAATCCCTCAGGCTTATTGGGATCACCGCATCAAAATGTGTAAGGCCTTAGGCATGAATACCCTGTGCATCTATGTGTTCTGGAATATCCACGAACAGCGCGAGGGACAGTTCGATTTCTCTGGCAATAACGATGTGGCTGAGTTCTGTCGATTGGCACAGAAGAATGGTATGTACGTCATTGTGCGTCCTGGTCCATACGTATGTGCAGAGTGGGAGATGGGCGGACTGCCTTGGTGGTTGCTCAAGAAGAAGGATATTCGCCTACGCGAGCAGGATCCATACTTTATGGAGCGTGTCAAGATCTTCGAGCAGAAGGTGGGCGAGCAGTTGGCTCCACTCACCATACAGAATGGTGGCCCCATCATCATGGTGCAGGTAGAGAATGAGTATGGCTCCTATGGCGAGAACAAGCCATACATCTCTGAGATTCGCGACTGTCTGCGTGGCATCTATGGCGACAAGCTGGCCTTGTTCCAGTGCGATTGGAGTTCAAACTTCGAGAAGAATGGTCTCGACGACTTAGTATGGACCATGAACTTTGGCACAGGAGCCAATATCGACCATGAGTTCGCCCGTCTCAAAGAACTCCGTCCCAATGCCCCATTGATGTGCTCGGAGTTCTGGAGTGGATGGTTCGACAAGTGGGGCGCTAATCACGAGACGCGTCCTGCCAAGGATATGGTTGATGGCATGGACGAGATGCTGTCTAAGGGCATCAGTTTCTCGCTCTATATGACCCACGGAGGAACCAGTTTCGGTCATTGGGCTGGCGCTAACTCGCCTGGTTTCGCCCCCGATGTCACCAGCTATGACTACGATGCCCCTATCAACGAATATGGCGGCACCACCGATAAGTACTTCCAACTGCGCAAGATGATGCAGAAGTACAGCAAGACCAAGTTGCCTGCTATCCCCAAGATGCCTGCGCCCTTCATACAGATACCTGCATTTGAACTCACAGAGCATGTTGATCTGCTGATGGGGGTAGATAGCGTGGTCATGGATAGTCCGTTACGCACCATGGAGGAGCTGGATCAGGGCTGGGGTTCGATTGTCTATGTCACCAGTCTGCCTGAGATCTCAACCCCCAGTGTACTCACGCTGAACGAGGGCCATGACTTCGCACAGGTCTTTATCGACAATCAGTACGTTGGTAAGATTGATCGCGTGCGCAATGAAAACAGTCTGCAGTTGCCTGCAGTTAAGAAAGGTCAGGAACTCAAGATTGTGATTGAGGCCATGGGCCGCATCAATTTCGGTCGTGCCATCAAGGACTATAAGGGCATCACCAACAGCGTCACCATTTCTACTGATGTGGAGGGCCACGAGCTGATATGGAACCTGAAACGCTGGACCATTTTCACCATCCCCGATGACTACGCAACAGCCCTCAAGGCGCTCAAGACTTTCCCCTCGCCCCTCACTTCAAAAGCGGGTTACTATCGTGGCTATTTCAACCTGAAGAAGGTGGGCGACACCTTCCTGAATATGGAGCAGTTTGGCAAGGGGCAGGTGTATGTCAACGGACATGCCATTGGCCGTTTCTGGAGCATTGGTCCGCAGCAGACACTCTATGTGCCAGGATGCTGGCTCAAGAAGGGCAAGAACGAGGTCATCGTGCTCGATGTGGTCGGACCTAAACAGCCCACCATCATGGGCCAGACTTCCCCAGAACTCGATAAACTGAATGTAGAGAAATCGCGCACCCATAATGCCCCTGGCGATAAGCCCGATCTCAATTCTGCTACACCAGCCGCACAGGGCACTTTCTATGCTGGCAATGGCTGGCAGAAGGTACGCTTCAATACCCCGCATACGGGTCGCTATCTGGTGCTGCAGGCTCTGAGCACCCATGCAGGCAAGAGCGATGTGGCTGTGGCTGAGATCTATGTCATCAATACTGTAGGCAGCAGAATCAGTCGTGAACAGTGGACCGTGAAGTATGCTGACAGCGAGGATATCCGCAGAGGTAACTTTACGGCCGATAAGACCTTCGACCTGCAGGAGTCAACCTATTGGCGTACTGCTAAGAATGCTGAGTTGCCTCACCTGATGGTGATAGACTTGGGTAGTGAGCAGACCATCTCTGGCATCGATTATCTGCCCAGAGCTGAACAAGGTGCTCCGGGCAGTATCAAGGATTATAAGGTGTACGTTATTAATAAATAACCAATCCACCATTAGGCTGGATAGTTACTTTTACCTTTCCTGTCTTATCAGTCTTAAGGGCAGTCTGAACAGGCTGTCCTTTTTTATTGTCGATGAGCACTTTTGACAAATTGCTGTCAAAATCGCTCAGATTGATAGAAAGGTTGATAGGCTCTTTCTGAGCGTTGAGTCCTGCTATATACCAGTTTCCATTGGTGGCCTTACGAGCCAGAACAACATATTTGCCAGGATAGCCATCTATGAAACGCGTCTCTTCCCAGGTGGTAGGCAACTGGCGCAGATAATCCATCTCAAACTCAGGCAATTCCTGCAGATTGTTGGGCTGCATGGCCACGCATTGTACTGATGTCTGCATGGTGATGCCAGATGCCAGTTCAAAGATGTCGGTGGTCTTGCGAGTGTGGCGACTCTTGTTGTCGGTAGCCATATACTTGTTCATGATGATGCCTCCCCAGTCCATTGATGCAGTAGCATTTCTGCAGAAAGGATGCAGGGTAAGGTCGAAGCCCTCGCGAATCGTTGCTTCCTCACCAAAGAACAGATTTTCACTGGCCAGCACAGCCTCTGAGGCCACGAAGTTAGGATACATCTTCTCCCAACCGCGAGGCACCGTGCAACCATGGAACACCACCTGCAGTCCATAACGATTAGCATCACTCAGAATGTCCTCATAGAGCTGCATGGTCTGCTGCTTGTCACCTCCAAAGAAGTCCACTTTGATACCCTTCACACCAATGCTTTGCAACCATTTCATCTCCTTTTCGCGGGCTATAGCTGTGTTCATGCAGTTGCGTGGTGTCTGGGGGGCATCGTTCCAGAAACCATTACTGTTATACCACATCAGCAGGTGTACACCTTTCTGCTGGGCATATTTCGAGAGCTCAGCTATACGTTCACGTCCGATGTTCTGATCCCACCAGTTGTCTACCAGACAGTACTCGAATCCCATGGCCGATGCCAGGTCGATGAAGCGCACCTGATCGTCGTAGTTTATCGATTTGTCCTGACCTATCAGCCAACTCCATGTGTAGCGACCTGGCTTATAGCTGGTCGAAGCCTTGAACTGTGGCTCTACCACATCATAACTGATGGTAGTCTCGAGGATAGGCTTCAGTGTATTGCCCACTGTGATGGTGCGCCAAGGGGTGGCACCAGGCAGGGGTATGGCTGCATGGTCTATACCAAAGCCATTGTTCTCGCCCTTGTCAGGGTAGGCCACGGTATAGCCAACACCAGCCTGATAATCAGATAGATGACTGCCGCAGTAGCCGCCTGTCACACCAGTCTCGCTCACCAGCATCCATCCGTTAGGCAGATGGAATAGGGCAGGGAATATGTAGCCATGACCATACTGCGATGGCTTGTTCATGGGCGCATCGTTAGAGTATCCCTCCTCGTAGCTTGGCTTGGTCTGTTCCCAACCACTCTCAGGGCCAATCTGTGGCGAAATGAATGTGGTAGTGCCCTCAGGCAGATTAAAGCTGCTGAGTTCAGACAGTATGCGCACGCGCTTGTACTCGCGACCATTCAGATTTTTGCGCGACATCAGATAGCGATATGCTATGTCGTTGTTGCTCACCTGGAACTCCATCTTAAACTTCAGACCTTCCTTGCTCTCAACCTTGAATTTCAGTGCGTTGGCCTGATATGTGGCTGTCGAAGCCTTAGTGCCACGCATCTGGTAGGTAGCGTTGACAGTCTCTTGGGCAGTCTCCACTATCTTCAGGTCGCGTGTAATATCGCCAAAGCTGGTTTTCAGTCCCAGTGCCGATGGTTCCAACACCTGCTGACCATCCAGTTTTACTGAATAGTACAGTCGCCCACCTGCATCACTCACTGTCACCACCAGATTACCATCAGGCGATGAAACACGAACGTCATCAGCCCAGCACAGGACTGATGACGCCAGCATTATCGATAAAAATATTTTCTTCAAAATCTTTAATCTTTAATGTTTAATGTTTAATCTAAAGCAGCTGGTCGCTTTCGATATCCTTGAAATACTTATAGGTAGAAACCTTCAGCTCGTCAGCTGCCTCCTCATCGCTCACGATGATACCATGCTCATGCATCTGTAGCGCAGAGATGGTCCACATGTGGTTGATAGAACCCTCAACAGCAGCCTGCATAGCGCGAGCCTTACCATGACCATTCACCAGAATCATCACCTCGCGGGCATCCATCACTGTACCTACACCTACGGTCAGAGCGTGAGCAGGCACATTCTCAGGCTTGCCACCAAAGAAACGGCTGTTGGCAATGCGGGTGTCGGTTGTCAGGGTCTTCATACGTGTTCTTGAGCGCAGAGATGAACCTGGCTCGTTGAATGCGATATGACCATCAGGACCGATACCTCCGATAAACAGGTCGATACCACCTGCTTCCTGAATCATCTCCTCGTAGTGCTTGCACTCAGCCTGCAGGTCAGGTGCATTACCATTCAGTATGTGGATGTTCTCCTTGGGACAGTCGATATGGTCAAACAGGTTGCGAGCCATGAAAGCATGGTAGCTCTCAGGGTGAGTCTCTGGCAATCCCACATATTCGTCCATATTAAAAGTGATGACATTCTTGAAAGATACCTTTCCAGCACGATTAGCCTCTACCAGCTCGTTGTACATGCCAACAGGCGATGAACCAGTAGGAAGTCCCAGCACAAACTTGTGGTCGGGGGTTGGTTTAAACTCGTTAATACGCTCGATGACGTGGTTAGCTGCCCACTTTGACATCTTCTGATAGTCATTCTGAATAATTACTCTCATAATCTTATTTGTTTTAAGTTTGGTTCTTAATTTCCGTGCAAAAATACAACGAATTATTTGTTTTAGGCACGGATTAACACGGATTAACACAGATTTTTTCTTTTCGAGCGAAGAAATCATTAATTTTGCAAGCAATTATGAAAGAATTTGTAATATCAGAAGCTAAAGCTGAGACTGCTGTGCTGGTGGGTTTGATCACCAAGGAGCAGAACGAGGCTAAGACAAAAGAATATCTCGACGAGTTGGAGTTCCTGGCCGACACAGCCGGAGCTGTAACTGTTAAGAGGTTCACCCAAAAGGTGGGTGGCCCCAGTCAGACTACATATGTGGGTAGCGGTAAGCTACTTGAGATTAAGGAATACATCAAGCAATGCCAGGATGCCTACGATGACTGGCTTGAAAGGCTACGGGTAGGCGAGCAAAGCTCGGGAATTGCTCAGGATGCATCGCTCTTTGCCGAGGGTTTGCTCGACGAGAGCAATGCACCGCAGCCTGTTGGTATGGTCATCTTCGATGATGAACTTTCTGCCAAGCAGATGCGTAACATCGAGAAGGAGTTGCAGGTCAAGATCCTCGATCGTACATCGCTGATTCTTGATATCTTTGCCATGCGAGCTCAAACGGCTGAGGCCAAGGCTCAGGTGGAGTTGGCTCAGCACCGCTATATGCTGCCACGATTGCAGCGCTTGTGGACGCACTTGGAGCGCCAGGGTGGTGGCTCTGGTTCCGGCGGTGGTAAGGGTTCTGTAGGTCTGCGTGGACCTGGTGAAACCCAGTTGGAGATGGACCGCCGTATCATCCTGCAGCGCATCACGCTGTTGAAGCAGCGCCTGGCTGAGATTGATAAGCAGAAAACCACCCAGCGTAAGAATCGTGGTCGCCTCATTCGTGTGGCTCTGGTGGGTTATACCAATGTGGGCAAGTCTACCATGATGAACCTTCTGGCCAAGAGTGAGGTGTTTGCCGAGAACAAGCTCTTTGCAACACTCGATACTACAGTCCGCAAGATGACCATCGATAATCTGCCATTCCTGTTGGCTGATACCGTAGGATTCATCCGCAAGTTGCCTTCAGACCTGGTGGAGTCGTTCAAGAGCACCCTCGACGAGGTGCGCGAGGCTGACCTGTTAGTACATGTGGTAGATATCTCTCATCCTGATTTTGAGGACCAGATACGTGTGGTAGAGGAAACCTTGAAGGAGTTAGGTTGTGCCGATAAACCTGCCATGCTGGTGTTCAACAAGATCGATGCCTATACATGGACCCCACAGGAGGAGGATGACCTCACCGCTCCAACCAAGGAGAATATCTCGCTCGAGGATCTCGAAAAGACCTGGATGGGAAAGATGGGTAGACAAGGAGACAAGGATACAGGTAGTTCAAGACAATACCTCGAGTGCATGTTCATCTCTGCCAAGCAGAAAGATAACATCGATCAGCTCCGCGAAACACTCTATAAGCGTGTGCGCGAGCTGCATGTTCAGAAATATCCCTATAACGATTTTTTATATCAAGATTATGAGTAATTACAGACAACTAACCCAGAACGAGATTGATGTTTTGGAGAACAACGTATGCTGGGCTGAGGACTGGCAGCGTGTATTAGTCGACGAAAACTTTAAACCTTACAATTTCCATCGTGTCATGTTCTATGGCGATATCCGCCTGGGCGCATTCAACAAGATGGTCGAGGTGAGCAAGGGCTTCACTAAGCACTCTGGTATCAACGATGCCACCTTGCGCAATGTTACCGTGGGCAACGACTGCCTCATCGAGAAGATTGGTAACTACATCAACAACTATACCATCGGTAACGACTGCTACATATCTAATATATGTACGCTCGAAACCACCGACGATGCTACCTATGGCGAGGGCTCTGTCATCTCTGTGCTTAACGAGATGGGCGATGGCAATGTCACCATCTTCCGCGAGTTGAACTCTCAGTTGGCCTCGTTTATGGTCAAGCACAACAATGATAAGAGTCTCAAGCAGACCCTCCAGCAGATGATTGAGGACGAACTGCGCGTGTCTCGTCCTGATCGTGGCTATATCGGCAACAACGTGAAGATCATCAACGCCAAGGATATCACCAACACCATCATCAAGGGCGATTGTGAGATCAGTGGTGCAGCCCGCCTGTCAGAGTGTACCGTCATGTCATCTATGGATGCTCCGGTATTCATTGGTACAGGTGTCATCTGCGAGAACTCTATCATCTGCGATGGTTGTTCGATTAATAACAGCGTAAAGATGCAGGATTGCTTCGTGGGCGAGGCATGTCAGATAACCAACGGCTTTACAGCTGAGGCCAGCCTGTTCTTTGCCAACTCGTTTATGGCCAATGGCGAGGCTTGCGCTGCATTCTGCGGTCCGTTCTCAGCCTCTCACCATAAGAGCTCACTGCTCATTG
>NZ_CAMJFM010000010.1 GCF_946404925.1 uncultured Prevotella sp. | reverse complement strand
ATAATATTACTCTACAACCTAATGACGGTCAGGAGGTTGAGTTCGATGAGTTTAAGTTGAACATTAAAGTTACTAAGAATTAAATAATAATCAATAACTAAATCATTTGAATTATGGCAGAGAAGACTCGCTATACTGACGAAGAGCTCGAGGAGTTCCGTCAGATTATCAACGAAAAGATGGCATTGGCCAAGCGTGACTACGAGCAGATGATGCGCGTACTTACCAACGAGGATAGCAACGATGTAGACGATACATCACCCACCTACAAGGCATTGGAGGAGGGTAGTGCAACTCAGTCTAAGGAGGAGCTCATCTCTATGGCTGCACGCCAGCAGAAGTTCATTCAGGGTTTGAAGGCAGCCTTGGTACGTATCGAGAACAAGACCTATGGTATCGACCGTATTACAGGTAAGCTTATTCCAAAGGAGCGTCTTCGTGCTGTTCCTCACGCAACCCTTAGTGTTGAGTCTAAGCTTAACCAGAAGAAGTGACGCGAAGTTCTCTTATCACAAAAGGCAGATTGGCGACGCTGATAGTTGTCGCCATTCTCCTTATTGACCAGACGATTAAAATCTGGGTAAAGACCTCGATGTCGCTCCACGAGAGCATTCATGTGTTCGACTGGTTCTACATCACGTTTATCGAGAATATGGGTATGGCTTTCGGCATGCAGCTGGGCAGCAAGATTGTGCTCTCGCTGTTCCGTGTGGCAGCCATCTGTGTGCTGGGTTATTACATCTGGCAGCAGGTCAGGAAGAATGCCCGTACAGGCTATATCGTCTGTCTGTCGATGGTGCTGGCTGGTGCAGCTGGCAACCTTATCGACTGCATGTTCTACGGACTGGTGTTCAACGAGTCGTCGCCCTATTATCTGTCTTATTTCGTACCCTTTGGTTCTGGCTATGCGCCATTCCTTATGGGTAAGGTGGTAGACATGTTCTACTTCCCGCTGATTGAGACAGAGTGGCCCACTTGGATGCCGTTTGTTGGTGGCGATCACTTTGTGTTCTTCAGTCCTGTGTTCAACTTTGCCGATGCCAGTATCAGCGTCAGCGTGGTTTGGCTGCTGTTGTTCTATCGCGAGGAGATTAGTAAGATATCATTAAAGAAAGAAGAAGAGAAGAAAGTTGAAGAGTAAGGTTCTACATATTATTAATATGGTGGCAGCAGTTGCGTTGTTCGCTAGCTGTAAGCCCGAAGTACCGTCGCAGTTTATCCAGCCCGACGATATGGAAGACCTTATCTACGACTATCACATCGCTCAGGGTGTGGCCGCCCAGCAAGATGGCAATGCCGACTACAATCGCCGCCTTGCCTTCGACATGGTGCTCAAGGAGCATGGCGTTACCCAGGCCGAATTCGATTCTTCGCTGGTGTATTACTATACCCGCGCTGATAGATTCCAGGAGGTTTATAAGAATGTTCAGAGCCGCCTGAATAAGGAGGCCGAGAAATATGGTGCTGCTGTCAACGAGTTCCAGAGTCTTGTATCTAACTCTACCAGTCGCGATACTATCGATGTTTGGGGTGGTCAGCGTATGGTCATGCTGTTCAACGATCGCCCATACCATCTCTACACATTCTGTCAGCAGGCCGACACTACTTTCCACGAGGGCGACAGCTTCTTGATGAGCTTCGACAACACGTGGCTCATGCAGAATGGCAATCGCCAGGCTGTAGCCTATGTCAGCGTCACCTATGCTAACGATAGTACTAGCAAGGCATTTACCACCATCACATCATCAGGCCCCTCAAGTCTGCGCATTCCTTACTGTAAGGAACGTGTCAAGTCTCTCAAGGGCTTCATTATGTGTGGTCTGCGCCCAAGTACTGATAATACCAACAATCTGTGCCTGCTGTTTATCAACAATATCCAGTTGGCCAAGTTCCACAACAAGATTATCGAGCAGCCTGCTGCGGCCCAGAAGCCGATGATCGATACAGCCCGTATCCTCAAGCCCGACTCTGCCCAGTACGACTCGCTGCGACGTCCTATGCCGCATCCGTCTAATAAGCCTATGACTGTAGGCGAGTTGAACAGAATGCGCCAGGGACACATGATAAAACAGAATTTAAAACCCAATAACTAAGTATAATTATGAATCTGAAATTCCGATTGTCTTTGATGAACTTCCTGGAGTTCGCAGTCTGGGGAGCTTATCTTACATGTATGGGAAACTACCTTGGAGTAGCCGGACTGGGCGACAAGATCTCTTGGTTCTATGCTATTCAGGGTATCGTAAGTATCTTTATGCCTACATTGATGGGCATTGTGGCCGATAAGTACATCCAACCTCAGCGATTGTTGGGATTGTGCCATCTGGCAGCTGGCGGCTTTATGCTGGGTTGCTGGTGGCTGGGCATGCAGGCTGGCTTTGGTCAGGAGCTGCCTAACAAGTCGCTGTTTATCGCATTATACACCATCAGCGTGGCATTCTTCATGCCAACCATCGCTCTGGCCAATACCACAGCATTTACTATACTTAAGAATAATGGTGGCGATACTGTTAAGGACTTCCCGCCAATCCGTGTGCTTGGCACCGTAGGTTTCATCGTTACCATGTGGTTTGTTAACTGCGCCGTATGGCAAGACGGCAGTTTCTCTATGACGCTGGCCGATAACGACTTTAAGTTCCAGTACACTTACATGCAGTTTTTTGTGTCTGGTATTCTCAGTGTGGCCCTGTTCTTCTACTGCTTCACCCTGCCTGAGTGCCAGGTGGTTCGCAAGGAGAAGGTGTCGCTCATCGAGAGTCTTGGCCTCAATGCTTTCAAACTGTTCAAGAGCAAGCAGATGGCGCTGTTCTTCATCTTCTCTGCGCTGCTGGGTATGTGCTTGCAGGTAACCAACGGCTATGCCGGTCCGTTCATCACCAGCTTCAAGGGTAGTGCCGATGCCGCTGTAGCCAGCTCGTTTGCAGCCAACAATGCCACCCTGCTCACTAGCATCTCGCAGATTAGCGAGGCGCTGTGCATTCTCATGATTCCATTCTTCCTCAAGCGATATGGTATTAAGGTGGTTATGCTCATGTCTATGTTTGCATGGGTGTTCCGCTTTGGTTTCTTTGGTGTGGGTAATCCTGCTATGCCAGGTGTTATCATGTTCATCCTCTCGTGTATCGTCTATGGTGTTGCCTTCGACTTTTTCAATGTCTCTGGCGGTATCTTTGTCGATCAGGAGTGCGAGGCCAGCATCAAGGCTTCGGCTCAGGGATTGTTCATGATGATGACCAACGGTATTGGTGCCACAGTTGGCACACTTGCTGCTGGCGAGATTGTTAATCACTACTGTTATTGGGAGAATGGTTACTTGCAGGGCGAGTGGACCACCTGCTGGTTTATCTTTGCTGCCTTCGCATTGGCAGTTGGCGTATCGTTTGCCCTGGTATTCCATCCTGAAAAGAAAAAATAATACATATATTTAGATATGAAGGAAACAAGATATTTCTTTGTGCCTGATGCCGAAAATCAGACAGAATTGCCTACCGACGAGGCGATGCACGCTATGCGTGTGTTGCGCCTGAAGAGTGGCGACGAGCTGTTTCTGATGGATGGCGAGGGTAATTACTACCGCGCTCAGGTTACTGTAGCCGCTACACATCATTGTTACTACGAGATTCTCGAGAAACTGCCGCAGGAGCGCCAGTGGAAGGGACATCTGCACCTGGCCATCGCGCCCACCAAGATGATGGATCGCATGGAGTGGATGATGGAGAAGGCCACCGAGATCGGTTTCGACGAGGCGTCGTTTGTTAATTGCAAATTCTCAGAGCGCCGCCTGGTCAAGCTGGTGCGCCTCGATAAGATTATCACAGCTGCCGTTAAGCAGAGCCGCAAGGCCTGGAAACCTCGTGTCAACGAGATGGTGCACTTCGATGCCTTCCTCAAGCAGCCCCTCGAGGGCCGTAAGTATATAGCCCATTGCTACGACGAGGTGCCACGCGTCGATCTGTTCGACGAGCTTCGCAAACCATCCGATACTGTCGATGTCACCGTGCTTGTTGGTCCAGAGGGCGATTTCTCTATCGACGAGGTTCGTCAGGCTGTAGATGCAGGCTGGGTTTCTGTAAGCCTTGGCGAGAGTCGCCTGCGCACAGAGACTGCTGGTCTTTCGGCCGTCATGATGATGCAGCTTGCTCAAAAATAAAAAGGTAAAAAAGTAAAAAGGTAAAATAGTCCGATAACCAAATATACTATAAGATATGACTGACGAGAAGATTATGGCTACCATCAAGCCCGATGGCGAGTACTGGCAGCCCGAACTCGAGACCATGCCAAGAGAGCAGCTCCAGCAGCTCCAAGTTAAGAAACTAAAGGACACCATTCAGGTATGTCTTAAATCGCCTTTCTACAAGAAGCGTTTGGGCGAGGCAGGCATCACAGCTGACTCGATCAACTCGCTCGACGACCTGCGAAAGATTCCTTTCACCACTAAGCAGGATCTGCGCGACAACTATCCTTACGGATTCGTAGGAGGCAATCTCGACGATGCTGTTCGTATCCACTCTACCAGTGGCACTACAGGCAATCCTTGCGTGGTAGTCTATTCTGAGCACGACATCTGCTCGTGGGCTAACATGATTGCCCGCAACCTCTATATGGTGGGTTGTCGCAAGAGCGATGTGTTCCAGAATTCATCTGGTTATGGTATGTTTACCGGTGGTCTTGGTTTTCAGTATGGAGCCGAGTGGCTGGGCGCTATGACGGTGCCTGCAGCAGCTGGTAACTCTAAGCGTCAGATCAAGTTTATCAAGGACTTTGGCACCACAGCCCTCCACGCCATTCCCTCGTATGCCATCCGCTTGGCCGAGGTGTTTAAGGAAGAGGGTGTCGACCCCGCCAGCACCAAGCTCCGCACACTCTGCATCGGAGCCGAGCCTCACACCGAGGAGCAGCGCCGCCGCATCGAGAAAATGCTGGGCGTAAAGGCCTACAACTCTTTCGGAATGACCGAAATGAACGGCCCTGGTGTAGCCTTCGAGTGTAAGTATCAGGATGGTATGCACCTCTGGGAGGATAACTATATCGTAGAGATTGTCGATCCCGACACCCTCGAGCCTGTACCCGATGGCGAGATGGGCGAGATGGTACTCACCACGCTCGACCGCGACATGATGCCCATCCTGCGTTATCGCACGCGCGATCTCACCCGTATCATTGCCGAACCATGTAAGTGTGGCCGCACCCACCGTCGTATCGACCGCATCAAGGGCCGTACCGACGATATGTTCATCATCAAGGGCGTTAACGTATTCCCCATGCAGGTCGAGAAAATTCTGGTTCAGTATCCTGGTTTGGGCAGCAACTACCTCATCACCCTCGAGACTATCGACGACAACGATGTGATGACCGTAGAGGTTGAGCTCGACGGACTGGAGACCGATATCTATCCAGAGATGCAGAAGATGATGAAGGACATCCAGCGTGCATTGAAGGATGAGATTTTGCTCACGCCTCAGGTCAAGCTCGTCAAGAAGGGCTCGCTGCCTGTAAGCGAGGGCAAGGCCGTACGTGTAAAAGATTTAAGACCCTCTCGCGGATAAATGAAGAAACTGTTTATGGCCCTGTTAGTGGCCGCCACATTTAGTCAGGCATCAGCCCAAAGCATCCAGATACGCGATGCTTTCAGGGAGATGCCTGACTCCCTTATGCCTTATCTCTCAAAGAATAATCGTCTTGACTTTATCGACTTTATCGACTCGGGCATGAAGGCCGAGGTGCACAATCAGCTTGGTGGCACCAGCCAGATGCTGTCGTTGGGCGATGATAGCCTGTCGATCCAGATGAATTCCTCGCTGCGTGTCGATATGGTGGCGCTCGACAGCGTGGTGGCCGTGGTCGAAACCTTTATGGTCGATTCCATCTACGGAGAGAGTAGGGTACACTACTATTCTGCCACATGGCAACCCATTGCTCAGCCCGTACTTACCGAGGCACAGCAGCAGCGCATCAACCGATTAAAATTGCAAAATATCGTAAAGCGCGACGATGATTTGTTGAAAAAACGTTAACATACTGCGATTTCCTTCTTCTAATTTACCGCTTTCTAAAGAAAAAGTCTACCTTTGCACCGTGTTTTTCATGGTATTAGATTATTAAGGTTAATTAGAAGATCGTTTATCGTGAGGTAAGTGATATTTCGACCTCCATAAAGTAATGTTTGATTATATTTTTAGAACATTAGTTTATGGTTAAAAAAAGAGGAACCTGCGAAGGTTCCTCTTTTGCTTTGTATTCTTGAATACTTAGTAGCTTCTAGCTATAATCACACGAGCCTTAGCTGGCTTACGAGTTACCATATCTACTCCAGGCGTCTGCTCTACACCAAATGGCACGCAGCGTATGGTAGCCTGAGTCTCCTCCTTGATCTTCGCCTCGGTCTCGGCGGTACCGTCCCAGTGGCACAGGAAGAATCCTCCGTCCTTCACCTTCTCCTTAAACTCCTCGTAGTTCTCGCACTCGTAGATGTGAGCATCACGATAGTCCTTGGCCTTCTTGAATATGTTCTGCTGGATGTCCTCAAGCAGCTGCTCTACATACTGAGCAATGCCCTCGATAGAGCGAGTCTCCTTCTCTAAGGTATCGCGACGCATCACCTCGATGGTGCCGTTCTCCAGGTCGCGAGCACCCAGAACCAAGCGTACAGGCACACCCTTCAGCTCGTAGTCGGCAAACTTAAATCCAGGACGCTTGTTGTCAGCATCGTCAAACTTTACGCTGATGCCCTTCTGGCGCAGCTCGTCGATGATAGGCTGTACGGCGCTGTTCACCTGCTCCAGCTGCTCAGGCTTATTGGCGATAGGAATAATCACTACCTGTATAGGAGCCAGGCGTGGAGGCAATACCAGTCCGTTGTCGTCGCTGTGAGTCATAATCAGCGCACCAATCAGTCGGGTTGAAACCCCCCACGATGTAGCCCATACGTACTCAGGCTTGTTCTCCTTATTAAGATAGGTCACCTCGAATGCCTTGGCAAAGTTCTGCCCCAGGAAGTGGCTTGTACCGCTCTGCAGCGCCTTACCGTCCTGCATCATAGCCTCGATGGTGTAAGTGTCCAGCGCGCCAGCAAAACGCTCTGTCTCGCTCTTTACTCCCTGTACCACAGGCACAGCCATCCACTCCTCGGCAAACTTAGCGTAAACCTTCAGCATTTTCTGTGCTTCCTCCTCAGCCTCCTCGCGTGTAGCGTGAGCAGTGTGTCCCTCCTGCCACAAGAACTCTGATGTACGCAAGAATGGGCGTGTGCGCATCTCCCAGCGCATCACGTTACACCACTGGTTACACATCAGTGGCAGGTCACGCCACGACTGAATCCAGTTCTTATAAGTGTTCCAGATGATGGTCTCCGATGTTGGGCGAACTATCAGTTCCTCCTCCAGCTTAGCGGCTGGGTCAACCTCTACGCCACTCTTATCCTCCTTGGCGCGCAGACGGTAGTGAGTAACTACGGCGCACTCCTTTGCAAAACCCTCTACGTGCTCAGCCTCCTTCGATAGGAACGACTTTGGTATCAGAAGGGGGAAGTATGCGTTCTGTGCTCCAGTCTCCTTAAACATTTTGTCCAGTTGCTGCTGCATCTTCTCCCATATGGCGTAGCCATAAGGCTTAATCACCATACATCCGCGTACGGCACTCTGCTCAGCTAAGTCAGCCTTTACAACCAGGTCGTTAAACCACTGGCTGTAGTTATCAGCCCTTTTCGTCAATTCTTTTAATTCTTTTGCCATTTCGATTTTTTCCTATTGATTTCAATTTTGCCTGCAAAGGTAGTGAAAATCGAGCGAAATACAAAATGTTATCGTTTTTTTTTATATCTTTGCACCGCAAAAAGTTAAAATGTATAAGTTGTCATGAATAAGAAAACCATTATCACAGCCATCTCACTCCTGTTGGCCATCACATTGCAGGCGCAAAAACGCGTAGGCAATCGTATGTACAACCCCGATCCAGCTCCCGTTGTTTCGGGCGATCGTCTTTATGTGTTTACTGGTCACGATCTCGATACGGCCACTTACTTCCGTATGCCCGACTGGCAATTGTTTTCAACCACCGATATGGAGCATTGGACCGATCATGGCGTCGTGTTGACCACAGCCCATTTCAAGTGGGCCAAGCAGGGCGATAACGCATGGGCATCACAGGCAATCGAGCGTAATGGCAAGTGGTACTGGTATGTGGCAGCCGAGGATACCACCAAGCATCTACATGGCATTGGTGTGGCAGTGGCTGATCGTCCAGAAGGACCATGGCAGGATGCACTTGGCAAGCCGCTCATTCCAGGCTACTGGGGGTTTATAGACCCCACGGTGTTTATCGATGACGATGGTCAGGCATGGCTCTTCTGGGGCAATAACGGCTGCTGGTATGCCAAACTTAACTCTGATATGATCAGCATCGACAAGAGTTTTGCTAATAATGGAATCTGCGATATGCGCCTCATGCTCGACGACGAGTCGCAGTTTGGCCCTCGTTGCATGAAGATGGACTACCAGATCAACAAGCGCGTGATGAAGACCGGTTTCGAGGAAGCCCCTTGGATATATAAGATTGGCGACACCTACTTCTTGGAGTATGCAGCAGGCGGCGTGCCCGAACACTGGGCATATTCTACCTCTAAGAGCATCCATGGCCCATGGCACTACGAGGGTCGCATTACCGACGAGTCGCCAGGCTCGTTTACCATCCACGGAGGCACCATCGACTTCAAGGGCCATTCATATTTTTTTTATCACGATGGCATCCCATCAGGAGGCAACGGCTTCCGTCGCACCACAGCCTTCCGCGAGTTCCTGCGTAAGAAGGATGGCAGGATACCCAAGATAGATATACATGGCGATAAAGGTGACATATAGGTGGACAAGTAGGCTGAGTATGCGCATTGTGAAGAATGGTGATGTGCATGTGTCTGCACCTATTGGGTTGACGAAGAAGAAGGTGCTGGAGTTTATTAACGCCCACCGCGACTGGATTATTGAGGCGCGCAAGCGGACGGAGGCGAAAGTGCAGGCGCGGCGCGACTTCTACAACCAGTTGCCGATAAATACCCGAAGTCAGACTAAAGAAGCTAAGGCCCGACTGATGGAGATAGTAAAGCCGATGATAGAAGCACACGCCAAGGAGATGGGGGTAAAGCCTGAGGCGGTGACCGCGAAGAAGATGATATCGCGCTGGGGACAATGCGACGTGAAAAACCGAACCTTATGCTTCTCAGTGTATCTGCTACTACTGCCCGACTGGTGCCAGGAGCATGTGGTTGTGCACGAGCTATGCCATCTGCTGGAGCCAAGCCACAACGCCAGATTCTACGCGCTGATGACGCAATACTACCCGCGATGGCGTGAAGCACGCAAGCATACTAAAGCAATCTGCGGCGGAACTCAGAACAGGTGATGGCGGTAGCGATGGCCACATTGAGGCTATCGGCCGTGTCGCCCTTATGAAAATCGGGAATCAATAACTTATGCGAAATGCGGGCGCGAACAGCATCAGAAATACCGTTGCCCTCGTTGCCCATCACTATGAGTCCGTGGCTGCTAAGATGCTGGGTGTAGATATTGTCGCCATCGAGGAAAGTTCCGTAAATGGGGGAATCCTTGGGCAGCTGACTGAACAGCTCCTCTGGTTCGATATAGATAATATGTACGCGGGCGATGCTACCCATGGTGGCCTGGACAACCTTGGGGTTCCATGCATCGACGGTACCGGGGCTGCAGAAGATGGTATCAATGCCGAACCAATCGGCGATACGGATGATGGTGCCGAGGTTTCCTGGATCCTGAATGTTGTCTAATAAAATTGATAATTGACAATCGACAATTGATAATTGAGGTTGCGCCTGGGGTATTGGAAACAATCCGAGGACTTGCTGGGGGTGCTGCTGGAGGGAGAGACGCTGCAGTTCATCGGGGGTAACCTCGATGGCATCGGCCATCTGGTTGGCATCCAGCCACTCGCGGGTGGCGAAGATCTGGGTGGGGCGGAAGCCGGCAGCGAGGAGATCCCTCACTACTTTATGACCCTCGGCGATAAAGAGGTTCTCGGCCTTGCGGAACTTTTTCTGCTCCAACTGGCGCACATATTTAATCTGATTTTTGCTAATCATTTCTCTAAATTTGCTTTAATTCTGCTGCAAAAGTACACAATTTTTCCTACGGATTATATGGTTTTTACGGAAAATTATTAATTTTGCAGCACAAATGGACAAAAAGCTCATAAAATATATAATAATAGGTGTGGTGGCTACTGTGATGGCAGGCTGCTCGGCTACGCGCGATATTCCCGAAGGTAGCTACATGCTGGACAAAGTGAAGGTGGTGGCCGACGGGAAATATCAGGACATAGACACCCGACAGCTGAAGAACTACGTGCGACAGAAAGGAAACGCACGATGGTTCCAAGCCATCAAAATACCACTGGGTGTGTATGCGATGGCGGGGCGCGACAGCAGTTGGTTGAATCGTACGCTGCGCCAGATGGGCGAGGCGCCCGTGATATACGACACGCTGCAGGCGGAGATGACCTGCAGAGATCTGCAACAGGCGCTGCAGAACAAGGGGTATCTGGACGCGCAGGTGGAGCTGTATCTGGACCAGAAATCGGCTAAGAAGGTGGACGCGGTGTACGTGCTGCATCCTGGCAATGCCTACTACGTGCGCGAGTTGGACATTGAGATAGAGGATACAACTGTGGCGAGCGTGCTTAGCCTGCGACAGAGTCTGCTGCACCAGGGCATGCAGTTTAGTGTGGAGGCGCTGCAACATGAGCGCAGCCAGATAACGCAATGGCTGCAAAACCGCGGCTACTACCGATTCCACAAAGAGTACATTACCTATACCGCCTGCAAGGATGCTGAGCAGCACCGGGTGAATCTGAAGCTACGACTGACACAGCAGCACAAGGCATACACCATCAGTCAGGTGAACTGCGAGGGCGTGGACGAAGACGGAAAGTTGCATCTGCGACAGAAGGTGCTGGACGAGAACACCTTTATTGAAGCGGGTGAACTGTATAGCGCTGCAAAGCTGCAGAATACCTACAACCACTTTGGTCGACTGGGGGCCGTGAGATACACCAACATCGCCTTTGAACAGCGCCCCGACACCACACTGCTTGACACCAGAATACAGATACTGACCAATAAGCCATCAACCATCAGTTTCCAGCCTGAGGGTACCAATACGGCGGGCGACTTTGGTGCGGCAGCATCGCTGACCTACCAGAACCGCAACCTGTTCAGGGGCTCGGAGACGTTCAGTCTGCAACTGCGTGGTGCCTATGAGGCCATCAAGGGGCTGGAGGGCTACAGTAATCAGAACTTTACGGAGTATAGTGTGGAGACGCGACTGAGTTTCCCGCGATTCATCATGCCTTTCCTGAGTCGTGACTTCCGTCGCCGCACGCTGGCCACCAGTGATGTGAGTCTGATTTACGACACGCAGGATCGTCCCGAATTCCACCGTCGAGTGCTGACTGCAGGATGGAGCTACCAGTGGCGACAGCAGAACCGCCATGACAATTTCCGCTTTGACCTGCTGAACCTGAACTACGTGTTTATGCCCTGGATAAGCGAGACTTTTAAGCGCGAGTATTTGGACAACGAGAGCAACCAGAATGTGATTCTGCGTTATAACTACGAGGACATATTCATTATGCGCACGGGCTTTGGCTATGCTTACAACAACGGACACGTGGCGCTGAGAAGCAGTGTGGAGACGGCAGGCAATCTGTTTGGTGCATTCTCTAAGCTGTTTGGCGGCAGCAAGAACGACCTGGGACAGTATAAGTTGTTTAACATAGCTTATGCGCAATACGTGAAGGGCGACTTTGACTACACGCAGGAACTGATGAAGGGTGCCAATGACCAGTTGGTTTTCCATATAGGCTTAGGGCTGGCTTACCCCTATGGCAACTCGAAGGTGCTGCCATTTGAGAAACGCTACTTTAGCGGTGGTGCCAACAGCGTGCGCGGATGGACGGTGCGCAGTCTGGGGCCGGGCCGTTATAAGGATAAAGACGGACGTATAAACTTTATTACACAAACAGGAGATATCAAACTGGACTTGAATGTGGAATATCGTGCACACCTGTTCTGGAAGTTTAATGGTGCAGCGTTTGTGGATGCCGGTAATATATGGACTTTCAGAGAATATGAAGGACAGGAGGGCGGACAGCTGAAGATGAACCGCCTGCTGAATGATCTGGCCGTGAGCTACGGACTGGGACTGCGATTAAATTTTGACTATTTTATACTGCGATTCGACCTTGGTATGAAGGCAGTAAACCCTGCTTACGAGATTGACTCGGAGGCCCACTATCCGTTGGTACATCCCAAACTGAGCCGCGACCTGGCGTTCCATTTTGCAGTGGGTATGCCATTCTAAAATAAAAAAAATGTGAAATGCTTACGGCGTTTCACATTATTTTTGTACCTTTGCACGAAAATTAAAAATACGAAGATGTTGAAATTTATATCGTTTGGAAGCGGTAGCAGCGGTAATTGCTATTACTTGGGCACTGCCACAGACGGGCTGATAATAGATATTGGTATCGGAATACGCACACTCAAGAAGTACTGCAGAGAGTACGGCATACAGCTGAATTCGGTAAAACGTATCCTGATAACTCACGACCATGCAGACCACATAAAAAGTGTGGGGGCTATGAGCCATGATTTGAATCTGCCCGTTTATGCCACGCACAAGGTTCACGAGGGTATCGATCAGAACTACTGCGTGACCCGCAAGGTATCAGCCGAGCATAAGAAGGAGATAGATTTGGGCGCCGAGATACAACTTGGCGATTTTAAAGTGCGTCCATTTGCTGTGCCACATGATGCCAGCGAGAATGTGGGCTACGAACTTGAAGTAGAAGGCATCATATTTGTGGTGCTGACGGATGTGGGCCATATCACCGATGAAATCAAGGAGGTGATAGGTCGTGCGAACTACCTGGTGATAGAGGCTAACCACGATGTAGAGATGCTGAAGAACGGACCATATCCGAAGTATCTGCAGGACCGCATTCTGAGTGATAGCGGACACCTGAGCAACACATCGTGTGGTGAGGCGCTGGTGGAGAACATGACCGAGACGCTGAAGCACGTCTGGCTTTGCCATCTGAGCGAGGAGAACAATCACCCAGAGCTGGCTCGCAAGACCGTTGAGCAGATACTGCGTAGCCATGGAGTCATACCAGGCAAAGATGTGGAACTGGAAGTCTTGAAGCGCAAAACGCCCACAGGCGTTTACGAATTGACAATTGATAATTGCAATTGATAATTATGAAGGAAGTAGTTGTTAAGGATTCTGAGCTGCAGAAGGCGGCGATGGAGGGAATGGACGAGTTTATCGACGTGTTTGTGAAAGCCATCTACGAGGCTATTGGAGGTGAGCTGACAGCTGAGAATATGCAGGAACTGAATGCCGACCAGTTAACACTGCTGGCGTGGAAGATACTGCACGACGAGGTGATGGACGGTGGATTCGTTCAGCTGATTTACAACGGCTACGGACCATTCATATTCAAGAATCCGCTGGCCAAAGTGCTGCGCCTATGGGATATGCGTGCACCATCTAAACTGATATACGATGCCCACACGCTGTGGCTGAAATATCGCGACGAGATAGAAACAGAAAAAAGCGACGAGGACTTTATGGCCATGTTTGAGCAGTATCCTGAGTTCGAGGATCTTGACGACCAGTTCATCGAGGACGAAGAGGAATGGACCGACGATATCGCTCACTATATCGATGACCATCTGGAGAACTTCGCTAAGATAGAAGAATAAATGAATAAGACAGAGGAACAGTTAAGGAAGAAGAGTCCGATACAAATAAAGAATAAAAAGGCGGCGTTTGAGTACTTCTTTATTGAAGAATATACGGCAGGTATCGTGCTGACGGGTACTGAGATAAAAAGTATCCGATTGGGCAAGGCGAGCCTTGTTGATACTTACTGTGTGGTGATAAATGGCGAGCTGTGGGTGAAGGGCATGAACATCAGCCCTTATTTCTACGGATCGTACAACAACCACGAATCAAAGCGCGACCGCAAGCTGCTGCTCACCAAGAAAGAAATACGTGCACTGGAAAGTGCCACCAAACAAACAGGATATACCATTGTGCCCACGTTGGTGTTTATAGACGATAAAGGCCGAGCAAAAGTGGACGTGGCGCTATGTAAAGGTAAAAAGGAGTTTGACAAGCGACAGACTTTGAAAGAGAAAGAAGACCGCCGCGAAATGGACCGCGCAATGAAAGTATGGAAATGATTAAAGATTAAACATTAAATTATAGAGTTGAAGAGACTAGACGAAATCATAAACGACCGCGTGCTCATATTGGATGGAGCGATGGGAACCATGCTGGGAGCGGTTCTGGGCAAGGTGGGTAACAGCGATGAACTGAACCTGACTCGCCCTGAGATAGTTTGCGACATCTATCGCAAATATCTGGAAGCTGGCGCCGACATCATCTCGACCAACACGTTTAACGGTCAGCGCATATCACAGGTCGATTATAATCTGCAGAACAAAGCCTGGGAGATGTGCTACCGCGCAGCTAAGATGGCTCGCGAAGAAGCCGACAAATACAGCACTGAGGAGAAACCAAGATTTGTGGCTGGTTCGATGGGGCCAACCAACAAGACGCTATCGATGAGCCCCGACGTGAGCAACCCAGCGATGCGCGATATAACCTACGACGAACTGCTGGAGGCCTATATGGAACAGGCCGATGCGCTGATGGAGGGCGGGGTAGACGCTGTGCTAATAGAGACGATATTCGACAGCTTGAACGCCAAATGTGCCATAGATGCCTGTATGCGCGTGATGGAGAAACGCCAGCAGCTGCTGCCCATCATGGTATCGGTAACGGTGAGTGATCTGGCTGGCAGAACGCTATCGGGGCAGACGCTCGAAGCATTCCTGGCCAGCGTGAGCACCTATCCGATATTCTCGATAGGACTGAACTGCTCGTTTGGTGCCACACAGATGAAACCATTTATACGCGAACTGGCCCAGAAAGCACCTTATTATATAAGCTGTCATCCAAATGCAGGATTGCCTAATGCCCTTGGTCTGTACGACGAGACGGCTGAGAGCATGGCACCCAAGATGGGCGAGCTGGTAGACGAGGGCATTGTGAACATCATAGGTGGATGCTGCGGAACAACCGATGAGTTTATACGCCAATATCAGCCATTGGTTGTGGGCAAAAAGCCCCACCAGCCAGCAGAAAAGCCACAAACCATGTGGCTATCGGGACTGGAGCTGCTGGCCCCAATGGCAGGTACATTCACCAACGTGGGTGAGCGATGCAACGTGGCTGGATCGCGCAAGTTTTTACGACTGATCAAGGAGAAGAAATACGGCGAGGCACTTAGCATCGCCCGTAATCAGGTGAGCGATGGTGCGCTGGTCATCGACATTAACATGGACGATGGATTGCTGGACGCCAAGCAAGAGATGACCACTTTCCTGAACATGATAGCCGCTGAGCCCGACATAGCCAAGGTGCCAGTGATGATTGACTCAAGTAACTGGGAGGTGATACAGGCCGGACTGAAGTGCGTGCAGGGCAAGAGCATTGTGAACTCGATATCGCTGAAAGAGGGCGAAGAGAAGTTCATAGCCCATGCTGAGGACGTGAAGAGATACGGTGCTGCAGTAGTGGTGATGTGTTTCGACGAAGAGGGACAGGCTACCACTTACGAGCGACGCATAGAGATAGCAGAACGCGCCTACAAGATTCTGACAGAAAAGGTGGGCATGAACCCACGCGACATTATATTCGACCCTAATGTGCTGGCCATAGCCACAGGTATGGAGGAGCACGATGCCTACGCACTCGACTTTATACGTGCCACAGAGTGGATACATAGCCATCTGTCTGGAGCACACGTAAGCGGCGGTGTGAGCAACCTGAGTTTCTCGTTCCGCGGCAACAACTACATCCGCGAGGCCATGCATGCTGTATTCCTGTATCACGCCATCAAGGTTGGTATGGACTTCGGAATCGTAAATCCCTCGACCAAAGTAACTTATGCGGATATTCCTGCAGAAGAGCTTAAAGTGATAGAGGATGTGGTACTGAATCGCAGAAAGGGTGCGAACGAAGACTTGATTGAGCTGGCTGGCAAGATTCTGGCTGAGGAACTGGCGAGAAAAGAGGCAGGTGATTCTGCCCCTTCGGCAGGCACAGGGACCGAGGGCGAGGCAAGAAGTAAGAGGCCTGTTGAAGACAGACTGGCGGAGGCGCTGGTGAAAGGCGATGGGCAATATCTGGAAGATGACCTGAAGGAAGCCCTCGTAAATTTTCCGCACGCGGTAGACATCATCGAGGGCCCACTTATGGCAGGCATGAATAAGGTTGGAACTTTGTTTGGCGAAGGAAAGATGTTTCTACCGCAAGTAGTAAAAACGGCCCGTACCATGAAGCAAGCTGTTGACATATTGCAGCCATACATCGAGGCAGAGAAGACCGAGAGTACCACTTCAGCAGGAAAAGTGCTGCTGGCCACCGTGAAAGGCGATGTGCACGACATTGGCAAGAACATTGTGAGCGTGGTGATGGCTTGTAACGGCTACGAGGTGATAGACATGGGCGTGATGGTGCCCGCAGACCAGATAGTGCGCAAAGCCAAAGAGGAAAACGTAGACATGATTGGCCTTAGCGGACTTATAACACCCAGTCTGGAAGAGATGGTGAATGTGGCCGAAGAGCTGAAAAAGGCGGGTATGGACCTGCCCATCATGATTGGTGGTGCCACCACCAGCGAGCTGCATGTGGCCCTGAAGATAGCCCCTGTTTACGGAGGCCCCGTGGTGTGGATGAAGGATGCATCGCAGAATGCATTGGTGGCCCAGAAGCTGTTGGCCGACAAGGAGTCTGTAGAGCATGAGCTCGACGAGAAATATGACACGTTGCGACATGAATATCAGCAGGAACAAGCTAAGATCGTGTCGCTGGAAGAAGCAAGAAAGAATAAACCAAAATATGAAGAATAAACTGATTTTGATGGTCATCGCCCTGATGATGGCGATGACAGCAAATGCACAGAAGCGAGAGATGCGCGGAGCATGGATACAGTGCGTGAACGGACAGTTCCAGAACATGGGCACCAAAAAGATGCAGGAGACGCTGACCTACCAGCTGAACGAGCTGCAGAAGGATGGTGTTAATGTGATTATATTCCAGGTTCGCCCAGAGTGTGATGCGCTCTACGAGAGTAAGATTGAGCCTTGGAGCCGTTTCCTGACAGGCCAGCAGGGCAAGGCACCCAACCCCTATTGGGACCCACTTCAGTGGATGATCGAGGAGTGCCACAAGCGCGGTATGGAGCTGCACGCATGGATTAACCCCTTCCGAGCCAAGACCAAGGTGACACACGCTCTGGCCAAGAACCACATAGCCATCCGCAAGCCATCAAGCTGTTTTGCCTACGATGATCTGTTTATCCTGAATCCAGGCATGCAGGAGAATCGCGACTATATATGCGAGGTGGCTCAGGACATCGTGAGTCGATACGATGTAGACGGCATACACATGGACGATTACTTCTACCCATATCCCGTTAAGGGACAGACAATTCCTGACGATGAGCTATTCCACGATCACTCGAATGGTATCAAGGACCAGAAAGACTGGCGACGTTACAACGTGAACTTGTTTATCGAGCAGTTCTACAAGGCTATCCACGATATAAAGCCTTGGGTAAAGGTGGGCATCTCGCCATTCGGCATCTATCGCAACAAGAAGAGTTCGCCTGCAGGTAGCGATACCAACGGCACTCAGAACTACGATGACCTTTATGCCGATATCCTGCTGTGGGTGAACAACGGTTGGTTGGACTACTGCGTGCCCCAACTGTATTGGGAGATTGGCAACAAGGCAGCTGATTACGCCACGCTGATTAAGTGGTGGAGCCAGCATGCAGCAGCACGTCCGCTGGTGATAGGCGAGGATGTGGAGCGCACCGTGAAGTATGCTGACCCGCAAAATGCAAACCGCCATCAGTTGGCAGCAAAAATGAATCTGCACAGAGCTAATCCAGCAGTAAAAGGCACTGTGCTATGGTATGCCAAAGCAGCAGTTGACAACGTGGGTAACTATGGCACATCGCTGCGCGAGGTGTATTGGAAGACCCCCACACTTCAGCCTGACATGAGCTTTATCAGCAGCAAGGCACCTAAGAAGGTGAAAAAGCTGGCCCCAGTATGGACTGAGGATGGATACATACTGTTCTGGACACCATCTGGCAGCAAGAAGTGGGATGCACAGCCTGTAAAATATGTGATTTACCGCTTTGCCAAGGGCGAGAAGGTGAATACGGATGATGCCTCGAAGATTGTGGCCATTACAGACCAGTTCTTCTACAAATTACCTTACGAGGACGGAAAAGAGAAGTATACCTACGTAGTAACAGCTCTGAACCGCATTCATAACGAAAGCAAACCCACAAAGAAAAGCGTGAAATTGTAAAGTAAAAGCCGTAGGAGATAAAAGAATGAAAGGAGCAGTCGGTTTATTTGTAGCAATGCTGCTGCTTGCCGCTTGTGGCGGAAGAAGCATGAGCGCTGAGGAGATGCAGCGGAAGCTGGACAGCATCCAGAAGATAGAGGTAGCTGAGCGACTGGCTGCACAAGGCATTAACCTTGAGAAAGCAGACAATCCGCTGAAGCAGTTCTACGACAGTCTGGCACTATTGCCCTTGCCAATAACCTACACCGATGAGTTTGTGAGATATCTGCCTGACTTCAAACCTGTGCCTCAGGATATAGCCAAGGCATTGGAGCTGGAGGGCAACGGCAAGCAAAAAGCCATATCTCTATCAGAATCGCTGGGTGCCAGACTGATGATTCTGGCTGCAGACGAAGGTGCTGAAGAAGGCGAAGACGGAGAGGAGGGTGCAGAGAGATACTCGCTATGGCTATATTCGCTCGACGACGACTATCTGCCTGTAGACAAGATATGCCTGTATGCGATTGAAGATGAGGAAGATTTCGACCTCTACGAAGAAGATGAGATTCTGCAGTACTTCACCATCACCAGCGACTACGAGATACACCTGATGGACTACTCGAAAGAGAAGCACAAAACACGTACAGAGGAGGTTTACACGCTAGATGCATCGCGTAACTTCCTGTTACAGAAAAGTGAAGAACTGGATGATTAATCCTCGAACAGTTTCTTGAAGAAATCGTCGAGATCCTCGCTTAGACCCTGCATCAAGTCAGGGTCGATGATGACGGTCTCGTCGTCAACCAGATAAAGTTCGGCTATAGATTCCTTTTCGTCATTCTCGAGAACAAACGAGAATGGCTTGAGAATTGACATATTCTCGATAGTATCCTTCATCTTATCGAGACACTTTCGGAAAATGCTGGGGATTTCGTCGAAGAAGTTATCGTCCGTATTGTCGATCCAGTCCTCGATGATGCAACGGTTTATCTCCTCGTCGTTATCATCGAAAGCCATCAGTTCGCCCGTATCCTGAGTCACACGGAAGTGGATATCGGTCATTACGTTAGCTTCCTCTGTTGGAGGAAATTTGTCGGCTATCTTACGGATAGCACGTTCGATTTGCTGGAATGTCAGTTCGGTTGTATTCATCTTCGTTTTATTATTAATCTGGCGCAAAAGTATAAAAAAACTTTTGTAATTGCAAACGATTACGATTATTTTTGCGAAAAAACCGCTTTTTCGCTTGTTTTATTAGTTAGATTTTCGTACCTTTGCAAAATGTAAGGTCTACTTGACAAATGGATGAGTAATAAGATATCACATTCAGGGATAATACATAGTATTACGGATGGTTGCATCAGAGTGCAAATCGTCCAGACTTCGGCTTGTGCAGCATGCAAAGTGGCAAGCCATTGTAACGCAGCTGAGTCGAAGATCAAGATAGTAGACGTGATGAGTAATAATACCAGCGGATACAAAGTGGGGCAGGAGGTAATGGTATGGGCATCGAAGGATGTGGCCAATCGTGCGCTGATGTTAGGCTTTGGCGTTCCGTTCTTATTATTAATATGTGTGCTGATGGTGGCGCTGAAATTGACTGGCAATGAGGGCGTAGCAGCACTCGCAGCGATAGCATCTCTTGTGCCATATTACGTAGCGTTGTGGCTGATGCGCGACAAAATACAGCAGCATATATCATTTAACTTAGAGAATTAATAAAATGTAGTAACTAAAACAAATAGAGGAGATTATGAATTTTATCTTGATTGCAGTAATTGTACTTGGAGCCATCGGACTGATAGCTGCCATAGTGCTTTTTGCAGCCTCAAAAAAGTTCGCTGTCTACGAGGATCCTCGCATCGCTCAGGTGGGAGAACTGCTGCCTGGAGCTAACTGTGGAGGATGTGGATTCCCTGGATGTAGCGGTATGGCTGATGCACTGGTGAAAGGTGCTGATGCTGGAAGCCTTGACGGACTGATGTGTCCTGTGGGCGGAGCTGAGACCATGGGAAAGGTGGCCGACTTGTTAGGAATGGCTATTGCTAATAGCGAACCTATGGTAGCAGTAGTGAGATGTAACGGTACATGTGAGCATCGCGCCAAAATAGCCGAGTATGCAGGACTGCGCACCTGTGCAGCTATGCACGCCTGTGGAGCTGGTGAGACAGCTTGCGGGTTTGGCTGTCTGGGCTGTGGCGATTGCGTGGCAGCCTGCCAGTTCGGGGCTATCAGCATCAATCCGGAAACAGGAATACCTGAGGTTGACGACGAGAAATGTACATCGTGTGGCGCTTGCGTAAAAGCCTGTCCACGCAGCATCATCGAACTCCGCAAGAAGGGACCTAAGAACCGCAGAGTTTATGTATCGTGTGTCAATAAGGATAAGGGTCCTGCTGCGATGAAGGCTTGCGCAGTAAGTTGTATCGGATGCGGAAAGTGCGAGAAGGAATGCCCATTTGGCGCTATCACCGTTGAGAACAATCTGGCATATATCGACCATCAGAAGTGCCGCTTGTGCCGTAAGTGTGTAGCCGTTTGTCCCAAGAAGGCCATCGTAGCAGTCAATTTCCCTGCACCCAAGCCTGCACCAGCACCTGAAGAAAGAAAGGAGGAACAAGTATGAAGATAAAGACATTTAGCATGGGTGGTATTCACCCCGCAGAGAACAAGCTGACCCACGAGGTGCCGACGATTGTGGCAGAACTGCCCAAGCAGGCCATCTTTCCATTAGGTCAGCATATTGGTGCCCCAGCAAAACCTGTTGTGCAGAAAGGCGACAAGGTTAAGGTGGGTACAATGATTGCCGAGGCTGGCGGATTTGTTTCTGCTCCAATTTTCTCGAGTGTTAGTGGAACAGTATTCAAAATAGATACCGCTATCGATGCTACCGGCTATCGCAAACCCGTGATTATCATCAATGTAGAAGGCGATGAGTGGGAAGAGAGTATCGATCGCAGCAATAAACTCGAAGAGGTGGCTGCTCATCCAGAACTCACACCAGAGTTGATTGTTGAGCGAATCAAGAATGCTGGTGTAGTAGGTATGGGTGGCGCATGTTTCCCAACCTTTATCAAATTGACGCCTCCACCAACAGCTAAGGCAGAATGTGTCATCATCAATGCTGTAGAGTGTGAACCATATATTACGGCCGACTATCGCCTGATGATGGAACATGCTGACGAGATACTGGTGGGACTCGAGCTGCTGATGATGGGTGCAAAGGTAACCAAGGGCTACATTGGTATCGAGACCAACAAGCCTGCAGCCATCGAACTACTTTCAGAGAAATGCGCCAAGAAGTTTAATGGCACCAAGTATCTGGTAGAGGTGGTTCCCCTGAAGCAGCGCTATCCTCAGGGAGGTGAGAAGCAGTTGGTAGATGCCGTTATACAGCGACAGGTGCCTGCACCACCAGCCATCCCCGTAAACGTGGGCGCTATTGTGCAGAATGTGGGTACAGCATTCGCTGTTTACGAGGCTGTGATGAAGAACAAGCCGTTGTTTGAGCGCTATACCACGGTGACAGGAAAGAAACTGGCTAATCCTGGTAACTTCCAGGTTCGTATGGGTACCCCAATGATAAACCTGATTGATGCCTGTGGCGGTATGCCCGAGGGCGACAACAAGTTGCTGGCTGGAGGCCCAATGATGGGTAAGGCGCTGACATCGGTAGAGGTGCCTATCTGTAAGGGAACCAACTCAGTAACCATCATCAGCGACGAGGAAGCCCGACGTAAAGAACCTCAGCCATGTATACGCTGTGCCAAGTGTGTAGGCGTTTGTCCTATGGGATTGGAACCATATCTGCTGGCCAAACTATCGGAAGTTAAGAATTGGGAGCGTGCTGAGAGCGAGGATATCACAAGCTGTATTGAGTGCGGATCGTGTCATTACACTTGTCCTGCCCATCGCCCGTTGCTGGATAATATCCGCTTAGGAAAGGCCACTGTGATGGGAATTATTCGCAGCAGAGCTGCTAAAAAGTAAAAAGGTAAAAAAGTAAAAAGATAAAATAGTACAATGGGTAAATTAATTGTATCATTATCGCCACACGCCCATAGTCGCGATTCGATAGAGCGCAATATGTATGGTGTCATCATTGCTCTGATGCCTGCGCTGCTCGCTTCGTTCTACTTCTTTGGCTTGGGTTCGGTTGTTGTAACTACAACCAGTGTAGCAGCCTGCTGTTTCTTTGAGTGGGCTATCTGTAAATATATACTGAAGAAGAAAGAGAATACCTTGGTCGACGGATCTGCTGTTATCACAGGTCTGCTCTTGGCGTTCAACCTGCCTTCTAACCTGCCTATCTGGATTATCATCATAGGTGCGCTGTTTGCCATTGGTGTAGCCAAGATGACGTTTGGAGGTCTGGGCAACAACATATTCAATCCTGCGCTTGTGGGTCGTGCTGCCTTGCTGGTGGCTTTCCCTGCACAGATGACCACTTGGCCCAAGATAGGGCAGTGGGACACCTATCTCGATGCAGAGACTGGTGCCACACCGCTTTCTATCATCAGCTCGGCTATCAGACTGGGCGATGCATCAATACTTGATCAGCTGCCATCATCGTTAGAGCTCTTCTTAGGTTCAAGTTCAGGTGGTGCTGGAGCTATGGGCGAAATTTGCGGATTGGCCCTGCTGTTTGGCTTAGCATTTATGCTTTATAATCGCATCATCACCTGGCACATCCCAACATCTATTCTGGGCACAGTGTTTATCTTCTCAGGCTTGCTGCATTTGTCTAACCCGGTATATCCCGATCCAATATCGGTGCTGTTTACCGGAGGCCTGATGCTGGGTGCCATCTTTATGGCCACCGACTATGTGACCAGCCCTATGACGCCAAAGGGACAGATTATCTATGGTGTTGCCATCGGCGTGCTTACCATCATCATCCGTAACTGGGGCGCTTATCCTGAGGGCATGTCGTTCGCTATTCTGATTATGAATGCGTTCACACCGCTCATTAATAATTATGTGAAACCAAAGAGATTCGGGGAGGTTGCAAAATGAAGAAATTAGAATCATCGCTTTTAAATATGGTCTTGGTGCTCACATCGGTAGCAGTCATCATGGGTGGTATACTGGCTTTTGTTAACCACCTTACCGAGGGCCCGATAAGTGAACAGAAAGCCAAGGCGCTGGCCGATGGTATCAAGAGCGTGATGGGAGTCGACGATATTACCGTTTCGACTACCGATACCGTACGTCAGAACATTGCTGGCAAAGAACTTACATATGTTATCTATCAGACTAAGGATGCCAAAGGCAATGATCTGGGTGCTGCTGTTGAGAGTACCACAGGTGGATTTGGTGGCGACCTGAAGGTGCTGGTAGGATTCGATCCAGAGGGCAAAATCTTAGGATATACGCTGCTTGAGCACGCTGAAACACCAGGACTTGGTGCCAAGGCCGACAAGTGGTTCCAGAAGGGCGAGAAGGGTGACATCATCGGTAAATCGCCAATTGAGCCTCTCACTGTGTCGAAGGATGGCGGACAGGTTGATGCTATCACAGCTTCAACCATCACCAGTCGCGCCTTTCTGCTGGCTGTAAACAATGCTTATAACGCTTACAAGGCAACCCCTGAAACGGATGCCAACTCAGGCGCTTCACAACAAGTAAAGAAGTAAGATATGAACGCAATACAGATTATTAAGAATGGCATCGTCAAGGAGAACCCAACCTTCGTCCTGATGCTGGGTATGTGTCCTACATTGGCCACTACCACATCCGCTATCAATGGTATGTCGATGGGACTTGCCACTATGGCGGTACTTATCTGCACCAATTTTGTGATTAGCTGCTTGAAATCAGTAACTCCCGATAAGGTTCGCATCCCTGTATTCATCGTGGTGATTGCAGCCTTCGTTACCATCCTCCAGATGGTCATCAAGGCTTATCTGCCTGATGTCGACAAATCGCTGGGATTGTTTATTCCGCTGATTGTGGTTAACTGTGTGATTCTGGGTAGAGCCGAGGCTTTTGCTGCAAAGAACTCGCCCATAGCCTCTCTGTTTGATGGAATAGGCATTGGCCTTGGATTTACTTTGGGCCTTACGCTTCTGGGCATGTGTCGTGAGCTGCTTGGCGCAGGTTCTGTCTTCGGATTTACCCTGCTGCCCGAGACATACAACATCCTACTGTTTGTGCTGCCTCCAGGTGCCTTTATCACTTTGGGATTCCTTATTGCCATAGTCAATAAGATTAAACATTAAAGATTAAAGATTAAATTTTAGAGATTATGGAATACGTTCTAATATTCATCAGCGCCATATTTGTGAACAACATCGTGTTGTCGCAGTTCCTGGGCATTTGTCCGTTCCTTGGCGTATCAAAGAAGATTGACACCTCGCTGGGTATGTCGGCTGCTGTGGCCTTTGTGCTAACACTTGCCACCATCGTTACCTGGCTGGTTCAGAAATATGTGCTCGATGCCTTTGGCTTGCAGTATCTGCAGACGATTGCCTTTATCCTGGTGATTGCCTCTCTGGTACAGCTGGTAGAGATCGTTCTCAAAAAGGTTTCGCCTGCACTTTATCAGGCCCTGGGAATTTTCCTCCCGCTCATCACCACCAACTGTGCTGTGCTTGGTGTGGCCATCCTGGTTATTCAGAAAGACTACAACCTGCTGCAGAGTGTGGTTTACGCATTCTCTACTGCCATTGGTTTTGGCTTGGCCCTCACCGTGTTTGCAGGCATGCGCGAGCAACTGGAACTCGTCAAGATTCCAAAGGGTATGCAGGGAATGGCCATCGTGATGCTGTCAGCAGGCTTGCTGAGCTTAGCATTCATGGGCTTCTCGGGCGTAGACGGAGGTCTGAAAACCTTATTCGGATTAGAATAAATAACAACTGACTACTAAAAAGAGTCCGAACTATTTTGTGGTTCGGGCTTTTTTGTTTAACTTTGCCACCGAATTCAACTATTTACGAAAGATGAAGATTGGAGATAAAGTAAGATTCCTGAGTGAAGTTGGCGGCGGAAAAGTGGCCGGCTTCCAGGGAAAGAACATTGTACTTGTAGAAGACGAAGACGGATTCCAGATGCCGATGCTGATAAACGAGGTGGTGGTTGTTGGCGAAGAAAGCTACGAGACTACCCGTATGGTGGAGATTAAGAATCAGGCTCGCCAGGCAGCTGATAACGACGAAGAACCAGAGATAGAACCCGCCGATCGCCCAATTACTTTTAAAGCTAAACCCGAAGAGCGTAAAGGTGGCGACAAGCTGAGCGCTTTCCTTGCCTTTGTTCCTATGGAGATTAAGGAACTATCGCAGAGTCGTTTCGAGACGTATCTTGTTAACGATTCTAACTATTATCTGCGCTATGTGTATATGACTGCTGAGGGCAGCGCCTGGAAGCTTCGTGCCGAGGGCGAGATTGAGCCAAACTGCAAGGAGTTTATCGAGGAGTTTGGTCGCGAGGATCTCAACGCCCTTGAGCATTGCTGCATCCAGCTCATCGCCTATAAGCGTGATAAGCATTATCTGCTCAAGTCGCCTGTAAATGCTCAGGTGCGTGTAGATACAGTTAAGTTCTATAAGCTTCACGCCTTCCGCGAGAACGACTTCTTTGAGCAGCCCGCTCTGATTTACATCCTGATTGAAAACGACGTTCAAAAAGTAAAACTATGAAATACGGATTTGTAAACGTAGCAGCAGCGGTTCCCACGGTAAAAGTTGCTGATGTGGAATATAACGTTCAGCAGATTGAGGGTCTGATAGCTCAGGCTGAGGATCGTGGGGTTGAAGTCATCGTATTCCCCGAGCTTTGTATTACTGGTTATTCGTGTCAGGATCTGTTTAAGGAGCAGTTGCTTCTGGATCATGCTGAAGAGGGGGTAGTAAAACTGCTCGACTTTACTCGCAAGCTCAACACGATAGTTATTGTGGGCCTGCCTGTAGTGGTCAACGGTTTGCTCTATAACTGTGCTGCAGTACTGCAAAGTGGCACGTTGTTGGGAATCGTACCTAAGGTGTATCTGCCCAACTATGGCGAGTTTTACGAGAAGCGCTGGTTTGCTTCATCGCAGGATCTGAATCCAACTGACATCTATTTTGCAGGCAGTCCTGTTCATGTATCGGCTGAGCCTCAGGTGTTTGTAACTAGCGATGGCGTTAAGTTTGGCATCGAAATCTGCGAGGATGTCTGGGCGCCAACACCTCCAAGTAATAATCTGGCGCTTGCTGGGGCTGATATCATCTTCAACCTCTCTGCCAGCGACGAGCTGATAGGCAAGCATGCATACCTCAAGTCGCTGCTTGCCCAGCAGAGTGCCCGCATGATTAGCGGATATGTTTATGCAAGCAGCGGTTTTGGCGAGTCGACTCAGGATGTGGTTTACGGAGGTAATGCCATCATCTTCGAGAATGGCCGATTGCTGGAAGAGGGTAGCAGATTCTCATTGCAGCCACAATTAAAGATGTGCCAGATTGATATCGAGGCGCTGCATGTTGAGCGTCGTACCAATACCACATTTATCAATGCTCAGCGTGGTGCTAATGCCCGTTTTATCAGTTGCAAGCAAACGGCCACGCGTCAGTTCGAACTGTATCGTAACATCGCCCCGTATCCATTCATTCCAAAGAGCGAGAATATGCAGGAATCGTGCGAGGAAATACTGAATATTCAGGTGATGGGCTTGGTTAAGCGTCTGTATCACATCAACGGTAAGAAGGCTGTTATTGGTATCAGCGGTGGCTTGGATTCTACACTTGCGCTGCTTGTAGCCGTTAAGGCATTCGAAAAGTTAGGACTCGACCGTAAGGGTATCATTGGTATCACCATGCCAGGATTCGGCACCACCGATCGTACCTATAATAACGCCCTGAAACTGATGGAGACACTGGGTGTTACCATCCGCGAAATCAGCATCGCCAAGGCTGTTACCCAGCATTTCGAGGACATCCAGCACGATGCCCAGGTTCACGACATCACCTACGAGAATTCGCAGGCTCGCGAGCGCACACAGATCCTGATGGATGTGGCCAACAAGGAGAACGCCATCGTGGTTGGTACAGGCGACCTCTCGGAGTTGGCTCTGGGATGGGCTACATATAATGGCGACCATATGTCGATGTATGGTGTAAATGCTGGCGTGCCCAAGACGCTGATCCGCTATCTGGTAAGCTATGTGGCTGGCGAGATGGCTACCGAGACGCTGCTCGACATCGTTGATACACCTATTTCTCCAGAGCTTATTCCTGCCGACGAACAGGGTAATATCAAGCAGAAGACCGAGGATCTTGTGGGCCCATACGAGCTGCACGATTTCTTTATCTACTACTTCTTGCGTTATGGTTTCGGCCCAAAGAAGATATTCCTGCTGGCCAAGCGTGCTTTCTGCACGGCTACCGATGATAAGGCTGCGCTCTACGATGAAGAGACGGTTAAGAAGTGGCTCACCACATTCTGTCGTCGATTCTTCAATCAGCAGTTCAAGCGCTCTTGCTTGCCTGATGGTCCTAAGGTTGGTAGCGTCAGTCTCTCGCCACGTGGCGATTGGCGAATGCCAAGCGATGCGTCATCAGCGCTGTGGCTGAAAGAGTGCGAGGCACTCTAGAGGGGGAGAAAGTGAGAAGGTGAGAAAGTGAGATAAAAGAAATGAGCTAGCTGAATGCTAACTCATTTTCTTTAAGTTCTATATGAATCGTGTCGCCTGGCTTTTTATCGCCATTCACGATGATGTCGCTTATTCCGTCTTCCAGATAGTTCTGTATGGCTCGCTTCAGCGGACGTGCGCCAAACTGAACATCGTAGCCCTTTGATGCTACAAACTCCTTAGCCTCGTCGCTCAGGTCTATGTGATAACCTATCTGCTCAATGCGGTTATACAGGCCCTTCAGCTCTACATCTATAATGCGCTTGATGGCATCCAGATCCAGCTGGTCGAAGGTGATAATCTCGTCCAGACGGTTCAGGAACTCTGGCGAGAACTGCTTCGACAGAGCCTTCTGCACAATGTCGCGAGCGTTCTGCTTGTCCTTGTCATTCAGCATCAGGCCTGTACCAGTTCCAGCGCTGAAACCTACACCGCGACCGAAGTCCTTCAGCTGGCGTGTTCCTGCGTTCGATGTCATGATGATCACCGTATTGCGGAAGTCAACCAGTCGGCCGTTTCCATCCGTCATACGTCCTTCGTCTAATACCTGCAGCAACAGGTTAAACACATTGCTGTGAGCCTTCTCTATCTCGTCGAGCAGCACAATAGAGTAGGGATGACGACGCACGCGTTCTGTCAGCTGTCCGCCCTCGCCGTAACCTACGTATCCCGGAGGCGCACCAATCAGGCGCGATGTGTTGAAACTCTCAGTATATTCGCTCATGTCGATGCGAATCAGTGCCTCGCTGCTGCCAAACATAAACTCGGCCAGTTTCTTGGCCAGATAGGTTTTACCCACACCTGTAGGGCCAAGGAACATGAATACGCCAATGGGGTGATTAGGCTCTTTCAGTCCTACGCGGTTGCGCTGTATGGCCTTTACCATCTTGTCGATGGCGGCATCCTGAGCTATCACGTTGTTCTTCAGTTCTGTGGCCATACCTTTCAGGCGGATACCTTCCTGCTCGGCCATACGCTGCGCGGGCACACCCGTCATCATCGATACTACCTCAGCCACCTGATCGGCATCTACTATCTGTCGTGTCTCGCCCTCGCCATTGGTCCATTTCTCGTTCAGCTCCTTCAGGTCGTTTTCTATCTGAACCTGACGGTCGCGATAACCCGCAGCTAGCTCGTAGTTCTGATTCTTAACTGCCTGACCCTTCTTCTCCTTAACCTCAGCCAGTTCCTGTTCCTTCTCGATGATTCCTGGTGGAATCTGGGCATTACCTAAGTGTACCTTCGAACCGGTCTCGTCGAGCGCATCGATAGCCTTGTCGGGCATAAAGCGGTCAGTCACGTAGCGGTCTGTCAATTTGACACAAGCCGCCAGCGCCTCGTCGGTATATGTCACGTGGTGATGCTGCTCATAGCGATCCTTGATATTGTGCAGAATCTGCAGCGTCTCCTCGTTGGTGGTAGGCTCAACCAGCACCTTCTGGAATCTGCGCTCCAGGGCGCCGTCCTTCTCGATGCTCTCGCGATACTCATCCAGCGTTGTGGCTCCGATACACTGGATGGTGCCACGGGCCAATGCAGGCTTCATGATGTTGGCTGCATCCATGCTGCCCGGGGTAGATCCTGCACCTATAATGGTGTGAATCTCGTCGATGAATACGATCACGTCTTGATTAGCCTCCAGCTCCTTCATCAGAGCCTTCAGTCGCTCCTCAAACTGTCCGCGATACTTGGTTCCAGCCACAATACCTGTCATGTCGAGGGTGTAGATACGCTTGCCAAACAGCATCGGGCTGGTGTGGTGCTTCTCTATCAGCTGTGCCAATCCTTCCACGATGGCACTCTTACCAACACCAGGTTCACCTATTAATATAGGGTTGTTCTTCTTGCGTCGACCTAATATCTCGATGATGCGCTGAATCTCGCGATCGCGACCCACACAGGGATCGAGCTTTCCTTCGGCAGCAGCCTTTGTCAGGTCGGTGCCGAAGCTGTCCAGCACAGGCGTCTTCGATGTGGGCTTCTTCTGTGTGGTAGTGGTGTTCTGCTGATTGTTAGCAGCCCCCTTATTGCCAGTCTGCTCGTATTCCTCCTCGTAGTCATCGGGCAATCCAATGCCGTTGCTCACGTTTGTGTTCTTTGGAGCAAACAGTATGGCCATAGCGTCGTCGTATGTCATATTGTTCAGTTCTAATACTTGTTTAGCGCCGTTGTTGGCTATATCGTGCAGTATGGCCAACAGCAGGTGCTGTTCGTCTATTTTTGTAGCTCTCTGTATTCTGGCCTCGAGCACAGCCAGTCTCAGCACGTTGCTGGCTTGTTCGTTCAGCACCAGGTCGGTGGCGTGTATGGGTGTATTTATTTCGTCTTCCCTAACTTTATTCTCCAGTTCGGTCTTTACGGTCTGCATGTCAAGCTCCAATCGCTTAAACAAGTCTATCACCGGTCCCTCTTTGGTGCGTAGTATGCCCAGCAACAAGTGCTCGGGACCAACCGAACGGCTGGCCAGTCTGGCTGCTTCTTCACGCGAATAAGCCAGTATTTCTGATAGTTTTGGCGAGAATTGCGTCGTCATTTAATACCTATTTATTTTATATTTGTTGCAAAGATACAACATTTCTTGCAAACACCGTGCCATAAAATCGAAAAAATTTCCTCTAAAATAGCTTAAAAGGTTTGGTGGGTTGCAATAAATTTACTACCTTTGCACGGTTAAAAACGCGTCAGCGGGCTTAAAAATGCCCTTAAACGCAAAAATCGAAAAATAGTAAATGGTTAAATTGTAAAATAACAAGATGGATCAAACATTCGACAACGACAGAATTATTAAGATCAACATCGAGGAAGAAATGAAATCGAGCTACATCGACTACTCTATGTCAGTCATTGTGGCACGTGCGCTCCCCGATGTTCGCGACGGCTTTAAGCCAGTTCACCGCCGTATTCTCTACGGTATGATGAACATCAACAACGTTTCAACACAGCCTTACAAGAAATGCGCCCGCGTAGTAGGTGAGGTGCTTGGTAAGTATCACCCACACGGCGATAGTTCAGTATACGGAGCCCTGGTGCGTATGGCTCAGGACTGGAACATGCGTTACACACTGGTAGATGGCCAGGGTAACTTCGGTTCGGTCGACGGCGACTCGCCAGCTGCCATGCGTTACACCGAGTGCCGCCTCTCTAAGATGGGTGAGCACATCATGGACGACCTCGACAAGGAGACCGTTGATATGGCACCTAACTTCGACGACTCGCTCGAAGAGCCAACCGTTATGCCTACCAAGATTCCTAACCTGCTGGTTAATGGTGGTAACGGTATTGCCGTAGGTATGGCTACCAACATGCCAACCCACAATTTGGGCGAGGTAATTGATGGCTGCTGCGCTTATATCGACAATCCCGACATCGATACCGATGGACTGATGCAGTATATCCCAGGTCCTGATTTCCCAACAGGCGCTTATATCTATGGTCTGCAGGGCGTTAAGGATGCTTACGAGACAGGTCGTGGCCGTATCGTGATGCGTGCCAAGGCCGAGATTGAGAGCGGTGAGACTCACGACAAGATTGTTGTAACCGAAATTCCTTATGGCGTTAACAAGGCCGACCTCGTGGCTTATATTGCCGATCTGGCTAACCAGCACAAGATTGAGGGCGTGGCTAATGTTAACGATGAGTCAGGCCGTCAGGGTATGCGTATCGTGGTTGACTGCAAGCGCGATGCCAATGCCAACGTACTGCTCAACAAGCTCTTCAAGATGACCGCTCTACAGAGCTCATTCTCAGTTAATAACATTGCTCTGGTCAAGGGTCGTCCACGCCTGCTTTCGCTCAAGGAGTGCGTCAAATATTTCGTTGAGCATCGTCACGACGTAACCATTCGTCGCACCAAGTACGATTTGCGCAAGGCTCAGGAGCGTGCACATATCCTCGAGGGCTTGATCATCGCCGTAAATAATATCGACGAGGTTGTACATATTATTCGCAATTCTAAGACTCCTACCGACGCTCAGCGTAACCTGGAGCAGCGCTTCAATCTCGACGAGCTCCAGTCAAAGGCTATCGTCGACATGCGTCTGGCTCAGCTCACAGGTCTGCGTGTAGATCAGCTACATCAGGAGTTCGACGACTTGCAGAAACTCATCGCCGAGTTGCAGGAGATTCTTGACAACCCAGAGCGTTGTAAGGAGGTTATGAAACAGGATCTGCTCGAGGTCAAGGAGAAGTATGGCGACGAGCGTCGTACCGAGATTATCCCATTCGACCACGAGTTCAATGCCGAGGACTTCTATCCCGACGATCCCGTTGTCATCACCATCTCTCACATGGGTTACATCAAGCGCACTCCGCTCAGCGATTTCCACGAGCAGAGCCGAGGCGGTATGGGTTCTAAGGCAGCCCGTCATCGCGACAACGACTTCACCGAGTATATCTATCCTGCCACCATGCACAACACGCTGCTGTTCTTCACTCAGAAGGGCCGCTGCTACTGGCAGAAGTGTTACGAGATACCCGAGGGCGACAAGAACTCTAAGGGTCGCGCCATCCAGAACATGCTGAACATCGAGCCTGATGACTCTATCAATGCGGTTCTGCGCATCAAGAACTTCAACGACGAGGAGTTCCTCAATTCGCACTATGTAGTATTTGCCACCAAGCAGGGTATCATCAAGAAGACCTGTCTGGCTGCTTATAAGAATGTACGTGCTGCAGGTGTGATTGCCATCAACATCAACGAGGGCGACGAGGTAGTAGGCGTACGCTTGACCAACGGTCACAACGAGTTGCTGCTGGCCAACCGCAATGGTCGCGCCGTTCGCTTCGACGAGAACGATGTCCGCACCATGGGTCGTGTTTCTACCGGTGTTATCGGTATGCGTCTTGATGGTGGCGACGATGAGGTAGTAGGTATGGTTTGTGTAAACGATCCTAACACCGAGACCATCATGGTAGTCAGCGAGAACGGTTACGGCAAGCGCTCTGAGATTGAGGACTATCGTAAGACAGCCCGTGGCGCCAAGGGTGTTAAGACCCTCGCCATCACCGAGAAGACCGGCCGTCTGGTAGCCATCAAGGTGGTAACCGACGAGAACGACCTCATGATTATTAATAAGAGCGGTGTACTCATCCGCCTCAAGGTGGCCGATGTCCGCGTCATGGGCCGTGCCACTCAGGGCGTACGCCTCATCAACCTGGCTAAGAAGAATGATGTGATTGCCTCAGTATGTAAGGTGATGCACTCTCAGGCCGAGGACGAGGATATCGAGGAAGCCGAGATCAGCGACGAGGCCGTACAGACCGAACCAGAGACCAAGGATTAAACCTTGGCTCTCTGTTAACGTCAAACAAGTGAGAAGAGAAATCAATCAATAATTTAATGGTATAACCAAAAATTCAAAGAGTATGAAGAAATTATTCATGATGGCAGTAATGATGGTAGCCAGCGCTACCGCATTTGCCGGTGACAGTGACGCCTTGAAGGCAATCCTCAAGACTAAGTCTTATGCAGAAGCTGAAGCCCTTGTAAAGGCTAACCTCGGCTCTCTTGCTAACGATGCCGAGAAGGCTAAGGCTTACAACAAGCTTGTTGATCTGGCTTTGGCTCAGTTCGATGCTCAGAGCACTATACAGACCGAGAATCAGGTTGCTAAGCAGATGGGTAAGGAAGAGAAGCCTGTCGACGAGAAGCTGATGTCTGAGATGGCATATAACGCTCTGGTAGCTGGTTTGGAGTGCGATAAGTACGACCAGGCACCTAACGAGAAGGGTAAGGTAGCTCCAAAGTTCGACAAGAAGAATGCTCAGCGCCTGTGGTTCGGCCCTCGCAATCAGCTGGTTAATGCTGGTCAGGATGCCCTCACCGCTAAGGACAACGCTACAGCACGTAAGTTCTGGACACTCTTCGTCGAGAGCGATGCAGCTGCTATGTTCAAGGAGCAGAACCGCGACCAGCAGAAGCCATTCTTCGGCCAGGTAGCTCGTTTCGCTGCAATCTTCGCTTATCAGGACAAGGATATGGCCAAGGCTCTCCAGCTGGCCGATGTAGCTCTGAAGGATCCTCAGGAGTACGAGAACGCTCTGAACCTGAAGCTTGAGATTCTGGGCGACGGTCTGAAGACTAAGGACGACTCACTGAAGTATGTTGAGAACCTGAAGTCACTCTATACCGAGCACAAGACAAACGGTGTGATGGAGAAGCTCTACAATACACTGCTTGGTCTGGGTCAGACAGCCGAGGCAGATAAGATTCTCGACGATGCACTTGCAGCCGATCCTAACAACTTTGTAGCTCTGGCCGATAAGGGTCTGTCTCTGCTTCAGGCTCAGAAGGCCGAGGAGGCTATCAAGTATCTTGAGAAGGCTTACCAGGTTAAGAACGATAACGCTATCATCGCTACCTATGCAGGTACAGCTTACAGCGTTCAGGCTCAGAACATCGAGGATCCCGCTAAGAAGAAGGAGCTCTACAAGAAGGCTATCGAGCTGTTCGACCGCGCCAAGGAGCTCGATCCCGACATGCTTCAGGCCAAGTGGGGCTATAACCGCTACAACGCATACTACAACTACTATGGTGAGAATGCTCCTGAGACCAAGCAGGCCGAGCAGGATTCACATTAATCTACGACCAATATATATACAAACTAATCCAGCCGGGAGTCATCATTTCTCCCGGCTGGTTCTTTTTTAGGTCTACATGGTGTAGCCCATGCAACTTGTAGCCCCAAGCGCTTAATCTCCCTCCTCAGGCAGACCGCCGCCCGTTGAGCTGTGGGTTGGGGTATCACTACCGCCATTGCCGCTGTCGCCATTCTCGTTGTCCTCGATGTTGCCGCTGTCGCCGCTGGTTACGCGCTTCAGTACGTTTCCGTCCTCGTCGAGACAGGTAATCTGAATGGCGGTGTTCTTCAGCTCATCCTTCACGTCGACCGATGGGGTAAACACGATTCTGCGGGTAGAGATAAGGCCAGCCTTTACGTCCTCCAGCTTCTCTACGGCCTTAGAGCGAACTCCGAATCGCATGGTGCCAAGTCCGGGCAGAGGGATGGAGTGACCCTCGGTGGCCCAAGTGCGGATTACCTCGCCTGCAGCGTCCCAGGCTGCCTTGATTACACCTGCAGAGATACCGCTGTGGGTTGCAGCCTCTGCAAACACCTTCTTCTCGTTGATAGGAGAGTAGAGCTCCGGACGCATAATGAAGCACTTCTTTCCAGGATTCTTGCCGATTTTAAGCTCTCGGCGCTGAGCAATCAGTTTAATACTCATAAGTTTTTAAATAGTTTGTCTTGTTAAAAATTTTATTATTACTCTCTTTGTCTCGATGATTACAGGCACTGGCGGACTATTAACTCAAAATCTTGCTACTATTAATGCGCGCAATTTCTAGATTTAATTCTCGCAATTTTCTCTATTAACAGCCGCCCTCGACTTCTCTCATTTCGACGGTGCAAAGGTACGAATATTTGATTGCGGTTTACGAATGTTTTCCCAATTTTTTTTATTTTTTTTCTTCATGTGTTACAGTTGTTACAGTGTTACAGTTCTCTGAACAACGTTCCCACCCCTAAAATTTACTTCTATATTTATATATATATTTATATATATAGATATAGACACATTTTTTGGCTTCGGTGGCTCCGTTTTTGAACTGTAACACTGTAACACTGTAACACCTTGTTGTCTTTTCCTGATTTTGGTTGACAGTTTTTTCTCTTTTTCCTGATGTAGTTGACAGTCGTTTTACTGAATAAGTTGACACTTTACTGGAATCGTTGACACCTTTACTGAAAAGGTGTCTCATGTCCAAAACTCCTTTTCTCCCGTATCTTCCATTTCGCCCTGGCATTTAGGACATGTTTTACCATCCCAAATACGAATATTATCGCTGCCGCATTGTAGACATAATCGGCCAACCTCACTTCTGTAGGATGGTGCAACATCAGCAATAATTCCACCCACAACAATGTTCTGGATGGTCTTGCAATCAGGGCAAATCATTGCTTTAATCTGCTGACGGAACAATCCACGTCCCTCATACACCTCTGCCTCATAGCCACATGCCTTGCAACGAAATTTCCGTTTCCAAGACATATTACATCTTATCTATGATCTCACTTGGCGGAGTAATGACGGGCTTACCATCTTTGTCAAGTAGAGGAGTAAGGCCACCTGCATATCCATGCTCTACAAAAAGATAGTTTACACCTGTCTCCTTATCAATAAGGATACTTGCATCCTTCATGATGCCGTTCTGGACTTTCTCCCAGATAAATCGCTTGTTATTTGCCATATTCATTTTCTTTCATTAAAATCCCTGCAAAAATACACATTTATTCAATATCAACAAACAAATTTCCCATTTAATTCGTGTCTTTTCAAATACTTTGGCCATTTCTTACCTTTGCCAACGTAATTAAAATCGGCCAGCAAGCAGAAAACTGCCCCCGCCACATGAAGTAAGTAAACATCTAATGTTTTAAGCCGGAAGTTAATAGCTTCCGGCTTTTTGTTTAAGAAAATACTAGTAAAAATCTTTACTGAATACCATCCTCGCGGAGCTTCTGCTGCCAGCGCCATGCGGTGCGCAGAATCTCATCGGTTGGGGTCTCAGCCTTCCATCCAAGTACCTTATTGGCCTTGTCTACATTGCCCCAAACCTGCTCGATATCGCCCTCGCGACGTGGAGCGTAGGTCCAGTTTACCTTGACGCCTGTAGCCTTCTCGAAGCCCTCAACAACTTCGAGGGTTGACAATCCCTTACCGGTACCGATGTTGAATACCTCAACGGCCTCGCACTCAGGCTTATCGAGCACGCGCTCCATAGCCTTGACGTGGGCCTTGGCCAGATCGACTACGTAGATATAGTCGCGGATACAGGTCTTATCGGGGGTGTTATAATCGTTACCGAAGATCTTAAGCTGCTGGCGGATGCCTATAGCAGTTTGGGTGACGAAAGGAATGAGGTTCATGGGCACACCGTTAGGCAGCTCGCCAATGAGTGCTGATGGGTGAGCACCGATAGGATTGAAGTAACGCAGGATGATACTCTTGATGGGCGCACCGCTGTGGATGTAATCCTGGATAATCTCCTCGTTAATCTGCTTGGTGTTGCCGTAAGGGCTCATAGCCTTCTGGATAGGAGCATTCTCGGTTACAGGCAGGTTCTCGGGTGCTGGCTGGCCATAAACGGTACAGCTGCTTGAGAAGATGATGCCCTTGACACCATACTTGGGCATGAGCTCGAGCAGGTTGACAAGCGATGTGAGGTTGTTGCGATAGTAAAGAAGTGGTTTCTCAACGCTCTCGCCTACAGCCTTGGATGCTGCAAAGTGGATGATACCCTGGATGTTGGGGTACTTCTTGAATACGCCCTCGAGGGCCTCGAAGTCGCAGCAATCAACCTTCTCGAAGGCTGGACGCTGGCCGGTAATCTTCTCGATACCGTCGACAACATTGGCATTAGAGTTTGACAGGTTGTCGATGATTATAACTTCGTAGCCTGCCTCTTGCAGTTCTACTGTGGTGTGACTGCCGATAAAGCCGGTTCCACCAGTAACAAGGATTGTTTGTTTCATAATGCTTAATTATATTAAAATAGTTGACTTAAATGTTCCAGGTGTATTAAACTCATCCAGACAGAGTGGCTGGCGTGAGAGTGCAAAGAGGGTAGAGCCTGAGCCCGACATGGCTGCATAAGTGGCACCAAGCTGATAGAGGCGATGCTTAACGGCGCCCAGTTCGGGATGAGCTGAGAAAACACTATACTCAAAATCGTTGGTAAGCTGGCTGGCCCACTGCTCTACAGGCAGCTTGACAACATCGCGACAGCAAACCTGGGGGTACTGTGGCTTGATGAGGGCAAAGGCCTCGCGAGTAGGCACGGGTATATCGGGACGTACCAGCGAGAGATACCAACCGGAAAGATCGAGATGGATGGGCTGCAGCTTCTCGCCAATGCCCTCGGCATAGCAAGGACGATTGAGGATAAAGAAGGCACAGTCGGCACCTAATTGGGCGGCATAAGAGATCATCTGCTGATCGGAGAGCCCCAACTGGAACATCTGATTGAGCAGGGTGATCATAAAGCCGCAATCGCTGCTGCCGCCACCCATACCAGCCTGCGTGGGTATGCCCTTATAGAGGTGGGCATGAATGCGGGGCAGAGTGGGGAAGTCGGCCTTCAACAGGTTGTAGGCACGAACCACCAGATTGCGCTGCTCGTCGCCATCGATATGGATATTGGAAACCTTGAGGTCGCAATCCACTGCTGACGGAAACTCTGGGTCCATAGGGTAGACCTCGAGCGCATCGGTGATGGGCACGGGATAGAAAACCGTTTCGAGGTTATGATAACCGTCAGGACGTTTCTCTACTACGTTCAGACCGAGATTGATCTTTGCTATTGGCTTTGTTAACATGAATTTATTTTACTATTTGACTATTTGCTATTTGACGTTTTTTTGCCTTCGTTCTTTCTCTTCTTACCATGACCATTGCCGCGGGAGTGCCAGCGACCGTTGCCTTTGCGGCTGTTGGCCTTCTTGGGGCGCTTCACATATTCGGGGGCATCGCCTAAACCCTCGGGCAGGGCAATCTTCTCTACCTCCTTGCCCAGGAAGTGTTCGATGCCCTGAAAGCGGTAGATGTCGGTATCGCTGATGAAGGTGATGGCCTCGCCATCGCGATCGGCACGGGCTGTACGACCGATGCGGTGAACATAGTCTTCGCTGTCGGCTGGCACATCATAGTTGATGACCAGACGGATATCGTCGATGTCGATGCCTCGGGCCACGATATCGGTAGCCACCAGCACATCGGTCTGTCCGGCCTTGAAGCGGTACATGGCCTCGTCGCGCTCGGCCTGCGAGAGGTCGGAGTGCATCTGGTCGCAGTTGATGTGCATAGACTTGAGCTTACGGGTAACCTCTTTTACGCGCTCCTTCTTGCCCGAGAAGATGATGACGCGCTGCAGATTGCCATTCTTGAAGATGTGCTGGATGATCTGGAGCTTCTGAGGCTCGTAGCACACGTAGGCCATCTGGTGAATCTTCTCGGCTGGGCGCGATACGGCTATCTGTACCTCAACAGGGTTATGCAGCAGCTGTACGGCCAGCTCGCGAATCTTCTTAGGCATGGTGGCCGAGAACATGATGCGCTGACAATCCTTGGGCAGCTGCTGAACGATCTTCATAATATCGTCTACAAATCCCATGTCGAGCATGCGGTCGGCCTCGTCGAGTACAAAGAAACTGCACTGCGAAAGGTCGAGATTGCCCACCTTGAGGTGACTGAGCAGACGGCCTGGGGTAGCGATGAGCACATCGGCACCCATACGCATGGAGCGCAGCTCCTGATCGTAACGGTTGCCATCGTTGCCGCCATAGACGGCCACGCTGCTCACATCGTCGAGATAGTAGCCAAAGCCCTGCATGGCCTGGTCTATCTGCTGTGCAAGCTCGCGCGTGGGCGACATGATGACGCAGTTGATGGCATCCTTGGGATAATTGCCGTCATCGAGCTGCGAGAGGATGGGCAGCAGGTAGGCTGCCGTTTTACCAGTTCCCGTCTGGGCTATACCCAGCACATCGTAGCCGTCCAGAATCTCAGGAATGCATCGCTCCTGGATGGGCGTCATGTCTTCGAAGTGCATGTCGTAGAGCGCATCGAGAATATTATCGTTTAAATATGTTTCTTCGAATGTCATTAGTTAGGTGCTTGACGGTAACACAAATAAGCTATAAATAAATATAATATGTTAGGAATCCACGCTGCCAGCATGGCCGGAGTGTCGGCATTGATGGCAAAGGTAGAGCAGATGGTCTGCAACAGAATGTAGCTGAACGACAGCGCCAGACCAATGCCAAGATAAAGTCCCATGCCGCCCTTACGCTTGCGGCTGGACAGTGAAACGCCGATGAGGGTGAGGATGAACGATGCAAACGATGTGGCTATGCGCTTGTGGTACTCAACCTCGTACTGCACCACATTGGTAGAGCCACGGTCTATCTGCTTAGAGATGTAATCATGAAGCTCGGTAGAGGTGAGCGTCTCTGACTGGCCATCGGAGTAGACAAGGTCCATAGGTTCCATCTGGATAAGGGTATCGATAACCGAGCCCGACTGAATCTCCTCGCGCAACCCCTTAAGCGTACGTATCTTATAGCTCTGGGCCTTCCAGTGATAGCGCGAATCGCTGATAGAATCGTAGCGGATAACAGGCGCCGTCATGTGGCTTACCAGCTTCTTGTTCTCAAACTTATCGAGCGAGAAACCATATCCGGTACGGGTCACATCGTCGTACTGCTGCAGATAGGCAATAACGCCTGGAGCCACCATCAGCTGTACGTTGTTGGTGGATAGCGTCTTCTTGTTGTTCTTATACTTTGACTCGAACTCCATCTTGACCTGATTGCCCTTAGGTATGACGTATCCGCCAAGATAGAAGTTGACAGCAGCAATAAGCGCAGCCGAAATCATATACGGACGGAGCAGACGCTTAAAGCTTACACCCGCTGCAAGCATGGCGATAATCTCGGAATTGCCTGCCAGATTAGATGTAAAGAATATGACGGCAATAAACACGAACAGCGGCGAGAAGAGGTTGGCGAAGTAAGGAACGAAGTTGGCGTAGTAATCAAAGACAATAGCCTTGAGCGGTGCGCCGTAGGTAGAGAACTTGGCCAGATTCTCGTTAATATCAAACACAATCGAGATAGAGATAATCAAAATGATTGCGAAGATATAGGTTCCGATGAATTTTGCTATCAGATAACGATCGAGACGCGACAGATATCTGAACGGATTGGCATACTTCAATATGCTAAGCCATCCGAGATACTTCTTGAGGAAGCGGCACGTCTTGCGGCAATTTACTCTAAACTTCTTACTACGTTTCATCGTCTGCGTCCAAGTTGATCTATTACACTACGTTTCCACTGAACAAAATCGCCAGCGATGATATGCTGTCGGGCATCGCCCACCAGTCGGAGGTAGAATGCCAGATTATGTATCGATGCAATCTGCATGGCCAGCAGCTCCTGAGCCTTGAACAGATGATGCAGATAAGCCTTGGTGTGGATGCGGTCGATATCGCAGCCATCAGGATCGATGGGCGAGAAATCGTTCTCCCACTTCTTGTTGCGCATGTTCATGGTGCCCTCGTAGGTAAACAGCATAGCGTTGCGGCCGTTACGGGTAGGCATCACGCAGTCGAACATATCAACACCGCGCTCTATGGCTTCAAGGATGTTCTGAGGTGTGCCTACGCCCATCAGATAACGTGGGCGCGACTTAGGCAGAATCTCGTTGACAACCTCGATCATCTCGTACATCACCTCGGTAGGCTCGCCTACGGCAAGTCCGCCGATTGATGCGCCGCCACCATCATTGAGCTGCCCCAGAACGTCGCAAACATGCTTGGCAGCATCCTGACGCAGGTCTTTATAGGTACAGCCCTGAACGATAGGGAACAGCGTCTGGTTGTAGCCATACAGGGGCTCGGTCTCGTTGAATCGCTTGACGCAACGCTCAAGCCAACGCTGAGTGAGTCGAAGGCTGTTCTCGGCATATTTATAATCGCTCTGACCAGGAGGGCACTCGTCGAACGCCATCATAATGTCGGCACCAATTACACGCTCGGTGTCCATCACATTCTCGGGCGTAAAAATATGCTTTGAGCCATCGATATGACTGCGGAACTCGCAACCTTCCTCGCGGAGCTTACGGATGCCTGTGAGCGAGAATACCTGGAAACCGCCAGAATCGGTCAGGATGGGGCGATCCCAAGTATTGAACTTATGCAGACCACCAGCCTGACGCAGGATGGTGAGACCGGGACGGAGATATAGATGATAGGTGTTGCCCAGTATAATCTGTGCCTTTACCTGCTCGCGCAGTTCGCTGAAATGCACACCTTTCACGCTACCCACTGTGCCTACAGGCATAAAGATAGGTGTCTGTATCTGTCCGTGGTCGGTGGTAATCAGTCCAGCACGAGCGTCGCTGGCTGCATCAGTATGTTGTACTTCGAATGTCATTTAATCTTTCTTTTCGTCGTCGGTTTCTTCGGGAATAGTGAAATCAAGTGGATTGTCCACAATCTCATCGGTCAGGGCAAACTTCCATACATCCTGTACATTCTCTACATAGTGGAATGTAACGCCCTTGAGATACATATCGGGAATCTCGAGAATATCCTTCTCGTTCTCCTGACACATCACGATGTCGGTAATACCAGCACGTTTTGCAGCAAGTATCTTCTCCTTGATACCGCCCACAGGCAGCACCTTTCCACGCAGGGTTATCTCGCCAGTCATAGCGGTATTCTTGCGAACCTTGCGCTGGGTGAGGGCAGAGGCGATACTGGTGGCGATGGTGATACCAGCCGAAGGACCATCCTTAGGTGTAGCACCCTCGGGAACGTGGATATGGATGTTCCAATGATCAAAGATGCGATAGTCGATGTTAAGCGTCTCGGCATGAGCCTTGACATACTCAAGCGCCAGAATAGCCGACTCCTTCATCACATCGCCCAGATTACCGGTAAGCGTAAGCTTAGAGCCCTTACCCTTAGAGAGTGATGTCTCGATGAACAGAATCTCGCCACCAACAGATGTCCAGGCAAGTCCGGTAACTACACCAGCGTAGGCGTTGCCCTGATAGATGTCGCGATAGAAAGGTGGCTTGCCAAGCAGGTCTTCAAGCTCGCTTGGTGTAATCTTCTTGTAATCCTTTGTCTCGTCCATCTGACGGTTATATGCAATCTTACGCAGGGCTTTGTTGATCTGCTTCTCCAGCTGACGTACGCCGCTCTCACGTGTGTAGCGCTCAATGATCATCTCGATGGCAGCCTTATTGAACGAAGGCTTCATGCCACGTACGTTAAGACCTGTATTTTCGAGCTCACGAGGAATCAGGTGACGCTTTGATATCTCTATCTTTTCCTCTGTAATATAGCCACTTACATCAATAATCTCCATACGGTCGAGTAGGGGACCGGGGATGGTGCTGAGGTTATTGGCTGTAGCAATAAACAGAACCTTCGACAGATCGAAATCTACATCGAGATAGTTATCGTGGAAGGCGTTGTTCTGCTCAGGATCGAGCACCTCGAGCAGGGCTGATGCGGGATCGCCATTATGCGTATTCTGCGTCACCTTGTCGATCTCGTCGAGTATGAATACGGGGTTGCTTGAGCCTGCCTTCTGGATGCTCTTGATGATACGTCCGGGCATAGCACCAATATAGGTACGGCGGTGACCACGGATTTCGGCCTCGTCGTGCAGTCCGCCAAGCGACACACGAACATATTTACGCTTCATGGCTGCAGCAATAGACTTGCCGAGCGAAGTCTTACCAACTCCTGGAGGGCCATAAAGGCATAGGATAGGGGACTTGAGATCGCCACGCAATGCAAGCACAGCCATATACTCAAGTATACGCTCCTTAACCTTCTCCATGCCATAATGCTCCTTATCCAGGATCTTTTGGGCACGCTTCAGGTCCAAATCATCTTTGGTATATTCGCCCCAAGGCAGATTAACAAGTGTCTGCAGATAGGTAAGCTGAACATTGTACTCCGGACTCTGAGGATTCAGGTTGTCGAGTTTGTCGCACTCCTTACGGAAGAATCGGTCCATCTCGTACGACCACATCTTGCGCAGAGACTTACGGATAAGTTCGCTCTTCTCAAGCGACTCGCCGTTGCCCATTTCAGCCTGCATATTCTTAATCTGCTGCTGTAGGAAGTAGTTACGCTGCTGCTCGTCGATATCCTCGCGGGTCTTATTGCGAATCTCAGCCTTCAGGTTCTGCAGGTTAATCTCACGGTTTAGCACCTTCATGGTCATAAACAGGCGCTCCTTGATGGTTTCGGCCTCGAGCATCTTCTGCTTCTCTTTGTGATTAAACGGCATGTTGGTGCACACAAAGTTAAGCATCATCACCGGATTAGAGATGTTCTTGATAGCGTAATTAGCTTCATCGGGAATCTCTTCGGTAACATTGATGTACTTGTTTACAAGATCGCGAAGATCGGATGCTGCTGCGTTGAACTCACGGTCTTTCTTCTCGGGCTGAATCTCCTCAAGTGGTGAAACCTTTCCTTCGAGGAAAGGGTCTACTTTGGTGATTTCATCGAGCTCAAGACGACCTAATCCCTGTATAATAGCGGTAATATTGCCATTTGGAAGAGTAAGTATCTTCATCACCTTGGCATAAACACCAACTGTGTAAAGATCGCTCTGACCGGGATAATCAACATCAGGATCGCGCTGTGATACAACGCCGATAATAAGACCTTTTCGTTCTGCTTTCTCTACTAATTTCTTGCTAGAAGAACGTCCAATTAGAATGGGAGTAACAACACCTGGAAACAATACCATATTGCGCAAAGCTAACACTGGCACTTGTTCAGGAGTGTTTATATTCAAAAAGTCCTTCAAATCTCCATCGATATCAGCAATCATCTGGAATGCTGAATTGTTATTCTGATTACTCATTATTCTTATTTATTTATTTTGGGCTGCAAAGTTACTAATAAAAATTAAGAATTAAGAATGATAAGCTGATAATTTACAAATAATTAGTATCTTTGCCGCAATTATGGGTAAAAACAGCTTTCAATTTAAGCAATTCACAATAAATCAAGACCGCTGCGCCATGAAAGTAGGCACAGACGGAACGCTGTTAGGAGCATGGGCTAATGCGCCTGTGGGACCGTGCAGAATACTGGATATAGGAACTGGAACAGGATTGATAGCCTTAATGATGGCTCAGCGTTATCCTGAATCGCAAGTTGTAGGCATTGATATAGACGGCGATGCAGCATTGCAGGCTCAGGAGAATGTAGATGCGTCGCCTTTTAGCAACAGAGTGAAAATCATGAACGTTGACGCTACAAAAATTGAGGACAAAGAAGGATTTGATGCAATCGTATGTAATCCGCCGTATTTTGTAGATTCGTTAATCTGTCCGCAAGATCAGCGTACATTAGCCAGACATACAGTAAGCATGACATACGAGCAGCTGATGCAGACTGCATATAAATTTTTAAAAAATGACGGTATGTTTTCAATCGTAATTCCAACCGAGAATAACGATGCAATAGAATCTTCAGCAGCATTGGCCGGATTTATTATCAGCAGAATTTGCATGATAAAAACAACGCCAAATAAATTACCAAAAAGACAATTGATGGAATTCAGAAAGAAGAGAATTAATGATTTTGAGTTGCGTGAAGAAGTTCTGGAGATGATTCATAACCAGAGGAGTGTGTGGTATCATGAATTAACAAAAGAATTCTACATTAAATAATTTACAAAGAAGAGTAGTTTATATTTATGTTATATATTACCTATTTATCATAATGTCGATTCGTATATAAAAAGAATAGTCCGCCGAAACGGACTATCTTATGCTTATCGCGCCACAGATTAGAATGGCAGATCGTCAGATGATCCTTCGCCTGCAGGCTCCTGTGCTGGTGGGAATGGCGATGTAGCCTCAGATGGAGCTGATGCCTGAGGAACAACTCCGGGCTGCTGGCCACCGCGAATCACATTATATGCACGAATCTCATTAAACCAACGACCATTGTACTCGTGTGCATCAATATCGAACTGAATGGTAAGATCTTCGCCCTGCTGAATAGAAAACTGCTTGATTCTGTCTTCTCCGAACAGACGGAAGACACATTTGCGAGGATATTGACCAGGTACTTCGATAACGTACTCCTGAGACATCCATGAATTACCTGTACGGGCTGAAACGCCACTTTGAGCTGCCATAATGGCGATAATTTTTCCTGTTAATTCCATTACTTTAATTGTTTTTATTTGTTGAAATTCTCGTTTTCACTGCGCGAAATTACTAAAAATAGTTTGAATAGAGCAAATTTCTTCCTTTTTTTTTGTTCATTACAACGTTTTTTTGTAATTTTGTACTCAATAATATAATATGTAGAATAATAAAATAACTATAAACTATGCGTTTTACATTATCAAGTACAGCATTGAGCTCTAAGCTCACAGCTCTTTCGAGAGTTATTAACAGTAAGAATGCACTCCCGATTCTGGGCGATTTCTTATTCGAGATTGAAGACAATACTCTGTTCCTGACAGCATCAGACTCAGAGAATGTAATGAAGACTCAGCTCGAACTGACCGAAAGCGACGGCAATATCCGCTTCGCTATCGGCAACCACGATATGCTTGAGGCTATCAAAGGTATCTCTGAGCAGCCCATTACATTCGATGTCAGCCTGGAACAGAATCTCGTCAAGATCAGCTATCAGAACGGTTTGTTCTCTCTACCTATCGACAATGCTGACGAATATCCTGTGGCACAGCCAGTTAGCGATTTTGCCAAAACTATTACTTTACAAAACGCTATCCTTGCAGAGAACATCAATCGCAGTATCTTTGCTACAGCTCAGGACGAGCTTCGCCCAGTGATGAATGGTATCTACTTCGACCTTACAGCCGATCATCTGGCAGTAGTTGCTTCTGATGGACACAAACTGGTTCGTAACAAAGTATTTACCATTAAGAGCGAAGAGCCATCAGCATTTATCCTGCCAAAGAAGCCAGCAAACCTGCTGAAGAATCTGCTTGGCAAGGATGGTGGCGATGTTACTATCCGCTTTGATGAGCGTAACGCTGAGGTTAATTATGGCGACGGCGTGCTGCAGTGCCGCTTGATTGAGGGCCGCTACCCCAACTACAACTCTGTAATTCCACAGAATAATCCTAACGAGGTACGTGTTGATCGTCTTGGACTGCTGGCAGCTCTGCGTCGTGTTCAGCCATTTGCCAACGACTCGAGCAATCTGGTTCGTTTCCATGTAGAGGGTTCTACACTCCAGCTGGATGCAGAGGACTATGATTTCTCAAAGACAGCTACCGAGCGTATGACTTGCGATTACAATGGTATGCCTATCAGCATCGGTTTCAAGGGTAATGCATTCATCGAGGTTCTGAGCAATATCGAGTGCCCTGATGTTCTTATTCAGCTGGCCGATGCAAGTCGTGCAGGACTTGTACTGCCTAGCGAGCAGCCTGAGAATCAGGAAGTTGTGATGCTGATGATGCCAATGCTCATTAATAACTAAACGGTGGAGAGGAAGAGAAAGTGAAACTGAATCTTATTAAACCACTGGTAATTTTTGATCTGGAGACTACGGGACTTGACTTAGTTAAGGACCGTATTATCCAGATTTCATATATTAAAGTTTATCCTGACGGACGTGAGGAACGTGGCAATGAGCTGGTAAATCCCGAAAAGCCTATTGAGCCGATTATCACTCAGCTTACAGGTATTTCGGAAGAAGATGTAAAGGATAAGCCAACATTCAAGCAATTGGCCGCCTCTTTGGCCGATAAGTTTACCGGATGCGACTTTGCCGGATTTAACTCCAACCATTTCGATATTCCATTGTTGGCTGAGGAATTCCTGCGTGCAGGTGTCGACTTCGATTTCAGCAAATGCAAGATGATTGATGCTCAAACTATCTTCCACAAAATGGAACGCCGTAATCTGGCTGCTGCCTATAAGTTCTATTGTGGCCGTAAGATGGAAGAAGATTTTGAAGCACATCGTGCCGACCAGGATACCGAAGCTACATATCGCGTACTGATGGGCGAACTGGATAAGTATGCCCCAGGTGCCAACGAGGATCCCGAAAAGGTTCTGGAGAACGACATCAACAAGCTGGCCGAATTCTCACGCGTAAATAATAATGTAGACTTTGCAGGTCGTATAGTATGGGGTGAGGTAAAAGACCGCAATGGTAATCCCCTACTCGATGCCGACGGCAACCCAAAGCTTACTGAAGTGTTTAATTTCGGCAAGCACAAAGGCATTCCTGTTGCTGATGTGCTGCATATCGATCCCGGTTATTACAGCTGGATTCTGGCTGGCGACTTTACCTACAACACCAAGCAGGTATTAACCAGAATCCGTCTTCGTGAATCAAAACTTAACGGATGATAAGTAAGAAGGCTTTATTAATAACAACACTTATGCTTGCAGTTCTTGGTATTTATGCTCAGGAACTGCAAGTTAAAGTTAATATTAATCATAGCCAGATTCAAGGCACGGATGCAAGCGTGTTCGAGAATTTGCAGCAAACCATGGAGCAGTTTCTTAACGAACGCACATGGACAGAGTTGCAGTTTCAGAAAAACGAACGCATTCAGGCCACATTCAGCATCACAGTAAATAAATATCAGCGCGACGAAAACCGTTTTGAGTGCACAGCGCTTATACAGACTAATCGTCCTGTATACAATTCGGCATATACTTCCACCTTATATAATAATAGAGACGCTAACTTTAATTTCGATTTTCAGCAATTCGACCAGCTAAACTTTGTCGAAGAGAATATCGATAATCAGTTAACCGCTCTCCTATCCTACTACGCCATGCTGATCATCGGACTCGACCTGGACAGCTTCTCGCCAATGGGCGGAACCGATGTGCTGCAGCGTTGTATGGTATTGGTGAATAATGCTCAGAATCTTGGATTCGCAGGATGGAAATCGTTTGAGGACAACCGTAACCGTTTTGCAATTATCAACGATTATCTTGACGAGGCAATGAAGCCGTTCCGTCAGCTGCAGTATGACTATTATCGCAAGGGGCTTGACGAGATGGCAAATAATGCCGAACGAGGCAGGACTGAGATTTCGACAGCACTCGAGAACGATCTGCAGAAGGCTCATTCGGATAAGCCGCTAAGTATATTGCCACAGATATGGACCGACTACAAAAAAGATGAGTTGGTGAGCATATACAAAGGTAAAGGCACTCAGAAAGAGAAACAGCGCATTTACGATCTGCTGATGGGACTGAATGCATCACAAAACAATAGTTGGGAACAAATCACCAAATAGTATAACTACTATGCTTAAGCATTTATATATTAAGAACTTTACGCTGATTGACGAGCTCGACATCTCGCTGTACGAGGGTTTCTCGGTAATTACAGGTGAGACAGGCGCCGGTAAGAGTATCATTCTGGGCGCAATTGCTTTATTGCTTGGTCAGCGTGCTGATTCAAAGACAATCAAACAAGGGGCAGAGAAATGTGTTATTGAGGCACACTTCGACCTTTCGCGTTACAATATGCAGCCATTCTTCGACGAGAACGATATCGAGTACGATGCTGGCGATTGTATCATTCGTCGCGAACTGACAGCCGCAGGTAAAAGCCGCGCTTTCATCAATGATACTCCTGTAGCTCTGTCGATGCTGAAGGAACTTGGCGATCAGCTGATGGATGTGCACTCGCAGCACCAAAATCTGTTGCTTAACAAGCAAGACTTCCAGTTAGAGGTTGTAGACATCATTGCCGATGATGCAAAACAACTGGCTCAATACCAGCATACATTTGCCGACTACCAGAAAGCAGAGAAGGAGCTTGCTGAGATGATGTTTGCCATAGAACGCAATCGTGAAAATCGCGACTTCCTGCATTTCCAATATGAGGAACTCGATAATGCTAAATTGCAGGAAGGCGAGCAGGAAGAACTGGAACAGCGCAGCGAGACGATGGAGCATTCTGAGGATATCAAGAGTGCCCTCTATACCACAGATAATTCTCTGTCGGCCGAACAGATTGGCGTGATAGAATCACTACGTTCATCGCTGTCGGCATTACGCAGTATTGAATCAGTTTATCCAGAGGTCAGCGAACTGATTGAGCGTATTGACAGTAACTACATCGATCTGAAGGATATCAGTCAGGAAATTAGTAGTCTGTTGGAGTCGGTTGACTTTGATCCTTCAGAACTCGATCAGGTTAACAACCGTCTGGATAGAATCTATGAGTTAGAGAAGAAATATCATGTGGATACTGTTGAGGAACTGATAGCTAAGCGCGATGAACTGCACCAGCAGTTGGAGGCTATCGAGAATGGCGATGAATCGCTGGATGCCCTCAAGGCACGCCGCCATCAGCTGGAGACACGGGCGCGTAAAGAAGCAGATGCGCTGACAAAACTTCGCACAAAATCAGCGAAGACCATCGAAGCCGAGATGCAGAAGCGTCTAGTTCCGCTTGGTATGCCTCATGTACGATTCAACATACAGCTCACGGCAGCCGAACTCGGAGCAAATGGTGCCGACAAGGTATCTTTCTTATTCAGCGCCAATACGTCTACCCCACTCCAACCAGTTTCGCAGGTAGCATCTGGAGGTGAGATCGCCCGTGTCATGCTGTCGCTCAAGGCAATGATAAGTGGTGCAGTTAAGTTGCCAACAATTATCTTCGACGAGATTGATACCGGTGTTAGCGGAAAGACTGCTGAGATGATGGCGCAAATTATGAAAGAGATGGGTGGACACGGCCGACAAGTTATCAGCATCACTCATTTGCCACAGATTGCAGCACTTGGTTCTGTACATTATAAGGTTGAAAAGAATGAGACTGCAAGTGGCACAACAAGCAAGATGCGACAGCTTGATGCTGAAGAGCGTGTTCGCGAGATTGCCCAGATGCTAAGCGGTAGCGATGTGTCAGAAGCAGCCATACAGAATGCGAAAGCGCTGTTGAACATGAAAGATTAAACATGAAACATTAAAGATTAAATTGATGAAGAAGATATTACCTATTTTATTATTAGCAGTATTGCCTGCGATAACAATGGCCCAGCCCAGTTGGGTTAAGAAGGCCACAAAATCAGTATTCACACTCAAGACCTTTGCCGAAGATGGTTCTCTCATCGGCAGTAGCAATGGTTTCTTTACTAGCGCTAATGGCGATGCCGTTAGTAACTACACTCCTTTTAAAGGAGCTTCGCGTGCTGTGGTTATCGATGCCTCAGGTAAAGAATTGCAAGTTGTAAGCATTGTTGGAGTTAACGACATGTACGATGTTGTCAAGTTTCGCGTAAGTGGTAAGACTCAGCCGCTCATCATTAGCGCTGCTACGACTCCTGTTGGTTCTCAGGTGTGGTTGTTGCCTTATCATGAAGTAAAGAATGTGCCTGCAGGAACAGTTCGCAAGGCCGAGACATTTCAAAATGAATACGAATACTATACCGTGGCTATGAGTATGCCTGCTAATACAGTAAGTACTCCGCTTATCAATCAGGCAGGCGAGGTTGTAGGTATGATGCAGCAACCAGCATCCGATAAGGATACACTTAATTATGCTGTTAGCGCTCGTTTTGCCGATTCGCTCAAGATAACGGGCTTCGGTATGAACGAGGCAACCTTGATGGAGACAAAGATCAAGAAGGAGTTACCCGATGATATGAAAGAAGCTGTGCTTGCACTTTATATGGCTTCATCGCGTCAGGATTCGGCGGCTTATGTCAACCTAATTGAGGACTTTATCCAGAAGTTTCCTAACGCTCCCGAAGGATTTATGTATCGTGCTCAGGTAAAGGCTAGCGAGAACGATTTCGCTACAGCTGAGCGTAATATGGAATTGGCCATCAAGTACTCCCTACAGAAAGACGATGCGCATTACAATTATGCCCGCATGATTTATAACCACGAGATTTTCCAAGCAGATAAGCCTTATGCCAACTGGTCGCTCGACAAAGCACTCGAGGAAATACGCTTGGCCAACACGCTAAATCCTCAGCTCATCTATCGCCAGATGGAAGCCAACATTCTGTTCGGCCAGAAGAAGTACAACGAGGCATACGACATCTACAACCAGCTTACCAGCTCCAACCTCAAGGGTGCCGAGCTTTTCTATAGCGCTGCTCGTTGTAAGGAGATGCTGAAAGATTCTACAGCTATGCTTGCTTTGCTCGATAGTACCATGAACTGCTTTACAAAGCCTTATCTTAAGGAGGCTGCACCTTATCTCTGGGCTCGTGCTCAGGCTCGTGTACAGGCCAAGAAATATCGTGAGGCAGTATCAGACATGAACGATTATGAAGAACTGATGATGGCTAACATCAACGATAACTTTTACTATATCCGTCATCAGGCCGAGGTTGATGGCCGACTTTACCAACAGGCACTAAACGACATTACTCGTGCTATTGTTATGAATCCAAAGGAAACATTCTACTATGCCGAGAAGGCATCGCTCGAGATCCGCGTGGGTCTTTACGACAATGCTATTTTAACAGCAAAGGAATGTCTGACAGTTGACCCAAACGACAGCGACGGATATATGTTCCTTGGTGTTGCTCAGTGTCTTAAGGGAAACAAGAAGGAAGGAATAACTAACCTGCAGAAGGCAAAGGATATGGGTAATCTCCAAGCTGAGAAACTGATTGAAAAGTATAAATAAAACAAAAGCTCTCTCGGATTCGGGAGAGCTTTTTGTTATTAGAACGGCAGTGGACCATCGTCAATTGGGGGAGGTGGCAAAGGGGCGTCTTCGCCATTTAGTTTTGAACCGATAATTTCTCCTCCACCCATTGGAGCGCGATTCTCAATAGCCTTATCCTCAGGATTCTCAAATCTTGTAAATTCACCTCTAAATGTTAGCAGCACATCACCGGTAGCACCCTTACGGTGCTTAGCTATAATAATCTGCGCCATACCATGTAGGTCGCGTCCGTTATCATCCTGATAGATGTGGTAATACTCCGGACGATGCACAAACAGTACCATATCGGCATCCTGCTCGATGGCACCTGATTCACGCAGGTCGCTCAACTGTGGTCGTTTACCTTCCAAACCCTCACGACTCTCAACTCCACGGTTCAGCTGACTCAGTGCCAAGATAGGAATATTCAACTCCTTGGCCAATCCTTTTAGCGAACGAGAGATGGTTGATACCTCTTCCTGTCGGCTGCTGAAACGCATGCCGTTGGCATTCATCAGCTGCAGATAGTCAATCATGATCAGTTTGATACCATGCTCACGAACCAGTCGGCGAGCCTTCGTTCTAAGCTCGAATACCGACAAACCTGGGGTGTCATCGACATATAAAGGCGCACCCAGCAGGTTATTAATGTTCTTATCAAGTCTCTCCCACTCGTCTCGCTGCAACTGTCCGTTCAAAATCTTCGAACCCTGAATCTCACAAGCGTTTGATATCAGTCGGTTCACAAGCTGAACGTTCGACATTTCAAGCGAGAAGAATGCCATAGGTGTACGCAGATCGGCAGCGATGTTCTTAGCCATCGACAAGGCGAATGATGTTTTACCCATCGCAGGACGTCCGGCAATGATTACCAAATCGGATGCCTGCCAACCACTGGTGATATCGTCAAGTTTAAAGTATCCGGTAGATACACCAGTAAGTCCGTCGGTGTTCTTAGCCGCATCTTGTATACCTTTCACCGCCTGAGCAATAACAGGGTCGATGGCGGTATAATCCTTTTTCATGTTGTGCTGCGACAGCTCGAACAACGATCCCTCAGCTTCCTGCATCAGATCTTCTACATCGATAGTCTCATCGAACGCTTTTGTCTGAATAGAACTTGCAAATGATATCAGCTGACGAGCCAGAGACTTCTGCGCAATAATGTTAGCGTGATACTCGATGTTGGCTGATGTAGCTACACCCGAGCTCAACTCTGCGATGTATCCAGGACCACCCACCTGCTCTAGTTTACCCGATTTTGCCAACTGGTCGGCTACGGTAAGCATGTCAACAGGTTTCTCCTCCATACTCAGATCACGTATGGCGGTATAAACCATCTGGTTACGTGGTTCATAGAAACTCTCTGGACGCAGAATCTCACACACGATGGCGTATGCGTCCTTGTCAATCATCAGCGCACCCAACACTGCCTTTTCTATATCTGTGGCTTGAGGCTGCAGATGACCGAAACTTGGATCAAGCGGCTGATTGGATTTCTTTCGTCTATTATTTGTTTGTTCTGCCATATATTTATTCACAATTCATTTTTATTTTTCTTTCAACACTGGGAGCGACAAGTGGTAGCGCACTGCCAGGAAACGTATCAGGCAAGTTACAGCAAAACTGACACCGGCGCTTATTTCTGCTGGTGTGCCAAGCTCAGCAAGCCCCCAATACGCTATACCACCTATTACACAGGCCATGGCGTAAATCTCTTTGTGGAATATCACTGGTTCGTTGTTAAGCAGCACATCACGGATTACTCCACCAGCCGAACCTGTGATACATCCCATGATGATAGCTACCCAAAACGGCTGCCCAAAAGCAAGACTCTTCTGTATTCCAGCAATCGTAAACAACGCAAGTCCTAATGTATCAAACACAAACCACGCATTTTTCAACGGTTCCATCCATTTGCCAAATACCACTACTGTTATCAGTGCTACGGCTGTACATATCAGATAAATGGGATTTGTCATCCAGAATGGTGTAGTACCAAGCATCACGTCGCGGATAGTACCTCCACCGATAGCCACAGCTACACCGCATACATAGCCTCCGAACCAGTCGAAGTGCTTAGCTGCAGCATGCCTAATGCCCGATATGGCAAAGGCAAACGTACCCAACAGTTCTATTATACCTATTATTAAACCTTGCTCCACTCTCAAATATCAATATTTATTTTCAATCTTCGTATCTTTTTCCCCAATAGTTTACCATTCGCTGATACATTTTCTCCTCAGTGGGGTTATGCTGTCCGTGCCAGATGCGCTCATTCTGCAGAGCATCGGGCATATACTGCTGGGGAGTAAAATGGCCGGCATAGTCGTGAGGATACTTGTATCCATCATGATATCCCAATTCCTTCATCAGCTGTGTTGGTGCATTACGTATCGGTAGCGGCACAGGCTGATTACCTGTACGGCGCACCAGGTCGAGTGCGGCGTCAACACCTAAATAAGCACTGTTACTCTTGGGTGATGATGCCAGATATACAGTCGCTTCGGCCAGAGGTATGCGACCTTCAGGCCAACCTATCTTCATAACAGCATCGAATGCGGCGTTTGCCAACAGTAATGCATTTGGATTTGCCAGTCCGATATCTTCCGAAGCACTTATTACCAGTCGACGGGCAATAAACTGAGGATCTTCGCCACCTTCTATCATCCTAGCCAACCAATAGAGTGCAGCATCAGGGTCGCTACCACGTATACTCTTAATAAATGCCGAGATAATATCGTAATGCATCTCGCCATCTTTATCGTATGCCAACGGATTCTGTTGCAAGCGGTTAACTACCTTCTCATCGGTAATAATAACTTCATCTCCTGCTTCAGCTTCTACAACCAATTCTAAGATATTCAGCAACTTACGTGCATCGCCTCCGCTATATCTAAGCATTGCGTTGGTCTCCTGTAGTTTCACATTTCGTTCCTTCAGTATTGCATCGGTATTGATGGCGCGATCAAGTAATTTCAGCAGGTCATCCTTCTCCAATGATTTCAACACATACAACTGGCAGCGCGACAACAACGGACGAATCACCTCAAACGACGGATTCTCAGTTGTGGCACCTATCAGCGTCACGATTCCTTTCTCTACTGCACCAAGAAGCGAGTCCTGTTGTGATTTCGAAAAACGGTGTATCTCGTCTATAAATAATATAGGTGAAGCCTCATTAAAGAATCTGCCCTTCTGTGCCTTCTCTATTACCTCGCGTACATCTTTCACTCCACTGGTAACTGCCGATAGTGTGTAGAAGGGAGTTTCAAGTCTGTGTGCAATGATTTGTGCCAGCGTAGTCTTACCTACTCCTGGTGGTCCCCAGAGTATAAACGATGGTATGCGTCCTGCGTCTATCATCTTACGCAGAACAGCTCCCTCGCCTACCAGATGTTCCTGTCCGATATACTCATCTAAAGTGCGAGGACGTAGTCTTTCAGCCAATGGTTGTGCCATATTCGGGCACAAAGTTACGTTAAATTGCGAAATTTACAAAAAATATTGGCTAAAAACTTGCTAATAAAAAATAAAGTGGTTACATTTGCACCAAATTTAGTAGAATAATATGGCAAGAACAAAACAACAACAACCGGAAAGTAATCCGTCATTATCAATTAAGAGTGTAACAAAGAGTAGTGTTTGGGACATCCAGGAGAACGATGTTATCCGTATGTGGGAGGCCGCATGCAAGGATGCCGAAGTAAAGGAAAACGTAAAGCACTACCTGCAGATTTTCAAGAGTGCCTTCTTCATAGAGGACCTTCGCGATGATTCTGCTCCAGTACGTAAGAGCTATGAGGCTCGCGGCTATAAAGTTGTAGTAATTAAGTTCGATGATAGCATGAAATTCATCTGGGCTATCAAAAAGCGCCCCATATCGCGCGTAACCGATCTTACTTACGAGAATATCCGTCACATCACAGCTGCACAACTGCTTGAGGTTATCGACCGCAATTTCGGTGGTGGATGGGATTCTCTGTCTCAGTCGGTTCAGGATGTCATCCAGAGCGGTTTTGATATCTCTACCACTACCCTACCTAAGGACCGTCTGCACAAAAAGGGCGGCATGTACGAGAAGAAGGTAGAAGATGGCTTCGAAGTACTTGAGGTGGCCAAAGGCGGCTGGGTTGAGGCTATCTTTGCTAAGTTGAAGCCTGAGGAGGTTAAGCTGCGCATGCAGATTAAGAACGGCGACGAAGAGGAGTTCGACGAGGAGGACGATGATGCTGACGTAGTTGTAGAGGACAACTACAGCAGCCACGATGAGGAAGATGAGGAGGTTGATGGTCCAAACGATGACGATATCACCGAGGACAACTACTCTACAATGATGGATCTTGGTGGCGAAGATGATGAAGAAGCTGCTGAGCTCATCGACTTCTCAGAGGAGTAAAAACTCCACGTGAGCGAAATTACCTAATCAACAATTCCAATAAAACTAGAACCTATTATGATGATTCCTAACGTTTTCTGGCTAGTGCCCGTCGCATCGATTGTGGCACTAGGCATGGCGTATTACTTCTTCACTCAGATGATGAAGGCCGACGAGGGTACGCCACGAATGAAAGAGATTGCGCTCTATGTGCGCAAAGGTGCAATGGCTTATCTCAAGCAGCAGTACAAAGTTGTGGGCATTGTGTTTGCCGTGCTCTGCGTGCTATTTGCCTTTATGGCCTACGGACTTAATGTCCAGAACCCCTGGGTTCCATTCGCCTTCCTCACAGGCGGATTCTTCTCTGGCTTGGCAGGTTTCTTCGGAATGAAGACTGCTACTTATGCCTCTGCCCGCACAGCTAATGCTGCACGTGAGAGTCTTGATGCCGGTTTGAAGATAGCCTTTCGTTCGGGTGCCGTTATGGGGCTCACCGTAGTAGGTCTAGGTCTGCTCGATATTGCCATCTGGTTCGTTGTGCTTAATCACTTCGATGCCGATGGCCTTATCTCTATCACCACTACCATGCTTACCTTTGGTATGGGTGCTTCGTGTCAGGCTCTGTTCGCTCGTGTCGGTGGCGGTATCTATACCAAGGCAGCCGATGTTGGTGCCGATATCGTTGGTAAGGTTGAGGCCGATATTCCTGAGGACGATCCGCGTAATCCTGCTACTATTGCCGATAACGTAGGTGATAATGTTGGTGATGTAGCCGGTATGGGGGCTGACCTTTATGAGAGCTATTGCGGCTCAATACTCAGTACGGCAGCTCTTGGTGCAGCAGCTTTTGGCGTAGCCGGACTCGATATCCAGCTTAAGGCTGTTATTGCTCCTATGCTGATAGCTGCGGTTGGCGTATTCCTCTCTCTATTAGGCATATTCTTGGTTCGCACCAAGGAAGGCGCTACTATGAAGGATCTGCTACGCTCGCTCTCAGTAGGCACAAATGTCAGCGCCGTACTTATTGCTGCAGCCACCTTTGCCATTCTCTATCTGCTTGGTATTGAGAATTGGCTCGGTCTCTCATTCTCAGTCATTTCAGGTCTTGCAGCTGGTGTCATCATCGGTCAGGCCACCGAGTATTATACATCTCACTCATACAAACCCACCCAGCAGATTTCTGAGGCTGGTCAGACAGGTGCTGCTACCGTTATCATCAAGGGTATCGGCACAGGTATGATTTCTACCTGTATCCCTGTCATCACCATAGGTATAGCTATTATGCTCAGCTATCTCTGCGCTAACGGGTTCGACCTTTCAATGTCGTCCGAATCGCTGGCTCACGGTTTGTATGGTATCGGTATTGCTGCCGTAGGTATGCTGTCAACACTTGGCATCACACTGGCCACTGATGCTTATGGTCCTATTGCTGATAACGCTGGCGGAAATGCCGAAATGTCAAGTCTTGGCGAGGAGGTACGTCACCGCACCGATGCTCTCGACGCTTTAGGAAATACTACAGCAGCCACAGGCAAGGGCTTTGCCATTGGTTCGGCTGCTCTTACCGCTCTAGCTCTGCTGGCATCTTATATCGAGGAAATTAAGATCGCTATGACCCGTGCTAATGTTGCAATGGAGAATCTGCAGGGCGATGTTATCTCGGCTGCCAATGCAAACATTCCTGACTTTATGAACTTCTTCCAGGTTAACCTCATGAATCCTAAGGTTCTGGTTGGTGCTTTTATCGGTGCTATGGCCGCCTTCCTGTTCTGTGGTATGACTATGGAGGCTGTGGGCCGCGCTGCCGAGAAAATGGTACAGGAGGTTCGTCGCCAGTTCAAGGAAATTGCTGGAATCCTCGAGGGTACAGGCACTCCCGATTATGGTCGTTGCGTAGAAATTTCAACCCGTGCAGCTCAGCACGAAATGATAGTTCCATCTGTACTCGCCATCATCATCCCAATTATTGTTGGTTGCGTACTTGGCGTGGCTGGCGTGCTCGGTCTGCTTGTTGGCGGATTAGCAGGTGGTTTTACTCTGGCTGTATTTATGGCCAATGCAGGCGGTGCATGGGATAATGCCAAGAAGAATATCGAAGAGGGTGCCTTTGGCGGTAAGGGTTCATTTGCTCATAAGGCCTGCATCGTAGGTGATACCGTTGGCGATCCATTCAAGGATACTTCTGGTCCATCGCTCAACATACTGATCAAGCTCATGTCTATGGTTAGCATCGTCATGGCTGGTCTCACAGTTGCATTCATGTAACTTTAGATAATGAAACATTTACTCGTTACAATATTTATCTGGCTTTGCTGCACCATTGGTGCACAAGGCCAGGTATTTACTTCTCAAACAATTCCTGACAGCGTGTGGACCACCATGCAAGGTCGTACATGGCATGATAATCCTTACATCATCCGCTCTGATTTACGCTATCTGCGCGTTTCGCATTACGACCTCGAAGGCCGCACTCATGTAGGCGAGCTTATCTGCAACAAGCTAATTGCTCAGAAGCTGCTCGCAATTTTCCGCGAGCTGTATCGTGCCCACTATCCTATTCAGCAGATACGTCTGCCAGATAACTATGGGGCCGACGACGAACGCCAGATGCGTGCCAACAATACCAGTTGTTTCTGTTATCGCAACGTGTCAGGGTCAAAAAATCTTTCAAAGCATGCCCGCGGATTAGCCATAGATATTAATCCGCTTTACAATCCTTATATCAGATACAGCAAAAAGGACGGCAGTCAGATAGTAGAGCCCGCTACAGGCAAACCTTACATTGACCGCAAGGCCGATTTTCCATATAAGATCACAACCAACGATCTTTGCTATAAACTATTCATTAAACATGGTTTTAGCTGGGGCGGCGCCTGGCGCACCATGAAAGATTATCAGCATTTCGAGTTCCGCTTGTAGGCCTTCATCACTCGGAATCCGTAGTCAAGTATTGCAGCCGATTCAACAAATCTGCTTTTGAAGCTTCTACTGTTTAATAGCACTAACGTTAGTGTTATACCGTCACGTGTGGCCTGCGAAGCCAGACAATATCCAGCTTGGCGTGTAAATCCTGTTTTGATGCCTGTGCAGCCCTCGTAGGTATGTATCAGCGCATTACTGTTTCGGCAGTCCAAGTGTCGACCGTCAAGCATTGGTATCTGTTTTTCGGCTGTTCCAACTATAGCAGCAAAGGCACTGTCGCGCATGCAGTATCGTGCTAGTTTTACCAAATCGGCTGCACTACTGTAGTTATTATCGTTAGGCATACCATTGGGATTTGCAAAATGTGTACTGTCCATACCCAGATACATAGCCTTACGGTTCATCAGGTCGTAGAATGCCAATGTGTCGCCAGCTACGTGCTTCGCCAGCGCATAGGCGGCATCATTGTCGCTTATCATCATCATCTCCGTTATCAGGTCGCCCATGGTGAAAGCGTTACCCAGTCGCACACGACTGTCTTTGTTTATATATACATCCTCAGTAATCTCTATGGTGTCGTTCATAGTACCCTTTTCAAGCGCTAGCAGTCCTGTCATCATCTTGGTTATCGATGCCATATATCGCTTACAGTAGGCATTCTTAGCCGATATCACGATGCCTGCACTATCGTCAATTAGCATCCAAGCATCGGCCGATAGCGAGTCGAGTTTCGAGTGGCCCTCTATTGTATCAGGATTCACACGCATTAGCAACTCTACGGTATCCATACGGTTTATCTCTTCCAGTCTTATCTCCTCGGGTGATTTTTGTGGCTCAGGCTCCTTCCCTAAACCACACGATGCCAGCCCAGTGACCAGCATCATGGTGAGTATCGCATAATATATCTTTTTCATACCTAAATATCCTAAATCAGGTGCAAAGGTACTGATTTTTTCTACGTACAACAAGGATTCTACTGATTATTTTGTTTTTTTGCTGCTTTAGCTGCTGCCTTCTCAGCTTTGCGAGCCTCCTTAGCAGCTTTTTTCTCTGCCTTCATGGCGGCTTTAGTAGCTTTCTTTTCTTCTTTGGCCTTCTGTTTGGCAGCGCGTAGTCTGTCTCTTTCCTCGTCGGTCATCTTCTTCTGCCATGGCATATTCTTTAGTCTCATGGCTGGCTTTATCTTCATTTTGTGGATAGAGTCGGTATTGTTAAAGGTGAAATCGCACAGCAGGTCGGTCAGTTTTTTGCGCTGTTCTATGTGTCCCTGGGCCACCACACCATCGCTCTTAATCGTAGCATTTATGTCGCTCATCCTTATCTTCTTGTAGCTGGCGCTTGCACCTTTCACGTTTACCCAACCTATAGGCAGTTTACCACCTCTCAGTCGGCGCACTCGTGCTGTACGGGGTTTTGAGTAATCAAAACAGAAGTCGGCTCCAAAGCCCACATCGCCGATGTCCTTCATCTCTACTACCTGACCAAGTCTGAACCCCTTGGTACGTACCGATCCTGTGAGATATTTTGTCTTCTCGTTCAGCGTGAGGTTAAAGCCCAAGCTTCCCTTCGATGTACTCAGCACGCCGCGGAACTTCTCCATTTTATACAGAACATCGAAACTGCCTTTATAGCCTATGGCGCCTAAGTTGTTCAACTGGCGCATCATGAATTTCTTAACCACAAACTGGTTAATTATCTTCTGGGCTGTTGTGGCGTCTGTACTCATCTTGCTCACGTTGAAGCGTATAAACAGTTTCTCCTTTTCTTGCAGATGTGTTATGTCGCCGTTAGCATCCACCTTCAGCTTCTGGTCAGCCGTGTTTACGTGTGCCTTTCTAAAGTGCATAGTACTGTCGGTACCGCTCATCAGCACCTTGAAGTGCAGTGGTATGCTGAATCGGCTCAGTGCAGGTGCAAACGGCCTTGCAATATCCTTTAGCAGCGTGCTGCCGCTTATCATCGTTGTGGCATACTCAAGCTTTCGTCCCTGTTTCTTGCTGGGCAACTGTATGGTAGCACTATCAAAACTCAGTTTGGTGTTCAGATGCTGCAGTTCAAGGTTGCTTACATAAGCAGTAGTTTTGTTGATACCTACATTAAAATGCAGATCCTTAACATCGAATCCAGTTATCGAATCCCTTGCCATACACTTTGTCAGTGATACATGTACGGTATCTTTTCCGTAGTGGTTCACCATCATCTCCATGCTTGCCGTTACGTCCAAATGGCCAGCATCAAAGAATCCTCTCTTAGGGCGATTGGTATTCTTGCGCGACTGATGATTATCGGTTGCAAATCGCAGATTATCAACTACTACCGCATATTTACTCCCTTTTGACTTTAATAACAAATCGGTCAGAGCAAACGTAGTTGTCTGATTGTATCCTTTCTTGGTAACACCATGGTGTTCAACGTATATATTAGAAAGGTGCAACTTATGAATGTCTAACACAAGTTGATTCTTAGATTTCGGTTTCTCCTGTGTTTTGGTCTTGTCAGTCTTAAAGGCATCAATTATAAACTGATAGTTGGCTGCACTGTCTTTGGGAGTATGTACCTGCGCCCTCAGTCCATCAATATGTGCACTCTCTACCTCTACTCTATGTGTCAGCAATTTCTTTTTTTCTATGCTCACGGCAATACGGTCAGTCTGTAACAATGGGCGCTGCTGTCTGTCTTCTACATCCAGACCAATCAGGTTTACATCCAGCGTACCAAAGTTCACGCTTACGCTGTCTATCTGCACCTTTGTTTCCAACTTATCCTGCAGCAGATCTGTGGCAAACCTAAGTAGACGTTGCTGCCCCGCACTCGAGTTTATATATATGAAAACCGCAACAAGCAGCACCACTACAAGTGCTACAAGTCCGCCCAATATCTTCAGTGTAAGTATGATAATTCTCTTCATCCTTCAGCTACTTCGGCAGTTCGAGCATCACCCTACAGCCTTCGTGGTAGTCTACATCAAAAATCAGATCACCACCCAGACTTATAGCGTGGCGCTTTGCCAGCGGCAGACCTAAGCCCAGACCTTCGGCCAGATTCTCTATCTTGGTAAAGGGCTTGAAGAATTGATCCATAGAGCCAGGAGGCAGACCAGGACCAACATCCTGAACGGTATAGCGTACCGTGGTAGCTGATTGCGATACCGTGATGCTGATGTTCTGCCCATTGGTGTACTTAGCAGCGTTATAAAGCAGTTCGCTAAGCGTACGCATTAGGAACAGATGATTGGTGAGGATATTCTGGGTATCATCGACCAACGTTTCGAAATGAATAACAGCATTGGGGAAGTGGCTGTGCGTGTGCTTGATGCACTCATGAGCCATAGCGTTTACCCCTACCTCATCGCTTCGTTTGCATAACAGAGCTTCGTTACCGTCGGTCTCTGATGCATCAAACAGCATCAGCACCATTCGATTCATGTTTACGGCATTGCTCTTCATCATAGTAGCAATGTTTATCAGCTCCTCATCAGTCATAGGCGACTTAGAGTCGGCACCATCGCGCATCACGTTGGCAAAACCGGTGATGACGTTAAGCGGCATGCGCATGTTTTGAGCGACCTGCTGAATAAACAAGTTCTTACGCTTCACGGTGTCATCAACTTGCTGTTGTGCCTGTTCTAACTCAGCGTTATGTTGTCGTATTTCCTCAAGGTTTGTCCTCAGCCGCCCCATACGATCGTTTAGCGACATCTGCATGTTAGCAAAGCTGTTTTGCAGGCGGGCCATAACACCCTTGCGATGGGTCACAGGAATCAGCTTGTCAAAATTACCATCTACTATCTGTTGAGTTGACTCCAATAGCTTGTTGATGGGGCGAATGGTGTTTTTAACCATCTGACTGGTGAACCACACAATAAGTAACAGACCAATGAAGATGATACCAATGATGACATAGCCCAACTCATAGAAGCTCTTCATGGCATCGTAATCAGGACATAACACGGCCATACTCCAGTCTGTACCAGGTACTGGTTGGTAGATGACGTGATACATTGTTCCGTTATATCTTACGTGTATAGAACCATGTTTACCTGCTACCATCTCGTGTCCCAGACTTACTATATCGGCATTCTTAGATGGGTCGGCATCGGTAAAGATTGTCTTACGGAACAATCGTGTTGTGTCAGGATGCATCAAGTAACGACCATCGCCACCAAGAATCATAAAGAATGCGCTTGAATATTGATGCTCAAAGTTGTTGAGCATATTCGACAAACCACTGAACGACATATCTGCGGTAAGAACTCCCACAGTTCTACCGTTAGACAGGCGTATAGGTCTGCAATAGGTGGCTATGGCCTCATTGTGATCTACCTCGCCCTCGGTGTTCTCTACAAACGGATCAATCCAGCCCGCTTTACCTGTTTTTAAGGGTTCGGTGTAACATATCTTATACAGGTAATCGTATTCTGGTTCGAGATATGTAAGAACAGTATCACGTTGATTTACAGAAAATATTGAGAAGTACTGACCAAACTGAGGTAATACACCGGGCACCATGAATATCGAGCTGCTTACAACGGGCGCATTAAGACGAACGATGCGGTTAGATACAGAGCGCATAGAGTCGGGACGAAGATTCTCCTCGATTAACCATACATTAGAATTTGCCGCAGTCTCAACAGTACTCATATAGTTACGCACACGATAGAGTGCTGCGTTCAGCAGGTTATTGCCGCCCTCTACAGTCTCCTGATGGATAAGGTAACGCGACTGCACATAGAGCACGCCCAGCGACATGATGAAGATGGGCACAGCCAGAAGGATGATGCCAAGACTAAGTTTACGTGACAGCCTAAGTTCGCGACTACTCATTGCGGGCCTCCTTTCCTTGATCGGTTTCGGTAAAGTGTATCATGTGGTTAAGCAGATCAACTATAGCATCGCTCTTACGTTGGATATTGTCTACCTGCTTTTCAATCTCCTCCTTACTCAGATCATGATAATTGTTACAGAGTGTGGTAACACTCCTGTCGATACTCTCGGTGGGCACCGACATCTGGTTGGTCATATAGTGCAGAAACGATGTCTTCATGCGGTCTGCATCTTCAGTCTTGCCGTAGGCAGCCCTCAGTACATCGCTGCGCTGATGTAGCTGTGCTGTTTCCTGTTCCAGTTCTCTAATCTGATTTTGCAGCGACTTCTGCATCTTGCGGAATCGGTTCTGGAGATGTCCTATCTCATCATCACGGTCAGTAGAGTTGAGTTCTTCATTCAGATCACCATTGGCTATACGCTGGGCAGAGTTGGTGAGTTTACGTAGCGGTTTCAGCTGGCGACGGAGAATCCAAGTACACAATAGGAAGAACGCAAGTATACCCACAAAGGCGATAACTATAACAAGGAAAACCAGTTTATTATGGATGCCGAATATATCCTCGTCGGGATAAACCACGCCCACACTCCAACCCAATGTTCCTTCGCCATTATAACGGCCTTCCCACTCGCCCCTGACAAAAGGCTTGAAGAACACAGTCCAATTCTTTCCATCCATCTTGAAGTCCTTCTCGCCCACATGGCCAGCTACCATTGCTTCGGCTGCCTCTAGTACACTGGCATCGGCACCTTGGTCCATCTGACTGAATACCGTCTGACTCTCCAGTTTATCTACGTTAGGATGAACGATAAACGAGCCATTACGTGCCAGTAGAACGCTATAGCCATTTTCCGATGGTTTGGCTGCAAGAACTATCTTTGACAATTGACTGATGGACACATCAACAGCAACCACGCCAACACGCTCACCATTTTTGTCGGTGATGGGTAGACAGAAATTCACAAGCGGTTCGTTCTCGGTGTCATCACCCTTCAGCGGATCGGTCCAGCCTATCCATCCGGTTTTCATCGATTCGGTATACCATACCTGTTCAGTATAAGGACGATTGGCAAACATCTCGGTTGTAACAAGGTCCGACTTCACATCGTTGGCAAACGCACGACGATGAATATAGGCCATAAACAGGTCTTTGCCAGGATAATAGCCAGGTTTGAATGCGATGGCGCACCCCACAATATTTGGGTTGGAAACCACTATCTCTCGGCTATAGGTAAACATTCGCTGAGGATTATCGAGATGTTGCAGCAGGTCGAGGTAGATATTACCCGTTGACTGCTCTACACTCAGCAGGATGTTATCGATATCCTGCACAGTAGCATCAAGCATCAGGCTGGCATTACGCATGGCCTCACGCTTAAGTACCTTGTGAGAGAAGTATGCCAATACGCCGAGCGTTAGAGCTAAAAGCACTAATATCTCAGCTAAAAGCTGTACATTGAGTCGGAACTTACGAAACATATCAAATACGTCTACAGATTACAAACGTTACTATCATTGAAATCAATGCAAGCAATGCCAGTGCGATTGCCATATAGGTAAATGGTTTCTGCAGGTCGCTGAGAGGCGTTACAACAGCTACGGCCCAATCGATACCGTCAATAGGACCATAGAACACCATCGAAGGCACACCCGCCACATCCATCTCTACAAAACCCGTGTTGTGCTGATCAAGGTCAGCAAGCATCTTATTATCGGTAATTGGCAGATTCTTATCTTCAGGATGTATCAGACAAGTACCATCTTTATGTAACACCATCGAATAGAAATCGAGCGCGCGCATCAACCGATATTTATTAACTTGCTGCGAATTGCGACAACCGTTATTAATTCTCTCAAGCTCGCTGCCCAGCCACTCAAAAGTAATATCGGCACCACACACACAGGCCAGATTATTGTTAGCATCGAAAACAGGCTTTACAAACGTACTATAATGCCCGCTGATGTTTGTTCCATCATAGTAATAGTACGGATCACTCCAAAATGCCATTTTAATATTCTTAGCTCGAACGTACCAAGGCGACTTGGTATAATCGTGGCGCGCCGAACCTACTTGTGTCATCTCAAACTTGCTGCTATCTGTGTGGTGTACATAAGGTTCAAACCATGTACCCTTTTCTTTAAAGTAATTTGGTTCAAAGGCAGCAAAGTAGCCTCGCACATCAGGATTAAGGTTCGACTCACTCTCAAGAGCATGAATAACTGCCTCAGGCGAATCAAGATGTTTCTCAACCTCGTTAAACACATTGGTAGCACTCATTTCCATACCACTGATGGTTTTGCCTAGTTGCAATGATATAACGCTCTGCATTCCCGAATAGCGTACATTAGTCTCTGCTCGCATTGCTTGGCAGAATGCCCAATAAGACAATCCGCAAACTATCAGGATGACTAAACTCACCGATAGAAATAAATACCAAGCCTGTCTCTTCATGATAGATTCAATTTTGATTAGTTAGATGTGATATTTCTGCAAAGTTATTAAATTTCTAGATAATTTCAAAGCAAAACGTTGCGTTTTAACAAAAATTAATCAAGCATAAATAAAGAAACATTCCCTGCAACTCTTGAGCTACAGGGAATGTCAATATTTATTATTCTAATGATTCTTTTAGAAGAATAGGTAGCGGTTGTCAACTACACCTGCCTTCTGATAGAGCTCCTGCATGAACATGCGAGCTGCCTGAGCGGCCTGCATCTGGAGCTGCTGCTCGGTCTGGGCGGCATCAAACTTAGCACCCTCTCGGTTGCTCTTCTTGAGTACTTTGAAAAGGTAAGCACCACCGTTACCCTTAACAACAGCCTTGCTGAACTCGCCAGCCTTAGCTGCTGCAACAGCACCTGCAAGTGCAGGCTCTGAAGCACCTGTAGCCTGAACGAATACAGGAGCGCTAAAGGTAATCTGATTAACTGAGTCAATCTTAGCACCCTTAGCCTGAGCTGCAGCAATGTCAGCTACACCAGCCAACTTAGCCTTGATCTGCTCGAATTTCTTATCGCGCAGCACCTCAGCCTTCAACATATCCTTCACGCTGTTGATATCACGATAACCTACAGGGTTGATCCTTGTGAGGGCAACAACCAGCAGGTGGTCGTTGTTACCACACTCATACAGAGGGCTAACCTCGCCTGCCTTAGCATCAAAGATCCACTTCATTGTCTCACGAGTAGAGCGCAGACCAGCTACGTTGTGCTCGTAGTTGAACAGATCCTGACGTGGAGTAACCTTGAAACCAAACTTAGCGGCGTTCTTCTCGATATCCTCGATAGTCTTGTTCTCACTTACAAACTGGCTGAACTTGTTGTATGCCTCAGAATAAGTGGTCTTTGAGAAGTCGATGGTGTGCTTAACAACAGCTGCATCGTACTTGTCAACCATAGCCTTGCGGGCTGTTACCTGAAGTATAATGTTACCCTGAGCAAACTCGAGGTTCTTAACATCGTTTACTGCCAGGTTGTTGATAGCGTTGAGGTAGTTCTTCGACTCATCGTCCATGCTGTTGCTGTTCTCGTACATAGCAGAGGTGAGCCACTGCTTAGCACCAGTCTGACCATACTTCTGAGCGATAGCCTCAAAATCGGCACCACCCTTCAGAGCTGTGTAGATGCTGTCAGCAGTCTTCTTAGCTGCCTCTACGGTAGCACCACCTACCTGAATCTGACGATACTCGATAGAGTCAGGCATCTGTGTCTTAGAAATGAGCTTAACAACGTTCAGAGTGTTATCGAATGCTGTCTCGAATACAGCTGATGTCTGACCAACAGCCATTGAATCGAGCTTAGCAGCGATATCTGATGGATATGCGCGCTTGGTAGCAGCGAGACCAGTATAAGCAAACTGTGACTGAGCCTTACGAACAACCTCAGCTGGGTTAGCACCGCTCTGCAGCTTCAGTGCTGCATCGTTCATAGTGTTCTGAAGAGCCTTACGGTCAGCAGCTGAAGCTACAACCTGGAAGTCAACATACTTAATGTCGCGGCTCTCAACGTCCTGCTTGAACATTTCCTTGTGCTCATCATACTTAGCCTTGATATCCTTATCGTCAACCTTTACATCGTTGTCATTGATTGAAGAGTAAGCGATCGAAGCCAACTGGATGTCGCTCTCAGTATTCTGCCCCTCGAAAGCCATCTTAGCTGAGATGGGGTTAGAGATCAGACAGTTGCTGAGCAATGACTGATACTTCTGAGCCAGAGTCTGGGTGCGAAGCTGCTTCTCGATGAACTGCCAGTACTTGTAGATAGCCTGATATGACTCAGCAAGCTGTGGGTTGTTGCCAGCCTTCTTGTAATCGTCCAAGAACTTGGTCAGCATGCTAACGTCGAAACGACCAGTCTGCTGATTAACGAATGGAGACTGCATCAACATTGGGTTAGTACCCTCCTTCATGATGTTCTGGAGTTCCTCGTCGGTAACAGTAAGACCGAGTATCTCAGCTTCATTGCTGATAATCTGCTCGTTGATGTACTGACTCCAAACCTGATCCTTGATCTGGTTGAGCTCGTCCTCTGTGAAGTTATCACGGTTCTGAGTGATCTTCAGAACATCCTGATACTCATCAACAAGAGCCTGGAACTCCTGGACATTGATTTTGTTTCCTAACACTTCGCCAATCTGCTGACGCTGCTGGTTCTTGGTTGCTTCGCAAGAACGGAAAGCTTCTTCAGCAATGAAGGCGAAAAGGCCTAAGCCAATAATGCAAACGAGGGCTACGCCTCTTTTACGGATTTTTCCTAATGCTGCCATAATGTATTTAAATTTTTAATTATTATTCATAAAACGGGTGCAAAATTAATAAATTTGTTCGAAACAACGAAATTTTTTCTAAGAAAAATAGTCTATTCGACAATGTTTAATCGCACCAACTCGATTTTTGTGGCTGTATTCTTAACGATTTTGAACTCGAAGCGGTCTATTTTCACCACCTCATTAAGTTTTGGGAACGACTGATACTTATGCAGAATAAGTCCGCCAAGCGTCATGTATTCATCGCTCTCTGGAAGGTCGAGGTCGAACATCTCGTTGATCTTCGTAATTTCCAATCGTGCCGAAAGGATATACTCATGATCCGACAGCTGTTTTGACACAAGGTTAGTATTATCGTGCTCATCCTCAATCTCGCCCGTAATCTCTTCCATAATATCCTCGAGCGATACTAGTCCGCTAGTACCTCCAAACTCATCCACCACCACAGCCAACGAGCGTTTCTGCTGCATCAACTGCGCCATCAGCTTCGATGCCAGCATCGTCTCAGGCACAAAAGATATCTCGCGCACTATGCCTTCCAGATTTTCGGGGTTGTGGAACATATCCGATGAGTGGATATAGCCAATAACATGGTCGATATCCTCGTGATAAACCAATATCTTGGAGTGACCACTCTCGATAAATATCTGCTTCAGCTGGTCGATGGTAGCTGTATCCTCTACCGCGTCAATCTCCGTACGAGGCACCATGCAATCACGAATCTTGGTCTCCGAGAAATCAAGGGCATTCTGGAATATCTTTACTTCTTCCTCTATCTCGTCTTCATTGTCGGCATTATCTATACTGGTCTGTACCAGATAATCAAGATCTACCTTGGTAAACTCCTTCTCCTCACCGCTTTTAGCCATTCGTATGCCAAACAGACGTAATAAACCTTTTGACAACAAGGTGGCAAAGCGCGATATGGGGTAAAGCACCACATAGCATATCCAGGCAGGAACAGCAAACACCGATAGCAACGCGTTTGGGTTATTCTTGAATATCGACTTAGGCAGAAACTCGCCTGTAAACAATACAACAAATGTTGATAACAGTGTATCACAAGTCACCCTCATGCCATCGCTCAGGGATGCAAACAGTGTTGAATCAAAGAGCTTGGCAAACAGGATACCATAGATAACCAGCGAGATATTGTTACCTACCAGCATGGTTGAAACAAAGTTATTAGGATGCTGATAGAATACCTTGATGATTCGCTGCGATAACCTATTCTTGTCGCGATCCATCTCTGCACGCAGACGATTGGATGATACGAATGCTATCTCCATGCCCGAGAAAAAGGCAGAGAATAGCATGGATATCAGCAGCCAGATTATCAGTGTTGTCATTGTCCGGTCCTCCTGTGTTTCTGTAATTGCTGTCGCATGGGCTGTGCTGCCTGTACAGTGTCCTGCTTGGCATCCTTCTTGTCGTTCTCTTCGTCGGTTTTCTCGCCCGTCATATCCTCGCGGGTGAACGACCCCTTTGAATTAGACACGATATAGTGCGACATACGCTCGTCCGAACGGAAGTACGAACCCTCCATATTTCGCTCGGGTGTAGTAACCTTGCAGAACACGTTCGAATAGAGTTCATGCGTCAGTCCATCCCAGAACAGTTCCTCGCTCTCGTACACCAGACCGTTGATGTTACGTATCCTGACGCGTCCACGCAGATGCCATAGCTTCTTCTGGTCGTAATACCACGCTGTGTCGGCCTGAATATAAGCCTGCACATGGAATTTCTCGTCAAACTGCTCGAAGAACACACCCTTCTCAAATGTCCAGCATGATGGATTCTTAACCACATTCACATCCCAACGTTCGGTCACAATCTTATATTTGATAACACCACTATCGCTGATAAGGGTGTTAACACCATACGATGTCATGACCGAAACGGAATCACGATCGCGGATGGCAGGCGCAGTATGCTCCTGCACCTCAGTACAGCCCAGCATCATCGTACCGATGATGGCCAAAGCTATTACTCTACTTTCCACTTTGCGAACCATCTCTCGTTGAAAGTAAATCCGATGTTCAAACGGAACATATTCTCCTTAATCATATTGTCGGCCGAACGACGTACGAACTGACCACTAATGCTAAGGATAGAACGGTTGTTGTAGCCATTCATGATGGGGATGCCGAATCCAAGACTGGCCGACAGTTCCTTAGGACCTTCCTTACCGTTTATATAATAATAAGGTGTTGCCATACCTACACCAGCGCGATAACGCACGCGCTGGAAGATATTTCTACCCATAGGATTAGGCGTCCACTCGCCACCTACATTGAATCGGTAACTATCCTTAAGCAGACCTGACTTCAGGGCATATACACCATTGGTATACGAAGGAAAGTCAACGCTACCCCACTTCTGTATCTGCAAGTCGGCACCTACACGCAGGTTTTGTGCATGATTATAAGCGATACCAAAACCATAGGTAGTAGGCAGGCTCAATCCGTCTTTTACCTTATAAAGTGTGGTGTCAGCCTTACCAATAGAGGTCTTGACATTGGTAATCAGACACTCTGGATCAGACTTGAGCGAATGACCAGGCGACCATGTGGCACCCAATGTGATGTTATCATTCTTGCTGAGTGGCAGTTCAAGCTGCATACCCAAGTCAAACTTATAGCTGCTGATGTCAGCACGGTATGCCTTAGTAAGAACACTCAGATCAGAAGATTCAAACGATGCGATAGAACGATTGTAATCACCCCACAGATATGAGAGATTAAATCCTATTGACAGAGGTTTGATAGGACGGATACCCGTACCGATAAAAAGCTGATGAAGACCACCATCACCATCATAACCGATGGCAGCAGCAGTTTCGTCATTAAGCACCTTTGATTCTGAATAGCTATAGCCTATACTCGAATAAGGCAGCACTCCAAACGAGATACCCACATTCTTCCAAGCACGGAAAAGCCCTACCACATAGTCAAATCCGCCACTCTTACCGCTTAGCTTATTGCCATTCTCATTATAGTTTGTTATCTGACCAGACAGTCCGGCATCGAAAATCATCGTGAGCGAGTCGATTGATGAATACGAAGCAGGGTTCATAGGGTTGGCCTCGTTGCCGCGACGCATGGCAAGGCCTACGCCGTTCATACCCTTGTTGAAACTTACACTCTGGTCCGAAAGATCACCTAAGCCAAACTGGCTATAGGGTGAGTTTGTATTACTCTGTGCAAATGCCGATGTCGTTAAGGTTGCCAAAACGAAACTGGCGAGAATCTTATTCATATTTAGTACTTTAATTCTATTGAAAAACATTTCAGCGTGCAAAATTATCAAAAAAAAACCGAAGTAATGGCTTTTTCTTCGAAAATATAAGTTATTTTTGCATCGTGAAACATTTAGAAAAGAAAATTAAGAGGCTATTTACTGTAGCTATCTTGCTGACATTCAGCTACATAAACCCTATATTTGCACAAAATGATGCAAAACTGGTTTATTACGATTCTGACTCCATTGGGCATAAATTCGACCCGATGGACTCAGTCGAGGTGAGTTTATTGACCTGTTCGCCTCACGAAGAGATATATAGTTTGTATGGTCACGCAGCCCTCCGTTGGCATAGCGGCGACCAGGATCTGGTGTTCAACTGGGGTATGTTCAGCTTCGGCAAACCTTACTTTGTGCTTAGGTTTGTGTTCGGGTTGACCGACTATGAGCTGGCAGCTTATCCTTTCGATCATTTCTGGCCCTACTACCAGCAATGGGGAAGCAGCATCACCGAGCAGGTACTCAACCTGACTAACGACGAAAAGCGCAAGCTGCAAGTAGCATTAGCCGAGAATCTGCAGCCCGAGAACCGCGTATATCGCTACAATTTCTTCTACAACAACTGTAGCACCAAGCCCCGCGATATGGTCGAAGGTTGTATCAACGGCGAGGTGGTTTATAATCCGCGAGAGGATTTCACCCCAACCTTCCGTGAGATGGTACGCGAGTGCAACCGCTATCATTGGTGGTCGAAATTTGGCAACGACATGCTGTTGGGTGTGAAGGCCGACCTGAAGACAACACGCGAAGAGCAGGAATTTCTGCCACAAAACCTGATGTACGACTTTGCACGTGCACAGATATTTAAGGATGGCGAGTATCGCCCATTGGTCAAGGAACAGCGCTTGCTAGTACCCCCGGGCGTACAGAAACTTGGTGTTTCACTCATGCCAGACCCAACCATGATAGCCTGCATGTTGCTTCTGTTATCATTATGCATCGCCCTCTATGAATGGCGTAAAAAGAAGATATGTAAATGGTGGGATGTTCTGCTGATGATCGTGCAAGGCTTAGTAGGCATCGTGCTCACGGTGATGATATTCTCTCAGCACCCTACTACATCGTTGAATCTCAATCTGCTGCTGTTCAATCCGCTGCCATTGTTCTTCATCCCGGCTATTATAAAAGGTAAGCGTCAGCTTTGGCGAAAGGTTCTGCTGGCCATGATAGCACTCTTTGCTTTGGGTGGCATATTCCAGAGCTACGCCGAGGGGATGTGGATTGTGGCACTATGTTTGCTGATACGCTGTAAGAAATGAAGAAGAATAGGTACATATACGTCACCCTGTTCACGCTGCTGGCTCTTAGCTCGCAAGCGCAGGTACAGAATGGGAGCACGCCCAGGCTGGTAGTAAATATCACTATCGATCAGCTTAGGAGCAACTACCCAGCTCTGTTCGACGATGGGCTTGTTTACGAGGAAGGTTTCTATCCCTATAGCCAGATTGACTTATCATCTGCCATTTCGTCAGTAGTCACCGGCACATCACCATTCTATCATACAATTACGGCTGATAAATGGCTTGACCGCAATTCGCTACAGACAGTATCACCCACCCCAAACGACATCGCTGTTTCAACCCTTGGCGATGAACTGAGATTAGCCACAAAGGGCGAAGGAAAGGTGTGTGCTGTAGCTGTAAAAAAAGAGACAGCCGAACTTGCAGCAGGACATAAGTCCAATCGCATCGTATGGAACGAAGACAAAAGAAAGAAGTGGAATGCTATCAGCTTGACTGATAAAGCATTACAATTGATAGTTCAAGAATCGCTAGGACAGGATTCTATCCCCGATATACTCTACCTGCATTACGATGCTAACCCCGATGAAAATGCTTTAACAAAGCTGGTTAGCGAGATAGAGAAACTCCTTGGCAAAAACCAGACGCTGTTCGTTGTAACCTCAACCGGTTACGAAGTAGAGAACACATCCGAATATGCCAAATACAACATCCCTACCGGCGTTTACTACACCAACCGTACGGCCAATCTGCTCAATATGTACCTCGGCGCACTCTGGGGACAAGGCAAGTACGTTGAGGGTTCATACCGCAATCAGCTTTACCTCAACCATCAGTTGCTGGAGTCAAAGCGCATATCGCTGACTGATGCTACACAAAAGGCAAAAGAGTTTCTCCTGCAAATGTCGGGAGTAAAGAGCGTGGCCACACATCTGTACGAGCAGCACATAGGCGACCTTGTGGTTGAGCTGAATCCTGGTTGGCAGATGCAGAACGACGATACCCACGAGGAGTTTAAGGTCAACAAACCGTTAGCATACTTTCCTATTATATTCTATGGTGCCAATCTGCCTGCTCAGAAGGTCAAGACACCCGTCAGCATTGAGCGAATTGCCCCCACAATTTCCAAGGCAATACGCATCCGTGCACCCAATGCGTGTATAGCTACACCTCTTTTTTAATAAAAGGCTTGGTTGTTACAAATATTTTTTGTAATTTTGCCGCCGTTTTAGCAATAGTTATACACAATCATTAGAATAAAAATAATTAAAATATGAATTTCAACAAAATCTTAAAGTCGCTGTTTGGTGACAAATCCAGCCGCGACATGAAACTTATCCAGCCACTCGTTGAGAAGGTAAAAGCTGTTTATCCCGAGGTTCAGAAGCTGGATAACGACGCATTGCGTCAGCGTACAAAAACATTGCAGCAGCAGGTACAGGACTCAGCCAAGGAGCAGAAAGCCCGTATCGAAGAGCTTAAGGCTACCATTGAGAATACCCCTATCGATGAGCGTGCTGATATCTTTGCTCAGATCGATAAGATCGAGAAGGAAGTGCTCGAAATCTACGAGAAGGCTCTCGACGAGGTGATGCCCGAGGTATTCGCTATCGTTAAGGAGACAGCCCGCCGCTTTGCCGAGAACGAGGAGACCGTAGTAACCGCAACCGATTTCGACCGCGAGTTGGCTGGTGATCCTAAGAAGGACTTCATCACCATCGATGGCGATAAGGCTATCTACCACAATCACTGGACTGCTGGTGGTAACGACCTCAAGTGGGAAATGGTTCACTACGACGTACAGCTGTTTGGTGGTGTAGTACTGCATCAGGGTAAGATTGCCGAGATGGCAACTGGTGAAGGTAAGACCCTTGTGGCTACCCTGCCTGTATTCCTGAATGCACTCACCGGCAATGGTGTTCACGTAGTAACTGTGAACGACTATCTGGCCAAGCGTGACTCTGAGTGGATGGGTCCTCTCTATATGTTCCATGGTTTATCAGTAGACTGTATCGATAAGCACCAGCCTAACTCCGAGGAGCGTCGTAGAGCTTATCAGGCCGATATCACCTTCGGTACTAACAACGAGTTCGGTTTCGATTATCTGCGCGACAACATGGCCATCTCGCCTGCCGACCTGGTACAGCGCGCACATAACTATGCCATCGTCGATGAGGTCGACTCTGTATTGATCGACGATGCCCGTACACCTCTTATCATCTCTGGTCCTATCCCCAAGGGCGACGACCAGATGTTCGAGGAGTATCAGCCATTGGTTGAGAAGCTGGTAGGTGTTCAGCGCCAGTTGGCCACTCAGTATCTGGCCGATGCCAAGACCTTGATTGCCGAGGGTAACAAGCTGGTAGAGGCAGGCAACAAGAAGGAAGGTCAGGAAAAGCTCGATGCAGGTTTCCTGTCACTCTACCGTTCGCACAAGGCCATGCCTAAGAACAAACCACTCATCAAGTTCCTCTCTGAGGAGGGCATCAAGAGCGGTATGCAGAACACCGAGAACATTTATATGGAGAACAACAACCGCCGCATGCCGGAGTGTGTTGAGCCTCTGTATTTCGTAGTTGACGAGAAGATGAACTCATGCGACCTTACCGATAAGGGTACAGCATGGCTGGCTAAGCAGGTAAACGATAACGAACTGTTCGTATTGCCTGATATCACCACCAAGCTTTCTGCACTCGAGGCCGAGACTGGTCTCACCGATCAGGAGCGTCTGGATAAGAAAGATGCACTTATGAGCCACTACGCTGTTCAGAGCGAGCGTGTTCACACCTTGCAGCAGTTGCTCAAGGCTTACTGCATGTTCAATAAGGACGATGAATATGTTGTGATCGATGGCGAGGTGAAGATCGTCGACGAGCAGACCGGCCGTATCATGGAGGGGCGCCGTTGGAGCGATGGCCTGCACCAGGCCGTAGAGGCTAAGGAGCACGTTAAGGTCGAGGCAGCTACCCAGACCTTCGCTACCATCACCTTGCAGAATTACTTCCGTATGTATCACAAGCTTTCAGGTATGACCGGTACAGCTTCTACCGAGGCTGGTGAGTTCTGGGATATCTATAAGCTCGATGTAGTTGAGATTCCAACTAACCGTCCCGTTATCCGTAACGACCAGGACGACCGCGTATATAAGACAGCCCGCGAGAAGTATAAGGCTGTGATCGACGAGATTGTTAAGATGCGTAATGCAGGCCGCCCAACTCTGATTGGTACCACATCGGTCGAGATTTCAGAGTTGCTCAGCCGCATGCTCGATATGTATGTTAATCCTGAAACCGGTAAGCGCGAGGGTATCCCCCACCAGGTGCTGAATGCTAAGCTGCACCAGAAGGAGGCCGACATCGTAGCTCTGGCCGGACAGAGCACCAATGGTAAGGGTGCCGTTACCATCGCCACCAACATGGCCGGTCGTGGTACCGATATCAAGCTGTCGCCTGAGGTGAAGGCTGCAGGCGGTCTGGCTATCATTGGTACCGAGCGTCATGAGAGCCGCCGTGTTGACCGTCAGCTGCGTGGTCGTGCCGGACGTCAGGGTGACCCAGGTTCATCAGTATTCTATGTATCACTCGAGGATAAGCTGATGCGTCTGTTCGCTTCCGAGCGTATTGCATCAGTCATGGACCGTCTTGGATTCAAGGATGGCGAGATGATCGAGAGCCCAATGATCTCTAAGAGCATCGAGCGCGCACAGAAGAAGGTCGAAGAGAACAACTTCGGTATCCGTAAGCGCCTGATCGAGTACGATGATGTGATGAACAAACAGCGTACCGTGATTTATGAGAAGCGCCGCCACGCCCTGATGGGTGAGCGTATCGGTATGGATATCGCCAACATCATCTGGGACCGCGTAGTGAATATCATCCAGAACTCTGGCGACTATCAGGGTTGTAAGGAGGAGTTCCTGCACGTGCTGTCGATGGAGGTTCCATTCAGCGCCGAGGAGTATACCAACATGCAGCCCGATCTGCTCTACGAGAACGCCTTCCAGGCAGCTATCGGCAACTTCAACCGCAAGACCGATCGCATCCAGACCGTAGCCCAGCCTATCATCAAGCAGGTTTACGAGAATCAGGGTTCTATCTACGAGCGCATCATGGTGCCCATCACCGATGGCCGCAAGATGTTCAACATTCCATGTAACCTCAAGGAAGCCTACGAGAGCGACTGTAAGAGCATTGTCAAGGAGTTCGAGAAGAGCATTCTGCTCCACATCATCGACGACTCTTGGAAGGAGAATCTGCGTCAGCTCGACGAGTTGAAGCACTCTGTACAGAATGCCTCTTACGAGCAGAAGGATCCTCTGTTGATCTTCAAGCTCGAGAGCGCCAAGGTTTGGGACGATATGATCAACGAGATGTACAATCGCATCTGCTCTATCCTCACCCGCAGCCAGATTCCTGAGATGCAGCAGCAGGTTCAGGAGGCCGCTCCCGAGCAGCACACTCAGCGCCAGCAGTATGTTGAGAGCAAGCAGAACATCGGCGAGGAGCAGTTGGTCGATCGCAACCAGCAAGCTGCAGCCCAGCACGACACTCGCGCCCAGCAGAACCACCAGCCTATCATCAAGGATAAGCTGCCCGGACGTAATGATCCATGTCCTTGCGGCTCTGGCAAGAAGTTCAAGAACTGCCACGGAAAGGGAATCGTGTAAGATTAAACATTAAAGATTAAAGATTAAACATTAAAAAATGATAACCATAACCAATTTGAAAAAGGCGTTTGGCAAGACCGTTGCCTGCGACATTGAGAACTTCACAGTTAACGATGGCGATATCTTAGGTCTTGTGGGTAATAACGGTGCTGGTAAGACCACGCTCTTCCGCATGCTTCTCGACCTGCTGAAGCCCGATGAGGGCGAGGTAGCGCTCGATGGCATCAGCCCTGCTGCTAGCGAGGAGTGGAAGGCTTCTACCGGCTCATATATCGACGAGGGTTTCCTCATCGATTTCCTCACCCCTGAGGAGTATTTTGCCTTCATCGGCAAGATTACCAATATGACTCAGGCTCAGGTAGACGAGCGCCTTAAGGACTTTGAGCGCCTTGCTGCCGGTGAGATCTTCGGACAGAAGAAACTCATCCGCAACCTCTCAGCAGGTAACAAGCAGAAGGTGGGCATCATCTCAGCCCTGTTCAATCGTCCAAAATTGGTGATTCTCGACGAGCCGTTCAACTTCCTCGATCCTTCAAGCCAGAACGTACTGAAGCACGTACTGACCGATTACAACAAGGAGACAGGTGCCACCATTCTGGTGTCAAGCCACAACCTCGCTCACACCATCGACATCTCTAACCGTATCGCATTGCTGGAGAAGGGACATATTGTGCGCGACTTGGCAAACGTTGATGCAAGCGCCAAAGCAGAGCTCGAAAATTATTTCGAAACCGAGTAACCTATCATCATTTTTAGGTATTTTATAAAAACTTGCGCCCTTTGCAATTGGGTTGCAAGTTTTTTTATGTATCTTTGCACTCAAAATCAAAGAGTTATGAAACTATCTGAGTTAAAAACTGGCGAAAAAGGCGTTATCGTAAAGGTTCTGGGACACGGCGGATTCCGCAAGCGCATCATCGAAATGGGATTTGTGCGCGGACAGGAAGTCGAGGTCCTGCTCAATGCCCCACTCCACGACCCTGTGAAATATAAACTCATGGGCTACGAGGTGTCGCTTCGCCATCACGAAGCCGATAATATCGAGGTGGTATCAACCGATACACCTCTCGAGGATACCACGTTTAATCTGGCCACCGATGCCAATCGCCACGAAGACGATTATATACGTCATGCTGCCATGAAGGAGCGACGCACCATCAATGTGGCCCTTGTGGGCAATCCTAACTGCGGCAAGACATCGCTGTTTAATTTTGCATCGGGTGCTCACGGTCATGTGGGCAACTATTCGGGTGTTACCGTCGATGCCACAGAAGCTCGCGCCTCTATGTTCGGCTACGAATTCATCCTCACCGACCTGCCCGGCACTTATTCGCTGTCGTGCTACTCGCCCGAGGAACTCTACGTGCGCGAACATCTTACTGAAAAGATGCCCGATGTAGTCATCAACGTTATCGACTCATCAAACCTTGAGCGCAACCTGTATCTCACCACTCAGCTGGTCGATATGAACATCCGCATGGTGTGTGCGCTGAACATGCACGACGAGTTTGAGCGCCGAGGCGATCACGTTAATCTCGACACCCTCAGTACCCTGTTTGGTACACCAATGATTCCCACATCGTTTAAGAGCGGTATGGGCGTCAAAGAGCTGTTTCGTGCCGTCATCCAGGTTTACGAGGGTACCAGCAAGTTTTCGCGTCATCTGCACATCAACTACGGTCACGAGATTGAGGATGGCATCTCGCACATCCAGAAGTACCTCAAGGCCGATGAGCATATCACCCAGCACTACTCTACCCGATACCTGTCGTTGAAGCTCCTGGAGCACGATAGTCAGGTGCTCGATTATCTGGGCAAGCACATGGCTGGCGAGCAGCGTATGGATGACTTCCACAAGCTGGCCAACGAGCGAGATAAGGCTTCGGCTCGTGTCAAGGAAGAAACCGGTAGCGACTCCGAGACCGCCATCATGGATGCCAAATACGGCTTTATCAATGGTGCACTCAAGGAGTCCGAGTTCCGCACTGGCAGCAAGAAGGATACCTATAAGGTAACCCACATGATCGATCATGTTCTCTCGCACAAGTACCTGGGATTCCCCATCTTCTTTCTCATACTTTATGTCATGTTCGAGACCACCTTTACGCTCGGACAGTATCCCATGGATTGGATTGAGGAAGGCGTAGCCTGGTTGGGCGACAAGATCAGCGAGGGCATGAACGATGGTCCGCTCAAGGCCATGCTGGTAGATGGTGTCATCGGTGGTGTGGGTAGCGTCATCGTGTTCCTGCCACAGATATTGATTCTCTATTTCTTCATCTCGCTGATGGAGGATTCGGGTTATATGGCCCGTGCGGCTTTCATTATGGACAAGCTGATGCACAAGATGGGACTTCATGGCAAGTCGTTCATCCCGCTCATCATGGGCTTCGGTTGTAATGTGCCTGCGGTGATGGCCACCCGTACCATCGAGAGCCGCCGTTCGCGCATCATCACCATGATGATTCTGCCGTTCATGTCGTGCTCAGCGCGCCTACCTATTTATATTATGATAGCCGGCACCTTCTTCTCGCTGCAGTACCGTTCGTGGGTGCTGCTGTCGCTCTATGCCATCGGCATCTTAGTGTCGGTAGTAGTCAGCAAGGTGTTCTCATCGTTCGTTATCAAGGGCGAGGACACACCGTTTGTGATGGAGTTGCCGCCTTACCGTTGGCCCACACCTAAGGCCATCTGGCGCCACACGTGGGAGAAAGGTAAGGAGTACCTCAAGAAGATGGGAGGCATCATTCTGGTGGCCAGCGTCATCGTTTGGGCCTTAGGTTACTTTCCCCACAACGACCAGCTACCTCGCGAGCAACAGCAGGAACAGAGCTACATCGGCCGTATGGGCAAAAGTATCGAGCCTGTGTTTGCCCCACAAGGCTTCAACTGGAAGCTCGATGTATCGCTCATCTGCGGTGTTGGTGCTAAAGAGATTGTGGCTTCGTCCATCGGCGTGCTGTATAGCGGCGACGATTCGTTTGGCGACGACGATGATTTCAGCGACGACAACGAGAAGTACACCCGTCTGCGCCAGAAAATGATGCAGGAGGGTATCACCCCGCTGTCGGCCTATGCCTACCTGATATTCATCCTGCTCTACTTCCCCTGCATCGCTACGATAGCCGCCATTAAAAATGAGACCGGCTCATGGCGCTGGGCGCTGTTTGCCGCCTTCTACACCACCGCAGTAGCCTGGGTAGCCAGCATGGCCGTATTTCAGATAGGCCGATTGTTAGGATTTTAATATCATACATAATGTATTGCCATTGATGCTGATGTCGCGGCAGAAGTTGCGCAGGATGGTTATAGCCAAGTCATCACTGTCGGCATCAAATACATCTTTGTTTATTGCCTCCGGGCTATTGATGATGAGTTGCAACATGTCGTCCTTCTCAGTATACGACAGCGTAAGGCTCGTGCCTGGCTTGATCGATCTGCCATTCGAGTTGAGAATGGTGAGCGACTCGTCGACAACGTGCAGCACGCTGGTTATTTGCTGGTGCGACAGGTTGTACTGCTGACAGAACTGCTCCATCTGCGACATCATGGCAAACCAGTCAAAGTGTTCACTCTCAATGTTGAACACCGTCTCGTGAATCTGCTGTATGAACTGGCGGGTGCGCTCGCGCTGCGGATGTTCGAAGAGTTGGTCAGGCGTGCCGTCTTCATAGACGATACCTTCGGCAAAGAACAGCACGCGACTACTTACCTGACGTGCAAAACGCATCTCGTGCGTCACCACAATCATCGTCATACCCCTACGTGCCAATCGCGTCATCACGCCCAACACCTCGCTCACCATCGTTGGGTCGAGGGCCGAAGTTGGTTCGTCAAAAAGCAGTATCTCGGGCTCCATAGCCAGAGCACGTGCGATAGCTACACGCTGTTTCTGTCCACCAGAAAGCTGATCAGGCATAGCACCGGCACGTTCTACCAGTCCCACCATCTGCAGCAACTCCATAGCTTGTTTCTCAGCTTCCTCCCTACTCTTGCCAAGCAGTTGCATAGGCGCCAGACAGATGTTGTCGAGTACCGACATGCCGTTAAATAGGTTGAACGACTGGAACACCATACCCATTCGGCGACGCAGCATGGGCACGTCGGCTTGTGGCGACAGGATATCTTGTCCGTCTATGAGAATACTACCGCTGGTGGGCGTCTCAAGCAGATTCAGACAGCGCAGGAATGTACTCTTTCCCGTGCCCGAAGGACCGATGATAGAGATGACCTCGCCCTTGTGTACATCTATGTTGATGTCGCGTAGCACATCAAATGTGCCGTAACTCTTCTTCAGGTTGGCAATGTGGATGATAGTGTCATCGGAGTTAACTGCTGGCTGTGGACTGCCGACGGTATTAGGCGCTGACTTGCGACGGAGAATAAGCCACGTGGCACCACCTATTATAATAAGTATAGCCACCATCCAAGGCCACATAGGTGCGTCACTTTCAGTATCCGTAGGCTGCGATGGATTGGTAAGTATGGCAGCCTCGCCTTTACGCGTCATCAGCACAATGTGCGAATCCATATAGCCATCAGAGAAGAGCACCTGTTTCTGTCGCTCCTCAGTTACGCTGATAGCCCCCAAGGACATATCAGCTTTATCCGTCTGAACGGCAGGTATCTGTGCAGCAAAGTCCATCACCATGAACTCCAGCTTCCAGTTGCGCCTGTTAACCCACTCTATAAGCAGTTCAGGTTCCAGACCCGACGGTTTGCCCGAACAGATAAAGTTGAACGGAGGCATGGCTGGGAAAGTAGCTACGCGCAAAGTGCGACCTGTGCCTCGCTGCTCAGGCAATGCCATAGCCGAGGGATCTTCAGCTTTCTGCCAGCGATCATACATCTTCTGGTAGGTACCATCACTACGTATCTCTGCCAAGTAACGGTTGAAGTCCTGCTGCAATTCGGTATTATCCAATCTGAAGCAGGCTGCTATTGGAATTGGGGCAAGTCCCGCGCTCACAGAATCTACTTTTGCAGCAATATCCTTACAGAATATCAGCGTCAAACTCTCACCGCCAGCCGCATCAACCTTTCCACTCTCAAGAGCAGCCAGCAAATCGGTTTCGCTGGTCATACGCAGTATGTTGGCATTGGGAGCCATGTCGGTCACAGCTATGTCCTGTATGCTGCCGATAATGACAGCCACATTCTTGCCGTTAAGGGCCTTGAACACATCAGGCACCGAGGCATCAGATGATACCGTTTTAGTCTCTGCTTCGTTGTCCGACAGCATAGCTGGCAAGTAACATATCATGCCGCTTATCGCCAGCAGCACGGCCGCAGCAAGCGCTTTAATACGTTGACGCTGCACAAGACTCTGCAACAGCAGGCCGATGAGCCACGCCATGAGGAAATAAACGATAGCCGTTACAATGAGCGGGAAGAAGGCATCGAACGTGCGCGATCGAATCAGGTCCGAAGCTCGCGTCATATCAGCCACAGCTACATAGCCCACGATACTCGTCCCCTTGAGCAGACTTACTACTTCGCCCTGATATACAGGCAACACCGCACGGATCACTTGTGGCATCACAATCCTGAAGAACGTCTGCCGCTGCGTATAACCTAATGCCAGTCCTGCCTCAGTCTGTCCGCGGTCGATACCCTGAATGGTTGTGCGTAACATCTCGCTGATATAGGCCGACGTGTTCATGCCGAAGGTAACGATGGCTACCACGATGCCCGTTGCATCCATAGGGGCCATAATCACATAGTACATCAGCATGAGCAGTACCAGCACGGGCGTGCCACGCATCAGGTCTATATACACCTTAGCCGTTTGTCGCAGCCATGCTCTGCGGTTCATACGCATCCAGCACACCAGTCCGCCAAGCAGCGTGCCCAGCAGCGCTGCGCAGATGGTGATGATGAGCGTAACCTGCAGTCCATCCAGAATCATCCTGTAGCGATCTTCGGCTATCAGGTTGTTGTAAAAGCTATCAAATAGTATCTTCATATCTTTTTAGTAATTCGTTTCAATACGCCGATGGCGCCCACAGGACAAACCAGACGGCACAGGTGACAACCTACACATTTGCTACCCACAAGGCGTGGAAGTCGGGGTTCGCGATCGAACACGATGGCCTGATGTCCACCATCGCTACACGATACTTCACAACGTCCACAACCGATACAAACGTCTTTGTCGAACTTGGGATAAGTGATAGTGTCGCGATCCAGGTGGTCGGGATTCAGGAAATTAGGCAGATGCTCGCCAACCAGCTGCTGCAGTTCGGTAACGCCACGTTTAGCCATAAATCGCTGCAGACCAAGAATCAAGTCGTCGATAATGCGATAGCCGTACTGCATCACAGCGGTACACACCTGCACATTGCTGCAGCCCAGCTGGATAAACTCCAAGGCATCGCGCCAGGTCTCAATACCGCCTATACCGCTGATAACGGGTTTCTCTGGCATCTGGGCCAACTCGAGCACATGTCGCAGGGCGATGGGACGCACGGCACGGCCCGAATAGCCTGATATGGTGCGACGACCGGTAACCTCGGCATCCGATGCCATCGTTACCGACTTGATGGTGTTGATGGCCGAAATGGCATCGGCACCAGCCTCAATACAGGCCTGCGCAGGCTCAACGATATGGGTGATGTTAGGTGTCATCTTGGGTATCACAGGTATCTTCACACAGCTTTTCACACAGGCTGTGTAGGCCTTCACCAGTTCGGCACTCTGTCCCACGTCGCTACCCATGCCTTTATGTTTCATCTGCGGACACGAGAAGTTCAGTTCAACGGCATCGCAGCCAGCCTCTTCGGCCATGCGGGCCAGCTTGCCCCACTCTTCTTCGGTCTGCCCCATAATCGATGCTATCACCACCTTGGTGGGGTAATCGTGCTTCAGTCGGCGCAGTATATCAAAGTCCTCCTCCACAGGGTTCTCGCTCAGCTGTTCCATGTTGCGGAAACCGTAAAAATCGCCGTGGGTGGCATTGTTATGCATCGCATCGAAACGTGGCGAAACCTCTTTGATTTCCTGCATGCAGATGGTTTTATAGAATACACCAGCCCAACCGGCATCGAATGCACGAGCCACCATCTCGTAGTTGGTGCACACGGCCGACGAGGCCAGGAAGAAAGGATTCTCGCACTTGATGCCGCAGAATGTGATGTCGAGCGCAGGATAATGACTATCGTCTACGTCGTCATCGTGAATACTGCGCAGCACCTCTTTCAGGCGTATAGGCCAATTATGATGGATACAGGCTTGTTCGGCACGTTCCAGATCTTCATCGCTACAATTCCTAATCCAGCGCAGAGCAGGTTTGTGGTTATCAAACCTGATGGCACGAATGGCGCGTGCAGGATCGCCCGTCATGCAGGCTTTGGTGCAAGGGGCATCCAGGCACAGCAAACAGCGACTGGCCTCTTCGTAGATGTTAACCTTTGATTTTTTGCAGTTTGTATTCATCATCATCTAATGTTTCTGTTTTACGGGGAATGTAAAGTAAGTATCAGCAAATGGCTCGTTCTTCAGGGTGAAGTGCCACCACTCTGTGTCGAAGGGTTTGAATCCGTGACGCATCATAGCCTGTCGCAGAATCATGCGATTGCGGAACTGCTCGGGGGTTATGCTGCGACCTCTGGGCGATTTGCTGTTATCGCCATTATACTCGCCCGTCTCGGGATTGCCGCAGAAGTCGGGATGACTCTCAGGCCCGAACCAGTCGAAGGTGCCGCCCATGTCAACCTCTTTCTCGGTTGTCATGTCGAAGAGTGTCAGATCGAGCGTTGAGCCACGGGTATGACCACTCTTCAGGCAGATATAGTCCTGAGGAAACAGCACGCTCTTGTCAAGGTCGGGATAGAAGTAAGGCTTCATCAGCGTGTCGGCGATGTTCTCAGCCCAGCGCACAAAGTGGTCAACACCCTTTTGTGGACGGTAGGCATCGTAAATCTTCAGGCGATAGCCCAGTTTCATCACGTCGTCGCTCACAGCCTTCAAGCTGTCGGCAGCCTGTCGGGTTAACAGCGCCGTTGGCTCTTCGTAGCCATCAATGCGCGTGCCCACAAAGTTGTATGTGCCAAAGTAGCGTATCTCCAGGATCACATCTGGCACCACATCGGTAATAGTCACAAACTCTGTCTTGCAGGATGTCATTGTCACTCCGCAACTCATCAGAATTGCTACCAGCAGATTTCGGAATGTCATTTTTCTCATATTCCCTATTGTTTACCGGTTAATAATATCATTTATTTTTTAGGTTTCTGCTGCAAACATACATATATTTTTTCAATTACGCAAATAATTCCACGAAAAAAATATAGCCACACCATTTTAATCCTACCCTATCCTTCAATGCTTGTTTAGTCTTTGTCTTATCCGAAGGAGTACAAACACTTGATTTGAATCAATTACATTGTAAGAATCTTAGAAAATTTTGCGTTAATCTAAAAAAAACGGCCATGAAATTTGGTCATAACAATAAAAATGTCTACCTTTGCACCCGCAAAACAAGAAACAGATGCACCCGTAGCTCAGTTGGTAGAGCACCTGACTCTTAATCAGGGTGTCCAGAGTTCGAGCCTCTGCGGGTGTACAAGATAAAGAAAGGTAGACTTTAAAGGTCTACCTTTTTCGTTTTTATTCTCGTCTGATGTTATAGGGATATGACAGCTTCCAAGGCGAGTCTTCGAGTTTGAATTTCTTGGCGCCTTCCTGAGTTTTGGGCGTGCGTACAAGTGGTAAGTCTGAGAGATCCATCAGGTAAAGATATTGATGAAACAGCGATTTTATACCTTCTCTTACCGACCAGCGTGCAGAAATGTATTCTTTTGTTATAGGATCATTGCCACGGATGGCTTCAACCTCTTTGTTATATGCCATCAGTTTGACGATTGCAGCTTTGTATTCGGCCAAGAGTGATGCTGGCGATTTCTGAATCCAACGCTGCAATAGCTTACGATTGTATTCGGCCACAATCTCTGCCTCACGCTTACGACCCTCAACAAACCAGTCGGGTGTTTTCTTGGGGGTCTCGGCGGCTACACGTGCACGCAGTTCGTCTTCTATGCCCTGCACAAGTTTACATTCCTTTGATCCAAACCACTCCTTAATTATTTGCTTTACCAGTGGCGAATAGATATTAAAGTAGAAACGAGGCGCACCACCTTGCTTCTCGAGCAACCAGCATCCTCTGTCATGATCTGGGGTCTCGTTATAATGTATAATGTCTGTATTTTGATTATAAAACTTTGTAGTTGCAGCCTTCAGCTTATCCAACACCTTATTATATTGTGGCCACTTCTTGTCTACAAAGAGGGTGTCGAAAGGCTGTCCTTTGCGCGCCTTCTTGGCATTATCCATCATGATTTTATTAAATCTGTCACTTTCTGTTTTCAACTCAGGTTCTGGCTCATAGTTATCAACAGCTTCAACGCGTGCCTTTAATTCGCCTGCTGAGTATTCTGTCATCTTTTCACGTGTATCAACTTGCGATGGATCGGGCAGCACAGGCAGATTCTTATAGGCCTCCTCAAAGGTCTTATAAGTGTACTTTTCTACCAGCTTTTTATAATCCTCTTTGCTTATCTTCCAGTCAGTTAGCAAGGCATTACCTTCTCTGGCGGTATAGTCCCAGAACATGTGTCCGCCCAGGTTCTGCGCGTAGTTACGATCCTCGGGCTCAACGTATAGAATCTTCGATGAGCTGGCCTTAGCTGCGCTGGTTTTAGCGGTGCCGGTCTTTGCCTTAGCTTGTGTTGTACTTTTGGCTTTAGCCTTTGTCTGTGCCTGCATGGGGGTAAAGCCCACCAGCAGCAATGCAGAAACGATGTAGATAAACTGTTTCATATAAACGTATTAATTGACTTTGTTTTTTAAATAATTGCTAATATCGGATGCAAAGATAGTGAAAATTTCTACAACGAAAATCACCAATAACACCTCCCGAACATATAATATGACACAAAGAACATTGTTATTTCATTTTTTATGTCTACTTTTGCACCCAACAAAGAGAATTATCGGACATTTATGGATATTACAGACTTAAAACCAAGAACAGGAGATGATTGTTTACGTATAGCCAACAGCGATGAACTGGTGGTTATGGAGAACTTCGGAGGCATGCCCGCTGGTAGGGTTCGCCCCATGGATCACGGCATCGTCATTATCTGTACGGCAGGTGCAGCCCAGTTCGAGTACAACGGACAGACCATACAGCTTAATCAGAACGACCTGTTTCTATGCATGGTGCGTTCGGTTGTTGAGAAATTTATGTCAACACCCGATTTCAACTGTCGTCAGGTATGGTTCTCACGTGGTGAGCTGTGGAATATGAATATGTACGTGAAGAACAGTCTGGCCGATGTATTGCCATTGAAACTTAATCCAAAAGTATCACTCGGCGATGCTGATATATCCTTATTTGATCAATACTTTCAGCAGCTTTGTTATCACATGCGCAATAGCTCGCAGCTGCTCTATCCAGAGATTGTACGCTCTATTGTCGGTACATTCCTGCTTGAGGTCCTTTCGGTTATGCGCCGAGGCTTGAATAAAGACAATAATAACATGATTATTGATAACGGCGGACTTCATGGCAAGAAGCTGGCCGAACGTTTTCTCCAACTGGTAGAACAGAGCGACGGGCGCATTCGCCGTGTTGACGAGTTCGCACTGATGCTTAACGTCACGCCAAAGTATCTGTCGAAGCTACTGATGGATACCATGAAGATACGTCCCAGCGATATGGTGGCCTTTTACACGCTTCAGGCCATAGAGAACAGATTGCGCTATACCGATATGACGATGCAGCAGATAGCCGATGATCTGAAATTCCCCAACCCATCGTTTTTTGGTAAGTACTTTAAAGAACACGCTGGCATGACGCCGATGGAGTTCCGAACCAAATATCATCAGGATAAAAAGAAATAAACCATACTACTTATATAATAATACACAAGAATTAATTATATGACTCTTATTAAGAATCGAATCGAAAAACTTCTAGGCCTGAAACTGGCTGATACGGTAGCCATACGCAGTCGGAAGTTCCGTGTATGTGTAGATGCAGTAAACTCAGACGACTGCATCGCACTAGCAGAGTTGTTCCGGGCTCTTAACGTTGACTTTCTGATGCTGCAGAATGATAAATACGGCATATGGAACAGAACAAAGAAAGACGGTTTTGATCTTGGATTTATAGTTGATTCCAACAGTCAGAGTCTGTCTGTTATCTGTGAAGACGGCACCATTTTTGGCAAAGACTACATATTGGTAGCTGTGGCCGACTATGTGCTCAGCCGTACGCCAGGCAATACTGTAAGCGGCCCTAATTGTACATGGGCGCTACGCGATGTAACTCGCAAACATGGATGTCAGCATTATACATCTTATGTAGGCCAGCAGAACGTAATTGCCAAGATGAATGAGGTTGGTGCTGTTATAGGTGGCGAAAACAATGGTAGCGTCATCTACCCAGAGTACAGTAATAGTGGCGATGTGCTGGTAGGCATTTTACTCTTCCTGAGCAGTCTTGCACAGAAGCTGTGCACCGTCAGTCAGCTACGTTACTCCCTACCCTGTTATCACATTGTCAGAAATCAAATAGACCTTGCGCCGAATATCGATATCGACGCTGTACTTAAGAAGGTTATGAACCGCTTTGCCCACGATAACAGCGCACATATTAGCGATGTTGACGGACTGAAGATTGACTTCCCCGATCGCTGGGCATATCTACGCAAGTCGGCCACCAAGCATATACTTCACGTATACAGCGAGGCCAAGAGTTATGAACATGCCGACGACCTAGCAAACCAGCTATTGCAGTTTGTCTATAACATACAAAAAGACACGCCTCTATTCAAGGCAAATACGGTATTTACGTTTATATAAGCGAGGGATTGTGAATCGTGAAATTATCGAGGGCGAGCAAACAATCGCCGAGATAGTAAGTATGTTTATTTGTCGAATAAATCAACCTGTTTGCTGAATATTTTTCTCCGGGTGGATTAGAATATGTACTTTTGCATCGGATTTAAACAAATAAATAAGATGCAAAAGAAAAAATTAATGGCTATATGTATGCTCCTGATGTCAGGCTGTGTGATGGCTCAGGAGCCAATGCATAAAAGTAAACCTGTAACTTCGCGATTTTCTGTTTGGTATGCCTCAAGAATTCAACAGCAATGGAAAAGATAAGTGAACTGATTATGTCGACATTGGCCGTAATAGTACAATGCGCCATATATCTACTGGTGTTTATCATGCTCATCTTCTCGTTCATTAGCATCCTAATGACAACAGACAATACCCACCATTCTTAACATAGAGGAAACCGTAACTTATCTGTAAATGATATCGTTATAAACAGAAAATGCAGATAGGCTGTGAAGCTTGTCTGCATTTATAAATGTATCACCAATATCAAAGCCATGCAAGGCGATGTAGGTGCACTTCCCTTTTGAGGATGAAACGTTTGACAAAGTGCTCTGTATGAACGGATAAGCAATGCATTCTATAGTTTTCTATTAGCATATTGCTGTATGCACTCCGGTACGATGCGGGTATATGTCTCGTCGCCCAATAGCGTTGACGTCAGCAACATATCTGCAGTAGTACGATTGGTGGCAAAGGCAATATTGTAGAGTGATGCCAATCGACTTAGGACTGACACGTCGTTCTGGTGCCCCTGCACAGCTGCAAAAGTAGGTATTTCTGCTTAGTATGATAACGAAATGACAATCTTTCTAAGCAGGAAACGGGGATTTCTTGGTTTAAGTCAAAGGTTTGATATAAAGCAAGGGAGCGGCATCACTGGAATGATGCTGCTCCCTACAATATAACCAAGGTTAGACTAATTACGAGACTTCGATGGCTTTAGTGACCTTCTGCTTCGGCTCGGCCTTTGGCATGGTGATGGTCAAGATGCCATCCTCAACCTTGGCAGAAATCTGGTCTTTCACTACATCATCAGGCAGCGTGTAGTTCTGCTCGTAGTTAGAGTAGCTGAACTCGCGGCGCAGATAGTGATGATGTTTGTCCTCATGCTTGTGTTCGGCCTTGTTCTCAATGGCGATGGTGAGGTTGCCCTCGTCGTTGATGCTTACACGACAATATTCTTTTT
>NZ_CAMJFM010000009.1 GCF_946404925.1 uncultured Prevotella sp. | reverse complement strand
AACATCGTAGAAGAAACCATTCTCGACAGCAGGTCCGAAACCGAACTGTATGCCTGGATACAACTCCTGCAATGCCTCGGCCAAAAGGTGGGCTGAGGTATGCCAGAAGGTATGCTTACCCTGCTCGTCGTCGAACTTGTAGAGCTCGATGGTTGCATCCTCGTTGATAGGACGATTCAGCTCTACTGTCTCGCCGTTTACTCCGCAGCTTACAACGCTGCGCGCGAGAGCCGGTGAGATGCTCTCTGCAATCTGAAAACCAGTAACGCCCTGCTCATACGAGCGAACAGATCCGTCTGGGAAAGTAATGTTAATCATATCTACAATATATGTTTGAAATTTTAAATTGCGTGCAAAGATAGTGCTTTTTATCCGAATATGTGCATGTTTACCCGAAAAAATTACTTATCACGGTATTTTTTAATCACACTATAGGCCTGATAGAGTCCTAATTCGCCCGCTTTCGACAAATCGGCCACACCTTCCTCCACATGTTTGGCAAAGATTTTGGCCAATCCGCGGTTGTAATATGCCTCGGCCAGATCCTGATTGAGCGTGATGGCCTGCGAATAGTCGGCGATGGCACGCTGATAGTCGCCACGAAGCGCATGCAGATTGCCCCTATTATAATATAGGTATGAATTATGCGGCGAAAGGGCGATGGCATCAGAGAGGTCGCCAAGTACATTGGCCGACTTGAGGTCGATATTGGTACCTTCGGAGGCATTAAACTCGTTGATCTTGGCTTGGCAAACGGCTCGCTGCCAATAGGCCAACGACGAGGTGGAATCAATCTGGAGGCAGATGCTGAGGTCGTCGATGGCATTATCGAAATTCTGGATGGTGCCATAGGCCACGGCGCGAAGCAACAAAAGCGGTGCAACCCGAGCTGATGATTTGGCCTGATCGATAACCGTGCTGAGCGAATCGATATACGCGAAGGTGCGCTTCATACGGTCCTCGCCCACCGTTGGCTGTTCGCACGACAGATAGATGGCGTGCGAACCTGAGGTCTGATTAAAGGCATCGACCGAATTCTCGAATGGCGTGTCGGTCTTAACCACATTCTGCGGTTGGATAAACGTGAGAGCATACATCGGCATGAGGGTAGCATCGGTCTTGCGGTTCTGCACACGTCCGCGATAGTCGCTCTTATATTCGTGCTCAACCTCCTGCTCATCAGCCACAACAAGCTGGTTATACTTATCAGGATCGATATCGCTACGCTTACGCATCTGTTTCTTGGATAGTCGGGGCTGCTTGCCATAGTGCTTATCCATCTGGGCCTTAAGGATGCGGAATTCATCAAGCTCGGCCTGCTTGGTGTTACCAAGGCGGCGATAGCATGAAGCACGATGCTGGAGACCGAACCAGAAGTTAGGGAACTCCTCGATAACCTTAGAATAGTCGCGGATGGCGGCACGCAGATTACCCGTCTGTTCCAACAGCAAAGCACGATTGAAAAGGGCCATGATGTTGTTGGGCTCCAACTTCAATACAAAGTCGAAGTCCTCGATACCACGGTTGTCATCGCCCACCTGGGCGCGAAGCAAACCACGGTTGTAATGACCAAGGAAATTATTGGGATCGAGGTCGAGAGCCGTATCATAATCGGCCATCGCACCACGAAGATTATTCTGATTGAAACGTGCCATAGCACGATTGATATAGTTGCCTGAATGTTTTGGCAACAGGTGGATGCTCTTGGTGAGGAATTCCTCGCCTTCCTTCCATTTCTGGCGGGCCAAGCTGATAACGGCTCTCTCGGCCCAAATACCACCATCGTAAGGATCGAGCTCAAGGCTCTTATCAAGCGATTTCACGGCCTTGGTAGTATCCTGCTTAAGCAGATATATCTCGGCCTGCATGGCATAGGCACGGGCATATTTCGACCATCGTGTAGACATGGTATCGATTTGAGCCAAGGCCAAATCGTAGTCTTTCTCCTGAATCAGGCAGAGAATACGATTATGCCAAAGTCCCTGATTATCAGGATTATAGCGCAAGGCGCGATCGTAATCGCTCACCGCCTCACGATACTTCTTCTGATTGATTCGACAAAGACCACGAAGCTCATAGGCGCTAACCACATAGGGATTGCGCTCGATGGCCTCAGAGCAATCGCTCTCGGCCCCGCGGAAATCGTCGAGATAGAATTTGGCAACGCCACGAAAAAACCAAGGCTCATAGAGCCAAGGTTTCATGCTGATGGCTTGATTAAAATACTGGATACTGAGTACATAATCCTCGTAATAGAGCGCCGATCGCCCTATCATCACCAGGCGATCAGTATTAAACTGCGCGAAAACGCGCTGTGCGCTAAATGATAAATGACAAATGATAAATGACAAACTTACCAATCGTACCCAACGCATCCTTTTATAACAAAGATTCATCAGTTTCTGATTATCATTTTTCATTCATCATTTATCATTTAGCCCGTAAGGGCGCCTTTGTACGGTAGCCACAACGGTAACGACCTTGAGTCAAGGCGCGGAGCTTGCTCTTGATGAGCTGTTTGCGGAGCGGAGAAATACGATCTACAAACATCTTACCATCAAGATGATCGAACTCATGCTGCATCACACGAGCCAGATAACCTTCGATCCACTCCTCGTGGTGCTCAAAGTTCTCATCATCCCATGCTACACGAATGCGCGAGGGACGGGTAACCTTCTCGTGAATGGCGGGAAGCGAAAGGCATCCCTCTTCAGAAACATCGGTCTTCGACTCATCATACTCCACAATGTGGGCGTTGATATAAACATGGCGGAAGTCCTTATACTCAGGCATATCCTCAGACAACACATCGAGATCGATAACAACCAGGCGAATGGCCTTGCCTATCTGTGGGGCGGCAAGACCAATGCCCTCCGACTCAGCCAACGTATCCCACATATCGCCAATAAGGTCCTTGAGCTGAGGATAATCAGGGGTAATATCCTCGGCTACCTTGCGAAGAACGGGCTGACCAAATACATAAATAGGCAGTATCATTTATTTTTTAATTTTTAAATTTTTTAATTTTTTAATTTTTCACCTTTTCTTACTACGTAAATAATCCTCCAAGATGATGGTGGCGCTGATTTCATCAACAAGCCCCTTATTCTGGCGGGCTTTCTTCTTCAGCCCTCCGTCGATCATGGCCTGATGGGCCAGGACAGAGGTGAATCGCTCGTCGTAATACTGAATGGGTACCTGAGGAACAGCCTTGCGCCATCTGCTCACAAACTGCTGAACACGTGCCAGATTCTCACTGGGCTCGCCATTAGGCTGGCGCGGTTCGCCAATAACAATCATCTCTACCTGCTCGCGGGCTATATATGCCTGCAGATAGTCGAAAAGCTGGGATGTAGCAACAGTCGCCAATCCTCCAGCGATGATCTGCAGAGGATCGGTGACTGCTAATCCGGTGCGCTTCTTACCGTAATCGATAGATAATATCCGGGCCAATGGTGCTTTTATTAACGAGCGTTATAAAGCAACCAAGCATCAGGATAAGATGCACGAATCTGATCGCGGCTTGCAGCTGCTGAAGCCTTATCAGCAAAGGTAGAAGCGATGACACGATACATATTCTTCTCGTCGTTCTTTACAACCTGAGCATCGTAGCCAGCATCCTTAAGGCGCTGCATCAGGCCCTCAGCATTGGCGCGAACGCCAAACGAACCTACAACAACGCTGAATGACTTAAGACCGCTACCGCTAACCAGCGATACGCTCTCCTGACGTACTGATACATTGTCGAGATTGTCAACAACCTGTGTCTCGGTAGCTGGCTTAGCCTCTACTGGAGCTACTACGGGAGCTGTCTCGATGGTGGGCTGAGTAGCTGCAGGCTGAGCGGTGTCATACTGCTTTGCCTTCTCGTAAGCCTTCTTATAAGCACTCTCACTTGTCTTACAACTTGTCATTGCCATGGCGAGGCAGAGGCCTGCGCACAATACAGTGTACTTCTTCATTTTTCCTAAATTTTATTTCTAACTTGTTATTAATTCAAACATTTCGTCTGCGAAATTACTAATTATTGCGCAAAAGCGTGCCAAAATGCAGCATAAAGTTTGTTAAAACGGGGAAAACACAACTTTTTTATAAAAAAATTGGCGCTTTTTTGCATTACAATCGAAAACTTTCGTATATTTGCAGACAGATTACTATCTTAATACAATTAATTAATAAAATAAGTAAGGTTATGAAAAGTTTAGGTTACATTGGCGCATTTCTAGGCGGTGCAATCGCTGGCGCAGCACTTGGTATTCTGGTAGCTCCCGAAAAGGGACAGGACACTCGTGTAAAAATCACAGATGCTGTTGAGGATTTCCTGAAGAAGCACAACATCAAACTGAGCCGCAAGGAGGTTGTTGATCTTGTTGACGATATTCAGGACGCAGCTGCTGAGGAGGAGTAACCCATGCTATCCAGCGATAAAAATGTAGAAAACTTAGCACAACTGATAGAGGTGCTAAAACACTACCTCGGGCTACAAACGGAGTACGTTAAGCTCGATGCTATAGACAAGGTGGTACGCCTGGTTACGGCTGCCGCCTTGGCTATCGTGTTTATTCTGGTGCTTGGTGCGGTGTTAACATACCTGTCGTTTGCCATCGCCTTCTGGCTGGCCACGTATATTGGTAATCCCCTCGCCTTCCTAATCATCGCCGTTCTCTATCTGTTGCTGCTTATCCTCTTTTATTTCTTCCGTAAGCCTTGGATCGAGAAACCTCTGGTTCAGTTCCTGGCAAGTGTATTACTCGGTAAATAATAATTATGCAGAATAATAAGACTACCAATGAATTCCGTACGCTTGCCAAGATACGTGAGCGCAAAGAAGAATTGCTTGAAGAGATCCAGAAAGACAGCGAGAAGGTAAGCGAAATTTGGCACGACACATTCGTTAAGCGCGATGAAGTGTCAAAGGGCGACTTTATAGCCAGCTTGATTGGCAATGGCTTTATGGCTTTCGATGCATTTCTGTTGGCACGCAAGTTGTTTAAGGGCTACGGATACCTGTTTGGCAAGGGCAAACGAAAGAAGATAAAATAAAAAAAGGGTCACCGCTGTGACCCAAACCTTTGTTAACCTTAAATCTAATACTATGAAAAACACACGCTGCAAAGGTACGACTTTTTTCGACATCTCCAAAAGTTATCCCCGAATTTCGCCCTCAAATTAACCTATTTTAAGGGTTTGCGGTGCGGATTTACATTATTATAGATAAATTTCTTGTCCATCGTAAGCCAGATCGATACCCTCAGGAAGGCGCTTATTTACCTCCTGATGCAGGCCTACATCGTGGCATACATGTATGATAAGCGTGCGCTTGGCGCCCACCTTGCGGGCAAAGGCGATGGCATCGTCCATCAGTTGGTGAGAATGGTGTGGCTTATCAAAGCGGAGCGCATTGACCACCAGCAATTCTGTGCCCTCGATATACTTCAGTTCGCCATCATCGATGGTCTTCATATCTGTGATATAGGTCAGTTTGCCAATTCTATAACCCAGAATAGGCAGTTTTCCATGCATCACCTGTATAGGCATCACCTCCATATCGCCTATCTGCAATGGCTGGTGGGGAAATATCTCATGCAGACCTATGGCTGGCACACCTGGATAACGGTTCTCAGCAAAACAATAAGGCAACATCTGCAGCATAGACTGCTTGGCCAACGTATCTGCATAGACATTGATGGCACCAAACTGACAATATGGACGGATATCGTCCATTCCGCCCATATGGTCGTAATGCGAGTGGGTAATCAGTATGCCATCTATCTTGCGGAAAGGTTGCGGTAAAATCTGCTCACGGAAATCAGGACCACAATCTATCAATATACGGGTAGTCTCGGTTTCAACAAGTGCTGAGCAACGCGTGCGTTTATCTTTAGGGTCGGCACTCTGGCAAACCTTGCATTGGCAACCTATCACGGGTACGCCACACGATGTTCCGGTGCCTAAAAACGTAAGCTTCATATAATATTCACTTCTGGATAGATGTCAACGCCAAACTTATGTTTGACATCCTTCTGTATCGTCTCACAAAGTGTTACAATCTCCTGTCCTGTGGCGCCACCACGATTCACCAGCACCAAGGCCTGTTTATCGTGCACCCCTGCCCTACCAAGCGATTTGCCTTTCCATCCGCATTGGTCAATCATCCATCCAGCAGGAATTTTAACGCTGTCAGCATCCACATCGTAATGAGGCATGCCTTCGTATTGGGCTGCAAGCTGGTCGTATTTCGAGCGAGGTACAATGGGGTTCATAAAGAAACTGCCTGCATTTCCCAACACCTTTGGATCAGGCAATTTTGCCTCGCGGATACGGATAATGGTATCACGAAGCTCTTGGGCAGTGGGATTGATAATGCCGCTCTTTTCAAGCTCAGAGCGGATATTACCATAGTCCAAACGTGGCATATATGCCTCAGAGAACTGATAGTCGACGCTAACAATGAGATACTGGTTCTTCCAGTCGTGCTTGAATCGACTCTGGCGATAAGCATACTCACACTCAGAATTCTCAATCACGCACACATTACCAGTGGCTATCTCTACGGCACGTATGCTACGAATCAAGTCCTTAGCCTCGGCCCCATAGGCACCAATGTTCTGAACAGCACTTGCGCCCACATCGCCTGGAATCAGCGAAAGGTTCTCAGCACCATAAAGACCTTGGGCGATGCTATAGGCCACCACATCGTCGAACACCTCGCCACTTCCGCAAATCAATCGCGAGCCTTGGCGCTCAATGCCCTTACATGCAGAGTGAACCACAATACCCTCGTAGTCGCGAGTCAACAACAGATTGCTGCCTCCACCTATTATTATATAAGGTACGCGCGAAGAACGAAGCAACTGTGCTACCTCCTTAGCCTCGGCCTCAGAGCTATACTCCACAAATTGTGCACATTTGGCATCGATGCCAAATGTGTTATGCTGCTTCAGACTATAATTCAGTTCACTTTTCACTTTCTCACTTTCTCACCTTCTCACTTTCTCACTTTCTCACGTCATTAGCTTCTTCAGCATCCACTTTCCGCCCTCTTTCTTGAATCTCAACTCCATCTCAAGTCCGTTGGCCACACCTCTCAGCAGGTAGATTTTCTCTTTTCCCTCCTCCTGAGGCTTGCCATAGATGATGTTGTAGAGGGTTTTATGTGGCAATGTGGGTGCAAAAGCCTCCCATGTATCAGGCGTAATCACGCCCTCCATCATATTGAAATCGTCGTCAGGATCAGGCCCCACAAAGTCAACCGTCTCGCTGATGCTCTTAATCTGGAATGTAGTATCCGTTACAAATCGCTTATAGAAGCTAAGGAACGATGCGTTGGCGTCACTCTGCAACGGCGTCACTTTTATCTCGCGCAGCAACCATGCGCCCTTGATGCGCTGGAAGCAGTAGTTCTTAACCTGATTTTTGGCCAGCAGAATCTTCTCTACTACAGCCTCGCTAACAGCGGTGTCTTTCATCAGCTGCATCTGCTTGTCGTTATTAAATAATAAGGTGTAGTACCCTTGACGCATAAACAGATGCTCCATTTTCCAGTCGTTAGCCTCGATTTTGGTGGTGGTTCCGTTCTCAGTAACCCTGAGTGGGAATACCACACGCTCCTTCTGCAGCTTCTTGTTGGCCAGGAAGTTGAACAGGAAATCGTCGAACATGGCATCAGCAGCCCTAGGCATCGGAGTTTCTGTAATCAGCATCTCCAGTGTGTCTATATCCGTGGTGTCAGTAGAGTCAGCCACTGAGTCAGCTGGCACTTCTTCTGCCTGATTTGACTTATTCCCTGTGCAAGAGAACGTCATCAGCAAAATCGCAAAAAATGCTAAAAAATACCTTTTCATCTACTTAACTAGTATCCTAATCTTTATAATTTCTCTCAAAATTTCGGCAAAGGTACAAAATATTCTCAATTCTTCATCCATTTTCTCATTTTTTTTGTACCTTTGCACGCAAAATTGCAATTTTTATAGTTTATGATACTTGATAAGATAGACGAACTTCTGAAAGAAGTACAGAATTTGAGCGCTAAAAACGCTGAGGAAGTTGAGCAGCTCCGACTGAAATATCTGAGCAAGAAGGGTGAGATTACAGCCCTGATGAACGACTTCCGTAATGTTGCCGCCGACCAGAAGAAGACGGTTGGTATGAAGATTAACGAACTGAAGACATTGGCTACTGAGCGCATCAATCAGTTGCGCGAGGATTGCGAGACTCAGGAATCGGGCGAAGAGACACTCGACCTGACACGTACCCCATACCCCATCAATCTGGGTACACGCCATCCACTTACCATCGTAACCAACGAGATTATCGATATTTTCTCGCGCATGGGCTTTGTATTGGCCGATGGTCCTGAGGTTGAGGATGATAACCACATCTTTACCAAGATGAACTTTGCCGCTGATCACCCCGCACGCGATATGCAGGATACATTCTTCGTAAGTCAGCATCCCAACGATGTAACTAAGAATATCCTTCTGCGTTCACACACTTCAAGTGTTCAGGCTCGTGTGATGGAGCACATGCACGATGAGAACGGCAAGCTTACCGCTCCTATCCGCGTCATCTGCCCAGGTCGCGTATATCGTAACGAGGCTATTACAGCCCGTGCACACTGCTTCTTCCATCAGGTTGAAGGATTGTATATCGACAAGAACGTTTCGTTCACCGACTTGAAGCAGGTTCTGCTCTCGTTCGCTAAGGAGATGTTTGGTGCCGACACCAAGATTCGTCTGCGCCCATCTTACTTCCCATTCACAGAGCCTAGTGCCGAGATGGATATCTCTTGCTTCATCTGTGGTGGCGAGGGTTGTGGCTTCTGCAAGCACACAGGCTGGGTAGAGATTCTGGGTTGCGGTATGGTTGATCCTAACGTTCTGGAACTCTGCGGCATCGACTCTAAGGAGTACACAGGCTACGCCTTCGGTATGGGTGTTGAGCGTATCACCAACCTCAAATACCGTGTTAGCGACCTCCGCATGTTCTCAGAGAACGACACAAGATTCCTCGAAGAATTCGAATCAGCAAACTAATATAAAACAAGAAAGCATCGGAAAATCTCCGATGCTTTTTCTTTATTCTTTTGCCGTTACCACAGTAACGATATAAGCACTAATTAGCACTAATGCGCCAGCTACAGGTTTGTCCCATGTCAGGACATCCTGCCCAAGCATGATGGCTACGAACGAGGCGATGACGGGTTGGAGGTTGGTGTAGATTGATACCGTTGTGGCTTGGAGATATTTCATCGCAAAGGGGATGAGGAAATAACCCAAGGCTGTGGCGCCTATCACGATGAAAGCCATCTCAGCTACGCCATCCCAACCCCATGATGGAGTGTAGAGGGCATTGGCTGAAAGCTCTGGCCATGCGATGGGAACAGTAACGATGGCTGAAATGAGGAAAACATATTTCATCTGGGTTACAGGCGAATACTTCGATGCCACATTGCGAGTGATAATCAGATAGATAGCCCATGTGAGTACACTCAGAATGGCGAGACCAATACCTATCAAATCATTCTTTCCAGAACCAAGCGACTGGCTCATCAGCACCATCAGGATAGCACCAGCGATACCAAGCAGCACGCCAAGCGACTTCATGGGGGTGATCTTCTCGCCAATGGTCAAAGCTGCACAAAGCATCACAGCTACAGGAGTCAATGTGGCGATGAGCGAGAAGTAAATAGGACTGGTATAGTCGAGTGCCCAAGCGGTAAGCGTCTGCGAGATGACAAAACCTAACAATCCGCCAAACAGTATGGTTATCAGGTCTTTACGCTCCACCCTCTCCTTGGGCAGGAAGGCAGCAATCACCCAAAACAGGATGCAGGCACCCAATGAGCGCGAAGCCATATAGCCCATAGGTGTTACCCACTCGTCGAGCAGAAGTTTGGTTACTGGTACGCCAAGTCCAAAAATGGTGTTGGCAAAGAAGATAGCGCTATGCGCTTGGAGTTTTTTGTTCATGATTATCTGGAAGTTTAAGGGAAGTTAAAGGGAAGTGATAGGGACATTACCTCGATAAATGGCAAGGCGATCGCGAAGTTTCATCTTGGCGAACTTTCGCCATTCGTTGGCCTCGTGGTTAGTGAGGTAATTGAGATTGTTCATGTGGCGATAGGCCTCCATTTCAAAGGGATTCAGAAGATAGGCACCATGCTTCATTTGGCGGTTTGCAGGTAGGGCGCGCAACCAATACCATATATATAATAGGTAGAAGCGCAACCACGAATCACCACACGATTGGGCTTGGCGCAGATGAATCATCTCGTGATTCTTCATGGCAGGCGAAACCTTGAACAGCCTTGCTGTCTCCTCTGATGGCGTGAGTATCTGACCAAAAAACGTCAATCCCTCGTACCCCTTCCGCATCCAGAAAGAGTTGACCACAGCAGGCATATCCACCACCTTGCTTGGACGAACAGCCCGCCACATCATGGGCACCACGCGAAACATCATCCACATAACGCCTGCAAAATTACGATAATTTTTATGCACTTATGGTCTTATGTCTAAAAAAATTAATATCTTTGCACAAAATTCGATAAAAATGGATGAAATAAAGCGTATTGAGCAACTCCGCAAGGAGCTTCACGAGCATAACTACCGTTATTATGTGCTGAACCAACCTACCATTGGCGACCAGGACTTCGACTTTATGATGCACGAGCTTCAAGACCTTGAGGCAAAGCATCCTGAGATGGCCGATCCTAATTCGCCAACCCAACGCGTGGGTAGCGATCTGAATGAGGAATTCCGTCAGGTGGAACACAAATACCCCATGCTATCACTGGCCAACACCTACAACGAGCAGGACGTGGCTGATTGGTACGAAAGTGTGAAGAAAGGCTTGGCTGGCGAGGATTTCGAGGTGTGTTGCGAGATGAAATACGACGGACTCTCAATATCGCTGACCTACGTGGATGGTAAGCTGGTTCAGGCTGTGACTCGTGGCGATGGTGTGCATGGCGACGATGTAACGGCAAACGTAAAGACCATTCGCTCGATACCTTTGGTGTTGACGCCACCAGCAAGCGATGATCTCTTTGCTGCCCCAGCCTACCCTCGCGAATTCGAGATCCGAGGCGAGATATTGATGCCTTGGAGCGTGTTTGAGCGACTGAACAAGGAGCGCGAAGAGGCAGAAGAGCCTCTGTTTGCCAATCCACGAAATGCAGCAAGTGGCACATTGAAGAGCCAGAAATCGAGCTTGGTGGCCTCGAGACAACTCGATGCTTACCTTTATTACCTGTTAGGCGAGGAACTGCCTGCTGAAGGACATTTTGAAAACTTGGAAGTGGCTCGTAGCTGGGGTTTCAAGATTTCAGAGGGTATGAAGAAGGTGAAGACGCTGCAACAGATTTATGACTTCATCAACTACTGGGATACAGAGCGCAAAAAGCTGCCCGTGGCTACTGATGGTATCGTGCTGAAAGTGAACTCTCTGCGCCAACAGCGCGCTTTGGGCTTTACAGCTAAGAGTCCACGTTGGGCCATCGCCTATAAATTCAAGGCCGAAAGGGTTTGCACTCGACTCAACGAGGTCACCTATCAGGTAGGTCGTACTGGTGCCATCACCCCTGTGGCCAATATGGACCCTGTGCAGTTGGCAGGCACCACCGTGAAGCGCGCCACACTCAACAACGAGGACTTTATCAAGAGTTTCGACCTGCATATTGGCGATTATGTTTACGTAGAGAAAGGTGGCGAGATTATCCCAAAGATTGTGGGTGTCGACATCGATCAGCGCCCCATCATTGCCCAACCCGTTGAGTTTATCAAACGTTGTCCTGAATGTGGCACGCCATTGGTTCGCTACGAAGGCGAGGCTGCCTGGTATTGTCCTAATGATACGGGGTGTCCACCACAGATTAAGGGTCGCATCGAGCACTTCATTGCTCGCAAGGCGATGAACATCGACTCGCTGGGCCCTGAAACAGTAGATGATTACTATCGTCACCACCTTATTAATAATATAGCCGACCTCTACGATATCGACGTACAGCAGATTAACGGCGATGGCAGTCGCACCAAGTCAGCCCAGCGTATCGTTAATGGCATCGCAGCATCGAAGGAGGTTCCTTTCGAGCGCGTGGTATTTGCGCTTGGTATCCGTTTTGTAGGCGAAACATCTGCCAAGCTGTTGGCCCGCCACTTTAAGAATATCGATGCTCTGATGAATGCTGGTATCGAGGAACTCCAGGAGATTGAAGGCATTGGCGAGGTGATGGCTAAGAGCATCATCACCTATTTCCATAATGAGGAGAATCTGAAGATTATTGAGCGATTGAGAGCATACGGCCTACAGATGGAACTGTCTGAGGCTCAGACGGCTAACGTATCTGACAAGCTTGCTGGACAGAGCGTGGTGATTAGTGGTGTTTTTGCTCATCATAGTCGCGATGAGTACAAAGCCATTATCGAGCAGAATGGTGGAAAGAACGTTGGCAGCATCAGCAGCAAAACATCGTTTATCCTCGCTGGCGAGAATATGGGGCCTTCGAAGCTTCAGAAGGCAGAAAAATTAGGGATTAAGATTGTGAGTGAGGAGGAGTTCCTGGAGTTGATAGGTTAATCCTCGTCCCAATAACTTATCGTGCGGGTTTGGGTTACTTCGATGGTTTGGGCGCGCTGGCCTTTTAGCCAGTTGGTGATGTGGAGTTGGTTTTTGGTCCAGTTGTCGTTATCATCGCGCTCTTCAATCTCGTATTTCATCGTTACGCTCATTATGCATTCGTTATCCTTATCGAATGCCTTCTGGGCCTGTTGGGTCATCTCACCATCATCGTTCCACTTGTAATCTGTCACCAGTTTCAAGCCAGAAACGGTGTTAGTCTGTATGGTGCGCTTCAGGTTGCCATCATCGTTATATTCGTAGGTTATCAGCTTCTTCTCGCCACCCTCGGTAGTGGTGGCAGCAATGAGATAACCCACCTGATTATACTGTCTATCAGTGAGATCAGCTGACTCCAGTTTACCCATCTCGTCGAAATGCTCAATAGGATTCTCAGCCACAGGATTCTCTGTTATCACCTCCTGCACAAAGCCCTTAAGTCCCATGTTCGATGCATCCTTGTAGTAAGGCGCCATGTTGAGATAATAGTAGTGTATGGAGTGCGAACCATTCTCGTGGAGCGTGATGCTCTGGCGAATGTAGCCATAATCGTTCAGCACATAGAGTGAGCCATCGCCCTTGGCCTTGAAGTTACCCCACTCTCGCTGCAGCTTGCCCAACAGATATTTCTGGTTGCGCTCATAGAGTTCACGCGTGCGATAAGGGCCACAGGTAACGGTAGCCTCCGATAGCATTTTTGTCTTCTCGTTGACAGTCACCTCGAGCTTGGCGTCCTTAATGCCATAGTAATCGCCCTTGAAAACATAGGTGTCTTCGTCGCCCTCACCATCAATCCGAACAAATCCCACACTCTTCAGTGCAGGAACAAACGCTGAATCGTTACCCTCCAAGGGTGCATCCATCAGCGTGATACATTTAGGATCGTATATGGCCTGACTCCAAGCCATCTGGGCTGCCATCAGCAGCAAAAGCAATACTCCTAACTTTTTCATCACGCTGCAAAAGTAAGTAGAAAAAGCGAAAACGCCAAACAATCAACATATTTTTACTATATATTTGTTATTTCTTAATTCTTAATTCTTAATTCTTAATTAAAAACATTACCTTTGCACCCATGAAAAAGGGACTGGTATTAGAAGGTGGAGCAATGAGAGGGCTTTTCACAGCTGGCGTCATCGATGTGATGATGGAGGCACATGTGGAGCCTGATGGACTGATAGGTGTGTCAGCTGGAGCTGCCTTTGGATGCAACTATAAGTCGCGCCAACCAGGACGCGCCATCCGCTATAACAAGCGTTTTGCACACGATAACAGATACTGCAGTTGGCAATCGTGGCTCAAAACAGGCAATCTGTATAACGCAGAATTTGGCTATCACATCATCCCTACCCAATACGACATCTTCGACGATAAGGCCTTCGAAGAGAACCCCATGGAGTTCTATGCCGTATGTACTGATGTGCTGACAGGCAAACCCGTTTACAAGAAACTGGAGAAGGGCGAGCAACTCACCTACGACTGGATTCGCGCATCAGCATCGATGCCTTTAGCCTCGAAAGTAGTCGAGTTAGAAGGCATGAAAGTTCTTGACGGAGGCGTAGCAGATTCTATACCATTGGAATATTTCGAGAGCATCGGATACGAGAAGAACTTGGTGATACTCACCCAACCAGATGGCTACGTCAAGGAGCACAACAAGCTGATGCCGCTGATGCGCATAGCGCTGAGGAAATATCCTAACATGATCGAGGCTATGGACAAGCGTCACATCATGTACAACAAGCAGCTGGTGTATGTTTACCAGGCAGAATCAGTAGGCCGTGCATTGGTCATTCGTCCAGAAGCTCCGCTCAAGATTGGCCATATATCGCACAACCCAGACGAAATGCAGTGCATATACGACATTGGACGCCAGACAGGCATGAAATACATAGAGAGAATTAAAGCATTTTTTAGATGAGAATAGACATTATAACCGTACTGCCAGAAATGTTGGAAGGCTTTGTTCATGAGTCGATTCTGGCAAGAGCAGAGAAGAAGGGATTAGCTGAAATCCGTTTACATAATCTACGCGACTATACCCTCGACAAGTGGCGCCGTGTAGATGATTATCCATACGGAGGTAGCGCTGGCATGGTGATGCAGTGCGAACCTATCGATCGCTGTATCACAGCGCTGAAGAAAGAGCGCGACTACGATGAAGTTATCTTTACATCGCCTGATGGCGAGCGCTTCGACCAGCACATGGCCAACGAGCTGTCGCTGAAGGGTAATCTGATTATCCTGGCTGGTCATTATAAAGGTATCGACCAGCGTATTCGTGAGCACCTCATTACCAAGGAGATTTCTATTGGCGACTTTGTGTTGACAGGTGGTGAATTGGTAGCAGCCATGATTGCTGATGCCATCGTGAGAGTGGTGCCAGGTGTGATTGGTGATGAGCAGAGTGCCTTGTCCGACTGTTTCCAGGACGACATCCTCGCAGCACCTATCTACACGCGTCCTGCCGACTATAAAGGCTGGAAGGTGCCTGAGATCCTGCTGAGTGGCAACGAGGCCAAAATCCGCGAATGGGAATTCGAACAAGCCATGGAGCGCACAAGAAAACTCCGCCCCGACTTGCTGAAAGAGAAATAAAGTTTAGGCACGAATTACGCGAATTAACACGAATTATTATAAAAAAAACACGGTTTGGTTGTAAACTCCAAACCGTGTTTCTTATTTGAATGGCACGTAAATAAATTCGTGTTAATTCGTGTAATTCGTGCCTAGAAATCCGTGCCTAAGAAATTACTTCTGAGCGAATTTTTCGGCTTGCTGGCGGATGAGCTCTGCATCGTTGAAGTAGTCGATGCGCATGGCCTTGCGAACCTCGTCCATGGTCTGGGCGCCAACCTCGCGAGCCTGCTCTGTACCCTTCTTCAGGATGTTGTAAATCTCAGGGATATCCTTCTCGAACTCAGCACGACGCGCACGCATAGGCTCAAGGAACTGGTTCAGCACCTGATTCAGGAACTTCTTGCACTTCATATCTCCCAGTCCACCACGACGATAGTGATCCTTCAACTCGTCCAGGTTCTGATACTCTGGCCAGAAGTTAGCAAAGTCCTCATCTGTCGAGAAAGCATCGAGGTATGTAAACACAGCGTTACCCTCTACGTGGCCTGGGTCATTCAGATTCACGTGCTCAGGGTCGGTATACATCGAGCGAACCTTCTGCCATACGTCATCAGCCGAATCAGAGAGGTAGATACAGTTACCAAGGCTCTTCGACATCTTCTCCTTACCATCAGTTCCTGGCAGGCGACGTGCTGAGAGATTCTCAGGCAGCATGATGTTAGGCTCTACCAATACTGGAGCGTAGATCTGGTTGAAACGACGAACCAACTCGCGAGTTACCTCGAGCATAGGCTCCTGGTCCTCACCAGCAGGAACGGTTGTAGCCTTAAACAGGGTGATATCTGCAGCCTGCGAAACAGGATAGCAGAAGAATCCAAGGGGGATACTCTCGCCCTCGAAACCACGCATCTTCACCTCAGTCTTCACTGTTGGGTTGCGCTGCACACGACTTACTGATACCAGGTTCATCAGATAGGTGGTGAGCTCAGCCAGCTCAGGAATCTGACTCTGGATAAAGAGTGTGCACTTTTCAGGATCCAGTCCTGCTGCGAGGTAGTCGAGTGCCACCTCTATGATGTTCTGACGAATCTTCTCTGGATTATCAGCATTATCTGTCAGAGCCTGAACATCGGCCATGAAAACAAACATGCGATCGAAGTCGCCTTGATTCTGCAATTGTACACGTCTACGAAGTGAGCCAACGTAGTGTCCAAGATGGAGTTTACCAGTGGGACGGTCGCCCGTCAAAATTACTTTTCCCATATATTTTTTAGTCTTAATTTTCAAATTTGCGTGCAAAGGTAGTGTTTTTTTTAGACATAAGAACAAAAGAAACAAAAAAAAGTATATTCTTGTGTACTTATGTCTAAAAAATTATGTATCTTTGCCGACAAAATGAATAATAATAACGTATTTTCAACAAAATGTTTAGCATAGATACCTATATTAGAAGGCGCCAAGAATTAAAGAAACTGGTGGGTAAAGGAGTGATTGTTTTGTTTGGTAACAACGATTCGCCAGCCAATTATCCTGCTAATGCATATGCCCCGATGAGACAGGACTCATCGTTTTTATATTACTTCGGACAGCACCGCGACGGACTCGTTGGTGTGATTGATATCGATAACGACGAAGAATGGCTCTTTGGCGATGATATCGACGTAGAGGACATTGTGTGGATGGGCTTCACCCCATCAGTAGCCGATTTGGCTGCTGAGGTAGGCGTTCACAAAACCGCCCCCATGAAATCTCTCACCTCTCACCTCTCACCTCTCACCTCTAAGGAGGTCCACTTCCTTCCCCCCTATCGCTTCGACACCAAGATTCAGATCATGGACCTGCTGGGCATCCATCCTTCTAAGCAGAAGGAGGCCGCCTCGCTCACGCTGATCAAGGCAGTCGTCAAGATACGCGCCACCAAGGAGCCTCAGGAGATTGAGGCCATTGAGCGTGCCTGCGAGGTGGGCTATGCGATGCACACCACCGCCCAGCTGCTCATTCGCCCAGGTGTAACTGAGCGTTTCGTGGCAGGTCAGGTCGATGGTATCGCCCGTAGTCTGGCTCAGGGCAACAGCTTTGCCACCATCTTCAGCCAGCATGGCGAGATTATGCATGGCAATCCTTCTGGCAATAAGTTGGAGGCTGGTAGATTGGCACTCTGCGATGCAGGTTGCGAGCTCGACGATTACTGCTCTGACCATACCCGCACCATGCCTGTATCAGGTAAGTTCACCCAGCGCCAACTGGAGATATATTCTATCGTAGAGGCCTGCCACGATTACGCCATCGAGGTGGCTAAACCTGGCGTAAAATATATGGATGTTCACTTTGCTGTATGTCGCTTGATGACAGAGCGCCTCAAGGAGTTGGGCCTGATGAAGGGCGACACCGACGAGGCTGTAGCAGCAGGCGCCCACGCCATGTTCCTGCCTCACGGACTGGGACACATGATGGGTATGGACGTTCACGATATGGAGGGTCTGGGCCAGATCTACGTAGGTTTCGATGAGGAGACTCGTCCTAACCTCGAGCAGTTTGGCACCAACTGCCTGCGCATGGGTCGCAAACTCCAGGAGGGCTTTGTGATTACCGACGAGCCAGGCATCTATTTCATCCCACAACTCATCGATGAGTGGAAGGCCAGCGGACACTGCAAGGAGTTCCTGAATTTCGACAAGCTCGAAACCTACAAGGACTTTGGTGGTATCCGTATCGAAGACGACATCCTGATTACCAAGGACGGATGCCGATTCCTGGGCACCAAGCGAATTCCTTATCACCCCAAGGATGTTGAGGAGTTCATGGCAACGAATAATCAATAATAAAAATAAAAAAGAAAATGAAGAAGATTTTTACACTCGCACTTGTGGCCATGGTTGCCCTGAGTGCTTCGGCAGCTAAGAAGAAAGATGCCGAGAAGAACGCTAACAAGCCAGTGTTCACCACTATCAAGGAGAATCCTATCACCAGCATCAAGGATCAGAACCGCAGTGGTACGTGCTGGAACTACTCTACCCTCTCATTTTTCGAGGCTGAGGTGCTGAAGGCTACTGGCAAGACCTACAACTTCGACGAGAGCTTTGTTGAGAACAAGACCTACATGGAGCGCGCCATCCAGGTGGTTCGCTATCACGGCGACTGCCAGTTTGCGCAGGGCGGTTCAGCTGAGGATGTACTCGCTACCATGAAGACCTACGGTATCATTCCTGAGGGTATCATGCCTTTCCCTGGTTCACTCTATGGCGACTCGCTCAACAACTTCAACGAGTTCTTCTCAATCCTCGAGCCATACGTAGCAGCTGTATCTAAGAGCAACTCAAGCAAGCTGTCTACTCAGTGGAAGGTTGGACTGCAGGGTATTCTCGATGCTTACCTTGGCAAGTGCCCTGAGAAGTTTACCTACGAGGGCAAGGAGTACACCCCAAAGAGCTTCATGGCTTCACTGGGCATTAACCTCGACGATTATGTATCAATCACCAGCTATACCCACCACCCATTCTACACCACATTTGCTGTAGAGGTACAGGACAACTGGCGTTTCCCACAGAGCTACAATGTGCCTATGGACGAGATGATGCGCATTATCGACAATGCCATCGACAATGGCTATACCGTAGCTTGGGGTGGCGACGTTTCTGAGCCAGGTTTCACACGCAACGGTCTGGCTTATGCCATCGACAATAAGGTAGCTGTTTCGCTCACAGGTAGCGACATGGCCAAGTGGCTGCGCCTGGAGCCAGCCAAGAAGGCTAACGTCATCGACTCACTGGGTGTCAATGTGCCTGAGATCACTGCTACACAGAAGCTGCGCCAGGATCGTTTCGACAACTGGGAGCTGACCGACGACCACGGCATGCTGATCTACGGTGTTGCCAAGGACCAGAAGGGCAAGGAGTACTACATGGTAAAGAACTCTTGGGGCGAGACTGGTAAGTACAAGGGTATCTGGTACATGACCAAGACCTACATCGCTGCAAACACGATGGATTTCCTCATCAATAAGAACGCCATTCCTGCTGATATTCGTAAAAAGCTTGGTATCTAATGCATTTCAAATGGAATTACCAACCACCTACATCAGAACAACAGGCGGCGGCTAAGGAGCTTGGAGAGAAGATCGGCATGAGTCCGATACTCGCCAACCTCCTTATTCAGCGAGGCATCAAAACGGAGAGCGCAGCCAAGCGCTTCTTCCGTCCGATGCTAAACGAGCTGATTGATCCGTTCCTGATGAACGACATGGATGTGGCGGTAGACCGACTCAACGATGCGATGGGGCGCAAAGAGCGCATCATGGTCTACGGCGACTACGACGTCGATGGATGTACGGCGGTAGCTTTGGTGTATAAATTCCTGCAGCAGTTCTATTCTAACATCGAATATTACATTCCCGATCGTTACGAAGAGGGATATGGTATCAGCAAGAAAGCATTAGATTACGCTGCAGAAAAAGACATCAAGCTCATCATAGTGCTCGACTGTGGTATTAAGGCTATCGACGAGATTGCCTATGCCAAGAGTCTGGGCATAGATTTCATCATCTGCGACCACCATGTGCCCGATGATGAACTGCCCTGTGCTGTCGCGATTCTTAACCCCAAGCGTCAGGATTCTACCTACCCTTATAAAGACCTCTGCGGTTGTGGCGTAGGTTTCAAACTCATGCAGGCTTTTGCTAAGAACAATGGTATTCCATTTTCACGTCTCATCCCCCTGCTCGATTTCTGCGCAGTAAGTATTGCTGCCGATATCGTGCCTATCATGGGCGAGAACCGCATACTGGCTTATCACGGACTCAAGCAGCTCAACCAGAGCCCATCAGTGGGTCTCAAGGCCATCATCGACATCTGCGGACTCACTGGTCGTGAGATTTCCATGAGCGACATTGTATTTAAGATAGGTCCGCGCATCAATGCGTCTGGTCGTATGCAGAATGGTACCGAGGCTGTAGAGCTGCTGGTAGAGAAAGACCTGCAGAAGGCACTGGCCCAGGCCAACCACATTAATGAATATAACGAGCAGCGCAAGGATGTAGACAAGCAGATGACTGAAGAGGCCAACCAGATTGTTGAGAAGCTGGAGAGCCAGAAGCATCACGCCAGCATCGTGCTCTACGACGAGAACTGGAAGAAGGGCGTCATCGGTATTGTGGCCTCGCGCCTCACCGAGCTCTATTATCGCCCTACGGTGGTGCTCACCAAGTTTAATGGCATTGCCACAGGCTCTGCCCGCAGTGTGGCTGGCTACGATGTCTACGATGCCATCAAGAGCTGTCGCGACTTGCTCGAGAACTTTGGCGGACACACCTATGCTGTAGGCCTGTCGCTTAAGATCGAGAATATCCCTGAGTTCCGCAGTCGATTCCAGAAGTATGTGATGGAGCACATACAGCCTGAGCAGACTGAGGCCACACTCGATATCGATGCAGTGATCGACTTCAAGGATGTAACCAAGCGCCTGCACAACGACCTCAAGAAGTTTGCGCCTCACGGCCCCGACAATCCCAAGCCATTGTTCTGCACCCGCAATGTGTACGACTATGGCACCTCAAAGGTTGTTGGTCGCCAGCAGGAGCACATCAAGCTCGAGCTGGTCGACTCTAAGTCGAGCAACGTGCTTAATGGTATTGCCTTTGGTCAGAGTGGCTCTGCGCGCTACATCAAGTCAAAGCGCTCGTTCGATATTGTCTACACCATCGAGGACAACATCTACAAGCGCACCGAAGTTCAATTACAGATTGAAGATATTCAACCCTCCGAGGAGTGAACTATCAACAAATTCTAAAGAATTACTGGGGCTACGATGATTTCCGCGGTATTCAGCGCGAAATCATCGAGTCCATAGGTAGCGGCCACGACACACTGGGACTGATGCCTACAGGCGGTGGAAAGTCCATCACTTTCCAGGTGCCCGCCTTGGCTCAGGATGGCACCTGCATCGTCATCACCCCGCTCATTGCCCTGATGAAGGATCAGGTTGACAATCTGCGTCGTCGAGGCATCAAGGCTGCCGCCATCTATAGCGGCCTCACCCACGAAGAGATTCTCACCACCCTCGAGAATGCCATCTTTGGTGGCATCAAGCTGCTCTACGTGTCGCCCGAGCGCCTATCGAGCGACCTCTTCCAGACTAAGCTTCGCCACATGAAGATCAGCTTCATCACGGTCGACGAGGCACACTGCATCTCGCAGTGGGGCTACGATTTCCGCCCCTCCTACCTGCAGATAGCCCAGATCCGCAAGCTCATCCCCAACGCCCCCGTCTTGGCGCTCACCGCCACCGCCACGCCGCAGGTGGTAGAGGATATTAAAATCAGATTGTCTAGCGGACAATCAGATTTTAATACCTATAAGATGTCTTTCGAGCGCAAGAACCTGGCTTACGTGGTGCGCCATGCCGACGATAAGATAGGCGAACTGATACACATCCTGCAGAGCACCAAGGGCTCGGCCATTGTCTATGCCCGCAGTCGTCGTCGCACCAAGGAGTATGCCGAATTCATCAATCAGGCAGGCATCAGCGCCACCTTCTATCATGCAGGCCTGGATGCCTGCGTCAAGGATCAGCGCCAGCGCGAGTGGCAGCAGGATAAGCAGCGCGTGATGGTGGCCACCAACGCCTTTGGCATGGGTATCGACAAGCCCGATGTGCGCGTGGTGGTGCATGTAGACTGCCCTGACAGCATCGAGGCCTATTTCCAGGAGGCAGGTCGTGCTGGTCGCGATGGCTTCAAGGCCTATGCCGTGCTGCTCTACAACCATGCTGACGAGCGCAAACTGCTCAAGCGCATCACCGACAACTTCCCTGATAAGGACTACATCCGCGAGGTCTACGAGCATCTGGCCTATTTCTATCAGATTGGCGTAGGCTCAGGCTACGGCCACACCTTCGAGTTCAACATAGATAAGTTCTGCCACGCCTTTCGCCACTTCCCTATTCAGGTCGATTCGGCCCTCAAGATTCTGCAGCGTGCAGGCTATATCGAGTATACCGAGGAGCAGGACAATCAGGCCCGCGTGATGTTCACCGTGAGCCGCAACGACCTCTACCGCCTCGAGAACAACAGCCCCAACGAGGATAAGATCATCACCGCCCTGCTGCGCAACTATGGCGGTTTGTTCACCGATTATAACTATATCGACGAGGCCTATCTGGCCACCATCACCCAGCTGCAACCCCAGCAGGTCTACCTCACGCTCAAGAGCCTCTCGCAGCGCCACATCCTGCATTTCATTCCCCAAAAGAAGACCCCTTACATCCGCTACACCCAGCGTCGCGAGGATAAAGAATACATACAGATTATGCCTGAGGTTTACGAGGAGCGCAAGGAGCAGTTTGCCCAGCGCATTCAGGCCATGATCCACTATGCCAAAAACGATCACGTGTGTCGCTCACGCCAGCTGCTGCGCTATTTTGGCGAGCGCAATGGTAATAACTGTAAGCAGTGCGATGTGTGCCTGGCCCATCGCCATGAGGGTATAGTGTCAGAGCCCCGACTCACAGCAGCAGCCGAGGCCATTCTCAAGCTGCTCGACGACGACCAGTTCCATCCCATAACCGACTTAAAAAGCATCGAGCTGCCCGAAAGCGAACTCGATGCTGCATTAGATTATCTTTCTTACGAAGAGTTTATCTACCAGAAAGACGGCCAAATCTCAAAATATTAATCTTTAATCTTTAATTTTTAATCTTTAAAACTCGATTTTCAGCTGTCTGTCGTCTTCATTGTCGTGCTCATGGCAGTAGCTGCTGCCATCAAAGCAGTGCGTACATACGCGGCACTTGTCCATTCCTATGCTCTTTATCAGGTCTTCCAGCTTGGCAAACTTCAGCGTGGTCAGTCCCAGTCGCTTAGCTATCTCGTCTACCATACGCTTGTATTCGGGCGAGTCGGTCTGGGCATACTTCTCCAGGTTCTTCTTGTCGTCGCCCTCAAAGTCCTTGATAATACGTCTTGTTATCAGTTCCATGTCACTTTTTGACGAAGTGAATCCTATAAATGGACATCCATACACCAGTGGCGGGCATGAGATACGGCAGTGCACCTCCTTGGCGCCGTACTCAAAGAAAGTCTTTACATTGTCTTTAAGCTGTGTACCACGCACGATAGAGTCATCGCAGAACACCACGCGCTTATCCTTGAGCAGCGCAGGGTTTGGTATCAGCTTCATCTTAGCCACCAGCGAACGTCGCTCCTGGTTTCCAGGTGTAAATGATCGGGGCCATGTAGGTGTGTACTTCAGCACGGCACGCTTGTAGGGCACGCCCTTACCTTCGGCATAACCCAGTGCCATACCTACGCCTGAGTCGGGCACACCGCACACGCAGTCCACCTCGGTGTCGTCCTTCTCACCCATCATTTTTCCGTTGGTCTCGCGCACGTTCTCAACGTTTATGCCGTTATAGTCAGATGCAGGGAATCCGTAGTACACCCACAGAAACGAGCAAATCTGCTCTCGCTTCCATGGCTCCTGCAGCACCTCCATGTTGTCGGCAGTCAGGAATACTATTTCGCCAGGTCCCAAGTCGCGCACACGCTTGTAGTCCAGATTTGGGAAACTGGTTGTCTCGCTGCTCACAGCGTATGCGCCCTCCTTCTGTCCTATCACGATAGGCGTACGTCCCAGGAAGTCGCGTGCAGCTATGATACCCTTCTCAGTCAGTATCAGCATCGAGCACGAACCCTCTATCTTCTTGTATACCAGATTAATACCTTCTACAAATGTGCGGCCCATGTTGATGAGCAGCGCCACCAGTTCGGTCTGGTTTATGGTGTTGGCCGAGTACTCGCTGAAGTGCATTCGGCGGTCCAGCAGCTCCTGGGCTATCTCCTCGATGTTGTTGATCTTGGCCACAGTCACCACTGCATATCGGCCCAGATGCGAGTTAACCAGGATGGGCTGCGGGTCGGTATCGCTGATTACGCCAATACCCTGATGTCCCGAGAACGAGTCGAGCTCATCCTCAAACTTCGAACGGAAGTAGTCGCGCTCCAGGTTGTGGATCTTACGGCTAAATCCCTTCTCTGTGTCATAAGTCACCAGTCCGGCACGCTTAGTACCCAGATGCGAATTATAATCGGTGCCGTAAAACAGGTCGTTTACGCAGCACTTAGTGGAAATGGTTCCAAAAAATCCGCCCATACCTCTTTAATTAAAATAATACAGGAACGATGCGATACCCTCAAGTGCAGGTTTGCGCTGTCCCTCGATTTCAATCCTGAATTCAATCTCTGCCTTACAAATACCGCGCAGGTTCTGTATGTTGTGCAACTTGGTTACCAGTCGCACCTTCGATCCTGTGATAACAGGCTGACCGAAACGCATCTTGTCCATGCCGTAGTTCACCAGCATCTTGATGTTGTTCACCTCGATAATCTGGTCCCACATGTATGGCAGCAGCGACAGTGTCAGGTATCCGTGAGCGATGGTGCTCTGGTACTGACTCTCTTTCTTGGCGCGCTCCACGTCTACGTGTATCCACTGATGATCCAGTGTGGCGTCCGCAAACATGTTAATGCGGTCTTGGTCTACTTGCAGCCAGTCAGAAGCTCCGAGCTCCTCACCCAGATGGGCTGCGAATTCATCATACGAATTAATAACTAATTTTCCCATATCATATTTTAAAATGAATCACGGGGGTGCGTGTGCACCCCCGTGACTATAGTGTTATACGTCTTGGTTCTCTGGACGCAACTTACGTACAGTCTCACCAGCACGCCACATCTCCTGATTACGCATAGCCTCGAGCTCTTTCTCCAGACCTGCGCGGTAGTCAGGCTTCGAGTTAGCGTCGATGGTAATCTGAGCCTCGTTACCGGTCTGCACGCTGTAGTACAGCCACTCCATAACGGGCTTAATGGCATCGTGGAATCGTGGAGCCCAGTCCAGTGCACCACGCTGTGCGGTAGTCGAGCAGTTGGCATACATCCAGTCCATACCCTTTGCACCAAACAGCGGGCCAAGGCTCTGTGTCAGCTCCTCAACGGTCTCGTTGAAGGCCTCCGATGGTGAGTGTCCGTGCTCGCGCAGTACCTCATACTGAGCCAGCAGCAGTCCCTGAATGGCACCCATCAGCGATCCGCGCTCACCAGTCAAGTCTGATGTAGCCTCACGCTCGAATGTAGTTTCAAACATATATCCTGCACCGATACCGATACCAAATGCCAGCGTCTTATCCTTGGCATTACCGGTAGCATCCTGGTAGATGGCATACGAGCAGTTCAGTCCGCGGCCCTCGCAGAACATAGTGCGCAGGCTGGTACCGCTACCCTTAGGTGCAACCATAATCACGTCAACATCCTTTGGAGGAACCACGCCAGTGCGATCGCTCCAGTTGATGGCGAAACCGTGGCTGTAGTACAGAGTCTTGCCAGGTTTCAGATACTGCTTGATGGTGGGCCACTGCTGTATCTGACCAGCGTCGCTCAGAAGCATGCAGAGGATAGTACCCTTCTCGGCTGCCTCCTCGATCGAGAACAGTGTCTCGCCAGGAACCCATCCGTCGGCCACAGCCTTGTCGTAAGTCTTGCCAGGGCGCTGACCCACAATCACGTTGAATCCGTTATCGCGCAGGTTGCAGGCCTGACCTGGGCCCTGAACGCCATAACCAATCACAGCGATGGTTTCATTCTTCAATACTTCACGTGCTTTCTCGAGTGAGAACTCTTTGCTGGTGACTACAGTCTCTGTTACGCCACCGAAATTCATTTGTGCCATTTAATTTTTAATATTTAATTGTTAATATTTTCCCTGCGTACTGTGCCAGCCCTACCCGAGAGCCGTCGTTTTGTTAGTCCGCTCCCACCCTACTCAGAGAGTGCGACTTGGGCGTTAACTATTTAAATCGGCTGCAAAATTAAGCATAATCGTCGAAATAACCAAAATTTTGCTCTGCTTTTTTTATAAGGTATATATTTTTCCCCCTAAGTTAGGGGGAACCCAAAGGGGTCTGAACAAGGGCTGATCACAGGCACTTCACGATTTCTTCCAGCCACTCCTTATCTACGTCATCAAACGTACCCAGCTCCTTGCTGTCAATATCCAGCACCGCCGTTATCTCTCCATCAGCCGAAAGCACCGGCACCACAATCTCCGACTTCGACTCGCTGCTGCAAGCTATATGCCCCGGAAACAGCTCCACATCGGGCACCACGATCGTCTCGCCCTGCTTCCAGGCCGTGCCGCACACACCCTTACCAAACGGAATGTGCATACAAGCCACAGGTCCCTGGAATGGGCCCAGTATCAGTTCACCATTCTTTACGCGATAGAATCCCGTCCACCAGAATCCCATCTCTTGATGTATCACCGCCGCGATGTTGGCCATCTTAGCCACCTCGTCAGTCTCGCCCTCCGTCAGGCTCTTTATCTGCTCCCAGAGCAGCTTATATTTCTCTACTTTCTTCATAACGCGTGCAAAGGTACGATTAAGTGAGCAAAAAACCAAATTTAATTTGAGTTTTTTCGAACGTGAGTACCTTCGAGCGACAGCTCAAAGTTACTATTTTATTTTATTTACGCATTAATAAATAGTATTTTTCTGCGATTATCTTTGGGCCGCACCGCGAAATGCACCCAGATGGCCCCGTACCGATTCTTCTCAATCAGCAACTCATCAAACTCCTGCTTCGATTCATCCGCATAGTCGAGGAGAATGGTGGCATAGCGAAGCGCCTGCTCCATCCCAGATACCTTAATATCCACAGCACATCCTGTAAGATGATTCGAGGTGGCTGCCCCACCAATCTTCCGATTCAACTGCGGGCTGCGATACCCACTGTTGATCCGGATGGGTGTCCCCGATCGCTCTCTCAGCACTTCCAGCCAAGTACAAAGCCGCTTAAGGTTAGCAATCGCCTCATGACTTGGGATGTTATACACTTCGGGATGAGAATTACTCTTTGTCATCTCCCCCAGGGTAAAGTGAGGCGATAAGCGAACGCAATTAAGCTCGCTTAAATTGCTGAGCGTAGCCTCACTCGGCGAAGCCAAGTGCTCAGAGAGTTTTGCATTACTATTCAATTGAACTATTTCTTCCATTTTACTTTTCCATTTGTGACTGCGTTATAGCGTTATAGCGTTATACCATGACACCAACCTTCTTATATATTGCCCTGGTAGTCCCGTTTTCCACGAATAGAGCATACTCTTTGAAGGCTTCGCGCCTCCAGCCGTATTGGCAACTAAAACAGGAAAAGTGTCAACTAAATCCAGGGAAACAGACAACCATTTCAGTACGATCATTCAACTTCTTTCAGGGTTAACGCTATAACACTATAACGCTATAACACTATAACATTAGAAAAATCGAAAATGGAGGGGAGTGGAGGGGAAATTATAAATATATATATTTATATTATATATTATATTATAATATAATATATAATATAAAATTTAAAGCACACAAAATCCACTATTTACAAATTCAAAAGTGACTGCGTTATAGCGTTATAGCGTTATAGCGTCGTGTTAACTCACAAAATTAGTATTCAACTCATTTTCATGTATCCCAAAATAAGCCGTAATTAACTCGATCATGAAATAACGTTTATTTTGCTCAAAAATTACGGCTCATTTACCTTAAAGTTGTAGACCAATTTTCTTAACATCATTTAACTAAAAGAGTCAGGAATAAATTTTTTAGGTATAAATAATTGTTGTACCTTTGCATCGTCAATCAGAAACAAGCGCGCTAGGATTATGAGAGACAAGTAACTTTAGTAATTAACCCATTAAAAACATTTACAAACATTTATGGCAAAGATTTTTTATCTGTTGAAGCAGAACAAGGTAACTAGTTCTAAGATTTATGGTAAGTGGTTCGCTCAGGGCAAGACCATCGAGACTCTGAACACCCGTAAGATGGCAAACCACATTGCAGAGCACGGCTCTATCTACACCCCCGACGTGGTGTTCGGTGTGCTGGAGAAGTTCCGCAGCTGTCTGCTGGAGATGCTCCTGGAGAGCAAGCGAGTAAAGATTGATGGTCTGGGTATATTCTTCACTACCCTCGAGAATGAAAAGGGCGGTGCAGCCAAGAAGGAGGACTTTAATCCTCAGAAGAACCTGAAGGCGCTGCATATCCGATTCCTGCCCGACCAGACTACCGAGACCAACATCTCGAGCCGCGAGTTTATCAAGAAGGCGGAGTTCGTAAATGCCGAGGCCTTCGCAGGTCAGCTCATCGAGGATGATCCATCAGGAAACGGCGACAATGGCTCGGGTTCAGGTAGCGGTACCTCAAGCCAGACAGGCGGCGGTCTGCCAGAGGAGGGAGATTAAGTAAACGGAGAGGGCAGTGCCCCTGCCCTCTCCTAATATAAACCTTAATTAATCAGTACCATGACAAAGAGAGAAACCATTAAATTCATCGTACAGATCATAGCATCTGTTGCTACAGCCATCGTAACGGCACTGGGTGCAACCTCGTGCATGGGCATGTAGCCTCGGGGCAGCGATGCCCTGCGTATAAAGCCAACGACCTGCACTTGAGGGGTTCTTCAACAAGCGAAGCGGCAAAGCCGAGCGCGCCCCTCATACTGCAGCGAGGCAAGCAACACCCCTCAAGCCAGCAGAGAATGCTCGCTTGAGTTTTTTTTGTTTACCAATTGGGAGGTAAGATGATGTTTTCCACATCGTGAGCCTTGGCAAATAATGGAGAGATTTCTTCGTCGGTAAATCCAGCAATGCCGCAGCCTATACGGGTAACAAGGAATGTGAGTTCGGGATGCTGTTTAGCAAACTCGATGAACTCATCCACGTAAGGACGGATGGTGTCTACGCCACCTTGCATGGTGGGGATGGCGTAACTCTGGCCCTGCAGACCAACGCCCTGGCCCATAATGGCGCCAAACTGTCGTAAGGCAACATAGGCTGCACCTCCGCCATGCATACCGCGAAGGTTGCTGCCGAAGACAAAAATCTCGTTTGGTTGGAGTGATGTAATATACTCCGGTGTAGTACGTTTCTTCTCCATTGTTCTTTCGTTTTTACGGTGCAAAAATACATCATTTCATTGTGACAACCAAATGTTTAACCGAAAAACTGATATAGGCAAAATTTAGCTAAAAACGAAAAAAAGTCCCAAAATATTTGGAACTTATTGAAAGAATTCCTATCTTTGCAGCGTCAAAGGATCACTTTTGACTATCCGGGTAAGTTTCCCGCGAGGGAGCAAGACTTTATCGACACTACTCCATTATAAAAAGAGTTACTCACCATGAGTATCTCTTTTTTTTATTTTGTATAACGCCGTATAAAGGTTTTAAGGAACTTTTTATCTTCAACACTTTTACGGACAATGGATATTTGTTTTTTACCCTTAAATATAAGGACCTCACAAGCATTGGTATTCTTTTCGAAATAGTTCTTAATGTTACGCGCTAACGCCATCGGGTTGTAATCTACAGTCATATTCAGCAGTACACGGTTGGTCTGTCCTATGGAATCTATAAGCCTATTACCAACAGAGGCTGTACCAGAAATAGTCTTCAGGTCGAACAATTTGTAAACGCCCTTACGTACAAAGATAAAATCAGCTGTACGTATGCCTCTAGGATTAGGTAACAAGTATACACGATAGCCATACTCCACAGCTTTGCGAGCAGCATTTAGCAGATTAGTATAATCTTCTGCTTTTTCGCCACCTACAATAAATATATCTCTCTCGCCATCAAGCGGTTTAAACTCGTTATGTAAGGTAATCTGCTTCAGCGTCCACACAAAGCCAGAACCAAAAGCAATATGTAAATCCTCAAACAAAGCATTCAAGTCACGAGTTGGAGGCGGTTCGCATACAAGAAAACAACCAGTCTCCTCCCCTTCAAAAACAAATGGTAATGTTATTATATCATCATTCATATACTGATCAATCTATTTTTTTAAGTGTTTGCAAAGGTACACATAATTTGGCAAACAAAAGAAAAAAGTTCCAAAAACATTGGAACTTCAAAAAAAGAATGTTTTTTTAGGCTTGGTTCTATCGTTTTGATATTTTAACGCCTAAATAGCATGTAATTCGTAAAAAAGAAGTAATTTTGTATCAATTATGAGGCAGATATATCAGAAAGTATTTACAACAGCGCTGGCAACTAGTATAGGATGTCTTCTTATAAAGAAGATAATGACAATGCTGATTCGGAGCAATACGCTATTTGCAATATTCGAACTAGACATCATCAAGAACAAAGGATTCTTTATGGGATTGTGGGGAGACAATCCCATGCTTATTAAGACAGTTATGGGGTTTTGCTTCATTTTGTTTTGCTTCATGCTTTACAAGACTGCCATGGCCTATCCTAAGGTATCGACAATATATATTCTGGCTCCATGGATGATGTTTGCAGGACTAACAGGTAATATGACCGAAATGCTGCTAAACGGTAGCGTTACAGACTACATAGCGATAAGGCAACCATGGGTAGAAACATTCTACTTTAATATTGAAGACTGCCTAATTCAAATAGGGGCAATACTATTTACCTACCAATCTATCTTCCACAACAGTACTATAGAAAAGATATACAAGGGTTAAATTACATTATAACTTAATATGCCTCCAAATGCAGCGGGGGATGCGGCGCCAGAGGGCGGTGAAGATGCGGTAGCGCCAGTCGATGACGCGGATGTGACGGCCACGCTCGATGGAGTTGACAATATCGCGCGCCACGGCCTGGGGCTTGAGCATCATGGGATAGTGGAACGTGCCTGCCAACAGGGCGGTGTCGACAAAGCCTGGGCGGATATCGGTGAACTTGATGGCCAAGCCACGCGCATGGGCCTGCTGCTCTAAGGCCTGCAGGTAGACATTCTGCATGGCCTTGGTGGCGGAATAGGCTGGCGCGGGACCAAGACCCTTGGTGCCTGCGATGGAGGTGATGCAGGCGATGTGGCCCCTACCCTGCTGGGCAAAATAACGATAGGCTGCGCCCACCATGCGGGTGAAGCCAACGCCATTGGTCTGCAGCGTGGCCAACTCGATATCGGCCTGCAGCTCACGATTCTGCTTGCCTATGCCCGAGGCATAGAAAAACAGGTCCATACCGCCCATGCGCTCTATCAGCGCCATGAGGCCAGAATCAGCATTGGCGCTGGTAACGTCGATCATCTCGACATCAGCAGCGCCAATGTTATTTAAAAGGTCAAGCCTGCGGGCGGCTACTCCTACCGTCCAGCCACGCTGGATGAGCAGGCGGGCCACCTCAAGCCCTATGCCCGACGAGGCTCCTATAACAATCGCTTTACTCATCGGGCAGGAACAATGGATCCTCGGGCATTACCATCACAGGCTTAGTCTCGTAAGCCTTGAGGAGCTTCTCGGATACGTACTTCTTGTTGACAACCAGACGGAACATGTACTCGCGGAACCACTCGGCGGTCATGATGATGCAACCCTGCTGACCACTGGCAGCGCCCCATGAGTTCTCGACCTTCCACTTGAGGGGACGGCCCTGCTTGTCGAGGTCGACAGCAGTAAGCGTCATAGCGTGGGTAGAGCCGCTATCGAAGGTGCTGATGCGCTGGGCCTTGTTCATACCGAAGGTGGTGCCGAACACTGAGCCGTAGTCGAAGTTATCGAGCGATGCATAGCCGCGCTTGCGATCGAGGAGCTTGCCCACATCGTAAGAACTGTACATCTTGCGACCATCCTTGAGCGATGCGATGGCCATCTGCTCGATCTCGTCCATTGGCAGGTTGAGATAGCGCCAGTTGGTGCCATCGTAGGTGTGGCGGTCGTACTCTACCTCGTAGGTCTTGTAGTACTCGCGGCGTGGGTCGTTCATCACCATGATGAAGGTGCCCTTGATGTCGCCACCAACCACCTCCTGATAGAAGCTGAGTGGTGTGTACTCCTTGGCCTCGCCCAGCTGGCGACCAGCCTTGTCGCGGAAGGCATAGGTGAACTTCTCGACAGGAGCGCCCAGTGTGAGCTTGAGCATGCGATAGATCTGGGCGAGCATCTGGGTCTTAGTCTTCTGAACGTCAGCAGCGCTCTTCTTGGCAGCTACCATATCGCGCAGCTGGAGTCCGAACTCGCGGAGCTTTGACGATACGAGGCTGCGAGCCTTTGAGGTATTCTCGCTGGTGAAGGTCTCGGGCTGAACCTCAGAGGGTACGAGTCCGTACTTTGGAGCCAGGTCGGCCACACCGCAGAAGGTTCCGCCATCGCCTATGGGCGAGTGGAAGAAGAACTGCACGCGCTGGTCGTCGATAGGCTTCTTAGCGGTATCGATGACGCCCTGCAGCATGAGATTAGCCTTTTCGAGCTGATCCCAGAAGAACAGGTAGGCCTGCGAGAACTCGATGCTGACAGAGTCGGCATGAGCCATATAGTTAGAACGCAGCACATTGAGACCGCTGAACATCCAGCAGCGACCTGATGACTTCTGGTCGGTGATGGTCTGCTTGCGGGTTTCGACTGAGAAATGGGTGTCGAGGGGTGTGGCAGCAGCCTTGTAGTTCTTGGCGAGTGCATCGATGCTCATGCCATAGACGGCGTTGGCGATGACGCGCTCCTTGCCACACTGCTTCTGCTCCTTCTGGATTTCCTGCAACATCTGGGGAGTAATGCCCCCGCTCTGAGCGAAAGCCTGGGCCGAAAGGCCGCAGGCTGCTAAAAAGATTAAAACTGATTTATTTACCATATTATAATTTAAATTGAAGTTTAAGGGAAGTGAAAGGGACATTACCTTTTTATTTCTTTTTCTTTGTGGTGGTTTTCTTCTTTGTTGTGGTTGTCTTTTTGGTGGTTGTGGTGGTAGTCTTTGGCTTGTAATACTTCTGAGCCTCGGGCAGCCATCCCTGGATATTCTTGATGCGGGTAGCATCAGATGGGTGATCGCTCAGGAACTCGGCTGTGTTCTTATTGCCACTAGCTGCCGACATGCGCTCCCAGAACTTAACAGCCACGCTTGGATCGTAGCCTGCCATAGCTGCGAAGATAAGACCAAGGTGATCGGCCTCGTTCTCGTTGTCGCGAGAATATTTAAGATTCCATAAGCTCAAACCCTGAGCTGCTGCTGCCTGACCAAGAGCAACAGTGTTGCTGCCTACACCTAAGATGCTGGCCAGTGTGCCTGCAGCCTGAACACCATACTGCTGCTTGATCTGTGTGCTCATCTGCTCGGCTGAGTGGCGAGCTACAGCGTGGGCAATCTCGTGGCCCAGTACGATGGCCAGCGAAGCCTCATCCTGAGTGATGGGCAGCAAGCCCTCGTAGACCACAATCAGTCCGCCAGGCATACACCAGGCGTTAGCCTGATTATCGGCTACAAGATTAAATGTCCATTGATAATTCTGTACATCATTCTGATAGCCATTAGTGTTGAGGAAGTTGACTACGGCATTGGCCAGATTGGTACCAACGCGCTTAACCATGGCTGTATTGGTGGCATTGGTTGACACCTTGGCAGTCTTCATAAACTCCTGATACTGCTGGGTTGAGAGGCTGAGAATCTCACCATCGCTAACCATCAGATTCTGCTTACGCCCTGTGATGGGCACTGTGTTTGTGGTACCGCAGCTAACCAGCAGAACGGCTACCATTGACATGATAAAAAACTTAACCTTTTTCATACGTCTTTTTGTTATTATTATGGTTTATATACTTTTTCCGTGTGCAAAGTAAATAAAAATTTTCGACATTTGCAAATTTTAAGCATAAAAATAGAGGCATCCCCGCTGGAATGCCCCCAAAAATAGAATGACCAATAATAACTAAAAAACTATGAATTTACTTGTTCAGACCACGGTTGTTAAGTGTGGTGTTGAGCAGCAGCAGGTAAGTACGCATCTGCTCGTTAGAAAGTACTGAGCGCATGCGCTTTACGTCGGTATCGATGGCACGCTTAACCATAGCGTCGCGATCGTTCTTACCGTACTGAGCAGCATAAATCATCTCAGTGTTAAACACGTTGTGGATGTTCTCTACAGCCTCGCGCTGGCTTACTGAAAGCATCAGGGCGTTTGAAAGCTTCTCCATGTTTACTGTCATGTTGTAAGCCTCAACGTTCTTTACAGCGTTTGTGTTCTCATCCTCAGCAAAAGCTACAGTTGTCATACTCAGCATTGCTACAAGTGTCATAACCATCTTTTTCATCTTTTTACCCTTTCTTTTTTTACTCGGAAGGCCTTTCGCAGCCAACCTACTTTTTTACTTTATTTGTTATCCTTATAATTTATCTGTGATTTCTGAATCACGCTGCAAAGGTACGGCGATTTTTTGAACTGAACAAGACTTTTTGGAAAATTGTGTGCGAACACAGCACTTTTATTGATACATATCAACGAATGGCCAAAATAAGGATTTTTTTATATTTTCGGATTAAACTTGCGCGTATTTGCAGGAAAATGCGTATCTTTGCACGCTGAAACTAAATAGTATATATATAAATAGGTATATGGAAGAAACAAAGAACAGATTTATGTCGGTGGTTTACCAGCTGTACAGTGTAAAAGACGGTAAGAGTGAGCTGGAGGAACAGACTGGCGACGAGCGTCCTTTTGAGTTTATCACAGGATTCAGTGTAGCACTCGATGCTTTCGAGGCTAAGGTAAAGGCTCTGGACAAGGGCAGCGACTTTGATTTTGAGCTGACTCCTGCAGAGGCTTTTGGCGAATATGTAGCTGAGGGCGTGCATAAAGTGGGCCGCGAGGTGTTTACAGTTAACGGACACTTTGACCATGAGAACATTTTTGAGGGCGCAGTGATTACACTGATGGACAATGAGGACCACCAGTTTATGGCTAAGGTAACCAAGATAGAGGAAGACGGTGTGACAGTGGATACCAACCACCCTCTGGCTGGTAAGACACTGAACTTCAAGGGTCGCGTGATTGAGAATCGCGAGGCTACCGAGGAGGAGATTCAGCACCTGATTAAGCACATGACAGGCGGATGCAGCGGTGGTTGCAGCGGTTGTGGCGACCACGGTTGTGGCGATCACGACTGCGGATGTGGCGATCACGAGCATCATCATCATCACGATGGCGGCTGCGGATGCGGACACTGCCATTAAACATTAAACATTGAACATTAATGAATAGTTTCGGGCAAATATTCAGGCTTACAACGTTTGGCGAGAGTCATGGTGAAGCTGTGGGAGGCGTAGTGGATGGCATGCCGGCTGGCATCGACATCGACGTAGACTTCATACAGCAGGAACTGCATCGCCGTCGTCCTGGACAGAGCAAGATAACCACATCGCGCCAAGAGGCCGATCAGGTAGAGATACTAAGCGGTGTGTTCGAGGGCAAGTCGACTGGCTGCCCCATCGGATTCATTGTGCGTAACACCAATCAGCACTCGCAGGACTACGAGAACATGCGCTGCCTGTTCCGCCCCTCGCATGCCGACTATACTTACTATGAGAAGTATGGCATTCGCGATCATCGCGGAGGTGGGCGCACATCAGCACGCATCACCATCAGTCGCTGTGTGGGCGGAGCACTGGCCAAACTGGTACTGCGCCAGAAGGGCATCAGCATCCAGGCATACACATCGCAGGTGGGCGACATAGCGCTTGACAAGGACTACAAACTGTACGATCTGGATAAGACCGAGACGAATGCCGTGCGCTGTCCTGACGCTGAGAAGGCTGCACAGATGGAGGAGCTCATCACCCAGGTAAAGGCTGAGGGCGACACCATAGGGGGCGTGATAACCTGCGTAATCAAGGGCTGCCCCGCTGGACTGGGCGAGCCTGAATTTGGCAAGCTGCACGCTGAGCTGGGCCAAGCCATGCTGAGCATCAACGCTGTGAAAGGCTTTGAATACGGCGAGGGTTTCGACTGCGTTACTAAACGCGGTTCCGAACTGAACGATGTTTTCATCCCTGCCTCAGATGATACCTCTCACCTCTCACCTCTCACCCCTCACCTCTCAACAGCAACCAATCATAGCGGTGGCATACAGGGCGGAATTAGTAACGGACAAGACATATACTTCCGCGTGGCATTTAAGCCCGTGGCCACCATTCTTACCGAACAGGATACGGTTGACCTTGAGGGCAACCCAACCAAATTTACCGCTCGCGGACGTCATGATCCATGCGTTTTGCCTCGTGCAGTACCTGTGGTAGAAGCGATGGCAGCGATGGTCATTTTGGACAATTTATTGCTTATTTTTGCCTCTAAAGGCTGTAATTTATAGAAAAAAGGGGTCTGATTGCAAAAAAATGCAAATAAGATTTGGTAGTTTCAAAAACTATTCGTATCTTTGCACCGCAATCAGGGATTTGTGAAAACCCCGGAATTGCTTTAGTTAAGTCTAGTTTAGTTTTTGTGTTGGTTGAGGGCTAGCGATTGCTAGCCCTCAGTTTTTGTATCTATCGAGACATAAAAAAAAAGGGGTTAACTAAATAACCCCTATGATTTCGCTTACTGATTGGCACCCATGCGCATCGAGCCAATCGTTGATGCCATCGCGCACCTTGATGCTCACAGCAGGATCAAGGAAGTTGGCTGTACCTATCTCGACAGCTGTAGCGCCAGCCATCAGGAACTCTATGGCATCCTTAGCAGTGCTGATGCCCCCCAGACCTATTACAGGGATATTAACGGCCTTAGCCACCTGCCACACCATGCGCAGGGCCACAGGCTTTACGCAGGGACCACTGAGTCCGCCAGTATTGATACTGAGCAGTGTTTTGCGCTTCTCGATGTCGATGGCCATACCCATCAGCGTGTTGATGAGCGATACGCTATCAGCACCCTCGGCCTCTACAGCGCGGGCTATCTCAGCGATATCAGTAACGTTGGGCGAGAGCTTAACGATGAGCGTCTTGTGGTAGCGGGCTCTTACGGCCTTGACCACGCTGGCAGCACCAGCACAGGTAACACCAAAGGCCATACCGCCATCCTTGACGTTAGGGCACGAGATGTTGAGCTCGATGGCAGGAATCTTTTCGAGCGCATCGATGCGTGCAGCACACTCAGCATAATCCTCGGGCGATGAGCCACTGACGTTGACAATCATATTGGTGTCGATATCCTTGATCTGTGGATAGATGTGCTCGCAGAAGTAGTCTACACCCTTGTTCTGGAGACCTACGCAGTTAAGCATACCACTGGCTGTTTCAGCCATACGAGGATAGTCGTTACCCTGGCGGGGATTGAGGGTGGTGCCCTTTACGATGATGCCACCAATGCCATCGATAGGCATAAGATCGGCAAACTCCAGTCCGTAGCCAAAGGTGCCTGATGCAGTCATCACAGGGTTCTTGAGCTGCAGGTCTTTTATCTTTACATTTAGTCTTGCCATAACAGTTTCTTAATATTAAACACGGGTCCATCCTTACATACACACAGATTACCCTCGGTGGTCTTCTCTACACAGCACAAACAAGCACCCAGTCCGCAGGCCATCAGATTCTCGAGCGAAGCCTCGCAGTCGACGTTATTCTGGCGAGCATAGCGAGCCACAGCCTTCATCATAGGCGTGGGGCCACAGGTGCTGATACGATCAAAGTGCTCCAGAGTGAGGATAGAATGGTTGGTTACAAAGCCTTTTTCGCCCATCGATCCATCCTCGGTGGTTACGTACGCGCGCCCGTACTTATTAAATATAGGCAGCATCAGCAGATCGTTAGCTGTACGTGCACCCAGCAGGAATGTGGGCTCGATGCCCTGGCGCTTCATCTCGGCACCCATATACAGCAGTGGAGCCACACCTACGCCTCCGCCCACCAGCAGCACCTTTTCGCCCTGTTTGGCAGGGGTAAAGCCATTGCCCAATGGCAGCACGCAGTTAAGCACATCGCCAAACTTAAGTTTAGCAAGCTGTTTAGTACCTTGGCCCACGGTGGCTACAAGCAGCCAGAGCTCGTTGTTCTCGCGATCCACAAAGTTGATGGAAATAGGGCGGCGCAGGAATGTTGATGGCGATCCATCAACGCGCACCTCTACAAACTGACCAGGCAACATATCAGGCAGAGTATTCTGGTGCGTTAGCTTAATGAGCACGTAACGCTGATGAATCTGCTCTACCTCCTTTACCTTCAGGTCGAGTATATACTTCTTCATACTACGATATTTTTAAATCGGGTACAAAGATACAACTATTTTTCGAAACCACAAAACTTATTTCTTGGCAGGCACAAAAGTTTCCCATGTCTGATCATCGTAGAACACGCGGATTTCCATCACTTTACGCTGAGGTTTGTCAATATGTTTTACCTCTTCGCGAGCGATTTCTGGGTGTGTAGTACGTACACTATTGAAATTTTGGGGTGTCTGAGGGGCATTTTGAGGGGCATTTTGGGGTGCTGCATCAAAATCGATCATCAGATTTTGCTCGATGGGGTGGGTGTCAGCAGGTGTATCCGACTCAGAAAAGAGGTCGCCAGAGGGGGTGTTTGGGGCCAGATACATGTCGCCTGAACCAAACATCAGCCAATCGGTATTGATGTCAGGAATTTTCTTTTTGATGGCCTCGACGATGTTCAGGGTGGGACGCGTGCGACCATTGAAGATGCTACTAAGGGTAGCTGGACTCTGACCAATGTAGTCAGCGAAGAGCTGTTGAGTCAAGTGCTTAGACTCCATAATTTGCCTGATTCTATCTTTCATTTTTATAACGATGTACTTTTAGGGGCCATTTGGCCCGTTTTTCTTTCAGTTTACAAAGGTAAAAGAAAAAATTGAATTATGCAACAAATGTAGATACAATTTAAGATTTTATAATTTAAGTTTATAGTTTTATATTTGTAAATCAAAAGTTGATAAGCGGGCGATAAGTGGTTTAAAGTTATGAATCTAAATTTTAGATAAATAAACTGCACAAACAATAGTTTTAGTACATTTTTGTAACTAACTGGGTATAAATAAGCTACTTACACAAAATTGCTTAATTTATAGGCCCAAATACAGTTTTTAGTTGTTTACGGGCTTAAAAATTGAAGATTATTATAAGTAAACGTTATAACTATCTGAGTTTTAATCATTTATATATGTATATACGCGAGTGCATAAATATGAATATACAAATCGGAATCACAAAATTAAGATATTGATATTTAAATCGCAATTCGTAATTCACAATTCAAAATCTGTAAATCATCAATTCTAAATTATTAATTCTCTAAACTTTTGTTTTGATTTACGAACTTGAATTTAGAAAACGTAATCTAAATAATTGTGAACACCAAATCGCGGATGACTGAAAATGGCGAATTTTGGCATTTCTCGCGTATTCTGCACCGTTCTACGAAATTCTGGAAATACGCGAGTTTTGAGGGGGTAAGAATCCTTGTAACTACCCTATTTCTCAGGCATTTAGGCACAAAAAAAGCACTCGCCAGGAGTGCAGTTTTTGCAAATTCTAGAGCGGAAAACCTACCCTATTTAGTGTAAAATGTAAAAAATCAGTTCCTTCATAAGCTCTCCAGCGGGGGTATTTGGGTTGTCCAAACCCTTACTTTTGGCGTCGATCTCTCTAATCTTCGAAATGATCTGCATCACCTTCATGCCAGAGTAGTTTCGCATACCCGTCATATAGTCCTTAGCTTGCCACGGATTTTTGAATTCCAACCAGTCAGCAACCGCCTCCTGGCTCTTATTATTTGGCGCGTAGAACGCAATCATCAAGTTTTGGAAGTATCCAAAGAGCAACGGGAGAAACGAGTAGATGGAACCAGCCTTCGGATTTTCGTCAAAATATTTTATTATCTGATTTGCTTTGTACACATTGCGGTTCACAATCGCATCGCGAAGTTCAAATCCATTAAACTCTTTGCTCACTCCAATTTGGTCTTCTACCACCTGTGCAGTCACTACCCTATTCTCCTCAGGCAGCGAAAGAATCACCTTATCGAGCTCGCCCACCAGTCGGCTCAAATCAGCGCCAATATTCTCTGCTATCATCTGCACGCTCTTGGCGTCGATCTTAACCTGGCGCGATTTCAGATAGTTCTCGATGAATCCAGGCAGCTCCCTGTCCTTGAGTTTGGCGCTCTCAAACAGTACGCCAGCTGATTTTATCGCCTTGACATAGCCCGATTTTCGTCCATCAACCTTACCGTTCTTATGGCACATCACCAGGATAGTGGTGGCCATGGGGCTGGCGAAATATCGCTCCAGAGCCTCTGTATTCTTGATATTCTGCGCCTCTTTCACGATGACCACCTGCTTCTCGGCCATCATGGGATAACGGCGCGCCAAATCGGCTATCTGCGATGCATTGACATCCGATCCGAAAAGAATTGTCTGGTTAAAGTCGCGTTCCTCGGGCTGCAGGGCGTGGTCTGCGATATAGTCGGCTATCCTGTCGATATAATACGGCTCATCGCCCATCAAATAGTAGACAGGCGCGTATTTTCCAGCCTCCAAATCGCGCATTATACTCTCAAAACTTGCATTTTTTGCCTCAGCCATAGTGCTATTTCAATTATTATTTGTATTTTTGCCTGCAAATTTACAAAAATGTTTCGATTAAACCTCCCTACATACGAAATAAAAATCGCCCAACGTGGCAATAAGCAGCTAATTTTCGACTTTTTGCGTCGAAAATATGTGGCTTTGACCCCCGAAGAGTGGGTTCGTCAGCACTTTGTGCACTATCTGGTGGAGCACAAAGGCTACCCTGCAGGATTATTAGGCAACGAGATTGAGCTGACCGTGGGCGAGAAACACCTGCGATGCGACTCTATATTATATAATAAGGTGGCCCTACCCCAGATGATTATCGAATACAAGGCCCCCACAATAAAACTTCAGCAGAAGACATTCGACCAGATATCGGCCTACAATCTCCTGCTGAAGGTGGACTACTTGATTGTTAGTAACGGCTTGCAGCACATCTGCTGCCGTATGGATTACGATAACCAAAAATATTGCTTTCTGGAAGGAATCCCCAACTATCAAGAATTATAACAAAAATCTCTCTCTTATGCCATATCGTTAGCATCTGCAGCCTTCTTAGATGAAGCTGAAGATGTAGATGTGCCTGACGACTTACGGATGGCGCGCTTAGCGCTTCTCTTCTTCTCGTCGCCTGCTGCTGGCTTCTCGATCTTTACGCCTGCCAGCTCTGGGTCGATCATGATACGACCACAGTACTCGCACACGATGATCTTCTTGTGCATCTTGATGTCGAGCTGACGCTGAGGTGGAATCTTGTTGAAGCAACCACCGCAAGCATCACGCTGTACGTATACGATACCAAGACCGTTGCGAGCGTTCTTACGGATGCGCTTGAATGATGTGAGCAGACGGCCCTCGATCTTAGCCTCGAGGCTCTTAACCTGCTCCTTCAGCTTCTCCTCCTCAACACGAGTCTCTTCCATAATCTCCTCGAGCTCGTTCTTCTTAACGTCCAGATCGCCCTGGCGCTCAGCTATCAGAGCCTCGCTGTTAGCCTTCTCCTGCTCTTTATCAGCAATCTTGTTGTTAGCCTCGCGTATCTTCTTATTGCAGAGCTCAATCTCCAGTGTCTGGAACTCAATCTCCTTCGACAGAGTGTCGTACTCACGGTTGTTCTTAACCTCGTTGAGCTGAGCCTTATAGCGCTCTACGCTGGCCTCAGCATCAGCAATCTCGCCCTTCTTCTGGGTGATAGCCTTCTGATACTCTTCGATATCAGCAGCAATATTTTCAACACGTGTAGTGAGACCTGCGATCTCGTCTTCCAGGTCCTGTACTTCCAGTGGCAGCTCACCGCGCAGGGCGCGCTTCTCGTCGATAGCCGAGAGAGCTGTCTGCAGCTGATAAAGCGTCTTCAGGCGCTCTTCTACTGACAATTCTGATGGGTCTTTCTTTGCCATAATCTTAATTTAATTATTTAATTGTATAATTTTTACATTTTTGCCTAAAGGTAAAGAATCGGATTCGTATTTGTTTCAGCGATGATGGTCTTGACACCTGGGCACTCCTTTTGGATAATATCCTGGAAGATTTCTGTGGTGTATTGCTCGCTCTGGTAGTGACCTATCACGCATATCTGAATCGCCTGTTCGTAGCCAAAGTACTGATGGTAATGCATCTCGCCTGTGATGAACGCATCTGCCTGATTCTTAACAGCTTCGTCGAGCAGGAAATCGCCTGCACCACCACAAAGGGCCACGCGCTTGATGGGGCGACGCAACAGTTCGTTGCACATGGCGCACTCTACACCAAAGGCCTTTTTAACAGCGATGATAAAATCGTCAGCAGCCTGTGGTTCAGCAAACTCGCCTACTACCCCACTTCCAGCCTCAGCATCAGCACCTGTAGGCACCAAAAACTTGACGTTTTCCAGGCCTAACTTCTCAGCGATGCGGAAGTTGACACCACCCTTGGCATTATCCATGTTGGTGTGCATAGAAATCACTGCAATGCCCTTCTGTATGGCACTCATCACGGTGCGCTGAACATCGTTGAGATCGCTAATCGTCTTGAGTCCACGGAACAACAAGGGATGATGGCTCACAATGAGATTGCAACCCTTAGTCATGGCTTCGTCAACGATGCGTTCGTTCACGTCCAGACACAATAATGCCCCTGAAACCTCCGTCTCTGTCAGTCCAACTTGTAGGCCAGCATTATCCCAGCTTTCCTGCAAGGGCAGAGGCGCGAAACGTTCAAGGGCGCTCAGCACTTCTTTTATTTTCACGGGTGCAAAGGTACAAAAAAGAGGTGAGAGGTGAGAGGTGAGAGGTGAGTTTTTTAGTATTTTTAACCATTTCTCACCTTCTCACCCTCTCACCCTCTCACCAAACCTTAAGGTCTGCCTTTGCTTCTACTATTCGCTCTGTTTTGTCATCGAGGGCGGGGAAAAAGTCGATACCAGTGAGGCGTTCTACCTCATCTACAGTACATACAGCGTCCTCTATCAGCTGCTTTTTGCCCTCGTTGCGATAAATAAAACCTATGGCCTTGGGAGTGCCTTTACGACAGAGTATCACCTTATAGAATCGCGTGGGCACCCACACCTTATTCTTACCAATCGTCTTCTGCTCCACCCCGCTCTTGTCGAAAATAGGACCACACACAATGTCGATAGCCCCGTATTTCCGCGCCCAGTCGCGACATTTCATCTCCACGTCGTTCCACTCGTACTTGTTCAGTCCGTGGTTCTGTGGACAGATGTTAGTGAACAGGAAACTCTCTGTCATGGCCTGCTTATCCCACTTATTATCGCCTGCAGGGCACATGTGTCCGCGATCGTAGCGCGAGTTGTAGTAGTCCATATTGGTGGCTCTGGGCGTTTTCACTGCCTCGTCCTCAGCAAACACCTCCTCCTTGCGCTGGAATCGCCCACGTGTGTGTGCATCAGTGAGATGCCACGCCACCCAGTTAGGCGTTTTGGTCTTGCTGTTATACGATGTTGTGTAGCCTTTACGCTGCAGTATCAACTCAGGACGATCCTTGAGTGGAGCAGGCAGTTCGTACTTGGTCTGGCCCTGACAAGCCGTAGCCACCAGCGCCAGAATTGCTATACCTATATTATATAATGTACCTTTCATGCGTGCAAAGATAGCGTTTTGGTATTAAAAAACCAAGCAAAAACGGCAAAAACACAGATTTTTCAAAAAAACTGCATCAAATATTTGGTGGATTCAAAAAATCTATGTACCTTTGCACCCGCAATTCAGAAATGGTGCCCGTAGTTCAGTTGGTTAGAGCGTCAGATTGTGGTTCTGAATGTCGTGGGTTCGAGTCCCACCGGGCACCCCAAAGAGAGAAAGACATCGCATACAAGGCGATGTCTTTTTTTGTAGAACTAAATGAGGTTATAAATATGACTGACATGAAGAAATGGGTGGCTTGCTGGGGAAACGCCACATCGATAACTAACCGCAAAGAAGCTGTTTATGCCAAGGACCTAACACTGAGGTATCCTATCCGCATGTGCTTTGATGGCACCAAGTTGCGCTTCAGATTCTCGAACCTTACAGGCACTGAGCCCGTGAAGTTGACCAAGCTGATGGCTAACCATACGCCCATCACCTTTGGCGGAGTGAACAGCGTGACGCTGATGCCAGGCAAGGAGACTGAGAGCGACGAGATAAGCTACGAAGTGAAGCGTGGCGACATGGTGAACGTGAGCTTCTATCTGCCTGACTACACGCAGATGAACAGCGGAACACTGATAACAGGCCCCCTGTCGAAGGCGCAATACGCCTATGGCGACTATGCAGAGGCTGACAAACTGCCCATCGACCTGAGTCGTAACACCAATTGGTTCTACTTCCTGAATACCATCGACGTACTGACATCAGCTGAGAATCGCGCCATCGTGTGTTATGGCGACTCGATCACAGCCCAATCGTGGCCTGACTATATGGCCAATCTGGCCTTTGGCACCAATACTGCCATCATCAGGCGCGCTGTGAGTGGCACCAGAATACTGCGCCAGTACGACTGCATCACCTATCAGGCATACGGACTGAAAGGCGCTACACGATTCCCCATCGAGATCAACACTGCAGGTGCAACTGATGTGATTATCCAGCATGGCATCAACGACATTATACACCCTGTGGGCACAGATGTAAACCCATTCCGCCCATGGAGCGACCTGCCCACTGTAGAGGAGATGGAGCATGGCGTAGAGGAGATATACGTGAAACCTGCCAAGGCCCTGGGACTGAAGGTGTGGAGTGGCACGCTGCTGCCCATATACGGATGGCGCACCTATAATGAGGATCGCGAGCGTATGCGACAGGCATTTAACGAGTGGCTGCGCACATCGCCCATTTTCGATGGCTGCATTGACTTCGACGCTGCTGTGAGAAACGAGGCCACACCCAAGACATTTGCCTACGGATTCGACAGTGGCGACCATCTGCACCCCAGCGAGCGCGCCTACGAGGCTATGGCGCAGGCAGCTATCAAGATAGTTTAACATTTATTACACAAAACGGATACAAGGATTCTGCAGGGTTTGCATTATAAGTATAGTAAAACTCAAATTAATAGTAACACTTATAAAAAGCAAAACAATGAAGAATCTGAAGTATTTAACTGTGGCTTGCTGTCTGGCAGCAATGGGAATAACAGCAACGGGCTGTCTGGACGATAGTAACGACACCCGTAGCGAGATGAGTAAAGAGGAAATAGCTTACTGTCTGAACACGGTAAGGGGTAGCTACGATGGCAACCTGATATACGTGAGCAAGAACGTGAAGGACGTGAACGATAATACTGACACGCTGAAAATAAGCTGGAGCATTATCAACGACAGCACGATGACCATCTACGACTTCCCTACCCGCTTGCTAGCTGCAAACATCACCAACGCAGAGCTGAAGAAAGCCATAGAAGAAGCCCCTGACCAGGACATAACCTGTCGCATAGGCTTTATCAACTCATCGCCAGTACAGTTTCTGGTAAACCCTGTGTCGCCAGCACTCAAGCTGAACTTTGAGGGCGCTGAGCACAAGATACAACCCGCATTCTACGTGAACAGCACCAACTCGTTTGGTACATTTAACCAAACCAAGAAGGAGCTGTACATGCAGATTGTAGAGGGAGCCATTTTCATGGACGAAAAACAGACTTCGTACCTGACAACGGCCAATCCCTTTGCTTTCGAAGCTAAAAAGGAATAATTACTTGCGAACGATGACGCTACCGCTGGCCTGATGGGTGGCGAGGATAAGCACCTCGGCTATCTGGACATGAGCGGGAGCATTTGAGGCATACACTGCAACATCAGCGATATCATCGCCTGTGAGTGGTTGTATGCCTTTATACACGTTAGCAGCACGCTCTGTGTCGCCATGGAAGCGGATGTTGCTGAAGTTGGTCTCAACGAGTCCTGGTTTCAGATTGGTTACGCGGATGGGCGTATTGGCCACATCAATGCGCAGACCATCGCTCAATGCCTTTACTGCAGCCTTGGTGGCGCAGTAAACGTTACCACCAGCGTAGGCAGCATCGCCAGCCACAGAACCCACGTTGATGACATGACCACTATTACGAGCCACCATGCCTGGAACAATGAGGCGAGTCATGGTGAGCAGGCCCTTGATGTTAGTATCAATCATGCCGTCCCAATCGTCGAAACTGCCCTCGTACTCAGGCTCCAAGCCCAGTGCCAGACCAGCATTGTTGACCAGAACGTCGATGTTTCGCCATACCTCTGGAAGACCCTCGATGGCCTCCTGAGCTGCCTCGCGATTGCGCACGTCGAGCTTGATGGTGTAAACCTCAGTACCCTTGGCCTTGAGCTCTGCAGAGATATCGCTCAGACGGGTGGCGTTACGACCTGTAAGAATCAACTTATCGCCATTGGCAGCAAACTTACGGGCACAGGCCAGACCAATACCACTGGTAGCGCCTGTAATGAAAACAATCTTGTTCATAATTTTTGTGCTTAAATAAATATTGTTTATAATGTTATACTCTCGATACGTAGCTTAACCATACCTGCTGGCACGCGCACCTCTACTACATCGCCCACCTTCTTATTGAGCAGGGCCTGAGCAATAGGCGACTTGATAGAAATCTTACCCTCGCGCAGGTTAGCCTCGTGAGGACTGGCGATGGTGTAGGTCATCTTGGCATTGTTGCTTAAATTGGTCATCTCAACCTTACTCAGCAATCCCACACAATCCTTACCCAGCAACTCGGTGTCGATGACACGGGCATTCTCGAGCACCTTCTGCAGGAAGCTGATACGACTCAACAAGCGGCCTTGTTCGCGCTTGGCAGCATGGTATTCGAAGTTCTCGCTGAGGTCGCCTTTATCGCGCGCCTCAGAGATGGCATCCTTGCACGCTGGCAGTTCTACACTCTCCAAATGTTTGAGTTCATTTACGAGCTTATCGAAGCCCTCTTGTGACATATATTCCATAAATATGCAATAATTCTATTAATTCGGGTGCAAAATTAGCACTTTTTTCCGAATCTGTGCAGATTTACATTCTTTTTTTGTATCTTTGCGCCTTGAAATTTAGGTAAAATAAGATATGTAGAGATGGAAACAACAGCAATTTTGCTCCTCCACTGCCCCGATCAGCAGGGCATCATTTCGGAAGTAACTAAGTTTATCACCGATAATAAGGGTAATATCGTGTACCTTGATCAGTATGTAGACAAGGTAGAGGGTATGTTCTTTATGCGTATTGAGTGGGAACTGGAAGGATTCCAGATTCCACGCGACAAGATTTACGACTACATCACCACCCTCTATGCACAGCGCTACCAGATGAAGTTCAGCTTGTATTACAGCGACAAGCGCCCACGTATGGCTATCTTTGTATCGAAGATGAGTCACTGTTTGTACGACTTGCTGGCACGCTGGAAGGCTGGCGAGTTTAACTGCGATATTCCTTGCATCGTGAGCAACCACGAGGATCTGCGCTACGTGGCCGATCAGTTTGGAATCCCTTATTACGTGTGGAGCATCAAGAAAGACCACTCTAACAAGGAAGAGGTTGAGAAGGCTGAGATGGAGCTGCTGAAGAAGGAGGACATCTCGTTTATCGTGCTGGCGCGCTACATGCAGATTATCAGCGACGAGATGATAGCTGAGTATCCTCACCACATCATCAACATCCACCACTCGTTCCTGCCCGCCTTTATTGGTGCCAAGCCTTATCATCAGGCTTACGAGCGTGGTGTGAAGATCATCGGTGCCACCAGCCACTACGTAACAGCTGAGCTGGATGCAGGTCCTATCATCGAGCAGGATGTAACCCGCATCACCCACAAGGACACTCCCGAGAGCCTTGTGCTGAAAGGAAAAGACCTCGAGAAGATTGTGCTGAGCCACGCTGTATCAAAACATATACAACGTAAGATATTGACATATAAGAATAAGACGATTATATTCAGTTAATAATATGGCCTACGGATTTTACGGATTTTACGGATTAATTATCCACCGTAATCCAAAGGCAGAGATAAAATTCGTATAATCCGTATAATCCGTAGGAGATACAAAAAGAATGAACGTTGCAATCGTAAAATATAACGCAGGAAATATCTATTCGGTGGTGAATGCACTGAAGCGCCTGGGCATTGAGCCCACGCTGACTGACGATGCTGAGCTGCTGAAGAAGGCAGACAAGGTGCTGTTTCCTGGACAAGGACACGCTGGCGAGGCGATGGACTACCTGAGGGCGCGCAAGCTCGACTTGCTGATTCGCGCCCTGAAGCAGCCCGTGTTTGGCATCTGTGTGGGTCAGCAGCTGCTCTGCAAGCACTCTGAAGAGGGCGATACTGACTGCATAGGCATATTCGATGCAGAGGTGAAGCGTTTCCAGCCCCAGCGCCACGAAGAAAAGGTGCCCTGTATGGGATGGAATAGATTAGAGGTGAGAGGTGAGAAGCTAGAGGTGAGAGATTACCAGGTTAATCCCATTATGCAGAATCTGGGCGATAACCCTTACGTTTACTTCGTGCACTCGTACTATGTACCTCTGTGTGCTGAGACCATCGCCACTGCAGATTACATTCTGCCCTACTCGGCCTCTATGCATAAAGATAATTTCTACACCTGCCAGTTCCACCCCGAAAAGAGTGGTAAGGTGGGCGAACGTATACTCAAAAACTTCTTAGACTTATGAAAATAGAACTTATCCCCGCAATCGACATTATTGCTGGTCAGTGCGTAAGATTGACCAAAGGTGACTACGACCAGAAGAGCGTTTATGGCAAGCCTCTGGACATGGCTCAGGAGTTTGAGCGCATTGGTTTTGAGCGCCTGCATGTGGTAGACCTGGATGGTGCGAAATCAAAGCACATTGTTAACGACAAGGTGCTGAGCGAGATTACAGCTAACACCAAGCTGACTGTTGACTTTGGTGGTGGCATCAAGACGCATCAGGACATCGAGAAAGCCTTTGCTGCAGGAGCCAGAATGGTTACCATTGGTTCGATAGCAGTTACTGAGCCTAAGCTGTTCACGTGGTGGCTGCAGAAGTACGGACCAGATCGCGTGATTCTGGGTGCTGACGTGCGCAATGGCAAGATCAGCATCAATGGATGGAAAGAGGACTCTGTTGAGGATCTGCTGCCATTCCTCAAGAAATATGTGGATGCAGGCGTTAAGAACGTGCTGTGTACAGAGATATCAAAGGATGGCACACTGGCTGGCCCAGCCATCGACCTATATAGAGAGGTGTTGAATGCCTATCCAGAGCTGCATCTCATCGCCAGCGGAGGTGTTTCGTCTATCGACGACATCAAGGCACTCGACAAGGCTGGCATACCAGCAGTAGTGTTTGGCAAGGCCATCTACGAGGGTCGCATAGACCTTGAAGACTTGTGGAGGGCTGGACAGAAACAATTTTGAACATTGAAGATTGAACATTAATGAGTTTAGCAAAGAGAATAATACCCTGCCTGGATGTGAAGGATGGCGAGACCGTTAAGGGCACCAACTTCGTTAACCTGCGCTCAGCTGGCGACCCAGTGGCTCTGGGCAAAGCCTACAGCGAGCAAGGGGCTGACGAGTTGTGCTTTCTCGACATCACTGCCAGCTTCGAGGGTCGCAAAACGTTTACTGACATGGTGACGCGTGTGGCTCAAGAAATAAATATCCCCTTCACTGTGGGCGGAGGCATCAACGAGCTTGCTGATGTGGAGCGACTGCTCTACGCAGGTGCTGATAAGGTGAGCGTGAATAGCGCAGCCATCCGCAGGCCCGAATTGATCGACGAGATAACCAATCGCTTTGGTTCGCAGGTGTGCGTGTGCGCCATCGATGCCAGATATGATGCTGATGGCTGGCACTGCTACCTGAAGGGTGGTCGCGAGCGCACAGAGCGCGGACTGTTTGAGTGGGCTCACGAGGCCCAGGAGCGTGGTGCTGGCGAGATTCTGTTTACATCGATGGACCACGATGGCGTGAAGAACGGCTATGCCAACGAGGCGCTTCGCCAGCTGGCCGACAACCTCTCCATCCCCATCATCGCCAGTGGTGGTGCGGGTAAGAAGGAGCACTTCCGCGATGCCTTCACAGAGGGACATGCTGATGCAGCCCTCGCAGCCAGTGTGTTCCACTTTGGCGAAATCCCCATCCCCGAGCTCAAGCGCTACCTGAGAGATGAGGGTATAAATGTGAGAATATAAATATGGCCTACGGATTATACGGATTTTACGGATTTAATTATCCTAAGAGTTCGCAATCCAATGGGCAAAAAAAATAATAATCCGTATAATCCGTAAAATCCGTAGGAGATAAAAGAAGAAAAAATGAAGATAGATTTTGAAAAAGGCGATGGACTTGTTCCCGCCATTATACAGGATGCTAAGACCAAGAACGTACTGATGCTTGGCTACATGAATCAGGAGGCTTACGATAAGACCATTAAGACTGGCAAGGTAACCTTCTGGAGTCGCAGTCGTAACTGCCTTTGGACCAAAGGCGAGACCAGCGGAAACTTTCTCCATCTGGTAGACATTATGGTGGATTGCGATAACGACACACTGCTGGTAAAGGCCACCCCTGATGGCCCAACCTGCCACACAGGTACTGACACCTGCTGGGGCGAGGAGAACCACGAGAATCCACTGCTGTTCCTCACAGAGCTGCAGGACTTTATCAACCTGCGCTACGAACAGATGCCTGAGGGCAGCTATACCACCAAGCTCTTTAAGGATGGTATCAACAAGATAGCCCAGAAGGTGGGCGAAGAGGCTCTGGAGACAGTGATCGAGGCTACCAATGGTACTGACGAGCATCTGGTTTACGAGGCCAGCGACCTGCTGTATCACCTCACCGTACTGCTCACCAGCAAGGGGCTTCGCATAGAGCAGATAGCAGATGAGTTGCACAAGCGTCACGACCCCAACTGGGACAAACAAAGAAGAGAGGCGAAGGCTGCAGGCCGCATGAAATAATAATCCGTAGGAGATACATAAAAATATATGTTAATATCATATAAGAACGCGAATATTTACCAGAGGCACGGCATTGAGGTGCTGCATGGTGTGGACTTCGAGGTTGACGAGGGAGAGATGGCATATATCATTGGTCGCGTGGGCTCTGGAAAGAGCACACTGCTCAAAACCATCTACTGCGACCTCGATATCGACGAGGCTGACTCAGCCCAAGTACTTGATTACGATCTGCTCACCATCCGTCGCAAGCAGATTCCTGATTTGCGTCGCGAGCTGGGCGTGGTGTTCCAGGACTTCCAGCTGCTGGGCGATCGCACAGTCTACAAGAATCTCGACTTTGTGCTCAGAGCCACAGGATGGCGCGACAAGGAGCGCAGAGACGATCGCATAGCAGAGGTGTTGGCCATGGTGGGTCTTGAAGACAAGGCCGATAAGATGCCCAACGAGCTCTCAGGTGGCGAGCAGCAGCGTATAGCCATCGCTCGCGCCCTGCTCAACAACCCACAGATTATCATCGCTGATGAGCCTACGGGTAATCTCGACAAGGAGACAGCTGACAACATTATGCAGCTGCTGGTGAGCATCGCTCAGAAGGGCACTGCAGTAGTGATGTCTACCCACAACATCGCATTGGTACACAAGTACCCAGGCAAGGCGTTCCAGTGCCAGGATGGCAAGATGGAACAAGTGGTGATCAAGCCAAAGGCTTGAGACATGAAACATTAAACATGAAACATTAAACATTAAGGCATATGAAAGTAATGAAATTCGGCGGTACTTCCGTCGGCACCCCACAGAGAATGAAGGAGGTGACTGCACTTGTCACCAAGTTTAACGAACCCGTTTTCGTTGTGCTCTCAGCCATGTCGGGCACCACAAACTCGCTTGTAGAGATCTCTGACTATCTCTATAAGAAGAACCCCGATGGCGCCAACGAGGTTATCAACCGCTTGGAGCAGAAGTACGATAAGCACGTCGACGAGCTGTACACCAAGGACGAGACCAAGGCTGCTACACGCGAGTTTCTGAAGAGCGAGTTCGACTACCTGCGTTCGTTCACCAAGGAGCTGTTCACCAGCTTCGAGGAGAAGAGTATTGTGGCTCAGGGCGAGATTATCTCTACCAACATGGTGGTTAACTACATGAACGAGATTGGTATCAAGGCCGTACTGCTTAATGCTCTCGACTTTATGCGTACTGACAAGAACGCTGAGCCCGATCCTGTTTACATCAAGGAGAAGCTGGCTGCACTCATGAAGGAGAACGAGGGCGCACAGGTTTACCTTACTCAGGGCTTCATCTGTCGCAACGCCTATGGCGAGATAGACAACCTGCAGCGTGGTGGTTCCGACTATACTGCATCGCTGATTGGTGCTGCTATCGCTGCTGACGAGATTCAGATCTGGACTGATATCGACGGTATGCACAACAACGACCCACGCGTGGTTGATGGCACCGAGCCTGTACACCAGCTGCACTTCGAGGAGGCTGCTGAGCTGGCTTACTTCGGAGCCAAGATTCTGCACCCCACATGCGTTCAGCCAGCCAAGTACGCTGGTATCCCTGTTCGCCTGCTCAACACCATGGATCCTGATGCTGAGGGTACTACCATCAGCAACAAGACCGAGTATGGCAAGATCAAGGCCATCGCTGCCAAGGACAACATCACAGCCATCAAGATCAAGTCGAGCCGCATGCTGCTGGCCACTGGATTCCTGCGCAAGGTATTCGAGATCTTCGAGAGCTACCAGACACCTATCGACATGGTTTGTACCTCAGAGGTGGGTGTTTCGATGAGTATCGACAACTCAGCACACCTGGGCGAGATTGTTGACGAGCTGAAGAAGTATGGCACCGTAACCGTTGATACCAACATGTGTATCATCTGCGTGGTAGGCGATCTGGATTGGAGCAATGTTGGTTTCGAGACCATCGCACTCGATGCGCTCAAGGATATTCCTGTTCGCATGGTTAGCTACGGAGGCTCAAATTACAACATCTCGTTCCTCATCCGCGAGGAAGACAAGAAGCGCGCCCTCCAGAAACTCAGCGATACCATTTTTAAAAAGTAATTAAGGCCTACGGATATACAAAAAGAAACAATGACCAAAGGAAATTTTCCAGTAGAGAAGTTCGAGTCAATTGAGACTCCCTTCTACTACTACGACACAGAACTATTGCGCCAAACGCTGAAGACTATCAACGAGGAGGCAGGCAAGCACGAGGGCTTTGTGGTACACTATGCCATCAAGGCCAACGCCAATCCCCGTGTGCTCCGCATCATCCGCGAGGCGGGTCTGGGAGCTGATTGCGTTAGTGGCGGCGAGGTTGAAGCATCGCTCAAGGCGGGCTTCCCAAACAATAAGATTGTTTATGCAGGTGTAGGCAAGAGCGATTGGGAAATCAATCTTGGCCTCGATAACGACATCTTCTGCTTTAACGTAGAGAGTATCCCCGAACTCGAGGTGATTAATGAGTTGGCAGCAGCCAAGGGCAAGGTGGCGCGCGTAGCGTTCCGCCTCAACCCTAACGTTGGTGCCCATACCCATGCCAACATCACCACTGGTTTGGCAGAGAATAAGTTTGGTATCGCCATGCGCGATATGGTAACGGTTATCCGCGAGGCTGAAAAACTGCCTAACGTCAAGTTTGTGGGCCTGCACTTTCACATTGGCTCACAGATTCTGGATATGGGCGATTTCGAGGCACTCTGCAATCGCGTCAACGAGTTGCAGCAGGAGCTCATCAGCCATCGCATCCGCGTTGAGCACATCAACGTTGGTGGTGGTCTGGGTATCGACTACTCTCACCCCAACCGTGTGCCCATCCCTGATTTCAAGGCCTACTTCGACACCTACGCCAAGAAACTCAAGCTACAGCCTGGTCAGACGCTCCACTTCGAGCTGGGTCGTGCTGTAGTGGCTCAGTGTGGCAGCCTTATCACACGTACCTTATATATAAAGGAGGGTGCTGTTAAGAAGTTTGCCATTGTCGATGCAGGATTCACCGATCTCATTCGTCCCGCCCTCTATCAGGCTTACCACAAGATCGAGAATATTACCAGCAACGCTGAACCCGAAGCCTACGACGTGGTAGGTCCTATCTGCGAAAGCACCGATGTGTTTGCCAAGCAGATTGACCTGAACAAGGCTAAGCGTGGCGACCTGCTGGCCATCCGTTCTGCTGGCGCCTATGGCGAGATTATGGCATCGCAGTATAATTGCCGCAAGTTGCCCAAGGGGTATATGAGCGACGAGATTTAAGATTTAAGATTAAAGATTAAACATTAAAGTGAATACAGACTCTCGAAAATTCTCGATCATAATGACCGTGTACGATCAGGACTACGATCTCAAGGAGAACCTTCCTGCTTTCCTTGAGCAGAAGTACGAGCCTGGCTACGAGGTCATTGTGGTCGACGAGTCGTCTAATGATGAGACTCCAGACGTACTGAAGCTTCTCAAAAACGATTACAAGCATCTCTACACCACCTTCCTGCCCACGCCTCCGTATTACGTCAAGCGCAAGATGCAGTCGCTGAACATTGGTCTCAAGGCAGCCAAGAACGATTGGGTGATCTTTGCCAATGCCAACCACAAGCCTGAGGGCGATTACATCCTCCAGGCCATCAACGACACGTTCGATGCCACAGCTGATGTCACACTTGGCTATCTCACCAAGAAGGGCATCAAGCTCCAGACGTTTGTGGAGTGCGACGATGTGCGCTTCCACGTCATGCGCAAGGAGCGCAAGTTGCAGAAGGTGCGTACCCGCAAGCGTAAGAATTTCCGCTTTGGGCGATACGATTTCCTTATCGTTCGCAAGAGCCAGGCCATCCAGCTGCTCGCCTACTACGAGCAGAGACCATCGTTCTGGCAGCGCCAAGGCCTGCGTTGGCGCATATTCTGGAAGAACCTGATGAGTAGCTATGAACGTATTACATATTTACCCAAAGAATAACGAGCTGATACAACGTCATGTATCGCTGCTGGTAGAGGGGTTGAAACAGAGCGCCAACGTCATGGTGGCCGACAACAACAAATCCTTCTACAAGCAAGCCCGCGACTTCGAGGCAGATATCATCCACATTCATGGCGTCAACCAGATGATGCAGTTCAAGGCGCTGCGTTGTGCCGTAAAGAATAACATCCGCTTTGTGGTCACGCTGCATGGTCAGCTGCAGCCCTTTGCGCTCGATGCCATGCCAGCCCAGCAGCGCACAGCCCTGTTCCTAGCCATGCGCGAGTATCTGTCGCATGCCTATGCAGTCATCACCCTGGGCAAGCTCGAGTCTGGCTCGTTTGCCAAGCATGGCTACAACCCGCGTATCGAGGAGATTCACAACGCCCTCATCACCAACACCATCACGCCAGCAGACATGGCAGCCAAGACCTTTGCTGTCTATCAGAAGGTGATGGACTCCAACACCCTCGAATTGATGGACTCCAACACCCTCGCTGCCCTCAAGGCGATACTCAAGGTGGGCATCATGGGCGACAAGCGATGGGTAGATGATTCTACCTTCGACGCACGACTCATCAACTGGCGCCACCTGATGGTGTATGCAGAGCACGAGAACATCGTGAACTATACCGACTATGGCATCCGCATCTTAGGCCTCGCAGCGCCACTCCTTAATACCGATAAGATTGCAGCCTACTTCCCAAAGCATTACACACGCCCCAAACCCATCAAGGAGCTTGTGGGCGATTATCAGGGCGACCAGACGGATTATCTGTTGCGCATCATCCGTCAGGTGCTCAAGTTCCCCACGCTGCTTGGCGCCATCGAGTTGACGCGCGAGCTCTATCGCGACAATGTGAACGACGATCTCCTGGCTGAGAAACTCGAAGACGAAGGCCTCACCAAGAGTGCCGCCCGCCTCATTCAGGTGCTGGCCGACTTCATACTGCTCGACGAGGGCTACATGCCCATCGACCCGCTCGACGACAAGCTGACTATCAAACTTCGCACCAATCTAATAAACCACTTGAAGATATGAAACACCTTTCCAGTAATGACACCGACCTCCACTATCTGCAGCTGCTCTCGCAGTCGTTCCCCACGATTGCCGATGCTTCTACAGAGATTATAAACCTCGAAGCTATCATGGCTCTGCCCAAGGGCACCGAGCACTTCCTGGCTGATATCCATGGCGAGAGCGAAGCTTTCCGCCACATCCTCAAGAATGCCTCAGGTAATATCAAACGAAAAGTCAATGAACTCTTTGGCAACGACATCCGCGAGAGCGAGAAGAAGGAGCTGTGCACCCTCATCTACTATCCTGAGGAGAAGCTGGAGCTCATCAAGGCCCAGGAGCAGGATATCGACGACTGGTATCGCATCACCATCCACCAGCTGGTAAAGGTGTGTCGCGATGTCAGCAGCAAGTACACCCGTTCTAAGGTGCGCAAGTCTCTGCCTCACGATTTTGCCTATATCATCGAAGAGCTTCTGCACGAGAGTCTGAGCGACAACGACAAGGCTGCCTACGTCAGCGTGATTGTCAACACCATCATATCTACAGGTCGTGCTGATGATTTCATCTGCGCCATCTGTAACGTCATCCAGCGCCTGGCCATCGACCAGCTGCACATTCTGGGCGACATCTACGATCGTGGCCCTGGTGCCCACATCATCATGGACACCCTGCGCCAGTACCACTCGTGGGACATCCAGTGGGGCAATCACGATGTGCTGTGGATGGGCGCCTCTGCTGGCAACGACGCCTGCATCTGCAATGTGCTGCGCCTCTGCCTGCGCTATGCCAACCTCACCACCATCGAGGAGTATGGCATCAATCTGGTGCCTCTGGCCACCTTTGCGCTCGATGTGTATGGCGACGATCCCTGTCTGGAGTTCATGCCCAAGCTGCTGCCTGGCAACACCATGGACGATAAGACCCAGCAGCTCACCGCCAAGATGCACAAGGCCATTGCCGTGCTGCAGTTCAAGACCGAGGCTGCCATCTTCCAGCGCCACCCCGAGTGGCAGATGCTGAATCGCTGCATGCTCAGCGCCGTGGACTACGATAAGCACCTGTGCACCATCGATGGCAAGGCCTACGAGATGAAGAGTTGCAACTTCCCCACCGTCGACCCTGCCGACCCAAATAAGCTCACCCCTGAGGAGACCGACCTGATAGGCAAGCTGCACCACTCGTTCCGCATCAGCGAGAAGCTGCACAAGCACATCCGCACGCTCCTGTCGCATGGTTGCATGTACGCCATCAGCAACTCTAACCTGCTGTTCCACGCAGCCATTCCGCTCAACGACGATGGCTCGCTCAAGGAGGTCGAGATCTATCCTGGCAAGCGCTTTGCGGGCAAGGACCTCATGCACAACATTGGCATGATGATCCGCGATGCCTTCCAGAGCGATTCCACCCAGCGCGACTATGCCATCGACTACTTCCTCTATCTGTGGTGTGGCAAGGAGTCGCCCCTGTTCTGTAAGTCAAAGATGGCCACCTTCGAGCGCTATTTCCTTACTGATAAGGAGACCTTTAAGGAGGAGAAGGGCAACTACTTCAAGCTGCGCGACAGCGCTGAGGTGTGCGACCGCATTCTCGATGCCTTTGGCGTAAAAGGCCAGGCACGCCACATCATCAATGGTCACGTGCCCGTGCATGCTGGTAGTGGCGAGAACCCCATCAAGGCTGGTGGCAAACTCATGGTGATCGATGGCGGCTTCAGCGAGGCCTATCACCACGAAACGGGTATCGCTGGCTACACCTTGGTCTATCACTCACGTGGTTTCCAGCTGGTTCAGCACGAGCCGTTCACCTCTGCCCGCGATGCCATCATGCGCGAAATAGACATCAAGAGCACCACTCAGATCATCGAGATGTCAGCCCACCGCATGCTGGTGGCTGATACCGACAAGGGCGAGGAGTTGCGCAGCCAGATAGCAGATCTCAAGGATCTGCTCTACGCCTATCGCCATGGAATCATTACGGAGAGGAGAAAGTGAAAAGGTGAGAAAGTGAGAAGGTGAGAAGGATTTTGTTTCATATTCTGCTTTTGGCGTTGCCGCTATGCGCCTCAGCCAGCAGTCGCATCAGTCAGCCTGATGTCAAGTCGCTGCAGGTGGTGGTCAATGGCAATTGGCTGGCCCCCGCCATTATGCGCCTGGGCTCACAGGATGTGCTCACCGTGTCGTTCGATGAGCTCTCGCACGATTACCATCGCTACGTCTATCAGCTGGAGCATTGCGAGGCCGATTGGACTCCCTCCGAGGGTCTTTTTGAGAGCGATTGGCTCTCAGGCTTCAATGGCAACACCATCGATGACTACGAGCATTCCTCCAATACCATCATCCCCTACACCCACTACCAGCTGCAGCTGCCCAACGATCGTTGCAGCCTGAAAATGAGCGGCAATTACCGCCTGCATGTGCTGGATGAGGATGATGACAACCGCGAGGTGCTGGTGGCCGAGTTTATGGTTACCGAGCAGAGCGCCAAGCTCAGCATGAGCGCCACGGGCAATACCGATGTTGACACGCGCCAGAGCCACCAGCAGGTGTCGATGAGCCTGAACTATGGCCAGCTCAGCATAACTAATCCTGATGAGCAGATCTATGCTGTGGTGATGCAGAACAATCAGCAGCGCCACATGCGCCAGGGTGTAAAACCTAACATCACCACCCTCAATGGTTTAGAGTGGACCCACCATCGCCAGCTGGTGTTCGATGCGGGCAATGAGTATCGCAAGTTCGAGGTGCTCGATGTGTCGCACCCCACCATGGGCATCGACCACATCCTTTGGGATGGCGACAACTATCAAGCCTACCCCTTCATCGATGAGCCCCGCCCTAACTATCTTTACGACGAAGATGCCAACGGCTCGTTCTGCATCCGCAACAGCAACGATAGCTATAACGACACCCACAGCGAATACGTGTGGGTCAACTATCGTCTGCACTCCGATATTGGTCAGCGCATCCGCATCAGTGGTCGCTGGACCACCGAGGGGCCTGACACGTATCGCATGCTCTACGACCCCGCCAACCATCTCTACACCGCATGCATCCTGCAGAAGCAGGGTTACTACTCCTATCAGTATCTCATCGATGGCACCGATGAGCTGCTACCCAGCGAGGGCAGCTACTATCAAACAGAGAATCATTATCAGGGTTTAGTCTACTACAAGGGCACTACTGATCGCACCTGGCGCCTTATCGCCTATTACGATACGCCTGTGGAGTAGTCTTATACTTCTGGTAGAACGAGGCTATGAAGTAGTTGGCCGATACGAAACCGCAGTGTTCTGCTATCTCGTCGATGGTTGCCTTGGTGTTACGCAGCATCTTCTCAGCCTCTTCCAGTCGCGCCTTCTTAATCATCACGCGCGGACTCTTAAATATGTTTTCCGTTACCAGCTTGTAGAATTCCTTATTGCCTATACCGGCCTTATAGCTCAGTCGGTGCATGGTCATCTTTTTCTTCTTGCGCTCAGTCAGCACCAGCATCTTCACCTTCTCAATGGCCTTCACAAACTGTGGGTCCAGGTCGGTCATCTGCTCCACTGTAGCCGCGCTTATTTCGTCAGCAGCAGGCTCCAGCACCTCCTCCCTATTCTCTATACGCTCCACAAAGCGGTATATGCGCTTCACCAGCATGCTCTCCTCGCTGTCGCGCTGGGCACGCAGGTTGGCATTCTTCATATAGTAGAATATGTTCACCAGCAGCAGCACTGTCAGCAGCACGCCCATCAGTCCGAACATACCTATGCTTCGCCACCATGGCTCGTTGATGTCAATCTCCCACACGTAGGGTCTGGTGTCCCAGTCGTCAGGACTCATCGATGCCTGCACCTCTATCTCGTAGTGGCCTGGTCGTAGCGAAATCAGTGGCAGGTGCAACAGTCCGTGGCTGTCAATCATGCCGTTGCTGTCGTAAGGTGTCAGTATGCGCCACTCGTCGTCGAGCCCCACCACTCTCACGCGGTAGAAAGTCTGCTGCGGACGGAAGTAGTTAAGACCCGAGAACACCATGGTAATCGTATTTTCGGTATAGTCCAGATCCAGCCCCCACACGCGACTCAGTGCTCTGTCCAGTATCCGCTTGCCGTCTATCTCTGTGTTGGTGTTCACTTCGATACCGTTCACAAACAGCTGTATCAGCTTGGGGTAGATTTCGAACGCATAATTGTTGCCGAGCGTCGAGAAATCGTCGGGATTAAACTCTACCACATGTTCCAGCGACTGCATCACGATGGTTCCGTCGGGCATTAGCATCGACTTGCCGTTCGAGAACACCTCGTTGGGCACGCGGTCGTACTCGTTGTAGCTGCCGATGCGGTACACGCGCCCCTCTTCGTTAAACAGCACCACCGATATACCATAGCTGGTGCCCACCCAGATGTTGTGCTTCTGGTCTTCCACCACCGAGTGTACGATGTTGTTCAGCAGTCCGTCTTTCTTGGTATATACCTGTGGCAGCATGTCGGTGTCTTTGCGATACACCTGCAGTCCCTGTGGTGTTCCCACCCATGTCCATCCGCGCGAATCCTTATAGATGCAGTTCACGGTGCGGTCGCGGAATTTAGGATATTGGTTCACGTGATCGAACATGGCGCCGTAGCGGTCGGCCACAGGGTTGCCCCATGGATACACCCTGAATGGCGGCTTGAACGGGCGCGAGTACAGTATGCCTCGCTTTTCGGTACCAAGCCACAAGCCTCCCTGGCGGTCAAAGGCCATCACGTTGATGTCGGTCACCATCGTGTAGCCGTCTTCCTGTGTCAGACCCTCAAAGTGTGTCTGTTGGCCCGTGTTGTTGTTAATAACCCAGTATCCGTATTCGCAAGGCACGTAGAGCATCGAGTCTCTCAGCTCCATGTTGTTCAGGTGGTAAGGCGTACGCAGCAGCTCGGCCCAGCTGTTGGCTTTCAGGTCGTACTTCATCAGTATGGCCTCTTTCCATCCGTTTCGTATCTGATACACCACGTCTTTACCCATCGCCAGCAGGCTCGATTCGCCATATCTCTGTCCGTCGGCATCGGTATAGGCGCGCGTTTCCAGTGTTTTCTTACCCGTCTCCGTGTTGTACATCTCCATCAGTCCGTTGCTGTAGAACAGCATCACCTGGTTCTGCTTACACAGTTCTACGTCTTGCAGGTTCAGCTTTTCGCGTGGCTTGATGGTCAGCTTGCTCTTCACGTTCTGCAGGCCCTTCTCTGTTAGCAGCCATGCTATGCCGGCGCTGTCAACAAACAGGTCGTTCACCTTTTCGATAACACCAAACTTTCTGAACTCATCCTCTATCGATGCAGCAAAGCGTTCTGTTATCAGGTCGACACACGATACGGTATGCGTGTTTTTAAGCCAGATGTGGTGGAATCGGTCGAAGTACAAGTGGTAGTTACCTTTATACTCTGCCAGCGGATATTGGTTCTCGTCTATAGGGTCGATATACGAGAATTTCGACCCGTCGAAGAAGTTGATCTGTCCAGCAGTGGTAATCACCAGTCGTCCTGTCTTGGTACACTTGATGGTCTGCGCGCTGTTATCCGCCAATCCGTCGGCCGCGGTATAGTTATGGAAGATTCGAGGCGACACATCAGCCAGCACCGCAGTCACCCACAGCACCATCATCGCCAATATGTTCACCCTCATCTTCATAACTTATAGTTTTAAATTCTTACCTACGGATTATACGGATTTTACGGATTTTTCTTTTCTTCTGACCTTCTCGGAGATTACGGATTGGATTAATAATAATCCGTATAATCCGTAAAATCCGTAGGCCGTATAATATTAAATAACCTCGATTCCCTGCTCCTCGCAGAGCTTCAGGCTCATTTCCTTCAGTTTGAACTTCTGGATTTTGCCCGATCCCGTCAGTGGGAACTCCTTGATAAAGAACACGTACTTTGGTATCTTGTAGCGTGCTATCTTACCACGGCAGAACAGCTGCACATCCTCGGCAGTCATCTGTGCGCCCTCCTCCAGGATGATGAATGCACCCACGGCCTCACCATATTTCTTCGAAGGCACGGCAGCCACCTGCACGTCGCGGATGCCAGGCATGTGATACAGGAACTCCTCAATCTCGCGTGGGTAGATGTTCTCACCACCGCGGATAATCATATCCTTGATACGTCCTGTAATCTTGTAGAATCCCTGTTCGTCCTTCACGCCCAGGTCGCCCGAGTGCAGATATCCGTTCTTGTCTATCACCTCGGCAGTGGCTGTTGGGTTCTTGTAGTAACCCTTCATCACGTTGAATCCCTTACAGCACATCTCGCCCTGCACGCCCACTGGGCACTCCTCGCCCGTCTCTGGGTCAAGCACCTTCACGTCGCAGAATGGGAAGTCGCGTCCCACCGTTGTGCATCGCTGCTCAAAGGTGTCGTTCAGGCAGGTCTGCGTCATTCCGGGCGAACTCTCAGTGAGTCCATACACACTGGTGATAGTCATAAACATCTTTTCGCTCACCTGCTTCATCAGCTCTATTGGGCACAGACTTCCAGCCATGATACCCGTACGCAGACAGCTCAGGTCAAACATATCAAACATCGGGTGGTTCAGCTCGGCTATAAACATCGTGGGCACGCCATACACGGCCGTACACCTCTCTTTATGTATAGACGCCAGCACCACCAGCGGGTCGAATTTCTCAACCATCACCTCGGTACATCCGTGCGTCAGGCAGTTCATCGTGGCCAGCACCACGCCAAAGCAGTGGAACAGTGGCACACATACGCACAGCTTGTCGTCCTGCGTAAATCCCATGTTCTCGCCTGTAAAGTAGCCATCGTTGGCTATACCGTAGTGCGTCAGCATCACGCCCTTGGGGAATCCTGTTGTACCGCTGGTGTACTGCATGTTACACACGTCGTGGCAAGTCACCTGAGCCTTCATCTTGTCCAGCTGCTCGTCCTCCACGTTCTGTCCCAGCAGCAGCAGCTCGGCGGTGTTAAACATGCCGCGATACTTCTCCATACCTATATATACCACGTTCTTCAGGAATGGGAACTTTTCGCTATTCAGGTGTCCGCGCTCGCAGGTCTTCAGCTCAGGCAGCATGGTGTAGGTCATGTCTACGTAGTTACAGTCCCATGTACCGTCGGTGATACACAGCGTGTGCATATCCGAGTCCTTACACAGATACTCCAGCTCGTTCTGCTTGTAGTTGGTGTTCACCGTCACCAGCACGGCGCCAATCTTAGCCGTAGCGTAGAGGAATGTCAGCCAGTCGGGCACGTTAGTAGCCCAAATACCCACGTTCGATCCCTTTTCCACGCCAATGGCTATCAAGCCCTTAGCCAGGTTATCCACGCGCTCATTGAATTTACTCCAAGTAAAGCGCAGGTCGCGGTCGCTATATACTATATATTCCTTATCAGGAGTCTTCTCAGCCCAGTACTCCAGCCACTGTCCCAGTGTGCGTTCGTACAGCTGGTACCCCTTGCTTCCGGTCTCAGCCGGATAAGTTCTATCAGGCAGCGGTCTCCCCGCCATATCTAATCTTACTTCGCTCATTTCAGTTTTTATAATCTCCTACGGATTATACGGATTATACGAATTTTTTCTGCCTTAGGATTGCGAACTCTCGGGATAATTAATCCGTAAAATCCGTAAAATCCGTAGGCCTATAATTATTTAGAATGGTATATACACCACGGCGAGGATTTTTGCGCTCTTGCCAGGTGCGCCATGCACATGGTGCTTCACGATGCTATCGTAGAATATCGAGTCACCCTCGTTCAGGTGGTAAGTTTCTTTACCGTACACGATTTCTATCTCACCCTCCATCACGTAGATAAACTCCTCACCCTCGTGGGCTGAGAGCTGGAACTCTGGTGTATCCTCTGGGTTGATGTCGATCACGAATGGCTCCATGTGGCGTCCAGCCTTCTGCTGAGCCAATGGATGATACTCCATATGTTTGCGGGCATCTGTAGCACCGTTGCTAAAGCTTATGCTGCTGTCGGCCTCACGATCCTTGGCACGCGTTACGATTGGTCCCAGATCGTCGTTATCGTCCATAAACGTACCCAATCTCACGCCCAGTGCACGGGCTATTTTGATCAGCGGACCCAGCGATGGCAGGTTCACGTCGTTTTCGATACTGTTAATCTGCTCCACGGTCAGTCCGCTGCGCTCGGCGATTTCTTCTACGCTGAGATTTTTTGTCTCTCTGATGCCCTTAATCTTGGCACCTACAACTGAATGATTATTCATCTTCTTTTCAATTATAATATACACCTAATATTCCATGGGCAAAAGTACACAAATAAATCCGAAAACCCGCGTATTTTCCGCCTTTTAATAGATTTTAACAATATTTTTTAACTATCGCCCGTAAAATATATGCATATCTAATCAACGGCAAGCCCTTATACCACCATCGTTCCGAAAATTATTTTCGTTAAACATTGCAAAAATTTACGCACTTTTAACAGAAATAGTGCGCATCCTGCCGCGAGGCAAACCACAGTACACACACTATAACGCTATAACGCTATAACGCTATAACACTATAACATTAGAAAAATCGAAAATGGAGGGAAGTGGATGGAAAATTATATATATATTTATATTATATATTATATTATAATATAATATATAATATAAAATTTAAAGCACACAAAATCCACTATTTACAAATTCAAAAGTGACTGCGTTATAGCGTTATAGCGTTATAGCGTCGTGTTACTTGCAAAAATAGTATTCTGCTCATTTTCGTGCACCCCAAATGAGCCGTAATTAACTCGGCCATGAAAATACGTTTATTTTGAACAAAAATTACGGTCCTTTGGCTTTAAAGTAGTAGACCAATTTCCTTAACATCATTTAACTAAAAGAATCAAGAATATATTTTTTAGGTACATTTAATATTAGTACCTTTGCACTCGCAATTAGAGAAGAATAATCAATTAGGAATTATTACTAAACAAATTGCGCGCGCACTGAAAAAAAAACTGCGGTTGGGGGGATAATGTATCGAAAAAATGCGTATATTTGCCCGCAGAAACCTAAAACACTTTATTAATTATGACAAGAACTAGTTTATTTTTGGGGGCCTTGATGGCCATGATGTGCACTGCTGCCAGTGCGCAGGACGACGAACGGGAGATGGAATGGCTGAACGTGACGGTGCTGCACTACGCAGCCACAGGACACACGGACCGCAACAACACGCTGCAGCAATATCTGCTGCTGGATAATGCGGTGCTGGAGGAGCAAACAGAACTGAAAGAGCAGCTGGAACAGTTTCGTGAGGAATTCAGCCAGAAAATGATAAACCAGGTGGTGCCTGAGGCAGAAAAGGCGCTGGACGAGGGGCTGGCACAGCTGAGAAAAATGATAAAGGAACACCCAGAACTAGCCAGTCAGCTGAAGGAGCAGCTGAAAGAGGCGGAGGCACAACGAGGCCAGATGACGGCTGAGCTGGTGAAGGAGGTGGGCGACTACACCTACAACCCCGCTGACATACTGAAGACGCTGACGAACCTGGCTGTGAACAAGCGCGCCTACAGCGCCTACAAGGATTTGGGCAACGGCCTATACGGGGTGTTGACGGGCAAAGCATACGGCCCAGTGGACTACGACGTGTTTAACAAGCCCCAAACGCCTGAGGATCAGAAATACACATGGGGTGTGATGAACCGCGACGGGCGTATGGTGATAGAGCCAAAATATGACGAGCCTAAGGGCTACGACGAACACGACTTTATAGTGCTGCACACACTGCAGGGCGGACAAGACAAGGCGGGCGCCAAGGGCTACGATGGCAGTGAGCGCGTGCCATTTGTATACACCAGCATAGCGTATTACCCCTTTGGCCTATGCGTGAGCAAAGATGGCAAGAACTACGGACTGATGGACCACACCAACAAGCGCGAGTTGATACCGATGAAGTACTGTGGCGTGTGGAGCAACTATGACGAGACGATCAAGATGACTCGCACCGACGGGCAGCTGGATGTGTATGATGCCAACATGAAACTGATAAACACCGAGCCTGATCCTAACTAATTTCGATATATCGCGCGCAAAGAGGCTTGGCATCACGTCAAGCCTCTTTGCTTTAAAGGTTATTATGTATCAAAATCAAAATAGGTATTAGTCGAACACTTTCTCCATGGCGTCCATGTACTTCTCGTTCTGCTTGAGCACATAGGTGTTCACCTTGCGGGCGGCCTTGCTCATAGCGCCATGCTTCTTGAAGTAGTTGTCGATCTCGCGAAGCTGACCTGTATAGATATCGATAATCTCCTTATAAGCCTTGGCGTAGCCCATCTTTGGCAGATTCTTATCTTTGAAGTGTTTGAAGAACTCCTGCCACTTGACTTCAAGCTCCTTGTTCTGCTTGAGAATCTCATTGAAGGTAACGTCTATCGCATAGTCAGCGTTAGAGCCATTGAGCGTAGTCTTAATGAACTTATATAGCTCATCGAGCTTCTGAGAAATCATCTGTATGCGTTCAGCCTTGATCTGGAACTGCATATCCTCAGCGGGGCTTAATGACTTGCGCCACTTTTGGAAATCATCCTCAACAGGGTTGGCTTTCTGATACTCTGCGGGCACATCGTCGACCACCTTAACGGCATCGGGCTCAATGAGACTCTTGCCCGACTGGCGACCTACACGGCGCTCGTAGTCTTTATCCTCGTCGTAATAGCCATTATGAACGGTGATGTTGTAAGTCTCGCCTGGCACAAAGTCGAGGTCGATCCAAGCTGAGCAGAGTGAGCCATCGGGGAAGATGGCGCGCAGACGACCTACACAAGGCTTAGTGAGCTCAGTCTGCCACTCGAAGCGCTTATTAACAACGGGGATGCAAGCCACATACTCGTGGTCTTCGAGGTTGTAGAGGGCCTCGCGAGATTCAGCAATATAGATATTGTAGAGTGAGTCCTTGATCTCATCGCCCACACGACCTACAATCTTAAACATGCGCTTAGAGCTCTCGAAGTTCTTCTCGTAAACATCGGGGCGCATAGAGGTGACCATATAGACGGTGCCATTGGCGATTTTCTTATCTGACGAGAGTACCCAAGAGATGGCATAGGCATCGCGGAGCTGGGGATTCTCGGGGTTCTTGCAGCACATCATCCACATCTCCTGATCGTCGTGGGTGCGAACATGCAGTGAGGTGTTGTCGGCCTCGTTATTGGTATATACATTGAGCAGGAAATACTGCTTGCTACCTGGCTGGATGTGCTGGAACTGATACGACAGGGGCTCATCCTTAGGGAAGTTGATGGCTACGGCGTTGAGCACGTTATCGTTCTGCATGGCGTTGGTAGAGCAACGGAAGGGTACAATCTTGATGCTCGACTCGATGATGCCTGTGTTAGGGTTGCGATTGACAGAGTAAGTCTGACCAGAGCTATTGCCAAACTTATGGATGATGGCATTGAGCGTGGCGATGACGCTCTCGGGCTTCTTCTGGGGTGCTGCCGATGGATCGGCACTGATGGTTACTGTGGCGCTGCATGCGATGAGCAGCATGATTACTAGTCGTTTCATATCTTTTGTTATTTTTGGGCTGTTTGTTGTAAATTGTTTCTTGAGATTTCCATTTCGAGTTCCACCCATTTCAGGTAGGCCTCAGCAGCTTGCTTCTTGAGCTGGGCCAGCTCTTCGGGGGTGTACTTATAGTTTTCAGGGCGAGTGATGGGTATGTCGCGCTCGGACATCACAGTCATCTTCTGCTGGGCTACTGCGGGCTTTGGCGTGGTAGCTGCAGCAAGAACTGCTGGCTCTGCCAGCTGTGGCGCTGGTGTGGCCACGGGGGCGGCCTTAGGAGCTACGGGAGCGGCCTTGGCTGCGGGAGCAGGTGCTAGAGCAGGTGCGGCTACTGAAGCGGCCTCAGGAGCAGGTGCTGGTGCCTCTACAGGCTGGGCTGCGGGTTTATCGACCTTGGCAACAATCGCTGGAGTGGCGGTTGTGGCATCGCCCTGGGGGGCTATATCCTTTGGCGGGGTTACGAACACAGCTATGAAGGCGATGGCACAGGCTGCTGCAATCCATGGCCAGAGCTTGCGGGTGCGAGAGGCGACGGGAGCCTGCTCTTGGGCCATGCGCTGCATGAGTCGCGCATTGAGGTCGGGAGCCATCTTAGGTGCCTCCAGCTCGTCGAGCTTGATAGCGTCGCGCAGGGCGGCATCGCGCTTAAGGGCTGCTTTGAGTTTATCCTCGTTGTTCATGACTGTAGCATTTTTATGATTTTACAAAGTTTCTTTCGTGTTCGGCTTAGTTTCGAGGCTACCGTGGTGGGCAGCGACTCGGTGACGTAAGCTATATCCTTGAGAGACATCTCCTCGTAGTAGAACATGGTGATGATGGCACGCTCATCGGGCGGGAGATGTTTGAGTGCTGCTCTGATAAGCTGAACGGTATCGGGATCGGGCTGGCCAAAGGTGGCATCGACCTCGGATTCTGTCAGCTTTTCGGCTTCGCCTTCACGATCCTCATAGTAGATGACTGGCGTCTTGCTACGACGCAGGTAGCTGATGGACTCATGGTAGGCTATGCGCGAGAGCCAGGTGCGGAGCGACGATTTTTCGGCATCGTACATATCAATACTCCTGAAGACCTTAATGAATACATCCTGATAAACCTCTTCGGCATTCTCGATGCCGGGAACCAGACGAGCCACCTGGGCGAAGACGAGCTGGCCGTAACGGTCGAGCATCGCTTGCTGCGCCTTTTGGTTCTGCTTGATTAACCCTGAGATGAGGTCTATGTCGCTGATCTGATTCATTTTTGAGTTTTTTATCTGTCTTCTATTAACATATACGCAACTTTTATGCGAAACATTGCAAAGAAGCGAAAAAATATTTTATTTCGTAGGTTTATAGTAAAAAAATATCCCGCTGACTCGTTAGAATCGGCGGGATTGTTTTGGTCGAGGTGACAGGACTCGAACCTGCGACAGCCTGGTCCCAAACCAGGAACGCTACCAACTGCGCTACACCTCGTTCTGCTTGCAAATTCCGGGAGGTGCCTGGCGGATTCGAACCGCCGTAGACGGTTTTGCAGACCGTTGACTAAGCCACTCATCCAAGGCACCTTTTGTCGTTTGCGGGTGCAAAGGTACTAAGTTTTTTTGAACCCACCAAATTTTTTAGCTACTTTTTTGCACAACAGCATGATTTTTTCTGTTTTTGGCAGTTTTTCAGGTCTTTTAGCTGGCATCCAGAGCATCCGTCGCAAGGATTTTTAGCATTTTTGATCTTCTGCCATCCCCACCAAAAAGCGTAAGCAAGCGACGCTAAAAGAACTATAAAAACTATAATCTGCTGCATACTTATTTTTGTTTTACCTACGGATTATACGGATTTTACGGATTTAAATCCCCTCCCGAAAAAAATAATTCGTATAATCCGTATAATCCGTAGGCCATAAAATTATAACTTAGTTAATTTACGAAGGAGCACTTTGTTGATGACTTGAATGCGGTGGCCTTGGCGCTCTATGTCCTCGCGTACATTATTAATATTATTAAAGAAATCGCTAAAGGCATTGAGCACTGCATTGGGCTGAGCCTTATCCTCGGTGACATCAGGATTGGTGAGAATCTTAATGCCATGATGCTCGATATGCACATCGATCTCGCTATCGGTCATAATAGGGTCGCCATCGTAGTGGATGGCACCGGCCTGCTTACGACTGATGTGGAGCTTCTTGGTACGGAAGGTCTTGATCTTAGAGTTGTTGCCAAGCGTCTTCATAAACAAGTCGGCTGCTATCTGTGGCGCATCGAGGGCGGTGAAGGGCTCCATCACAATCACATCCATCTCGCCATCCTTCATGGTGGCACCTGGCGCGATATAGGCATTGTTGCCATACTGCGAGGCATTGGCGCAGGCTATGAGGAAGGCCTTATACTTCTTGGCGCCTGTATCGTCGCTCACCTCGTAGGTCTCGGGCTTGTACTTCAGTCCCTCTTTGAGCACATTCTCGACATAGGTGATAGGTCCACGCTTGCCTGCCTCGGCAAACTTGAGCGAGATGAAGGCATCGAAGCCCATGCCACAAGTGCAGAAGAAAGGCATGCCATTGATGACGCCATAGTCGAACGCCTCGATATTACAACTGTTGATGATGCCTATGGCCTTCTTAATGTCCATGGGCAGACAGAGGTGGCGGGCCAAGCCATTGCCACTGCCACAGGGGATGATGGCCAGTGCCGTGCGGGTATGAACCAGTGAGCGTGCCACCTCGTTCACAGTGCCATCGCCACCCACAGCCACAACGATGTCGACGCCATCCTCGGCCTTACGTTTAGCTATTTCGGCTGCGTGACCACGGTACTCGGTAAAGCATATCTCGATGCTGAACAGGTCGTGGTTGAGCGTCTGTTCTATCATGGCGGGCACCTCAGCCTTAGACGATGTGCCCGATTTGGGGTTCAATATGAATGTAATTTTTCTCTTTTTCGTCATAATTGTGGTGCAAAATTACAAAATTTTCAGTAATTCTTGCACGTTTTACCAAAAAATGTGTATCTTTGCACCCTGAAATTAAAAATAGAACAAAGAACATACCTAATCGGAATGGGACAGTTACAAGAAAGATTCAAGCATTATCGTGAGCCACAGAAGTTTATGGAGGCTGACGTATATCCCTATTTCCGCGAGATAGAAGGAAAGCAGGGAACGGAAGTTGAGATGGGTGGCCACAAGGTGCTGATGTTTGGCTCTAATGCCTATACAGGTCTTACTGGCGACCAGCGTATTATTGATGCAGCAAAGGCTGCGCTCGACAAGTACGGTTCGGGTTGTGCCGGTAGTCGTTTCCTGAATGGAACACTCGACCTGCACGTTAAGCTCGAAAAGGAAATCTCAAAGTTTATTGGTAAGGACGACTGCCTGTGTCTGTCGACAGGTTTCTCAGTAAACCAGGGCGTGATACCTGCACTGCTGAGCAAGGATGACTACGTGATTTGTGATGATCGCGACCATGCATCAATCGTTGATGGACGCCGCCTGGCATTTGCCCGCCAGCTGCACTACAAGCACAACGATATGGCCGACCTGGAGCGCGTGCTGCAGAAGTTGCCACAGGAGGCTATCAAGCTGATTGTTGTGGATGGTGTATTCTCTATGGAGGGCGACCTGGCTAATCTGCCCGCTATCGTTGAGCTCAAGCACAAGTACAACTGCTCTATCATGGTAGACGAGGCTCATGGTATCGGTGTATTTGGTAAGCAGGGCCGTGGTGTTTGCGATCACTTCGGACTTACCGACGAGGTCGACCTCATCATGGGTACATTCTCTAAGTCGCTGGCTTCTATCGGTGGTTTCATCGCTGCTGACTGGGATACCATCAATTTCCTGCGCCACACTTGTCGTACCTACATCTTCTCAGCATCTAACACACCTGCAGCTACAGCTGCTGCTCTGGAGGCACTGCACATCATTCAGCAGGAGCCAGAGCGCATACAGGCTCTGTGGGATGTGACCAACTACGCCCTGAAGCGCTTCCGCGAGGAGGGATTTGAGATTGGTGAGACTGAGAGCCCAATTATCCCACTGTACGTGCGCGATGTAGACAAGACATTCCTGGTAACTGCACTGGCATTTAAGGCTGGCGTGTTTATCAACCCTGTAATTCCACCAGCATGTGCTCCTCAGGACACCCTGGTGCGCTACGCTCTGATGGCTACTCACACTAAGGAGCAGGTTGACCGCTCGGTAGTAGCACTGAAGAAAATCTTCGTTGAACAAGGAATCATCAAATAAAAAAAGCCTCCCGAATTCGGGAGTTTTTTTTATTTATTCTTCTGTTTCGAGGATGTCGCCTATCTCTGCAATCTCATCTTCGTCGAACCAGCGCGAGAGCTTGCTCTTGGCCTGCTCTACAATCTCGGGGTCGATGCCCGTCCATACCTTTTTGAGCACATACAGCAGTACGGCGAGGTCGTCAGTTAATCCTGCGATGGGGATGGCATCGGGGATGACATCGAGCGGACTGATCATATAGCCCAAAGCACCAATGATGATAGCCTTATCAGCCTTGCTTACCTTGTCGCTCTGCAGCGTGTAATACAGGATAAGAGCAGCATAAACCATTTTGGCACCAGCGCGCTTGGCTATACGCGCAATCTTCTCGGCAAACTCAGACTGCGAAAACTTGTTCGCATAACTCATAAAATCGGGTAATTCCATAATCTCTCTCAATTTTGGTTAAGTTACTTATTATAATTTCTAATTTTTAATCTTTAATTTTTAATCTTTAATTCTTATCACTCTGATTCCAGTGTGCGACGGGTGCTTCTGCAGGTACTTGTAGAGCGTCATGGGCTCCAGGACTACCTTTTTGTGCACCATCGAGGCATTTAGCAGATGCAAGCCATCCTTCTGCCATACGGCAAAGCCCAGGTGGGCGATGTCGAGACCTGGCTTCTTACAGGTGATAGCAATGATGTCGCCATCGTGGATGGCCTTGCGCAGCAGGGCACTATTGCCCACATCCTTCTTGGGGATGTAGCGATACTTGGCACCTGACACCTGGCGCTCCATCTGGCTGATGGCGCTAACGAACTCAGGATGCTGGCGCAGGGCCTGATAGCTCTGGGGATGGGTGCTCATATAGTTGACCTGAACGGTCTGGACGGCTGTGAATGGCGGATTGGGCGATTGCACCTCGCTGACCACACCAGCACGGGTATTATCAGTGATCCACTCGGTGAAATAATGCAGGCGCGAGGGGTAGCCACTGATGATGCCACCGCGATAGCGCAAGTCGACGAGTGTGTGCTTAAAAGCAAAATAGGTGTACTGGCGGCTCTGGGCACAGAGGGTGAGCGCCACCACATTCTCGACCAGCGTGGTGCAATCGAGCTGGCGCGTGTTTACCACCAAGCGCTCGTGCGCATCGCCCTCGAGCGTGCTAGCCACATAAGGGCGACCAATGAACTTCTTGGCGAAGAACAGCGGGAGATTGGTATTGGCGGGCAACTTACGCGCCTCAGAAAGCAGCTGGCACACGGTGACGCTATCAGCCGCCTGCTGTCTGACATCGCCAAAGCACTTGGCACGTGCCGTAAGGCCAAGGGTTATAAATATAATAATAGGTATAACCCTTGTAATGTCCTGAACTCCTTGAACTACTTGTCTCCTTGTCTCCTTAAACATTCTTATATTTCTTTTTCAACATAAAATTATAGCCAATATAGGCATTGAACGAGCCAAAGATGTTGTTGGCCGTGAATCGCGACGTGTGGTAGTGGTTGGTGCGGAAGATGGTGCTGCAGCCAGCATACCAGCGCGTGTTGTTGTAGACCAGGCCCAGGCGGATGATGCCATCGAGATTGACCTTATCGAAACTGAAGCCCTTCTTCTCATCAGCCACATTACCATAGCTGGACTTATAACAGGTGGCCAACTGACCACTGGCGCAAAACAACCAGTTCTTGGCAAACACCCAATTGTAGGCATAGCCAGCGGAGATGATAAAATCATCGTACTTGATATCGCTGATCATCATGCCACTATCGAGATGTACCTCGTATCCCTTACCCATACGCTCGTTGAGCGTTCGTTGCAGATCGTCGTAATCCATATCGAGCGTGTTGCGGGTAAAACCAACGCCCGCCATCCACGAACCACAACTTATCTTCTGACAAGTGCTCTGGCTGAAGGCAGCTGGGTACGAGAAACGCCCATGGTTGAAGATGTAATAAGCGCTGGCGCCCGTGATGCCCACATTGACACCTGCAAAGGGAATACCCTCGAAAAAGCGCCCATCGATGCCATAGCCCAAACGTACATCTCGAATCTTATAATTGTCGCCCGTGCGACGATAGAACAAGTCGACACCCACCTGCGACGAATAGATGCTGATGTCGAACTCCTTACGGAGGCCATTCTGGCTGAAGCCTATGTTCTTGATATCGAACGTGTAGCCCAGAAAGAACCATCGCCATCCGAAGTACGGACCAATCTTGGTGGTTCCGTCAGGCGACAGCGTGATGCGCTGACCATTGCTACCAATGATAAAGCTCTCGTAGGTGCGGGTAATCTGCCCCATCACAGTGAACTCGTAGTGATTGGGCTCGATATACTCATCGTCGAGGCGGTCGAACTCGCGCACCGTGCGACGGATGATGCCCAGCTGGCTATCAGTGCTTACGGTATCGATGGTGAGTGTATCAGGCTCGGCAGCACTTGCGCTAAGCCCAACCAGAACCCACAGGAATACCAACAGCACTCTACTCATACGCCCACGTTTAAAATTTACCTAAGATGCGATCCATGACCCAGTTGACAGGGGTGGCTGACACGCTGGTGGCCTCGCACACACCCATGCCCTGAAGATGCTCGATGACGCTCTTGATGATAGGATACTGCACATAGGGCGGATTGGGCACGGTGATGCGCTCCTCACCCTGATTGGTCTGCAGACGGATAGGCGTGTAGTCGAACACGGAGAAGCTGACCTGCCCCTCGGTTCCGATAATCTCGATGCAATCTTCGCGCGCACTCTCGTGGGCCACATAGCACCACGAACCACTACCAGGCAGACCATTCTCGAAGCGGAAACAAGCACTGACAGAGTCCTCAGCCTCATAGAGTCCGCCACGATTGCTGCAGATGCCTCGCGCCTCGAGGATGACACCAAACATGTACTGAAGAATGTCGAGCTGGTGAGGGGCCATATCGTAAAAATAGCCTCCGCCAGCAATGTCGGGTTGCAGGCGCCAAGGCAATGGCTGGTGATTGGCAATCGCATCAAGATCGGCTTGGCGTGGGGGCTCGGTATAACGTATCTGAACGTTAATGACCCTACCTATTGCACCACTTTCAATAATATCCTTAACCTTCTGGAAATAAGGAAGATATCGACGATAATAAGCGCAGAAACATGGTACACCCGTCTGCTCGCTGACGCGATTGATACGGGCGCAATCCTCGTAGCTGGCAGCAAGCGGTTTTTCGACATAAACGGGCTTGCCTGCCTTCATGGCCATGATGGCGTAAGTGGCATGACTGGAAGGGGGCGTGGCTACATACACGGCATTCACGTCAGGATCGTCTATCATCTCCTGAGCATCGGTATACCATTTGGCGATGCCATGCTGAACGGCATAGGTACGCGCATGAACCTCGGTGCGACTCATAACGGCTACCACGCTCGACCCTTCAACATCGCTGAAAGCTGGTCCGCTTTTCTTCTCGGTAACCTCGCCACAACCTATAAATCCCCACCTTAATAATTTCATAATTATCCTATTTGGCTGCAAAGATAGTAAAAATTAGGCACGAATTACGCGAATTTTCGCGAATTTATTTATTTTTTCGTGTTAATTCGTGCAATTCGTGCCAAAAAACGTTATCTTTGCACCACGAAAAAACAATAATAGAGATGGAAGCAGAGAAAAAAGAGATAGAAATAAAGCTGCGTAGCAGTCAGGCTTGCATACGCGAGGGCTACCAGCTGTACACAGGAAATTTCCGTAAGATATTCCGCGCCACATGGTGGGCGGCTATCGTGTTTGCAGTGATAACGGCAGTAGCTCAGGGCATGCCGGTACTGATTTCCCCCACCCTGCTGGTGCCTGCATTGGTACTGGGCGTGGTGGCTGTTGTAGCATGGTTTGTAGCTGCCAAGTGGCGACTGCGCAAGCAACAGGTGCTAAAACCCATCGCCCTGCGAGGTGGCATCTGGATGCGCCATTTTGGAAAACTCACACTGGTATCGATGGTGTGCCTGTTTATAGTAGCCATACTTACACTGCTCACATCGCTGCCCGCAGTGATACTGATAACAGCCAACTGGCAGTCGCAGATAGGTATGCTAAACGGCGATGCATCGGGCATGCCCGACAACGTAAAATGGCTTAGTCTGGGTGCATTTGCGATAGCAGGATTCATCCAGGCCTACGTGTGGCTTACAATGGTTCTGCCGCTGTATCTGGCCAAGATATCGATAAGCGTGCAGGACAAGGAGAAAGAGGACTTCAATAAAAAGACAATATGAAAAAGATTTTATTTATCGACCGCGACGGAACGCTGATTGAAGAACCTGCTGACGAGCAGATTGACAGCTTTGAGAAGCTGAAATTTGTAAAGGGCGTGTTCCGCAACCTGGCCTTTATCCGCGAGAAACTGGACTTTGAGTTTGTGATGGTGAGCAACCAGGACGGCCTTGGTACAGAGGCTTTTCCAGAGGATACCTTCTGGCCAGTACACAACTTCATCCTGCAGACATTGGAGGGCGAAGGCATCACATTTGATGATATACTGATAGATCCACACTTCCCAGAAGACAACGCCCCAACCCGCAAACCAAACACGGGACTGGTTGAGAAATATATGAACAATCCAGAGTACGACATCAAGAACTCGTACGTGATTGGCGACAGAGAGACAGATCGCCAGTTTGCCAAGAACATAGGCTGCAAATCGCTGATATTGAGCGACGAGGGCGTTACTTGGGCCAAAATAGCAGAGCTATTGTTTGCTGGCGAGCGCGTGGCAGAAGTGAAGCGCACCACCAAGGAGACTGACATCTGGGTGAAGGTGAACCTGGATGGCTCGGGCAAGTGCGACATCCAGACAGGCTTAGGATTCTTTGACCACATGCTGGAGCAGATAGGCAAGCACGGCATGATAGACCTGACGGTGCACACAAAGGGCGATCTGGAGGTGGACGAGCACCACACCATAGAGGATACCGCCATCGCACTGGGCGAGTGCATACTGCAGGCCCTGGGCGACAAGCGTGGTATAGAGCGTTATGGCTACTGTCTGCCTATGGACGACTGTCTGTGTTCAGCCTGCCTCGACTTTGGAGGCCGCCCCTGGCTGGTTTGGGATGCTGAGTTCCATCGCGAAAAGATAGGCGAAATGCCTACAGAGATGTTCCTGCACTTCTTTAAGAGTCTGAGCGATGCTGCCCGCATGAACCTGAACATCAAGGCTGAAGGACAGAACGAGCATCACAAGATAGAAGGCATATTCAAAGCGCTGGCGAGAGCGCTGAAAATGGCTGTGAGACGCGACATTTACCACTACGAACTCCCTTCAACGAAGGGAATGTTGTAGAAAATTTGGTAGTATCAGAAAAAATTCGTACCTTTGCAGCCCAAATAACATAAAGGTATTAAAGAGTTAATATGATTACAGTTACAAATCTGGCAATCCAGTTTGGAAAGAAGGTTCTCTACAAGGATGTGAACCTGAAGTTTACAAGTGGTAACATTTATGGAATTATCGGTGCCAACGGTGCTGGTAAGTCTACCCTGTTGCGCGCCATCAGCGGTGAGCTTGAGGCCAACAAGGGTACCATCGAGATGCAGCCAGGCGAGCGCCTGAGCGTGCTGGAGCAGGACCACTTTAAGTATGATGAGTTTTCAGTAATGAACACTGTGCTGATGGGACATCAGCCACTCTGGCAGAACATGAAAGAGCGTGAGGCTCTGTATGCCAAGCCCGAAATGAGCGAGGAAGACGGTGTAAGAGCCGCTGACCTGGAAATGGCCTTTGCAGAGATGAACGGCTGGGAGGCTGAGAGCGAGGCTGCACAACTGCTGCAGAACCTGGGTGTAAAGGATACAGAGCACTACAAGCAGATGAGCGAGATATCAAATAACGAGAAGGTACGTGTTATGCTGGCTAAGGCATTGTTCGGACACCCCGACAACCTGCTGCTTGACGAGCCTACCAACGACCTGGACCTGGATACCGTTCAGTGGTTGGAGGAATACCTGAGCAACCTGGAGCAGTGCGTGCTGGTTGTATCGCACGACCGTCACTTCCTGGATGCCGTATCAACACAGACCGTGGATATCGACTTTGGTAAGGTAACCCTGTTCAGTGGTAACTACTCGTTCTGGTACGAGAGTTCGCAGTTGGCTCTGCGTCAGGCTCAGAACCAGAAGATGAAGGCTGAAGAGAAGAAGAAGCAGTTGGAGGAATTCATCCGCCGTTTCAGTGCTAACGTAGCCAAGAGTAAGCAGACCACATCGCGTAAAAAGATGCTTGAGAAGCTCAACGTAGAAGAGATTACACCATCAACACGTAAATACCCTGGCATCATCTTCTCGATGGAGCGTGAGCCAGGACAGCAGATATTGGAGGTAGAGGGACTGAAGGCAGTAGACACAGACGGAACAGTGCTGTTTGACAACGTGAACTTCACCATCGAAAAGGGACAGAAGACTGTATTCCTGAGCCACAATCCAAAGGCTATGACAGCCCTCTTCGAGATTATCAACGGTAATCGCGAAGCACAGGCTGGTACCTATAAATGGGGTGTGACCATCACCACAGCTTATCTGCCACTAGACAACACAGAGTTCTTCCAGAGCGAGATGAACCTGGTAGACTGGCTGAGTCAGTGGGGTCCAGGCAACGAGGTAACCATGAAGTCGTTCCTGGGGCGTATGCTGTTCAAGGAAGAGGATGTGCTGAAGCATGTAAACGTACTGTCAGGAGGTGAGAAGATGCGCTGTATGATAGCACGTATGCAGCTGAAGAACGCCAACTGCCTGATTCTGGATACCCCAACCAACCACTTGGATCTGGAGAGTATTCAGGCATTCAACAACAACCTGATTAACTTCAAGGGTAACATCCTGTTTGCATCGCACGACCATGAGTTCATCAACACCGTGGCAGATCGTATCATCGAACTGACACCAAGTGGCACCATCGACAAGCTGATGAGCTACGATGACTACATCTACGATGAGACAATCAAGGCTCAGAAGGCCAAGATGTACGGTTTGGCATAAAATTTGCTTGATGGGGTACAGAACTTTTAAACAACGCTATTATGACAGAAAAAGATATCAACACTGAAGAAGTGAAGAACGAGGAAGTGAACAACGAAGAGTTGGGCACTGAAGAAACTCAGGAAGAAGTAAACACTGAGGAGGCTCCTGAGGCTGAAAAAGAAGAGGAAGAGAAGGATCCACTGGAGAAGGCACTCGAAGAGAATGCTGACCTGAAGGACAAGTGGTTGCGTTCGGTAGCTGAGTTTGAGAACTACCGCAAACGCACACTCAAGGAGCGCGCAGAGCTGATTCTGAATGGTGGCGAGAAGGTGATTACAGCCATTCTGCCAGTGCTCGACGACATGGAGCGCGCCATAGCCAACGGATCGAAGACCGAAGACCCACAGGTGCTGCGCGAGGGTATGGAACTGATTTATCAGAAGTTCGTGAAGACCCTTGAGGCACAGGGCGTGAGCAAGATTGAAACCAAAGAAGCCGACTTTGACACCGACCTGCACGAGGCAGTAGCAATGGTGCCTGGCATGGGCGACGACAAGAAGGGCAAGGTGATTGACTGCTTGCAAGAGGGATACAAACTAAACGACAAAGTAATCCGCCACGCCAAAGTGGCAGTAGGACAATAATATGGCACAGAAGAGAGATTATTACGAGGTGCTGGGCGTCGAGAAAGGCGCAACAGAAGATGAAATCAAGAAAGCCTATCGAAAGATAGCCATCAAGTACCACCCCGACCGCAATCCTGGCGACAAGGAAGCTGAGGAGAAATTCAAGGAGGCGGCCGAGGCGTACAATATTCTGCACGATCCAAAGACACGTCAGCAGTATGACCAGTTCGGATTCAACGGTCCTAACATGGGTGGCGGATTTGGTGGTTTCAGCGGATTCGAGACCAATATGAACATGGACGATATCTTCTCGATGTTCGGAGATATCTTCGGAGGTCACGGCTTTGGTGGCTTTGGTGGCGGACAGCGTCGCCAGCAGCAGCATCGTGGCAGCGACCTGCGACTGAAGGTAAAACTGACACTGGAGGAGATAAACACTGGCGTTACCAAGAAATTCAAGGTGCGCAAGGATGTGCCATGTCCACACTGTAATGGCAGCGGTGCCGAGGCTGGCAGCCAGAAGGAGCAATGCCCCACATGTCATGGTCAGGGCTACATCACCCACACCACACAGAGCATCTTCGGAATGATGCAGCAGCAGAGCGTTTGTCCTACCTGCGGTGGCGAGGGAATGGTGATCAAGAATAAGTGTAAGCACTGTAGCGGTACTGGTGTAGAAAAGGGCGAGGAAGTTGTAGAGATTAACATCCCCGCAGGTGTTGCCGAAGGTATGGTAGTAAATGTACCAGGAAAGGGTAATGCAGGTAGACACAACGGTACCCCAGGCGATATACAGGTGTTCATCGAGGAAGAGCCACACGAGACTTTCATCCGCGATGGTAACGACCTGATCTACAACCTGCTGCTCGACTTCCCAACAGCAGCACTTGGTGGCGATATTGAGATTCCAACCATCGAGGGCACCAAGCTGAAGGTGAAGCTGGAGAACGGAACCCAGCCTGGAAAGACACTCCGCCTGCGTGGCAAGGGTCTGCCCGCCGTACAGGGTTATGGCAGCGGACGTGGCGACCTGGTGGTAAACATCAGCGTGTATGTGCCTAAGACTTTGAGCAAGGAAGAGAAGCAGGCCATTGAGCAGTTCAAGGGCAGCGACAACTTCAAGGGCGACAAGCAGACACGCGACTCTATCTTCCAGAAGTTCAAAAATTACTTTAATTAATATATAATAAGGTATAGAGTATGACATATCAGGAAACGTGTGAATACCTGTACAGCCAGTTGCCAATGTTCGAGAAACAGGGTGCAGGCGGTTACAAGGAAGGCCTCGAGAACAGCAATGCACTCGACGAGCATCTGGGACATCCCCACAAAAAGTATCTCACGATACACGTGGCAGGAACCAACGGCAAGGGTTCATGTGCTCACACGCTTTCTGCTATCCTGCAGATGTGCGGTTACAAGGTAGGTCTCTACACATCGCCCCATCTGGTGGACTTCAGCGAGCGCATTCGCGTAAACGGTCAGCCCATCAGCGAGGAGTATGTGGTAGACTTCGTGGAGAACGAGAAATCGTTCTTCGAGCCCCTGCAGCCATCGTTCTTCGAACTGACCACAGCAATGGCATTCAAGTACTTTGCTGAGATGAACGTAGATATCGCAGTGATCGAGGTAGGACTAGGCGGACGCCTGGATTGCACCAACATCATCTCCCCCATCCTATCAGTCATCACCAACATCGGAATGGACCACACCCAGTTCCTTGGCACATCGCTGGAGCAGATAGCCATGGAGAAGGCTGGTATCATCAAGCAGAACACCCCAGTGGTGATTGGCGAGACCACACCTGAGACACGTATGGTGTTTGATGCCATCGCAAAAGAACACAACGCGCCTATCACATTTGCTGAGGATCATCAGCAGATCATCTCAGCAGAGGCCACCAACAAAGGCATGGAATACAACACCAAGAGCTTTGGTACTATTCATGGCGAACTGAGCGGACTGTATCAGGAAAAGAACACCAACACCATTCTGAATGCCATACAGCAGCTGGAAAACCTGGGCTACATGCACCCCGTGAAGTGCCAGGCCAACACACCATGTCAGAATCGCGAGGTGCAGAAAGGCTTCAGCCACGTGTGCAGTCTGACAGGACTGCAGGGACGCTGGCAGAAGATAGGCGACGCCCCACTCACCATCTGCGACACTGGCCATAATGTGCCAGGATGGATATACTTGAGCGAGCAGTTGAAGAGCGTGAAGTGCGACAAGATGCACATCGTATTCGGAATGGTGGATGATAAGGACATTCAGGGTGTGATGGATCTGCTGCCCAAAAACGCAACCTATTATTTTACAAAAGCAAATAATAAAAGAGCCGTTTCGGAGAACGTTTTGAAGCTCTACGCACAAGGAAAAGGACTGGAAGGCGAGAGCTATCCTGACGTAAAAACCGCCTACGATGCTGCAAAGGGTGCCGCCCAAATTAACGACTTTGTGTTCGTTGGAGGTAGCAGTTATGTGGTAGCAGAGCTGCTAAAAAACTGTATTTAGGCTTTTTTAATACATCATCAACTATTTTTTCGCCTAAAGATTTGTCATTTTGATTTTTTTTCTGTTACTTTGCAGAAAAATAATATTTTAACTAAAAACATATCAATATGGCAAATACTACAGAGACAGTGAATCTGTGCGGCCTGAAGCGCGAAGACTTCCAGGCCACTATCAACGGTAAAAAAACCGACTTGTACATTCTTAGAAACCGTAAGGGATATGAAGTGGCAATCTCAAACTATGGAGGTGCCATTTGTGCTATTATGGTTCCTGGTAAGGATGGCAAAGTAGCTAACGTTATCGAGGGTCACAACGACATCAAGCAGCTGACCAGCGGAAATGAGCCTTACCTGTCTACACTGATAGGTCGTTGGGGTAACCGCATCAACAAAGGTCAGTTCACACTGAATGGCAAGGAATACCAGCTATTCCTGAACGACGGACCTAACCACCTGCATGGCGGTAAGGTAGGTTACAATGCCAAGGTTTGGGATGCCCGCCAGATGGGACCACGCTCTTTGGCCCTGCATCGTATTTCATCTTACGGTGAGGAAGGCTTCACAGGCGAGCTCGATGTAACAGTAGAATTCACATTCACCGACCAGAACGAGCTGGTGATTGAGTATCTGGCAACAACCAACAAAAAGACCATCGTGAACCTGACACATCACGCCTTCTTTGCTCTGGGTGGAACAGCTGATCCTACTCCAGGTATCGAAGACCAGATCTGTGAGATCAACGCTGACTTCTATCTGCCAACAGATGCTACAGCTATCCCAACAGGTGAGATCCTGAAGGTTGAGGGTACTCCATTCGACTTCCGCAAGGCTAAGCCATTCGGACAGGACATCGATGCTGACAACGAGCAGATCAAGTTCGGTCATGGTTTCGACCACAACTACGTGCTGAACAAGCAGGAAGAGGGCGAACTCTCGTTCGCAGCTAAGCTGACTGATCCTAAGAGCGGACGCACCATGGAGGTGTACACCACCGAGCCAGGACTGCAGCTCTACACAGGTAACTTCCTGAATGGATATAAGGGCGCCAACGGATGCACATTCCCACACCGTTCGGCTGTATGTTTCGAGGCACAGCACTTCCCCGATTCACCTAACCGTCCTTACTTCCCAAGCGTAGTACTGAACCCAGGACAGCGTTATAAGCAGAAGACCGTATACAAATTCGGTGTAACAGAATAATTAATTATCAACCATCATTAAAATTATTGACGACAATATGACTGAGACAAATAAGAATGGCAAGATAATCGCCATTATTACAATGTGCTTCATCTTCGCGATGATCAGCTTTGTAACCAACATGGGCGCCCCCTTTGGCAATATATGGGGATTTGAATATCCCTTTGCCAAAGCTTGGGGTAACCTGATGAACTTTGCCGCTTACCTGTTTATGGGTATCCCCGCAGGTAAGATGCTGACAAAATTCGGATACAAGAAGACTGCGCTGATTGCCCTTATCGTGGGTATCGTGGGCTTGGTATTCCAGTATTTGTCAAGCCTCGTGGGCGCAGGTACTTATGTATTTACATACGACAGTATCCCTGTAGCCCTGAACCTGATTATCTATCTGCTTGGTGCATTCATCTGCGGTTTCTGCGTATGTATGCTCAACACCGTGGTTAACCCCATGCTTAACCTCCTTGGTGGTGGTGGCAACAAGGGTAACCAGCTGATTCAGGTTGGCGGCACACTGAACTCACTCACTGGAACACTCACCCCACTGCTGGCAGGTATCCTGGTAGGTACTGTTACTAAGGACACCAGCATGAGCGATGTGGCTCCTCTGTTGTTCATCGGTATGGCCGTATTCGCCATCTCGTTCGTTATCATCAGCCGTGTTGCAATCCCCGAGCCTACACTTGGCAAGGTGGCACCTAAGTACGAGCGCAGCCCATTGGCATTCCGCCATTGTGTGCTGGGTGTAGTAGCCATCTTCTTCTATGTAGGTATCGAGATTGGTATCCCTATGGAGCTGAACTTCTATGTGACGAAATTGCCATTCGAGGGTGCTGCTGCTATCGGAGGTACTCTGGCTGCAGCCTACTGGCTCCTCATGATGATTGGCCGTGCATGCTCAAGCGCCATCTCTGGTAAGGTATCTACCAAACTTCAGTTGACAACTGTTAGCGCTGTAGCTATCGCGCTACTGCTGATTGCCATCTTCATGCCTGAGAGCGTAACCATCTCGTTCAGCGGACATGACGTACCTGCCAAGGCATTCCTGATTCCTGCCTGTGGACTCTGCACATCAATCATGTGGGGAGGTATCTTCAACCTTTCAGTTGAGGGTCTGGGCAAGTACACCGAGGCTGCCTCTGGTATCTTTATGACCATGGTAGTTGGTGGTGGTGTGATGCCACTCATCCAGGAGGCTATCGCTAAGTCGGCTGGCGAAATCATGAGCTATTGGCTGGTAATCGCAATGTTGGCTTATATCCTGTTCTATGCACTCGTAGGATGCAAGAACGTGAACACCGACATTAAAGTAGATTAAATATTAAACATTAAAACATTAAGCTTATGGACATTGAATTTGTAAGAAGTCGCTTCATCAAGCACTTTGATGGAAAGACAGGTAATGTATATGCATCTCCAGGACGTATCAACCTGATTGGTGAGCACACCGACTATAATGGTGGTTTCGTGTTCCCAGGCGCTGTTGATAAGGGCGTTATGGCCGAGATGCGCGCCAATGGTACTGAAGACACTGTGATGGCTTATGCTATCGACCTGAAGGACCGTGTTGACTTCAAGCTCTCTGACCCTGCAGGTCCTAAGGCCTCATGGGCACGCTATATCTATGGTATAGCACTGGAGATGAAGAAGCTGGGTGTTCCTGTAAAGGGCTTCAATATTGCATTTGCTGGCGATGTGCCCCTTGGTGCTGGTATGTCATCATCAGCAGCCATGGAGAGCTGCTTTGCTTGCGGACTAAATGATATCTTTGGCGACAACAAGGTTTCGCAGTGGGATATGGTACTGGCTGGACAGGCTACTGAGCACAACTACTGTGGTGTGAACTGCGGTATCATGGACCAGTTTGCCTCTGTATTCGGAAAGGCTGGTTGCCTGATGCGTCTAGACTGCCGCTCTCGCGAGTTCGAGTACTTCCCATTCAAGCCAGATGGCTATCGCCTGGTATTGCTCGATTCAGTAGTTAAGCACCAGCTGGCTGGTTCGCCTTACAACGATCGTCGCAACTCATGCGAGAACGTTGTTAAGCACATTCAGGCCAAGCACCCAGAGGGCAAGTTCGAGACTCTGCGCGACTGTACATGGGAGCAGTTGGATGAGGTTCGTGCTGAGGTTGGCGAGGAAGACTACAAGCGCGCCAAGTTCGTTCTGGGCGAGAAGGATCGCGTACTGGCAGTGTGCGATGCTCTTAACGAGGGCGACTACGAGAAGGTGGGCGAGCTGATGTATCAGACTCACGAAGGACTGTCGAAGGACTACGAGGTATCTTGCGAGGAGCTCGACTATCTGAACGACCTGGCTAAGGAGAACGGTGTAACAGGTTCACGTATCATGGGTGGTGGCTTTGGTGGCTGCACCATCAACCTGGTTCGCAACGATCTCTACAAGAAGTTCATCGAGGACGCTAAGGCAAAATTCAACGCAAAATACGGTCACGAGCCAAAAGTTTACGATGTAGTAATTGGCGACGGTTCACGTAGAATTTGCTAACTCCGAACTAACAGAAACACACTTTTTAGTGTTTCAAAAGGTTAAATATTGAGAGTAAGGTGTAAAAATCACACCTTACTCTTTATTTTTTTGCCATTTTAGTTTGTCAATTCAGATGTTAATTGTAATTTTACACCCAAAATAAAGACAATAGACTCAATAATAACTTTAAACGTAACGAAACAATGAAAGCATTGAAAGCAACATTGATGGGAGTTGGTGCAGCAGCACTGATGCTCTCGTGTGCAGGTAGCCAGCAGGCTCCACAACTCACAGTTTCGGGTCTCGACCCAGCTAAGTTCGACACAACCATCCAGGCTAAGCCCGTGAAGCTCTACACGCTTAAGAACGAGAATGGCATGGAGGTTTGCATCACCAACTATGGTGGCCGTATCGTGTCGCTGGTTGTTCCCGACAAGGATGGCAAACCAACTGACGTTGTTCTTGGATTCGACAACATCGCCCAGTATGCTGACACCATCAACACCCCATCTGACTACGGATCGAGCGTAGGTCGCTATGCAAACCGTATCAAGGAGGGTAAGTTCACACTGAACGACACTGAGTATCAGCTCAAGAAGAACGATGGACCTAACTCTCTGCATGGAGGTGGCAACACTGGTTGGATGCATCAGGTTTACGATGCTGAGCAGATTGGCGATTCAATCCTAAAGCTCACTATCGTAGCTGCTGATGGCGAGAACGGATTCCCTGGCAAGGTGATGGCCGTTACTACCTACAAACTCACATCTGATAATGTGCTGGATATGACTTGGGAGGCTGAGACTGACAAGCCAACCATCATCAATCAGACTAACCACAACTACTACAACCTGAGTGGCGACTTTACACAGCCTGCCTACGACATGGTGCTGTATGTAAACGCTGACAACTTTACCCCAAGCGATAAGCTCTACATCCCCACTGGCGAGATCAAATCAGTTGAGGGCACTCCAATGGACTTCCGTCAGCCACACGCTTTGGGCGACAGCATCAAGAGCAGCTTCGACCAGATTCAGAACGCTACTGGCTACGACCACAACTTCTGCCTGAACACCTATAAGGATGGCAAAGGCGATGACACTCAGGTGTGCGCAAGTCTCTACAGCCCCAAGACAGGTATCCTGATGGAGATGTTTACCAACGAGCCAGGTGTACAGGTTTACAGCGGAAACTTCCAGGGTGTAGGTGCTGATAAGGACATCGCCCGCAAGGGTGGCATCACCTATCCTAAGCACGTAAGCGTTTGCCTGGAGAGCCAGAAGTATCCCGATTCTCCAAATCATCCTGAGTGGGTACAGCCTACCCTGAATCCAGGCGAGAAGTACTTCAGCCACGCTGCTTACAAGTTCTCGATCAAGTAAATCACATTATAGAATTATTAATTTTAACTAATATCAAATTATGGCATTTTTAGATTGGATTGTCATCGGCCTCTTCTGTTGTGCGCTGATTGGCATCGTACTTTGGGTTATTTCACAGAAGAACAATAACTCAGCTGACTATTTTCTTGGAGGTAAGGATGCAACATGGATTGCAATTGGTGCATCTATCTTCGCATCTAATATTGGTTCTGAGCACCTTATCGGACTTGCTGGTGCAGGTGCATCATCAGGTATGGCCATGGCCCACTGGGAGATTCAGGGTTGGATGATTCTGATTCTGGGTTGGGTATTCGTTCCTTTCTACACTCGCTCAATGGTTTACACCATGCCTGAGTTCCTGGAGCGTCGTTACAACACTCAGAGCCGCACCATCCTCTCAGTTATCTCACTCATCAGCTACGTGCTCACTAAGGTGGCTGTTACCGTTTATGCTGGTGGATTGGTATTCCAGCAGGTATTCGGTATCGAGGAGCTCTGGGGCATCGACTTCTTCTGGATTGCTGCTATCGGCCTGGTTGTCATCACCGCCATCTACACCATCTTCGGTGGTATGAAGAGCGTGCTCTATACCAGCGTACTGCAGACTCCTATCCTGCTCCTTGGTTCGCTCATCATCCTGGTGCTTGGTTTCAAGGCCCTTGGTGGATGGGATCAGATGATGACCATCTGTGGTGCTGTTGATGCCAACGAGTATGGCGACAAGATGACATCGCTGATTCGCGACAACCGCGATGCCAACTATCCTTGGTTGGGCGCTCTCATTGGTTCAGCCGTTATTGGTTTCTGGTACTGGTGTACCGATCAGTATATCGTTCAGCGTGTACTATCTGGTAAGGACGAGAAGGAAGCACGTCGTGGTACCATCTTTGGTGCTTACCTCAAGTTGCTGCCTGTGTTCCTGTTCCTCATCCCTGGAATGATTGCATTCGCTATGAGCGCTAAGGGCATCACCCTGCCTAATGGTGAGGTATTCGTGCTGAGCACTCCTGATGCTGCCTTCCCTACCCTCGTAGCTAAGCTGCTGCCTGCTGGTGTTAAGGGTCTTGTAGTTTGCGGTATCCTGGCAGCCCTCATGTCATCACTGGCATCGCTGTTCAACTCTTCAGCCATGCTGTTCACCATCGACTTCTGGAAGCGCCTGCGTCCTGAGACTCCAGAGAAGCAGCTCGTTCGCATCGGTCAGATTGCTACCGTGGTTATCGTAATCCTGGGTATTCTGTGGATTCCCATCATGCGTTCAGTAGGTAACGTGCTCTACAACTATCTGCAGGACGTACAGAGTGTACTTGCTCCTGGTATCGCAGCAGCCTTCCTGCTTGGTATCTGCTGGAAGCGTGCTTCTGCCAAGGGTGGTATGTGGGGATTGCTCTCTGGTATCATCATTGGTCTCACCCGTCTGGGTGCTAAGGTTTACTACAGCAACGCTACCGATGCTGCTGACAGCTGGTTTAAGGCAGTATTCTACGATTTCAACTGGCTGTTCTTCTGCGGTGTTATGCTCATCGTTTGCTGTCTGGTTGTCATCGTTGTATCTCTGCTCACCGAGGCTCCTGATCAGCAGAAGATTCAGGGTCTGGTATTCGGTACCTCTACTCCTGAGCAGATTGCCGCAACCCGTGCCAGCTGGAACGAGTGGGATGTATTCCACACTCTCGTAATCCTTGGCTTTACCGTAGCATTCTATATCTATTTCTGGTAAATCATAAGTTATGACATTCTATAACGAACATTCTAAGGTCTGGCTGTCGGTAGACTGCATCATCTTCGGATTCGACGATAAGAAGCTGAAGGTTCTAGTTGGACGACGCAAGATGGACCCAGGACGTGGCGAATGGAGCCTCTACGGAGGCTTCGTTGGCGCCACCGAGAGTGTTGACGATGCAGCAACACGCACTCTGTTTGAGCTCACTGGTCTGCGAAACATCTACATGCGTCAGATTGGCGCATTCGGTAAGATAGATCGCGACCCAGGCGAGCGCGTAGTTTCTATCGCATATTATGCGCTTATCAACGCCAGCGACTACGACGAGAAGTTGCGTCTGGCCCACGGAGCTGAGTGGATCGACATCGAGGAGATTCCTAATCTCTACTCCGACCATAACGAGATGGTGACCAAGGCCCGCAAGCTCGTTCAGCAGAAGATGTCGCACGAGCCAGTTGGTTTCAGCTTGCTGCCCGATCTGTTCACACTCACCCAGTTGCAGATGCTCTACGAGGCAGTATATGGCACCGAGCTCGACAAGCGCAACTTCCGCAAGCGCATTAAGGACATGGACTTCATCCAAAAGACTGAGCTCATCGACAAGAAGAGTTCAAAACGTGGAGCTTACCTCTATCGTTTCAACAAAAAAGCGTATACCGAGGATTCCAACTTTAAGTTGTAATCCCAATTCACAATTGATAATTGACAATTGATAATTATGTTAGAAGAACTGAAAGAAAAAGTATTCAAGGCTAATCTTGACCTTGTAAAGCAGAACCTGGTAATCTTTACCTGGGGTAACGTATCTGGCATCGACCGCGAGCGCGGACTTGTTGTCATCAAGCCCTCTGGCGTTGACTACGATGTGATGAAGGCTTCTGATATGGTTGTTGTCGACCTCAACACCGGTGAGGTTGTTGATGGCGAGCTCAACCCATCGAGCGACACGCCTACCCACCTTGTATTGTATCGCAACTTCCCCAATATCCAGGGCGTGGTTCACACCCACTCTACTTATGCCACCGCATTTGCTCAGGCAGGTCGCGACATCCCCAACATCGGCACCACTCACGCTGACTATTTCTATAAGGATATCCCCTGCACGCGCGATATGACCGAGGCTGAGGTTAAGGGTAACTACGAGCTCGAGACGGGTAATGTGATTGTTGATGAGATTCTGAACATCCGTAAGATCAACCCCGATCACACACCTGCCGTTCTGGTCAAGAACCACGGTCCGTTCTCATGGGGAACATCGCCCGATAACGCTGTTTATAATGCCAAGGTGATGGAGCAGTGCGCCAAGATGGCGTTTGTAGCCTTCTCGGTTAACCCCGAGCTCACAATGAATCCACTTCTCATCGAGAAGCACTACATGCGCAAGCACGGTCCTAATGCATACTATGGTCAGAAGGGTCAGAAACACTAATATTAACTACGTATAATAATAAGAGTATGAAAGCATTTGATAATTTTGAGATTTGGTGGGTAACTGGTGCGCAGCTTCTTTACGGAGGCGATGCAGTAGTTGCAGTTGATGGACACTCTAAGGAGATGGTTGATGGCCTGAACGCCAGTGGCAACATCCCCGTTAAGATTGTATATAAGGGCACTGCAAACAGCAGTAAGGAGGTAGAGCAGATTATGCTGGCTGCCAACAACGACACAAAGTGTGTTGGTATCATCACATGGATGCACACCTTCTCGCCCGCTAAGATGTGGATCAAGGGTCTGCAGCAGCTGCAGAAGCCTCTGCTCCACTTCCACACTCAGTATAACGCTGAGATACCCTGGAGCGAGATCGACATGGACTTCATGAACCTCAACCAGAGTGCTCATGGCGACATCGAGTTCGGACACATCTGCACCCGTATGCGCATCGCTCGTAAGGTGGTTTGCGGTTACTGGAAGGATGAGAAGGCCCAGAAGCAGATTGCCGTTTGGGCTCGCGTGGCAGCAGGTGTGGCTGATGCCAAGAACGTTCGCTGCCTGATGTTCGGTATGAACATGAACAACGTGGCCGTAACTGATGGCGACCGCGTAGAGTTCGAGCAGCGTCTGGGCTACCACGTTGACTACTACCCCGTTAGCTCGCTGATGGAGTACTTCAAGAAGGTTACTGATGCAGAGGCTGATGCACTCGTTGAGGAGTACAAGAAGCTCTACACCATCAAGATCGACGAGAGTGGCGAGGAGGTTTACTGGCAGAAGGTTAAGAACGCTGCCAAGGCCGAGATTGCACTGCGCCGCGTACTGAAGGACGAGGGTGCTACTGCCTTCACCACCAACTTCGACGACCTGGGCGATGCTGACATCGACGCACCCGACTTCTGTGGCTTCGACCAGATTCCTGGTCTGTCTTCACAGCGCCTGATGCAGGAGGGTTACGGTTTCGGTGCCGAAGGCGACTGGAAGACAGCTTGCCTCTATCGCACACTGTGGGTCATCCAGCAGGGCATGCCTACCGGATGCTCATTCCTCGAGGACTACACCCTGAACTTCGCTGGCGATCGCTCATCTTGTCTGCAGAGCCATATGCTCGAGATTTGTCCGCTGATTGCTACCGACAAGCCAAAGCTCGAGGTTCACTTCCTGGGCATCGGTATCCGCAAGCAGCAGACTGCCCGATTGGTGTTCACCTCAAAGACTGGTTATGGCATCAAGGCTACAGTTGTTGACCTTGGCAACCGCTTCCGTCTCATCTCTCAGGAGGTAGAGTGCATCGAGCCAAAGCCAATGCCACATCTGCCTGTTGCATCAGCTCTGTGGATTCCACAGCCCACCTTCGAGATTGGTGCTGCCGCATGGATTCTGGCTGGTGGTACTCACCACAGTGCTTTCTCTTACGACATCAACGAGGAGTATTGGGAGGATTTTGCCGAGATGACTGGCATCGAGTACGTCCGCATCAACAAGCAGACCAACATCGCCGACTTCAAGCAGACTCTCCGCAACAACGAGGTGTACTACATGCTGAATAAGGCACTTCGCTAAAGTTTAATAGGCACGGATTTCACGGATTAACACGGATTAAATTTTTACTAGCAGAAAAAACAGTGTAAATCCGTGTAATCCGTGCCATAAAAACATTTATGACAATGAACGCAAAACAGACAATCGAAGCAGGTAAGGCCATACTCGGTATCGAGTTTGGCTCTACCCGCATCAAAGCCGTCCTCATCGACGAGGACAATATGCCCATCGCACAGGGCTCACACGAGTGGGAGAATCAGTTGGTAGATGGTCTCTGGACCTACTCTACCGAGGCTGTATGGTACGGACTGCAGGACTGCTACGCTGAGCTCCGTAAGGACGTTCAGAAGCAGTACGACTGCGAGATCGAGTCGCTGGCTGCCATTGGCTTCAGTGCTATGATGCACGGTTACATGGCCTTCAACGAGAAGCAGGAAATCCTGGTTCCCTTCCGCACATGGCGTAACACTAACACAGGTAAGGCAGCTGCCGAGCTCTCTAAGCTCTTCAACTACAACATCCCCCTGCGTTGGAGCATCT